>JAYQIN010000002.1:0-1097500 GCA_038141665.1 Thiothrix sp.
TTTTTTGACATAGTAAGTTTCCTTATAAACAGTTACTTTAGCAAATATTCTTTTTTTATGTAGTTGTAATTAATTTGTAATATATACCTTGTATGCTAATAACACTTTATAAATATATATAAATAAATAATGAAAAAAAAATATTTTATTTTTATGTACCGGTAACTCAGCAAGATCGATACTGAGTGAAGTTATTACAAATACTTTCTATGGTGATAAATTTAACGGCTTTTCTGCTGGCTCACAACCCTCTGGAAAAATCAATCAAGGTGTCCTTACATTTTGTAAAGAACTTGGTTATCCAGTTGAAAAATTACATTCTAAAAACTGGGATGTTTTTCTAGAAAAAGAATATCCTAAAATTGATATCTTGATAACAGTTTGCGATAGCGCGGCAAAGGAAGTATGTCCAATTTGGCCAAACAAAATAGATATGATTCATTGGGGGTTAGCTGATCCTGTTGGAGAAAAAGATAAAAAGAAATTAATGTTAAGCATTAATCAATTATATGAAAATTTACAGATAATTACTTTTGGCTGATATTCGAAGACAACAATAGAAGTGCAGTTGTCGTTGATCCTGGAGATAGTGTCCCTGTAATAAAATCCTTGAAAGATAATAATTTAGAGTTAACAGATATCTTAATAACACATCATCATAATGATCATATTGGTGGAGTATCGGAGTTAAAAAAAGTATTTCCTGAGGTAAATATTTTTGGCCCTTCAGATCCCAGAATCCCTGCAAATAATATTATTAAAGATGAAGACATAATAAAATTAGATTCACTTAATGAAGAGTTCAGAGTACTTGATGTTAGAGGGCATACAAATAGTCATATTGCCTATTATTTTGATAAAAAACTTTTTTGCGGCGACACCTTGTTCTCATGTGGATGCGGAAGATTATTTGAAGGCTCATACGAAGATATGCATAAAGCCTTAACAAAGATAAAGAATTTACCAAAAGAAACTTTAATTTATTGTGCGCATGAATACACTTTAGATAATATTGGTTTTGCAAAATTAATAGATCCAAATAATTGTGATCTAATTGCTAGAGAAAAAGAAGTTAAAAGAATTTTAGAAGAAGGCGGATATTCTGTTCCATCACTATTAGAAAATGAGTTAAAAATTAATCCTTTTTTAAGATTTGACCATAAAGATGTTATAAATTCAGTACAAAATCACTTTAATATTAAGATAAAGCAAGAATCTGAGATTTTTAAATATACAAGACAATGGAAAGATAACGAATATGATTAGATCCCTAATAAGAATTTTTTCATTTTTTTTAATATGTACAAATGCTTTTGCAAATTTAGATAGTTGTAAAAGCATATATCAAAATTGTTTTGAGAATATACCGAAAGATATGATCACAACTTACCAAGAACTAAATACATACGGGATTATTAATAAAAACAATATAAATATGAGAGATATTCCTTTAATAAGTTCAAACAATAGCAAAGTACTAAAAAAAATAAAAAAAAATGAAAGAGTTCTGATAAAAAAAGAATTTTTTCTTAAGCCAAATATTTCTATTCGATTAAATCTTTTAAATTCTGATAACGTAGAAATTGTAAATAATTATAGATTTGGAAAATGGTTCTTAGTTTCCCATAATAACACTGAAGGTTATATCTTTTCTGAATTTCTTACGGTAAAAAAAGAAATTAATAAAAATTTTACAAGATTTAGACATATTGATTCTATTGATTGGAGTGAAAATATAGTTGATCCACAAAAAAGCATTGAGATTATATTGACAAAGCAAAACGATGATTCGTACATCTTTCAAGGATATGCCTGGCATTATCTAAATGGATTTAGCGAAATTAATTACACATTTTCAAGTAACTTTTTCTCTAAAGAAAAAATTACTGAGAATGGTATAAAAATATTTTTATTTGATAAAAATGAGATATTTGTAGAATCAGATATAGATATTTTCACTGGCATCTATAAAAGATATTAAACTTAATCTTCTCTGCTGGTTATTTCTATTAAATGATAGCCAAATTGTGTTTGAACAGGCCCGTGAACTTTATTAAGCTCTCCAGTAAAAACAACATCATTAAATTCTTTCACCATTTGTCCAGGACTAAATGAGCCAAGGTCCCCGCCATTCCCGCCAGATGGACAAGATGAGTTAGTCTTTGCAGCTTCTGCAAAATCTAGCCCGTCTTCTATTTCTTTTTTTAAACTAAGACACTGTTCTTCTGTCTCAACTAAAATATGTCTTGCTGTTGCTTGAGTCATAATTACTCCTGATAATTTTAAGATTTGATTAGATTACATATCTTTAATTTATAAGTCTAGCAATTTAAGATTGTATTACTTTATCAAGATAGCTAATAATATCGTCGGATTCATAAAGCCATTTAACATCATTGTGTGAATTTTCAATACGTAAACATGGTACTTGTATTTTCCCCCCAAATTTTTTTAATTCTTCGCGATGCTCTAAATTGTTCCTAGCGTCTCTAATTTCAATATTCAAAGAATTCTTTCTTAAATATCTCCTGACTTTTACACAAAAGGGGCATGTATGAAATTGATACATGCTATGGTTACTTAGCAATTCATCTAATTTCTTTTGTTCAACAGCTTTTCTCTTTATTTTTTTTGGTCTTGTTATAAAGTCCAAAATTAAAATAACCCTTCCAAGAACCCATCTAATTATTTTCATTTAAACTCCTTTTTTTATTTTTTTCCATGAATCCTTTAACGAGACAATTTTATTATAAATAATTTCCTCATTTGAAGACTTGTTATCCTTTATAAAGTATCCAACTCTTTCAAATTGATACCTTTCATTTTCATTATTTAAATTAATATTCTTTTCTATTTTTGCATTCTTTTTTACTAATAGAGAATTTTTATTTATATCCTCAGTACTTGATGGCTCAGGATCTAAAAAAAGTCTATCATAAACATTAACTTGTGCGTCTATGCAATTATTAGCATCAACCCAATGAATCATCCCTTTAACTTTATTTCCCTTGCTCATATCTCTACTATTTGGATCATAAATACATTCTAGTGCAAGTATTTCGCCGTTATTATCCTTAATCACTCTTTCACATGTAATATTAAAAGCATGTCTGAGTCTCACTTCTTTACCAGGCGCAAGCCTAAAATATTTTTTTTCTGGAAATTCCATAAAGTCTTCTTTATCAATATATAAATTTTTTGAGATAGTAATGTCTCTTTGACCAGCATTTTCATCATTTGGATTATATGCTGCTTTTATTATTTCTGATTCGTTATCTGGATAATTTGTTATAGTGATTTTAATAGGATCTAAAACACCCATAATTCTTTTTGCAGAAATATTTAACTCTTCTCTAATGCTATTTTCTAAAACACCCATTTCTATAGCACTATTTTTCTTTGTAATTCCAATTCGACTACAAAAATCTTTTATGGAATGAGGAGTGTATCCTCTTCTTCTCATTCCAGACAGCGTTGGCATTCTTGGGTCATCCCAACCTTCAACAAATTTCTTTTCAACAAGTTCGTTTAATTTTCTTTTACTCATTAAATTGTGTTCAAGAGCTAATCTAGCAAATTCGATTTGCTGAGGTTTGTTTTCATGATTAATTTTCTCAATTATCCATTCATATAAATCTCTATGATCTTCAAATTCTAGTGTACATAAAGAATGTGTAATATTCTCAATAGCATCAGAAATACAATGAGTAAAATCATACATTGGATAAATGCACCAATTATTTTGTGTTCTATGGTGCTCAATTTTTTTTATTCTATATATCACTGGATCTCTCATATTAATATTTGGCGAAGACATATCTATTTTTAGTCTTAAAACATATTCCCCATCATTAAATTTCCCTTGTTTCATTTGTTCAAATATTTTTAAACTTTCATCAGGAGGCCTTTCTCTGTCTTTACTTTTTATTCCTGGCTCTGTAAGAGTTCCTCTTTCTTTTTTTATTCTTTCTGATGAAGAAGAATCAACGTAAGCAAAGTTATTCCCAATAAGTTTTTGCGCATAAGCATAGAGTTGTTCAAAATAATCTGATGCATAATGTATTGAATCCCATTTATAACCAAGCCATTCAATATCATTTTTAATGGAATCAATATATTCAATATTTTCTTTTTCTGGATTTGTGTCATCGAATCTCAGATTACACTTACCGTTATAAGTTTTTGCAATTTCAAAGTTTAAACAGATAGATTTGGCATGGCCTATATGAAGATAACCGTTAGGTTCGGGCGGAAATCTGGTGTTAACTCGCCCACCAAATTTATTAGTGTTATTATCATTATCAATAATATTAGTGATAAAATTTTTTGCTGTAGGTTTTTCCATGAAAAATACTGATGATTTACTAAATCCATATTATATACGTGATTCTCTTTCATTAGAATCAAAAATGCTTGTACCTGTTATTCAGGTATATGAAGAAGTCGATTCTACAAACAATGTTTTAATGCAGAAAAACTGTATATATCCTAATGGACATGCATGCTTTGCTGAAAACCAATACAAAGGTAGAGGGCTATCAAATAAATCGTGGATTGCTGCACAAAGCAATATTTGCTTTTCCGTAGCATGGAATTATGACAAAGCTTTAAAAATACCTCATATGCTAAATTATCATGTAGCTGTAAAATTAGTAGAAAATTTATCAAACAACGGATTTTTAGGGATTCAATGCAAATGGCCAAATGATCTCATTTATAATGGGTCAAAATTAGGGGGAATATTAATTGACATTGTCTATAAAAAAGATTCAACAATATTTTTAGTTGTTGGCATTGGGATAAACTTAAAAGTTTCTGAAGACGATAAAAAAAATGTAAGTCAAAACATTGCAGATCTTTTGTCTTTGAAAAATATAGATCATTGCAATAGAAATAAAATTTCTGCAATTCTTCTAAATGCGGTCATTGAGTCATTGTCTGAATTTCAAAATTGCGATTACCAAAAACTTTCTGAAGACTGGAATAATATAGACTATAATTACAATAAATTAAAAAATATTAAAATTGGTAGTAAGAAAATAAAAACAAAACTAATGGGTATAAATAATTTAGGTCAATTATGTTGCTCGCATGATGAAAAAATACACCTATATAATTTTAATGAGGTTGAAATAATCAAAGATGAATTTTTGCGCAATTGATTTTGGACACACTAACTATAAATTAGCTCTTTTTCAAGATGGTAATATTTTTTCAGTTCAAAGAAATAGTTATGAAAATATATCTGAATTAAATAATTTAAGTGCTATTGTTAAAAAATTTAATTGCGAGAAAGTTGTCTGTTGCAATGTACTTAAAGAAACTGATTTGCAACTAATCACGAATGAGCTACCGAGTGATCTTAAAGAGATAATAAAATTTATTAATTCTGAAGATTGCAATAAATATATTTCCTTAGCATATAAAAATAATTTAAATAATTTAGGCGTAGATAGAGCTTTAAACCTAGTAGGAGCATCCGTAAAAACAAACAAAGACATTATTGTTATTGATGCAGGAACGGCTACAACAATTGACTATCTTGATTCCAACAAAAATCACATAGGAGGTATTATTCTCCCTAGCAAAGAACTTATTGATAGTATATTTATGGAAATGTTAGATTTTGATTTTTCAAATGATGAGCTAATCGAAGGAATTTTTTCATCTAACACACGATCTAGCATTGAAAATGGCTCTACAATATCTGCATATCATTCGATAAATAATATTTTAGACAAGATGATTGAATGTAGAAATATTACGCCAGATATTTATGTGACTGGAGGAAATTCTAAAAGCATTTTAGACAATTGTAACTACCCTGTAATCCATGTAGAATCACTTCTTTTTGAAGGTGTTTTAGTATTTGAAGAGTAGAAATTGCCGCCTTAGCTCATTTGGTAGAGCAGTTGTTTTGTAATCAGCAGGTAGTCAGTTCGATTCTGACAGGCGGCTCCATATACTACTATAGTAATATTAAGACAGTTGTTTTATTACCCATAATAGGTTATCTTAATAAGCATAAGTTAATATAGGTAAATAACAATATTTGAGTATTTAAAGAAGCTTAGGAAAAACGTAATGATGCAATGAATGGACAACTAATACTTATACCAGGCCGCTCTGCAAAACAAGGAGTGGGGCTGAATAAGGGTAAGCTTAAGGAAGAGTATATTAGAGTCACAACTACGCTTGAAATTAGTTTCGAAGACGCAGCAGAGCTGGGTCTTGAAACAGCTGATATAGTCAAGATTAGTAATCATATTGGCGAAACTGAAGTCCAATTAAAAGTTCTAAGAGAAGGTAAAATTCCTGTGGGTTATGCATTCATTCCTTATGGTCCGCCATCAAGTTGCTTATTTGATGGAGAGACTTGTTCTACCGGTATGCCAGCTTCGAAGGGAATGACTATAGATATAGAGTTTGTTAAAAAAGGTGTAAAGAAGAAGACTGCTTTACCACCAAAAACTGCAGTTGGTTAAGGAGAAGATTTAGTTAAAGGAGATTTTATGAGTGCGGCAACAAAAGATAATAAAATTGTAAATGAAAAAATTGTAGAGAATGCAACTTGTACTTTTTGTGGGTGTTGTTGTGATGATATAACTTTGACAGTTGACATGGATAAAAAAGTTATCACAAAAGCTAAAGATGCTTGCATACTCGGAAAGTCTTGGTTTTTAAATCATGTTATAGAAGACAAACCTATAGCAAGAATTGATGGAAAAGAGGTTCCTTTAGATGATGCAATTGATGAAGCTGCAAAAGTTTTAATGGATGCAAAGTTTCCAATACTATACGGAATGAGTGACACAATATGCGAAGCTCAAAGACAATGCGCGCCAATTATGGATGATTGTGGAGGCACAATTGATACAACAACTTCAGTTTGTCATGGCCCATCAGGCATGGCTTTTCAAGGAGTTGGTGAGCCAAGTATGACTTTGGGTGAAGTAAAAAATAGAGCTGATTTTGTAATGTATTGGGGCGGTAATCCAGCTGAAGCACACCCAAGACATTTTGCAAGATATGCTGTTACACCAGAAGGTATGTTTACTCCTAACGGGAAAGATGATCGTACAGTTGTGATCTGTGATGTAAGACATACAAAAACTGCAGGTGTTGCTGATATATTTTTGCAAATAAAACCAGGTAAAGATTTTGAATTTTTGTGGATCTTAAGAGCTGCTTGTAAAGGGGTGGCTATTCCAGAAAATTGTAAAGAAATTTGTGGTATAGATAAAGAAGTCGCTGAAGACCTTTTTAATAAAATGAAGAATTGTAATTATGGAGTTATATTCTTTGGAATGGGTTTGACAATGACTAGAGGAAGGCATTTTAATTCTGGAGCATTAATGGCATTAGCAACAGATCTAAATGAATTCACACATTTCGTTGCAAAACCAGCAAGAGGGCATGGAAATGTTACTGGTGCGGACAATGTTGTTTCTTGGCAAACTGGTTACCCATTTGGAGTTAACTTTAGTAGAGGCCATCCAAGATTTAATCCTGGTGAATTTACAACTGTAGATACTTTGACAAGAAAAGAAGCAGATGCTGCTTTAATTATAGCAAGTGATCCAGTAGCAAATTTCCCAAAGCCTGCAATTGATCATATAACAAGTGATAAGTGCAAATTAATATCTATAGATACAAAAAACACACCGACAAGTGAAGCTGCACATGTTTCTATTCAAACTAGTACTTATGGTATTAATACTGGTGGAACAGTTTATAGAATGGATGATGTTCCGATTAGTTTGAGACCTGCGTTTGATTCACCATTTCCTAGTGATCTAGAGGTGCTAACAAAACTTAGAAAAAAAGTTAATGAGTTGTCTAAAAAAGCTAATAGGCCATATGCAACTCGTAAATACATGTGAGTACGTTTAAATAAATATAAAAAATTAAAAAAGGTTTGAATTAATCATGAGTAATGAAATTCGCATCATAAACGGTATTGTTTTTGATCCTACAAATGAAATCGAAGGAAAAGTTTGCGACATTTGTATTAAAGACGGAAAAATTGTTTCTGAAGTTTCAAAAGCAGCAAAAATTATCGACGCAAAAGGAATGGCAGTGATGCCTGGCGGCGTTGACATTCATTGTCACATCACAGGACCTAAAGTAAATTTAGCTAGAAAATTAATGCCTGAAGATCATAGGTTAGACCCGCATTTTAAAACTCCTTATACACAATCTGGAACAGGAGGTATTGTTCCTTCAACTTTTGCTACTGGATATAGGTATGCAACATTAGGCTATACAACTGCGATGGAAGCTGCAGTACCGCCATTAACTGCTAGGCATGCTCTCGAAGAAATGTATGATACTCCGATTATTGACAATGGATTTTATGTTTTACTTGGAAATAATCTTTTTTTACAAAGTTTAATATACGAAGGTCGTTATGCAGAATTTAAGGAGGCTGTTGCCTGGTGGTTAAATGCTACAAAAGCATACACTGTTAAGTTAGTAAATCCAGGAGGAGACGAGCCATGGAAAGGGCACAAGAATCTTAACGTTAAAAGTATTGATGAAGATAGTAAAGCTACAGATGTAGCCCCACGAAAAGTTATTGAAGCATTTATTGATGCCGTTCATGAGTTAGGATTACCTCATCCTCCGCATATACATTGCAATAATTTAGGACACAGTGGAAACTTTGATACAACTTTAGAAAGCATGAAAACTGCTGGCGACAGAAGACTACATGTTGCGCACATTCAGTTTAATAGTTATGCAGGTGAACTAGGCAAACCACCAAAATCAGCTTCAAAAGAAATTACAGACTATGTTAATGACCATCAAAATATTACTTGTGATGTTGGGCAAGTAATGTTTGGTAAAGCAATGTTTATGACAGCTGATGCTCCTTTAACCTATTTATTAAGAAGTTATAAAAAAGAAAAATGGGTAAACGCAGACACAGAGTGCGAAAGTGGTTGCGGTATTTTACCTTTTGATTATCAAGGTATGATTTACACTCATGCATTGCAATGGGCTATAGGCTTAGAAATATTTTTACTATCTAAAGACCCGTGGAGAATAGTTCTGTCAACTGATCATCCAAATGGCGGATCATTTGCAAATTATCCATTAGTAATAAAATTATTAATGGATTATGAATTTAGAAAAGTAGCAATGAAAAGTGTAAATCAAAAAGCAATGAACAGTACAATATTAGGTGAGCTAAAAAGAGAATATACACTAAATGAAATATGCATTATTACAAGAGCTGGCCCAGCCAAATGTTTGGGTTTGAAAGATAAAGGTCATTTGGGTGTAGGCGCTGATGCTGATATTACTATATACGATATGCTAGAAGATAAAGAAGAAATGTTTAACGCGCCAAGATACGTTATGAAAGCAGGCCAATTGTTAATAGCAGATCATGAATTTGTTAGCGATTATACGGACAAAAAGGTTCTACGTGTAGCACCTGATTATGATAGAGAAATAGAAAAAGTTATAAAACCATTCTTTGATGATTTTTATTCTGTTTCTTATAGCAATTACGCAATTCAAGATGATTATTTACATGGCACAGGTAAGGTAATAGAAACAAAAAAGAAAAATAGTATTTATGAAAATTAATAATACAGAAATAGTTGATACATATGCAGAAGCTTTTTCAATGTGGTCTGCAAAAGTAATTATTACAGCAGAAAATGATTATTGGGCTGAAGGTGCTGCTAGAGCAATGACAGGTATGGCAACTTCTGTGATAGGTTGTAAGTGTGAAGCAGGTATAGACATGAAGCTATCTCCAGACGAAACTCCAGATGGGAGACCTGGTTATAGCATTCTAGTTTTTACAATGGATAAACCTAGTTTAGGGAAAAGATTAATTGAAAGGATAGGACAATGTGTAATGACTTGTCCAACAACAGCATGTTTTAGTGGGTATGAAACTGAAGATACTGTAAACGTTGGCGGGGCTTTAAGGTATTTTGGAGATGGTCATCAGATAGGAAAAAAAATCCAGAACAAAAGATACTGGAGAATCCCAGTTTTTGATGGAGAATTTATAATTCATGAAAATTTTGGAGTTAAAGAATCTGTAGGAGGAGGAAACTTTTATATTCTTGGTGATAATGTTAAAGATTGTTTAGATGCTTGTTACGATGCTGTAAAAGTTATGAAAAGAGTTGAAAATGTTATTATGCCTTTTCCCAAAGGAGTAGTTAGAAGTGGAAGTAAAGTTGGTTCAAAATATAAAGATCTAGTTGCATCAACAAATCACATCTATTGCCCCACTTTAAAAGGTGTAGTTAAAAATTCAGCCGTACCCGATAATGTACATACTTGTTATGAGATTGTAGTTGATGGTTCTGATGAAAAAGCAGTTGCAGAAGCAATGAAAGTAGGAATGCATGCTGCTGCTAAAGACGGAGTCACTCAGATAACTGCTGGAAATTTTGGTGGTAAACTTGGTAAATATAAATTTCACTTAAAGGATTTGCTAGATTAAAAAAACATAATGAAATTAAAATTACATACAAAACCTGATGTTCCTTTAGAAGCTGAAAGCATTACACCTTCAGTAATTAATAAACTAAAGATTAAAGAAATTGAGAAAGTTAAAATTTTTCATGGCAATAGAGAAGAAAATATAGCTGATTTTTTTTCTGTTTCTAAAAGTAAAACCGAGGCGCTTGAAGTTGAAGGCGACATGAATCGAATAAAATACTTAGGTGCAAATATGCATGATGGAGAGATGTATATTGAGGGTAATGCTGGAGCACATTTAGGTTCGGCAATGTCAGGTGGGTTTATAAGAGTTAATGGTAATACTGGAGATTGGGTTGCCCCTGAAATGTCTGGGGGAAGAATTCATATTTCCGGAAATTCTGGACATTGTGTTGCAAGTGCATATAGAGGAGCCTCTAAAGGTGTCTCAGGTGGTGAGATCGTTATTGAAGGTAATGTTAAAAATGAATTAGGCCACGCAATGGCAGGAGCTACAATGGTTGTAGGTGGAAATTGCGGAGATTTTGCCGGAGTAAATATGATATCAGGAACTATTTTAACTTTTGGAGAAATGGGTATTAGGACTGGAGCAGGTATGAAAAGAGGCTCTATAATATGTATAGATAATTTAGAAGTATTGCCAACCTTTTCTTACGATTGTTTATATAATCCAACATATTTAAAATTATTCTTTAAATATATAAATGAAAATACAAAGATTGATATAGATGACAAAATTATTAATGGCTCATTTCATAGATGGAGTGGAGATGCAATTGAAATGAATCGTGGAGAACTTTTAGTTTATTCTGCGTAGGTATATAATTTAGTAAAGTAATTAGGAGCATTTATTATGACAACGGTAGTAACAGATAATTGTAGAGGATGTAGATTTACTGATTGCGTTTCAGTTTGTCCCGTTGAGGCATTTCATGTTGATGATGAGATGTTATACATCAATCCTGATGTATGCATAGATTGTAGCGCCTGTGTTCCCGAATGTCCTGTAGAAGCAATTTATGAAGAAGATGATCTGCCTGATGGACAAGAGCATTGGGTTGATATTAATGAAGAAAGATCACAAGAAACCCCAAACATTACTGAAACTCTAGAGCCGCTTGAAGGCGCAGAAGATAAAAGAGAAGCATTAGGTTTATAATTTTTATAAAGAGTGAAAAAAATGAGCAAATTAGGAAGTTCGGATAACCCTTTGAAAGTTGCAATCGTTGGAGCCGGTCCAAGTGGATTTTATGCTGCAGATGCTTTAATTAATTCAGATTTAAAAGTCGAAGTAAATCTAATTGAAAAGCTTTGTGCTCCATATGGACTTGTAAGAACAGGCGTTGCGCCAGACCATGCATTAATCAAAAAAAGTATTGAAAAATTTGCTGTAATGGCAGAGCCAGAAGAATTTAATTACTTTGGAAATGTAAGTGTTGGAAAAGACATAACTGTAGATGCTCTAAAAGAAACTCACCATGCTGTAATCATTACAATGGGAGCTGAAACTGATAGGAAGCTTGGTATACCTGGTGAAGATTTAAAAGGTAGTCATACTGCTACAGAGTTTGTTGCATGGTATAATGGACACCCTGAATATAGAGAAAGAGAGTTTGATCTTTCCCATGAAAATGCAGTCATCATTGGACAAGGCAATGTTGCTGCTGACGTCGCAAGAATACTTTCAAAAACAGTAGATGAGCTAAAACATACAGATATATCTCAACATGCACTAGACGTTTTAGAAACTAGTAAAGTTAAAAATATCTATATTGTTGGCAGAAGAGGTCCTGCTCAAGGAGCAATGACATCAAAAGAGCTTAAAGAGTTTGGAGAGTTACAAGAGTGTGATACTTTTGTTGATCCAAGTGAAGCAATTCTGAATAATTCTAGTGAGGAAGAGCTCGCTGATCGAAACGGAAGAGCGGCAAAAAAAATATATGAATTATTTGCTGGTTATGCCGAGCCAAAAAGTCCTCATAAAGCAAGAAGCTTCCCATGGACCAAGCCTTATATAAAACCAAGAAAATGCCATATACAATTTTTAAGAAGTCCAGTGGAATTGAAAGGCAAAAATAAATTAGAGACAGTTGTATTTGAAAAAAATGCACTTTCAGGAGAACCATTTAAACAATCTGCCAGAGGAACTGGTGAATTAGAAGAGCTTAAAGCTGGAATTTTATTTAGAAGTATTGGATACAGAGGGGTACCTTTGGATGGAGTGCCATTTCATGATGCTTGGGGCGTTATTCCAAATGTGAAAGGAAAAGTTACTGAAGATAATGAAAATAAAATAATTGTCCCACAACTATATACAGCTGGATGGATTAAAAGAGGTCCAAGTGGAATTATTGGCACAAACAAAGCTTGCGCTAATGAGACCATCGAAGAGCTTATGTTAGATTTAGAAAAGTTAGATGATAAAAAAGAAAAGCTTGGAAATAAAAAAATTCGTGAAATCTTAGATGCAAAAAAAGTAAGATATATTAATTTTATTGAATGGGAAGTTATAGATAAGCATGAAGTTGAAAATGGCAAGCCAAAAGGAAAACCAAGAGAAAAATTTACATACACCGAAGAGATGTTAGGACTACTAACCTAAAACTATCTTAAAATTTAAAAAAATTTTTATAAAAATATTTTCTAGTTAATACAACAAATTAAAACGTGTAAATAATGAAAGAGAAGTGCGATGATAAATAATAAAGATATGGATGAAGCACGTAATGCCTGGGGCGATGGCATAATTTCGATTTCAAAAACCTATGAAGAAAAAGGTATCGAAGAAGCCATAATAGTAGCAAGGAAAATTTTACAAGATTTGTATGCTTTCGAACTCGGACCTATATTATTTAAGCCAACTTTGAGTGGAAGTGATCAGACATTTCGTTCAAATTTAGAAGGCGCTCTGTCTTATTTTGTTGGTGATAATCCAAAATACCCTATGGATAACGGCTTTGTAATAAATTCATGGTGCAAATTTGAGTCCAAAACCTCAGATGTTTTTATAGATGAAAATATTGCAATCTGGATGGGGTGGGTAACTTTTACCAATAAAAATGGTGATACTATGAAAGTTGATAAAAGCTGGGCATATAAAAAAATGCCAAATGGTAACTTAAATATCGTTTTACACCACTCGTCGTTACCGCATAAAAATTAATTTTATCTTTATAATTTTTTCTTAAAACCCTATAAAAAATAAAGACTTTATCACCCCTTGAAAATTATATAAATTTCATCAATAATATTATTATGTTGAAGGTTCTTTTAATATTTTTTATTACTATTACAGCATACGCGGGAAGTGATGGTGTAGATGATGTTGTAGATGATGTTGTAAAAAAAAATATTGGAAAAATTAATAATTTCGCTGCAGATTCTATATCAGACTTCTTGAGTGGCCCTGGTACGACAGAAGTTAAAGTTAAAGGTTTAGAAAATAAAAAACCTGAATACTCTATAATGTTACTTAGACCATTCTCATTATCAGAAGATCACTCATTTTTCTCTCAAATGCAGTTAAATCATTATTACATAAGAAACGATGGAAGAGTTGCTGTTAATATTGGTTTAGGGTATCGAAAAATTTTCAATGACAACTATATTTTAGGTGTAAATTTATTTTTAGATGCCGATGACGAAGATAACACAAGGTCAAGCATAGGTTTAGAATTAAAAACAAATGCTTTTGAGGCTTACGCAAATTATTATTCAGCCATCTCTAGCTCAACAAAGGTTGGTGTAAACACTGAAAGAGTTTTAGATGGATATGATTTTCATGCTCTTGGTCAAGTACCATTTTTACCTTGGGCAAAAATTCATTACACATATTTTGATTGGGATGCAGATAAACTATCAACAGACACTGATGGAAGTGATTTATCATTAGAAATGCTTATTACGCAAAATATTTTAGTTGAAGTTGGTTATTCAGATAATAATTTTAGATCAGCAGATGGTTTCGGTTCGGTTAGATTCATATACCCTGGCAGAGAAGGAATCTCAGCTTTCGATGAATTTATAAGTGAAGAAGCCTTTGCTTCCGGCACAGTAAATCATTTACTTCTTACAAAAGTTGAAAGAGATAATAAAATGAAAATTGAAACAGAAAGCGAAGGTGTTGTTATTGGGAGACTTGACTAATGAAAAATTTATTATTTGCTATTTTAATTTTCTTTTTTAACGTAATTATCCATGCAGATACTACTGAGTATGCAGATGCAGAACAATATAGTGTAACAATTGAGTCTGTAAAATTATGTCAAAATGCAACAATTAACAGCGAAGAATCATTTTCTGTGTCAGGGTGTGTCACATTAGGAAATACCTCTTTAACCGTTGATATAACTTCTGCAGAAGTAAATGGAACTCTAGGTAAGTACGCTGATACCAATGCTTTGCAAGCTGGCACAACTTATAGATATTTTGTTCCTACCATCAATAGAAATTTTTCTGTAAAGGGTAGCGCGCTTTTAGATTCTCAAATTAGTGGAACTTTTACATGCAACACTGATGAAAATGCAACTCAAGGCAGCAATGCAAAAAATGTTACCCAAATAGCAGGAAATGTTAATGGGGTTGCGTCCACTACTGCAACTTTTTCAACCTCAACCACAAATTCTGGAATTGTTTGTTTGAATACTGAATGCAGCAATACGCAAACGGGTTTAAATTTTGATAACAATATGCCAAATGATACAACTTTATACGGTAATTCAATGAATGTCCCGTCAGATACTACACCGACAATGGAGATGTTTATACACTTCCTCTCCATTCACTATGGGAAATATTCCTCCAGTTATAAATATGAGTTTTGGAACCAAGTCCTCTATTCAGATGGAATCCACAAGTAGATGCTGGCTCGGATAGTTGTAGAGTCTCAGCATATTTTCCAAAATTTAGAGTTACTCTAAGTTTGCCTGATTAATTTAATTAGGTCTAAAGAAGTTATTTTTTCTAGCTCTTAATGCAAGAATAGCCAGAGCAAGAATCAAAATAGCTCCAGATTCATAAATTAAAATCATCGGATCAAAATCCTTTCGTTGTAAAATTATTAAACGCGCCAAAGCTGTAATTGCAATAAAGATAGGATGTGAAATCGCTATTCTATTTGTTACATAGTATTCTTTAATCATTCCTATAACTTCAAGAAAAATAAATAATAATAGAATGTCTGCAAGACTTACTGACCCTAGAATTATGACTTTCGAAATTTCTTGACCAATAGCTGTGAGTGTTGCGATTAATAATATGATTAATATTATTTTTTCAATAACATCAAAGTATTTTGAAGTGTTCATATTCAATTATCCTAGCATAATCACTATTTGCTAACAATAATAAGTAATATTAGTAGATGTTATTTGATTTACGATTAATTTTTGATGATATGGCTAATATTTTTGTTGACTAGTATCATCCTGTACTTCAAAATTCTTGCCTTAATCGGAGGGGTACTCAAGCGGTCAACGAGGGCAGACTGTAAATCTGCTGGCTATGCCTTCGGAGGTTCGAATCCTCCCCCCTCCACCATTAATTACTATATTTTACTATGTCTGTTAGAATATAAAAATTAAGAGGTATTTGGGTTTATTTTGCTGATTTAATAGGGTTTTGCGTGATTTTTTAGATAATTTTTATTGCGGGTGTAGTTCAATGGTAGAACCTCAGCCTTCCAAGCTGATGATGCCGGTTCGATCCCGGTCACCCGCTCCAATAAAATTAGCAAAAATTTAGAGCAATCCTGTTAAAAACAGTATACAATCACGCCCATATAGCTCAGTAGGTAGAGCACTTCCTTGGTAAGGAAGAGGTCACCGGTTCAAATCCGGTTATGGGCTCCATGAATAAAAATACTATAGGCCGCGGAGGGCGATAGAGATGTCAAAAGCAAAATTTGAAAGAAATAAACCACATATGAATGTGGGAACTATTGGTCACGTTGACCATGGAAAAACTACATTAACAGCTGCGATCACAAAAGTTATGGCAGAAAAAATGGGTGGTGAATTTAAAGATTATGGTGATATTGATAATGCTCCTGAGGAAAGAGAGAGAGGTATCACTATCGCTACGGCTCACGTCGAATATGAGTCTGATAGTCGTCATTATGCTCACGTAGATTGCCCAGGCCATGCTGATTATGTAAAAAATATGATAACAGGTGCTGCACAAATGGATGGAGCAATATTGGTTGTAAGTGCGGCCGATGGTGCAATGCCACAAACTAAAGAACATATTCTTTTAGCACGTCAGGTTGGGGTTCCAAATATTGTTGTTTATTTAAATAAGGCTGACCAAGTTGATGATGCTGAGTTAACAGAATTAGTCGAGATGGAAATTAGAGAGTTGTTAACTTCATATGAATTTGATGGAGATAATATTCCATTTGTAAGTGGTTCAGCTCTAAAAGCACTTGAAGGTGACACATCAGATATCGGCGCTCCATCAATCGAAAAAATTGTTGCAGCGATGGATGAATTTTTCCCGCAGCCAGAAAGAGCAACAGATGGTGATTTCCTAATGCCTGTTGAAGATGTTTTTTCAATATCAGGAAGAGGTACCGTTGTTACAGGTAGAGTCGAAAGAGGCGTAATTAATGTTAACGATGAAATTGAAATTTGTGGAATCAAGGATACACAAAAATCAGTTTGTACTGGTGTTGAAATGTTTAGAAAACTTTTAGACCAAGGTCAAGCTGGAGACAATGTTGGAGTTCTTCTTAGAGGTACTAAAAGAGAAGAAGTTGAACGCGGCCAAGTTTTATGCAAACCTGGTTCTATAAAACCTCATACTAAATATGAATGTGAAGTATATATTTTATCTAAAGACGAAGGTGGAAGACATACTCCATTCTTTAATGGATATAGACCTCAATTTTATTTTAGAACAACTGATGTTACAGGTGCTGCAACACTTCCTTCTGGAACAGAAATGGTAATGCCAGGTGATAATGTAAGCATGACAGTTGAGTTGATTGCACCAGTTGCAATGGAGCAAGGATTAAAATTTGCTATTCGTGAGGGTGGAAGAACAGTTGGTGCTGGAGTTGTTTCAAAAATTATTGAATAATATTTTTGATAATATAATAAAATAAGCGGGTTGTTTATCTACCCGCTTTTTTGGTTTTTTAAATATAGGCCAGTGGCTCAATTGGTAGAGCATCGGTCTCCAAAACCGGAGGTTGGGGGTTCGAGTCCCTCCTGGCCTGCCAGAATAGAATTATGGTTGCGAACAAATTGGATATTGAGACAAACAAAAATGATTTAATAAAGTGGGTGCTATCGCTCATAATATTTGTTGCTGCGTTATTTGCATTTTATTATTTCGACCAATATCCTTTAATATATAGAGTTTTAGGATTATTAGGGGTAGTACTTTTAGATTTCTTAATTTTATTTAATACTGAAAAAGTTAAATCATTAAGAGTTTTTGCCTATGATGCTAGAGTAGAGTTAAAAAAAGTTATCTGGTCAACAAAAACTGAGGTAATACAAACAACAATCATAGTCTTTGTAGTTGTTATAATAATGTCTATACTTTTATGGTTGCTGGATAAGCTTCTTGGAGCTGGAATTAAATTATTGTTAGCATAAATTTGTGCTAACTTACGGTGGTTAGGAATATGTCTTTAAAATGGTTTGTGATACATGCTTATTCTGGATATGAAAACCAGGTTAAAAAATCTTTATTAGAAAGAATAGAGATGCATGGTATGAGCGATAAGTTCGGAAAAATACTTGTTCCTACAGAAGAGGTTGTAGAAATGAAAGATGGACAAAAGCATAAAAGTGAAAGAAAGTTCTTTCCGGGTTATGTTTTGGTTCAGATGGAAATGAATGATGAAACTTGGCATTTGGTAAAAAAATCACCAAAGGTTATGGGTTTTATTGGAGGATCTTCAGATAAACCAGCACCAATAAGTGATGATGAGGCTCACAATATAATGAATAGGATCCAAGAAGGTGTTGAAAAACCTAAACATAAAGTATTATTTGAGCCTGGCGAAGTAGTTAGAGTAATAGATGGTCCTTTTAATGACTTTAATGGTGTTGTCGAAGAAGTAGATTATGAAAAGAGTAGGATGCAAGTCGCAGTTCAAATATTTGGCAGATCTACTCCAGTTGAGTTAGAATTCGGTCAGGTTGAAAAAGGATAAAAAAATGGCAAAAAAAGGAAAAAAAGAGATAGAAGCATATATAAAACTTCAGATTCCAGCTGGTGAAGCAAACCCTAGCCCGCCCGTAGGTCCTGCTTTAGGTCAGCATGGTTTAAATATTCAAGAATTTTGTAAATCATTTAATGGAAAAACAGAAAAAATTGAGAAAGGCTTAAAGGTTCCTGTTATTATTTCTGTTTATTCTGATAAAAGTTTTGATTTTGTGATTAAAACAACCCCAGCAGCAATTTTATTAAGAAAAGCAGCTGGCGTAGAAAAAGGAAGTGGTACCCCAAACTCTGTTAAAGTCGGGTCTGTCACAATCCAGCAAGTTGAAGAAATTGCTAAGGCAAAAATGGAAGATTTAAATGCCACTACTTTAGAAGCCGCTGTTAAGATAATTTCAGGAAGCGCTAGAAGTATGGGCATTACTGTAGAGAATTAATATTTGGTATATATTAAAATGAATCAATTAAAATCAAAAAGAATGAAAGAGTGCTACAAAGATTTAGATAAATCTAAAGTTTATCAAGATTTAGAAGCTATAAAAATACTTAAAAATAAATCTTCAGTAAAATTTGTAGAATCTTTAGATGTAAGTATAAATTTAGGTATTGATGCAAAAAAATCAGATCAAAATATCAGGGGCTCATTAGTTTTACCAAATGGTACCGGCAAAACAGTTAAAGTCGCTGTATTTTGTGATGGCGATGATGCAAAAAAAGCAAAGGATGCTGGAGCAGATATGGTTGGCATGGAAGATTTAGTTGACTTAGCTAAAAAAGGCGACTTTGATTTTGATGTTGTGATCGCAACTCCAGATACAATGAGGGTGGTTAGTCCATTAGGACAAATATTAGGCCCAAAAGGACTTATGCCAAACCCAAAAGTTGGAACAGTTTCAAAAGATGTTGAAAAAGCAGTTAGAAATGCAAAATCTGGACAAGTTCAGTACAGAACTGATAAAGGTGGTATTGTACATTGCTCGATAGGCAAGGTAGAATTCACAGAAGACATGTTAGCAGAGAATTTGAGAGCTTTGATTGCAGAGATTATTAAAGCAAAACCATCTTCTGCTAAAGGAAAATATTTAAAGAAGATTTCATTATCTTCTTCTATGGGACCTAGTTTAGAATTAGATCAGGCTTCCTTTACATAGGCTTTGTGAAGTTGTTTTAGTTAAACAACTATCAAAGACCGTAGGTGTATGAAGATACTTAATTTCCTACGCAGATAATTATACTGAAAGGTATACACAAGTTTGGAGTAATAAAGTGGCGTTAAATATTGGTGAAAAAAAAGATGTAGTAAAAGAGATTTCTGATATTGCATCGTCTGCTCAGTCTGCAGGTAGCAGCAGAGTACAGAGGTTTAACTGTTCAAGAGCTTTCTACATTAAGAGATAATGCTAGGAATCTTGGTGTTTATGTTAAAGTTATTAAAAATAGTTTAGCTAAGATTGCTATCAAAGATACTAGCTTGGAATGTATGGACTCCTCTTTAAAGGGTCCCTTGATTTTTGCTTTTTCTAAAGAAGATCTTGGATCAGCAGCAAAACTAGTTAATGACTTTAAAAAAGAGAATCAGTTATTAAAGCCAGTAGTTGTTGCTGTAAATGGAGAATTAGTAGATGTCGACAAATTAAGTCAGATAGCTGCATTACCAAATAAAGATCAGGCAATAAGTATGCTCATGTCTGTTATGAAAGCACCAATAGAAAAACTTACACGAACATTGGCAGCGCCAAATGTAAAATTAGTTCAAACACTTTCAGCATATAAAATAAAACTAGAGCAAAATTAACAAAATTTATTTAAGTTTATACTTAGGAGAGTAAAATGGCAGTATCAAAAGAAGATATTTTAGAATCAATTTCTAATATGAGCGTCATGGATGTTGTGGAGCTTGTAGAAGCTATGGAAGAAAAGTTTGGAGTTTCAGCAGCGTCTGTCGCAGCCGCTCCAGCAGCAGCTCCAGGTGGAGCAGCACCCGCTGAAGCAGCAGAAGAACAATCAGAGTTTACAATTAAAATGAGTAGCTTTGGATCAAATAAAGTTGCAGTAATTAAAGTTGTAAGAGCCATCACCGGACTTGGTTTGAAAGATGCTAAAGATATGGTTGAGGGAGCACCAGTAACTGTAAAAGAAGGTGTTTCTAAGCAAGAGGCTGATGAAGCAAAAAAACAATTAGAGGAAGCTGGAGCAACTGTTGAGCTCAGTTAAATTTTTTTATAAAATTTGTATAGAAGATGCTAGTAACTTTTTTGTTACTGGCATATTTTTGTTTTTTTAATATTAATACTTAAGGGTCATTATGGAATATACATATACAGAAAAGAAAAGAATCAGAAAAAATTTTGGTAAAAGGAAGCAGGTTATCGATATACCTCCTATGCTAGACATACAAACCGATTCTTATTCTGACTTTTTGAGCACAAGTGCAAATATTGAGACAAGATCTATTTCAGGGCTGCATAAGGCTTTTCATTCTGTTTTTCCAATAATTAGTCATTCAGGCCATGTAAGACTAGAGTATATTGACTACTCTGTTGGTACACCAATATTTAATGTCCAAGAATGCCAATTGAGAGGACTTACCTACGCTGCCCCGTTAAAAGTTTTGATGAGACTAGTTATATGCGAAAGAGATAATCCTGAAAAAGTAAAAGACATTAAAGAACAAGAAGTTTTTATGGGCGATATACCATTAATGACTAATAAAGGTTCGTTTGTTATAAATGGTACTGAAAGGGTTGTTGTTTCTCAACTTCATAGATCACCAGGAGTTTTCTTTGATCATGATAAAGGTAAAACTCATTCTTCTGGTAAATTATTATATTCAGCTAGAATAATTCCTTATCGTGGCTCATGGTTGGACTTTGAGTTTGACCCTAAAGATGCATTATTTGCAAGAATTGATAGGAAAAGAAAATTACCTGCAACTATATTGTTAAGGGCCTTGGGTTATGAAACTAATGAAATAATAGACTTATTCTTTGAAAAAGATGAAATAAAAATTGAAAAAGATTTATTCAAACTTAAGTTGATTCCTGAAAGATTGAAAGGAACAATTGCCAGCGACGAACTAAAAATTAAAAATAAGGTATTAATTGAAAAAGGAAAAATATTTAATGCAAGACATGTAAAGATGTTGCAAGATGCAAAAATCGAGTATCTTCCAATAAGCGAAGAGTATTTATATGGAAAAATTATTGGTCAAGATATTTTAGATGAAGAGACCGGCGAAATAATTGTTTCTCTAAACACAACAATAGATCATGAGAATATCGATTTAATAAAAAAATTAAACTTAAATGGCTTTGAAATTTTATTTACAAACGAAATTGATAATGGTCCTTACATATATAACACATTATTAATAGATCCATCTACAAATCAATTAGAAGCACAAGTTGAAATATACAAGATGATGAGACCTGGTGAACCTCCAACTAAAGATGCGGCTCAAAATCTTTTTACAAACCTTTTCTTCGTCGAAGAAAGATATGATCTCTCTGAAGTAGGTAGAATGAAGTTCAATGCTCGCTTAGATAAAAATAATAGTTCAGAGGGAGTTCTAAATAAAAATGATATTGTTGACGTCATTAAAGAATTGGTAAATATAAGAAATGGCAATGGAACTGTTGATGACATAGATCATCTTGGAAATAGAAGAGTTCGTTCTGTTGGAGAAATGATTGAAAATGTTTACCGAGTTGGATTAGTTAGAGTTGAAAGAGCAGTTAAGGAAAGATTAACCATCGCAGAATCCGAAGGTTTAATGCCGCAAGAGTTAATTAATGCAAAACCAGTAATGGCAGCAATTAAAGAATTTTTTGGATCTAGCCAGCTTTCTCAGTTTATGGATCAAAATAATCCTTTGTCAGAAATAACACATAAAAGAAGAATATCTGCTTTAGGCCCAGGTGGTTTAACTAGAGAAAGAGCAGGCTTTGAAGTTAGAGATGTTCACCCTACACATTATGGAAGAGTTTGTCCGATAGAAACTCCTGAAGGTCCAAACATCGGTTTAATTAACTCATTGGCTGTATTTTCTAGAACTAATAAGTATGGATTCCTTGAAACACCTTATAGAAAAGTAATTAATTCAAAAGTAACTTCTGAAATAGAATATTTATCTGCTATAGATGAATCAAAATATGTTATTGCTCAAGCTAACGCTGAATTAGATAAAAAAGGAAAATTTACTGATGATTTTGTTTCTTGCAGACATTTAAATGAATTTATGATGTCAACTCCAGAAAAGATTGATTATATTGATGTTTCTCCAATGCAAATTGTCTCCGTAGCATCATCTGTAATTCCATTTTTAGAGCATGACGATGCCAACAGAGCTCTTATGGGATCAAATATGCAAAGACAAGCTGTACCAACATTAATTGCCGAAAAACCGCTAGTTGGAACTGGAATGGAAAGAGCAATCGCAAGGGATTCTCATGCTGCACTTATAGCTAATAGGGGTGGAAAAGTTGATAGCGTAGATGCAGGCAGAATAGTTGTAAGAGTTAATGATTCAGAAACTACATCTGAAGAAGCTGGTGTAGATATATATAACTTAACTAAATATACAAGATCAAATCAGAATACTTGTATAAATCAAAGACCTCTTGTTAAAGTTGGTGATATTATTGCTAAAAATGATGTTCTTGCGGACGGACCATCTACTGATCTTGGCGAACTTGCACTTGGCCAAAATATGTTAATAGCTTTTATGCCATGGAATGGATATAACTTTGAAGATTCTATTTTAATATCAGATAGAGTTGTAGAGGAAGATAGATTCACAACAATCCATATAGAAGAATTAACATGCATTACTAGAGATACAAAGTTAGGAGCAGAAGAAATTACTGCTGATATTCCAAATGTAAGCGAGAGTTTACTGGGTAAGTTAGATGAGTCAGGAATCGTTTACGTCGGAGCTGAAATAAGTCCTAACGATATATTGGTTGGAAAAGTAACACCGAAAGGTGAAACGCAACTTTCTCCTGAAGAAAAATTGTTGAGAGCAATATTTGGAGAAAAAGCCTCTGATGTAAAGGACACTTCTCTAAGAGTACCTTCGGGAATTGAAGGAACGGTTATAGATGTGAGAGTGTATACTCGCGATGGAATAGATAAAGATGATAGATCTCTTGATATTGAAAAAGAACAAGTTGAATTAGCTAAAAAAGATATCGCAGATCAATTAAGAATTTATGAAGATGATATTTTATTTAGAGTAAAAAACTTAATTTTAAATAAAGTTTCTGAAGGAGGTCCTAATAATCTTAAAAAAGGAGATAAAGTTACGGAAGTTTATTTAGATAATCTTGATAAAACTAATTGGTTAGATATTAGAATAAGAGATGAGAAAATAAATGTGCAGTTAGAAAAATTGGCAAAACAATTAGCAAAACAAAAAGTTAATTTAAAAGAAACTCTTGAAAGACAAGAAGCAAAAATAACTGCAGGCGGCGACCTTTTGCCTGGAGTTTTGAAGATAATCAAAGTTTATTTAGCTGTGAAAAGAAGACTTCAGCCTGGTGACAAAATGGCTGGACGTCATGGAAACAAAGGAGTTATTTCTATGATTGTTCCAGTTGAAGATATGCCGCATATGGAGGATGGCACACCTGTAGATGTTGTTTTAAATCCTTTAGGTGTTCCCTCAAGAATGAATGTTGGTCAGGTTTTAGAAACTCATTTAGGTTGGGCTGCAAAAGGTTTGGGAATAAAAATTGGAAAAATGTTAGACAAAGATACACCTATAAAAACTATTAGATCTTTCTTAGAAACTGTATATAGCGTTGGTGCAAATGAAAAAACTAGTCTAAAAGATTTTACAGATGAAGAAATTAAAAGCCTTGCGAATAATTTAAGAAATGGTGTCCCAATGGCAACCCCTGTTTTTGATGGCGCACATGAAAATGAAATTAAGGAGATGTTAAAATTAGCTGATCTCCCAGAGTCAGGTCAAGCAAAACTTATTGACGGAAGAACTGGGGAGTATTTTGATCGTGAAACCACAGTTGGATATATGAATGTTCTGAAATTAAATCATTTGGTTGATGATAAAATGCATGCTAGGTCGACTGGGCCATACAGTCTTGTAACTCAGCAACCTTTGGGCGGTAAAGCTCAATTTGGCGGGCAAAGATTTGGAGAAATGGAAGTTTGGGCATTAGAAGCATATGGCGCCGGGTATACTCTTCAAGAAATGCTGACAGTCAAGTCTGATGATGTGAGCGGAAGAAATAAAATGTATAAAAATATTGTTGATGATTCTCAAAGTATTGATGCTGGAATGCCAGAATCTTTTAATGTATTGATGAAAGAGATTAAATCTTTAGGAATAAATATTGAACTTGAAAAGGATGAAAGCAAATGAAAGATCTAATTAGTTTTTTTAAACAACAAACAGATACCGACGACTTTGATGCAATTAAAGTCGGACTTGCATCACCTGAAATGATTCGATCTTGGTCTTATGGAGAAGTTAAAAAACCTGAGACTATAAATTATAGAACTTTCAAACCTGAAAGAGATGGTCTATTTTGTGCGAAAACTTTTGGCCCTATAAAAGACTATGAGTGTCTATGTGGAAAATATAAAAGGCTTAAGCACAGAGGTGTTGTTTGTGAAAAATGTGGCGTTGAAGTAACGCTTACAAAAGTAAGAAGAGAAAGGATGGGCCATATAGAGTTAGCATGTCCTGTTGCTCATATATGGTTCTTAAAATCACTTCCATCAAGAATAGGCTTATTGCTTGATATGACTCTTAGAGATATTGAAAGAATTTTATATTTTGAAGCTTTTGTAGTTATTGATCCAGGTTTTACTGAATTAGATAAATGTCAATTGCTTTCTGATGAAACTTATTATGAAGCTATTGAACAATATGGAGACGAGTTTGTAGCAAAAATGGGAGCTGAAGCAATTCTAGATATGCTTGATGATCTTGATTTAAATCAAGAAACAGAGAAGCTTAGAGAAGAATTATCCTCGACCAAGTCTGAAGCAAAAATAAAAAGACTTACAAAAAGATTAAAATTAGTTGAGTACTTTATTAGCTCTGGAAATAAACCTCAATGGATGATTTTAAGAGCACTTCCAGTTTTACCACCTGATCTAAGACCTCTCGTTCCTCTTGATGGAGGAAGATTTGCAACATCTGATTTAAATGATCTATATAGAAGAGTTATAAATAGAAATAATAGACTTAGAAGGTTATTAGAGCTTAACGCTCCTGATATCATCGTAAGAAATGAAAAAAGAATGCTTCAAGAAGCAGTTGATGCTTTACTAGATAATGGCAGAAGAGGAAGAGCTATAACAGGAAGTAACAAGAGACCTCTAAAATCTTTAGCAGAACTTATTAAAGGAAAACAAGGTAGATTTAGACAAAACCTGCTTGGAAAACGAGTAGATTATTCTGGCAGATCTGTAATTGTTACTGGCCCAACATTGATGCTTCATCAATGTGGAATACCAAAAAAAATGGCACTAGAGCTTTTCAAGCCTTTTATATTTAGTAAGCTTCATACAAGAGGTTTGGCTACTACTATTAAAGCCGCTAAAAAACTTGTTGAAAAAGAAGGTGCTGAAGTTTGGGATATTCTTGATGAGGTTATAAGAGAACATCCTGTTTTATTAAACAGAGCACCAACTCTTCATAGGTTAGGTATACAGGCATTTGAACCAATGTTAATTGAAGGAAAAGCTATACAATTACACCCGCTTGTATGTGCTGCATTTAATGCTGATTTTGACGGAGACCAGATGGCCGTTCATGTTCCTTTATCAGTTGAGGCTCAGTTAGAAGCTAGATCTTTAATGATGTCTACAAATAATATTTTATCGCCTGCAAATGGTGAGCCAATTATTGTTCCATCACAGGATATAGTTTTAGGAATTTATTACTTAACAAGAGAAGATATAAATGTCCAAGGTGAAGGCATGATTTTCTCTGATATAGACGAAGTATCTCGTGCATATTACTCTGGTAATGTTCATATACATGCAAAGGTTACAGTACGAATGAATATTGTAGAGTCTGATTCAAAGGAAAGTGTAAACAAGAGAGTAGAAACAACTGTCGGAAGAGCGCTTTTTTCAAAAATACTTCCAAAGGGTTTGCCGTTTGAGCTTGTTAATAAAACCATGGATAAGAAGTCTATATCCAGCGCTATAGACACTTGCTATAGGGTTCTTGGTTTAAAAGCAACTGTAATATTTGCAGACCAATTAATGTATATGGGATATGAGTATGCTACGAAATCAGGAGTATCATTTTGTTTAGATGACATGATTATACCAGAATCAAAAAGTAAAATTCTTTCTGAAGCTGAAACAGAAGTCAAAGAAATTGAAATGCAATATCAGTCAGGCTTAGTAACTCGAGGAGAAAGATATAATAAAGTTGTAGACATTTGGTCAAAAACAAATGACCAAGTTGCAAAAGCCATGATGAGCAAATTAGGAAAAGATGTAAAAAATAATTCTGAAGGAAAAGAGATAGAACAACCATCATTCAATTCAATATTTATGATGGCTGATTCTGGAGCAAGAGGTTCGGCTGCTCAAATAAGACAATTGGCCGGAATGCGTGGATTAATGGCTAAGCCTGACGGGTCAATAATAGAGACACCAATAACAGCTAACTTCAGAGAGGGCTTAAATGTGCTGCAGTACTTTATATCGACTCATGGAGCAAGAAAGGGTTTAGCTGATACAGCTTTAAAAACAGCTAACTCAGGTTACTTAACAAGAAGGCTGGTTGATGTTGCTCAAGATTTAGTTGTTTCGGAAGTAGATTGCGGAACAAAAGAAGGAGTTGTGATTAAGCCTATAATTGAGGGTGGAGATATAACTGTCCAGTTATCCGAAAGAGTTCTGGGAAGAGTAATTGTAGAAGATGCAGTTTCACCAATTAATAAAGATTATATTTTAAAGTCCGGAACACTTATAGACGAAAAAATAGCACAAGAACTAGATATTAATGGTATAGATGAAATTAAAGTTAGAACAGCTATTACTTGTGAACTAAAATATGGTGTTTGTTCGATGTGCTACGGAAGAGATCTAGCACGAGGACATTTGGTAAATATTGGAGAATCAGTTGGTGTAATGGCAGCACAATCTATTGGTGAGCCTGGAACGCAATTAACTATGAGAACATTTCACATTGGTGGAGCGGCAAGTGGGTCCGTAGCTACAAATAGTATTATGGTTAAATCAAATGGAATAATAAAATTTAAAAAAATTAAAACAATTCAAAAAAAAGACAAAACAAATGTAACTATAACAAGATCTGCAGAACTAGCTGTTGTTGATGAAGACGGAAGGCAGAAAGAATTTTATAAAGTCCCGTATGGTTCAACTTTAAGTGTAAACGAAGGAGATAAAGTTGAGCCTGGTCAAACTATTGCAACTTGGGATCCACATACTAGACCAATAGTTACAGAGCAAGCTGGTAAAGCAAAGCTTATTGATTTTGAAGATGGCGTTACAGTAAATAAAAAGACTGACGAAATCACTGGTTTATCGTCAACAATTGTAATAGATTCAAAAAATAGAACAGGTGCAAAAGATATTAAGCCAATAATTCAGCTTTCTAATTCAAAAGGAAATGTTGATTACAATTTGCCTGATGGGGCAATTATAACATTATCTGATGGAGACAAAGTTGAAGCAGGTGATATTATTGCCAGAATTCCTCAAGCCGTAACAAAAACAAAAGATATAACAGGTGGTTTGCCAAGAGTTGCTGATTTATTTGAAGCTAGAAAACCAAAAGAACCAGCTATATTAGCGGAATCTTCAGGCGTTGTTAGTTTTGGTAAAGAAACCAAAGGAAAACTAAGACTTGTAATCACAAATGATTTAGGAGAAAGCACTGAAACATTAATCCCTAAATATAGGAACATAAATATATATGAAGGTGAAAGTATAGAAAAAGGTGAGATAGTGGTGGATGGAGAACTTACCCCACATGATATATTAAGATTACTTGGAATTCCTGCACTCGCAGATTATTTAGTGACAGAAGTTCAAAATGTATATAGGTTGCAAGGAGTTAAAATTAATGACAAACACATTGAAGTTATAGTTAGACAGATGTTAAGAAAAGTCGAAATTTTAAAACCAGGAGATTCAAGTTATTTGGCAGGAGAGCAAGCTGAAAGAGCAAATGTTTTAGAAGAAAATAAGAAATTATTAGCTGAAAATAAAGAACCAATTATATTTGATCCTGTTTTATTAGGAATAACAAAAGCATCTTTAGTTACTGAATCATTTATTTCGGCAGCATCTTTCCAAGAAACAACTAGAGTGTTAACTGAAGCAGCTGTTAAAGGAGCAAGTGATAGCTTAAAAGGGTTGAAAGAAAATGTTGTAGTTGGAAGACTTATTCCAGCAGGCACAGGATTAGATTTTCATAAAGAAAGAAAATTATCTAGAGCAGCAATTTCAAGTGAGGTTTCTTTAGAGGATTCGGTCACAGAATCTAGCGAAGATATTATGCAAAAAGAAATGTCAGAAGTTGTGGCAGATGAAAAAGGGGTTATTTCAGAATAATCCTTGACAGTAGGCTCTGCTATTCCTACAATCCGCAAGCAAATGAATTTTGGAAGAAAAGTATAAATTATGACAACAATTAATCAGTTAGTTAGAAAACCTAGAAAAACAAAGAAGGCAAAAAGTACTGTGCCTGCCTTAGAGTCATGCCCTCAAAAAAGAGGAGTATGTGTACTAGGGTTTATACAACAACTCCAAAAAAACCAAACTCGGCATTAAGAAAGGTTGCTAGAGTTAAATTAACTAATGGTTTTGAAGTCACAAGTTATATAGGTGGTGAGGGCCATAATCTTCAGGAACACTCCGTTGTACTTTTAAGAGGAGGACGTGTTAAAGATTTACCCGGAGTAAGATATCACATTGTTAGAGGAAGTTTAGATACACAAGGCGTTGAAAATAGAAAACAAGGAAGATCAAAGTACGGCGCTAAGAAAGCAAAAACAAAAAAATAAAAAATTATGTCTAGAAGAAGAGAAGTACCAAAAAGAGAAATATTGCCTGACCCAAAGTTTGGCGATGTTCAGTTAGCTAAGTTTATAAATGCTTTAATGATGCATGGTAAAAAATCAGTTGCTGAAAATATAATCTACGACGCTCTTGATGAACTAGCTAAAAAAACAAATTCAAAAGATGGTTTGCAAGTTTTAAATAAAGCTTTGGAAAATGTTCGTCCACAGGTTGAAGTAAAATCAAGAAGAGTTGGTGGTGCAACATACCAGGTTCCTGTAGAAGTAAAATCGTCAAGGCAAAATACATTAGCAATGAGATGGCTAATTGATTCAGCAAGAAAGAGAAATGAAAAATCAATGATGCGTAAACTTGCTGCTGAAATTTTAGATGCATCTGAAAATAAAGGTGCAGCAATGAAAAAACGCGAAGATACATTGAAAATGGCAGAAGCTAACAAAGCATTTTCACATTTTAGGTGGTAGCCAAGGAAAAAAAATGTCAAGAGAAACACCCTTAGAAAGATATCGTAATATTGGAATAATGGCTCATATTGATGCTGGAAAAACTACCACATCAGAGAGAGTTTTATTTTATACCGGTCTTTCACACAAAATTGGTGAGGTTCACGATGGAGCAGCAACAATGGATTGGATGGAACAAGAGCAAGAACGTGGAATTACTATAACGTCTGCAGCAACAACTTGCTTTTGGCAGGGTATGGATAAAAATTTTGATCAGCATAGAATTAATATTATAGACACACCCGGACATGTCGACTTTACAATTGAAGTCGAAAGATCACTAAAGGTTTTAGATGGAGCTTGTGCAGTTTTTTGTGCAGTAGGTGGAGTAGAGCCTCAATCTGAAACCGTTTGGAGACAAGCCTCAAAATACAATGTTCCAAGAATGGCTTTCGTTAACAAAATGGATAGATCAGGAGCTGATTTTCTAAGAGTTGTAAATCAAATCAAAGAAAGATTAGGATCAAATGCAATCCCGATTCAAATACCCATCGGCGCCGAAGATAATTTTAAAGGAGTTGTAGACCTAATTAAAATGAAAGCCATTTACTGGAATGAAGATGACATGGACACAACTTATGAGGAAAAAGATATTCCAGAAGATCTTCAAGAAGTTTGTAATAAGTACAGAGAGGAAATGGTTGAAGCTGCTGCAGAAGCAAATGAAGAATTAATGGAAAAATACTTAAATGAAGGAGATTTAACTTCTGAAGATATTCACAACGGCCTAAGAATTAGAACATTGTCAAATGAAATTGTTCCAGCATTATGTGGTTCTGCTTTTAAGAATAAGGGTGTTCAAGCTATGTTAGATGGTGTTATAAGATATCTTCCGTCACCATTAGATATTCCTGCAATTAAAGGTATAAACGAAAGTGAAGAAGAAATAGAAAAAAAGGCGTCAGATGACGAAGGATTTTCTGCATTAGCTTTCAAGATTGCTACTGATCCTTTTGTTGGAACTTTAACTTTTTTTAGAGTTTATTCAGGAGTTTTGTCAGCCGGTTCAGCAGTTACAAACTCTACAAAAGGAAAAAAAGAAAGAGTTGGTAGAATCTTACAGATGCACTCTAATTCAAGAGAAGAAATTAAAGAAGTGAGAGCTGGAGACATTGCTGCCGCAGTTGGGTTAAAAGATGTTACTACTGGTGACACACTTTGCGATCCATCAAAATTAGTTACACTAGAAAGAATGGAATTTCCAGAGCCAGTTATTGCTGTTGCTGTAGAGCCTAAGACTAAGGCTGACCAAGAAAAAATGGGAATAGCTTTACAAAAATTAGCTCAAGAAGATCCATCTTTTAGGGTAAAAACTGATGAAGAATCTGGGCAAACAATTATTTCAGGAATGGGTGAATTACACCTAGAAATTATTGTAGACAGAATGAAAAGAGAATTTAGTGTTGAAGCAAATGTTGGAGCACCTCAAGTAGCTTACAGAGAGTGTATAAGAAAACCTGTTGAACAAGAAAGTAAATTTGTTAGGCAAAGTGGTGGAAGAGGGCAATATGGCCATGTGTATTTAAAAATTGAACCTCAGGAAGCCGGCAAAGGATATGAATTTATAAATGAAATTGTAGGTGGAGCAATACCAAGAGAATATATACCAGCTGTTGACAAAGGAATACAAGAGCAAATGTTAAACGGAGTAATAGCCGGATACCCTGTAGAAGATGTCAAGGTAACTCTATATGATGGCACATTTCACGATGTTGATTCCTCAGAAATGGCATTTAAAATCGCTGGCTCAATGGGTTTTAAAGAAGGCGCACAAAAAGCTGACCCAGCTTTACTTGAGCCTGTAATGAAAGTAGAGGTTGTAACGCCAGAAGATTACATGGGTGATGTTGTTGGTGATTTAAATAGAAGAAGGGGTATAATTGGTGCTATGGAGGACAGCCCTGCTGGTAAAGTAATAAGAGGAGAAATACCTCTTAAAGAAATGTTTGGTTATGCGACTGATTTAAGATCAGCAACACAAGGAAGAGCTACCTATTCAATGGAGTTTTCTAAATACATGGAAGCACCTAGAAATATTGCAGATGAAATAATAAATAAACACTCAGGATAAAAAAATTGGCTAAGAAATCTGAAAACACAGCAAATCAAAATATTCGAATTAAACTTAAGGCATTCGATCACAAGTTAATTGATCAGTCTGCAGTTGAAATCGTAGAGACTGCGAAAAGAACAGGGCAAGAGTTAAAGGCCCAATACCATTACCAACAAAAATGGAAAGATTTACAATTTTGGTCTCGCCGCATGTAGATAAGGATGCAAGAGACCAGTATGAAATTAGGACGCATAAGAGAATTATGGATATATTGGATCCTACAGATAAGACTGTAGATGCTCTTATGAAGTTAGATTTAGCAGCTGGTGTTGACGTACAAATCAAGCTAAATTAAGCTTTTATCCCTTAATTATTAGTGTATAATCAGCAAACTTACTTAGATAGTCTAGGTTTTGGATTTTATTACCTAGACTTTTTTATTTTTACATTTAGAAGAGAATTAAATGAGTATAGGCTTATTAGGAAAAAAAATTGGCATGACAAGGGTATTCAATGAGAATGGCCAATCTATACCTGTAACAGTTTTAAAAATTGAAACAAATATTGTTTCAATGATTAAAAATATTGATGTGCATGGATGTAACGCAATTCAAATATCGTCTTCAGAGCAAAAAGATACAAAAGTAAACAAGCCTCATCTAGGGCATTTCAAAAAAAACAATATTCCCCCACAAAAAAATATTAAAGAATTTAGAGTTGAAGATACGTCAGAAATTGAAATTGGAAAAAAGTATGAGGCTTCACATTTTGAAGAAGGGGCTTATGTGAATGTTCGCTCAAGATCAAAAGGAAAAGGTTTTGCAGGAACAATTAAAAGACATAATTTCAAAGGTAAAGATGCTACTCACGGTAATTCAATATCACATAGAACACCAGGCTCAACAGGTCAATGCCAATTTCCTGGAAGAGTTTTCAAAGGTAAGAAGATGGCTGGTCAAATGGGAGATGAAATGGTTACTAGAAAGAATCTACAAATTGTGAAAGTAGATGCTGATAAAAAGTTAATTCTAGTAAAAGGTGCTGTTCCAGGATTTAAAGGAAGGTTAGTCGAAGTAACGCAATCAGCAAAAAGAAAAAAAGGTAAGAGCTAATGGAAATAAATATTTTGCCAAATAACGTAATAATGCAATTGCCAGATAATTGCTTCGACGTTGAATACAAAAAAACTTTAGTTCATCAAGTAATAACTTCATATTTTTCAAATGGCAGAGAAAACTATAGCTCTCAAAAAAATAGGTCAGAAGTAAGAGGTGGCGGTAAAAAGCCATGGAGACAAAAAGGAACAGGTAGAGCTAGGGCAGGAACAACACGTGGCCCTATTTGGAGAGGCGGTGGTGTAACCTTTGCTTCAGGGAAAAGAAATTTTTCAGAAAAAATAAATAAAAAAATGTTCAACGTTGCAATGAAATCAATAATGTCAGAACTCATAAGGTCAAATAGAGTTATAGCAATAGACAAAATTGATTTAAAGGAGATAAAAACAAAAGAGGTTAATAATATCTTAAAAAAATATGACCTCAACTCTGTATTAATAATAACAAGCGACATCGATGAGAAATTATTTTTATCTGCAAGAAATATTAAAGACGTTGGAATAGCAACTGTAGATTATTTAGATCCACCACTAATGTTATCTTACAAAAAAATCTTAATTGTAAAAGATGCGCTTTTAGGTTTTGAAAAAAGGTTCGGAGTATAAATATGGATACAAATAGTTTGTCAAAAGTTATTTTAATGCCTCATGTTTCAGAAAAATCAGTAATGATAGCTGATAATGTAAAACAACAAACATTTAAAGTGGCATCATATGCAACTAAGAATGACGTAAAAGAAGCAATTGAAAAATTATTTGATGTTGAGGTTGTTAATGTAAATATATTAACTGTCACTGGAAAAAATAAAGTTTTTGGAAGAACAAAAGGCAAAAGAAAAAATTATAAAAAAGCTTATGTGACCTAAAAGAAGGACAAGATATAGATCTTGGAGGGAATAGTTAATTATGGCTACAATATTACAGAAACCAACTTCTCCAGGAAAAAGATTTACAGTAACTGTTAAGACAGAAGGTCTTCACAAAGGTAAACCATATTCAAAACTTCTTCAAAAAAAATCTAAAACAGGCGGAAGAAATAATAGCGGAAAAATTACAACTAGACATGTCGGCGGAGGCCATAAACAAAAATATAGAGTTATTGACTTCAAAAGAAATAAACATGACGTGCCAGGTAAAATAGAAAGGCTTGAGTATGATCCAAATAGATCAGCGCATATAATGCTAGTTCTTTATAACGATGGTGAAAGACGGTATATAATAGCGCCGAACAAATTAAAAGTTGGAGATGAAATTCAGTCTGGGAATAACGTGCCAATTAAAGTTGGTAATTGTATGCCATTAAGCCAAATTCCATTGGGTACTAGTATTCACTGTGTAGAAATGAAGCCAAATAAAGGCGCACAAATTGCAAGAAGTGCTGGGTCTTCAGTTCAATTAGTTGCAAAGGACGGACCATATGCATTGATTAGACTTCGCTCAGGTCAAATGAGAAAAATTCCACAAGAGTGCGTCGCAACAATTGGTGAAGTTTCAAATCCAGAGCATAATTTAGCAAAACTTGGAAAAGCTGGTGCTAAGAGATGGAGAGGAGTAAGGCCGACTGTAAGGGGTGTTGCTATGAACCCGGTAGATCATCCTCATGGAGGAGGTGAAGGTAAAACATCTGGGGGAAGACATCCTGTTTCACCTTGGGGAACTCCAACAAAAGGTTTTAAAACTAGATCAAATAAAAGAACTGATCATTTAATTATTAAGAAGAAAAAAATAAGCAGAGAAATATAAAATGTCAAGATCATTAAAAAAAGGACCATTTATAGACCATCATCTCATGAAGAAAGTTGATGATGCTGTAAAAAATAATAATAAAAAACCAATAAAAACATGGTCGAGAAGGTCTATGGTTGTTCCGGAAATGGTTGGTTTAACAATTGCGATTCATAATGGAAGGCAACATATACCTGTACTAATATCAGAAAATATGGTTGGACATAAATTGGGAGAGTTTTCAATGACTAGGACATTTAAAGGACACTCAGGAGATAGGAAGGCGAAATAATGGAAGTTAAAGCAAACTTAAAATATATAAGAGTTTCTCCTCAGAAGTGTAGATTAATAGTCGATACCATTAGGGGCAAGAGAGTTTCAGATGCTCTTGATATATTAAATTATAGTAAACAGAAAAGTTCGGATATTGTTAAAAAAGTTTTAGAGTCTGCTATAGCAAATGCCGAACATAATAATGGTGCTGATATTGACGCGCTGAAAATTAAGACAGTTTTTGTAAACGTTGGACCTACGCTAAAAAGATTTAGAGCAAGAGCAAAAGGTAGTGCCAACAGAATTTTAAAAAGATCAAGTCATATAACAATAGGTTTATCAGACGAGTAAAATTATGGGACAAAAAGTTCATCCAATAGGTTTTAGATTAGGAGTATCAACGGAGCATACATCTAAATGGTATGCAGAGGGTAAAGAGTATCCAGATTTTTTATTAAAAGATCTTATGGTAAAAGATTTTTTAAAGAAAAAACTCTCACAAGCTTCTGTTAGTAAAATTACTATAGAAAGACCAACAAAGGCTGCTGAAATAACAATTCATACAGCAAGGCCTGGAATAGTAATTGGAAAAAAAGGCGAGGACGTTGAGGTGCTAAGAAAAAAAGTTGCCTCAATGATGGATATAAATTTAAATAATGTAAAAATAAATATTGAAGAAATTAGAAAGCCAGAAATTGATGCTCAGTTAGTGGCTGAGGGGATTGCTTCTCAATTAGAAAGAAGAATTATGTATAGAAGAGCAATGAAAAGAGCTGTTCAAAATTCCATGAGATTAGGTGTTCTAGGAATAAAAGTAAATATTGCTGGACGTTTAAATGGCGCTGAGATTGCGAGATCTGAGTGGTATAGAGAAGGAAGAGTTCCATTACATACTCTTAAAGCAAAAATCGATTATGGTTTTGCTGAAGCTATGACTACTTATGGAATCATTGGTATAAAAACTTGGATATACAGTGGTGAATCAGAAGAAGAATTGACACAGGACAAAGGGAAATAAAAGAAATGTTGCAGCCAAAAAAAACAAAATACCGTAAGCAACAGAAAGGTAAAAATAGAGGTTTAGCTTTAAGAGGCTCAAAAGGTTAGCTTTGGTGAGTATGGCTTAAAAGCAATAAGCAGAGGAAGGCTAACTGCAAGACAAATAGAGTCTGCAAGAAGAGCTATGACAAGACATATTAAGAGAGGTGGAAAAGTTTGGATACGAGTATTTCCTGATGTTCCAATAACTAAGAAACCTTTAGAAGTTAGACAAGGAAAGGGAAAAGGAAATGTGGAGTATTGGGTTGCAAAAATTCAACCAGGAAAAGTACTTTATGAAATGGAGGGTGTTGACGAGAGTGTTGCAAGGCAAGCCTTTCAAACTTGCAGCTGCAAAACTTCCATTTCAGACGCAATTTGTTATTAGAACAATAATGTAGGATAAATGATGTTAGCAAAAGAAATAAGAGGAAAATCAGTAAAAGAGCTTATTAAATTATTAGATGAAACAAGCTTAGAATACTTTAGGTTAAAAATGCAGTTAACAACTGGCCAGTTGCCTACACATAGAATGGTTAGACAGTCTAAGAAAAATATTGCATTGATAAAAACTATCATTAATGAAAAAAGGTTGAGTGATGGAACAGAATAAAAAAATTAGAACACTTACTGGAACAGTTATAAGTAATAAAATGGATAAAACTGCTGTTGTGCTTTTTGAAAGAAAAGTTAAACATCCAAAGTATGGAAAATATGTGAAAAAATCAACAAAATATAAAATTCATGATGAAAATAATAAATGTAAAATGGGAGATACAGTTACAATAGCTGAAGTAAGGCCTATATCAAAAAACAAATCATGGAAATTAATAGATATTTTAGGAACTGGGGAGAAATAAGTGATTCAGGTTCAAACAGTTTTAACAGCAGCAGACAACAGTGGAGCAAAAAAGATCCAATGTATCAAAGTGCTTGGTGGATCTAAAAGAAGATATGCAAAAATAGGAGACATAATTAAAATTAGTGTTCAAAGTGCAATACCAAGAGGAAAAGTTAAAAAAGGTGAAGTTTTAAATGCAGTTGTAGTCAGAACATCAAAAGGTGTAAGAAGAGATGATGGATCATTGATAAAATTTGATACGAATGCCGCAGTTTTATTAAATGCTCAGCTGCAGCCAATTGGAACAAGAATATTTGGCCCAGTAACTAGAGAATTAAGAAATGAAAAATTTATGAAAATTATTTCGTTAGCACCAGAAGTATTATAGGAAGTAAGTTATGAATAGATTAAAAAAAGGTGACCAGGTTTATATTATTTCTGGCAAAGACAAGGGAAAACTAGGAACAATTTCTCAAGTTGTAAATGAAGAGCGAATTTTAGTGGATGGTATTAACATGGCAAAAAAACATGTTAAGCCAAATCCAAATAAAAATGAAACTGGTGGAGTTGTAGAAAAAGAAATGCCAATACATATATCAAATGCAATGATATATAACGTAAAGACAAAAAAGCCAGACAGAGTTGGGATTTTAAAATTAAAAAATGATAAGAAGGTTAGGGTTTACAAATCAACAGGGGAACAGATTGATTTATGAGTAGCAGACTAAAAAAAATTTATAACGAGGAAATAAAAAATTCATTACAAGAAAAAATGAAATACAAATCCTCTATGGAAATACCTTCTATAAGAAAGATCACAATAAATGTTGGGCTTGGGCAAGCTGTAAAAGAAAAAAAAGTAATTGAACAGGCTGTAGGTGATATTGAAAAAATTACTGGGCAGAAGCCAATAGTAACAAAAGCAAAAAAATCTATTGCAGCGTTTAGTTTAAGAGAAGGAATGCCAATTGGGTGCAAAGTTACTTTAAGAAAAGACAGAATGTATGAATTTTTGGATCGTTTAATAACTATAGCTATTCCAAGAATTAGAGATTTTAGAGGTTTTTCTAAAAAATCATTCGATGGAAGAGGTAATTATACTTTAGGAATTAAAGAACAAATTATTTTCCCTGAAATTGATTATGAAAAGATAGACAGTATTAGAGGCCTAGATATTGCAATTACAACATCTGCAAAAAACGACGATGAGGCCAGATTATTACTTGAAGAATTTAACTTTCCTTTTAGGAGATAAATATGGCTAAAGCATCCATGATAGAAAGAGAAAAGAAAAGAATAAAGTTAAGTAAAAAACTTTTTGAAAAAAGAAGAGTATTAAAAGAAATATTGAATAGCCAAGATGCTTCAATAGATGAAAAACTTGAGGCATCAATGAAATTACAAAAGCTTCCAAGAGATTCAAGTTTAAGCAGAGTAACAAACAGATGCGCAATAACAGGAAGACCAAAAGGATTTTATAGAAAGTTTGGATTAGGAAGAATTAAAGTGAGAGAGGCTGCAATGAGAGGAGATATTCCGGGACTAGTTAAAGCTAGTTGGTAATGGAGAAAATATTATGAGCATGAGTGATCCAATAGCAGGAATGCTAACAATAATAAGAAATGGACAAATGGTGAATAAAACCTTTGTTTGTACTGATATGTCCAAAACAAAAGAATCAATATTGTCAGTGCTAAAAGATGAGGGTTACATACTTGACTATGAGGTCAAAGATACAGAAAACAACAAGAAAAGATTAAAAATTAAACTAAAATATTTTCAAGGAAAGCCAGTAATTAGTAATATAAAAAGAATAAGTAAGCCAAGTTTAAGAATATATAAAAGTAAAAACGACCTGCCTAAGGTGTTGAATGGCCTAGGAGTAGCAATAGTTTCAACTTCAAAGGGAGTTATGACTGCGGATGCTGCTAGGAAAGAAAATTCTGGCGGTGAAATTTTATGTACAGTGGAGTAATAAATTGTCAAGAGTAGCGAAAAAACCTGTTCAAATTCCAAATGGTGTTGATATAACCATTAAAGATAATTTGATTTCATTTAAGGGCCCAAAAGGCGAAATGTCGATGGGTTTACATGACAGCGTTCAGATAAAAAAAGATGATAGTGTTATTACCGTAGAGATTAATGAAAAAAATAGCGCTATGGCTGGAACCATGAGATCACTTATAAACAACAATATTGTAGGTGTTAGTGAAGGATATGAAAAGAAATTAAACCTTGTTGGCGTGGGGTACAAAGCAGAAGTGAAAGATAAGAAATTGCATTTAGCTTTAGGCTTTTCTCACCCAGTAGTTTATGAATATGAAAGTGAGATTGAAATAACAACACCTTCGCCTACAGAAATTGTAGTTAAAGGTATAAATAAACAAAGAGTAGGACAGATTTCAGCAGAAATAAGAGCTTTTAGACCACCAGAGCCTTATAAAGGCAAAGGTGTGAAATATAGTGACGAAAATATAATTAGAAAAGAGGCTAAAAAGAAATAGAAATGAAAAATAAGCATGCAAGACTAAAGTCAGCAAAAAAAATAAGATCTAAAATTTTGCCAAGTGAAAAGCACAGATTGACTGTATTCAAGACAGCTATGCATACGTATGCTCAACTATATTCTCCTGCAGGGGAAATCGTAGTTTCAGCCTGTACTTTAGAAAAAAGTATAATAAGCAAAAAAGAACATACTGGAAATATTGAAACAGCAAAAATTATAGGAAAAGTAATAGCTGAAAGAGCTATTAAAAAAAATGTAACAGAGGTTGCATTTGATAGAAGTGGTTTTAATTATCATGGAAGGATTAAAGCGCTAGCTGAGTCTGCTAGAGAAAGTGGATTAAAATTTTAACAGAGAAAAAAAATGTCAACAAATATAGATAAATACCAAGGCAGTGAAGAATTATTAGAAAAGCTAGTAAAGGTTAATCGTGTTGCTAAAGTTGTTAAAGGTGGAAGGCAATTTGGTTTTACTGCATTAACTGTTGTGGGCGATGGAAATGGAAGAATTGGTTTTGGTTATGGCAAGGCTAAAGAAGTACCATTGGCAATACAAAAAGCTATGGAAAAAGCGAGAAGAGATATGACAAAAGTATCAATTATAAATAGTACTCTACATTATCCCTTAGTAGGCAAACATGGTGCAGCAAGAGTTTATATGCAGCCAGCATCTGATGGTACTGGAATTATTGCTGGTGGAGCAATGAGAGCAGTGTTTGAAGTTGTCGGTATAAATAATGTTTTGGCAAAATGCATCGGAACAACAAACCCAATAAATATAGTTAAAGCAACTATTAATGGTTTAAGATCTGTTCAATCTCCGCAATATGTTTCAAACAAACGTGGAAAAACAATAGAACATATTTTAGGTATAGAAGATGACAAAGATTAAAATAACATTAGTAAAAAGCTTGTCCGGAAGATTAAAAGCTCATCAAGCTTGCGCGAAAGGTCTTGGAATAAAAAAAATACATAAGACCATAGAGGTAAATGATACGCCTGAAAATATGGGGATGATAAATAAAATTAATTACTTATTAAAAATTGAGAAATAACAATGGAACTTAATACAATAGCACCTGAAGTTAAAAAGAAAAATGCCAAAAGAGTTGGAAGGGGAATCGGTTCTGGGAATGGAAAAACCTCAGGAAGAGGCCATAAGGGGCAAAAATCAAGAGCTGGTGGTTATCATAAAACCGGATTTGAAGGTGGGCAAATGCCCTTGCAAAGAAGATTGCCAAAAGTTGGTTTTCACCTCTAGAAAAGATGATACTGCTAGGGTAAGACTTGGCGAACTAGAATTTAATGGAAATGAAAATATTACGATCGATGTTCTTAAAGAAAAGAAAATAATTTCTCACAAAGTAAAAAATGTAAAAGTTTTTTTATCAGGAGAGATAAAAAATAAAATCAATCTCAAAGGAATTAACGTAACTAGAGGCGCAAGAAAAGTTATAGAAGATTTAGGTGGAAAAATAACATAATAATTATGGAAGAATTACGAAAAAGATTATTTTTTGTTTTTGGTGCAATTCTAGTTTATAGAATCGGCACATACATACCAGTACCTGGAATAAATCCAGCTGCACTAGCTTCTTTTTTTGAGCAACAAAGTGGAACAATAATCGATATGTTTAATATGTTTTCTGGCGGTGCATTAGAGCGTTTCAGTATTCTTGCTTTAGGAATTATGCCTTACATATCAGCTTCAATTATTATGCAACTAATGTCAGCAACAATGCCAACTCTCAAAGAGATTAAAAAACAAGGAGAATCAGGAAGAAAGAAAATAACTCAATATACTCGTTTTGGAACATTGGGTTTAGCAACACTTCAGGCTGGAGGAGTTGCAGTTGCTCTTCAATCTCAAGGTATAGCTTTGTATAGTGGCTCTGGTTTTGTTTTTTCAACAATTGTAACTCTCGTAACTGGAACTATGTTTTTAATGTGGTTGGGCGAGCAAATTTCAGAAAAAGGCATTGGAAATGGGATATCAATAATTATATTTATAAGTATAGTGTCAGGATTACCAACTGCAGTAGGAGGCACACTAGAGTTAGCAAGCACCGGAGAGTTAAATTCAGCGCTAGTAGTTATGATTTTAGTATTAGCAATTGCAGTTACAGCATTTGTTGTATTTATAGAGCGAGGACAAAGAAAAATTACTGTGAATTATGCAAGAAGGCAGCAAGGAAGAAAAATGGTTCAAGCACAGTCCAGTTACTTACCATTAAAACTTAATATGGCAGGAGTTATCCCACCAATCTTTGCATCAAGTATTATATTATTTCCATCAACATTGGGTCAGTGGGCAGGCTCTGCTGAAAGTATGAGTTGGTTAAAAGACTTATCTTCAACATTAGCTCCAGGGCAGCCCTTATATGTAACTTTTTATGCTGCGGCAATTATATTTTTCTGTTTTTTCTACACAGCTCTAGTTTATGATTCTCGAGAAACCTCAGATAACTTAAAGAAATCTGGCGCCTCTATTCCAGGTGTGAGACCAGGAGAACAAACATCTAAATATATAGATAGCGTATTAACAAGGCTTACAGCTGTTGGAGCAATATATATAACTTTGGTCTGTCTACTTCCTGAATTTTTAATTATAGGGCCTTAATGTTCCGTTTTACTTTGGGGGAACTTCACTATTGATTATCGTTGTAGTTATAATGGATTTTATAGGCCAACTTCAATCGCATATGATGAATTATCAATATGGAAGTTTAATGAAAAAATCTAATTTACAGGGTTATAAAAGATGAAAGTAAGAGCGTCAGTTAAAAAAATATGTAGAAATTGCAAGATCATAAGAAGAAATAGAGTGATCAGAGTAATATGTGTAAATCCAAGGCACAAACAAAGGCAAGGATAATAATGATTGAAGAAATCAACCATATTGTTAGAATACAGGACATTTTTTAGGAAAAATTATGGCTAGAATAGCAGGAATAAACGTTTCAGATAATAAGCATGCTGTTATTGCTTTACAAGCAATATATGGAATAGGCCCCACTAGAGCGCAAGATATTTGCGAAATATCTAAAATAAAGCCATCTACAAAAATTAAAGAGTTAACTGAAGCTGAATTAGAAATTTTAAGAACAGAGGTTGCAAAATATAATATTGAAGGTGATCTTAGAAGAGAGGTTACCCTTAACATTAAAAGACTAATGGACCTTGGAACTTATAGAGGAATTAGACATAGAAAAGGCCTGCCTTTAAGAGGCCAAAAAACAAAAAATAACTCTAGAACAAGAAAAGGCCCGAGAAAGGCTATAAGAAAATAAACAGGATTTTTTAATGGCAAAAACAAACTTAAAAACTAAAAAGAAAAGTAAAAAAGTAGTAAATGACGGCATAGCAGTTATTAATTCAACTTTTAACAATACTATTAGTAACCATTACTGATAGACAGGGAAATACACTTTGTTGGGCTACAGCAGGTGGGTCCGGTTTTAGAGGCTCTAGAAAAAGCACCCCTTTTGCTGCGCAAGTTGCAGCAGAAAAAGCTGGAAATTTAGCAAAAGAATATGGTTTGAAAAATTTAGTAGTTCTAGTTAAAGGGCCTGGACCAGGAAGAGAGTCAGCTGTTAGAGCATTGAATAATATAGGTTACAAAATTTCAGATATAAACGATGTTACTCCGATTCCACATAATGGTTGTAGACCACCTAAAAAAAGGAGAGTATAAGAGTGGCTAGATATATTGGACCAAAATGTAAGTTAATGAGAAGGGAAGGTACTGATCTCTTGCTAAAAAGCAAAAGCAGAGCTCTTGACTCTAAATGTAAAATAGACACGCAGCCTGGACACCATGCTGATAAAAAGCCGCGTCTTTCTGATTATGGATTACAGTTAAGAGAAAAACAAAAGCTTAAAAGAATATATGGGGTTCTAGAAAAACAATTTAGACTATATTACAAAAGAGCAGCTAGGCAAAATGGTTCAACAGGCGAGAATCTACTTAAAATACTTGAAAGAAGATTGGATAACGTTGTTTATAGAATGGGATTTGGTAGCACAAGAGCAGAGTCAAGACAGCTTGTAAGTCACAAGTCGATATTAGTGAATGGTATTACTGTAAACATTGCATCATATCAAGTTTCAGTTGATGACGTTATATCTATTAAAGAGAAGTCTAAGAATCAAATAAGAATTAAGGATTCTTTAGCTATGAGTGATCAGTTGGGAGCAGTCTCATCATGGATTACTGTAGATAGTAAAAAAATGGAAGGAATTTTTAAATCTATACCTGAAAGAATGGATTTACCTTCAGATATAAATGAATCATTAGTAGTTGAATTATATTCTAAATAAAAGAGGTGTTTTATCGTGTCAAATTTTAATAATTTATTAAAACCAAGAATAGTGAATATCGAAGATATAGCATTAAACACAACAAAAGTTACACTTGAGCCTTTAGAGAGAGGATTCGGTCATACTTTAGGAAGTGCTTTGAGAAGAATAATGTTATCTTCAATAGTTGGTTCTTCTGTTTCAGAAGTATCAATAGAAGGTGTGCAACACGAGTACAGTACAATTGAAGGCATTCAAGAAGATGTTATCGATATAATGTTAAATTTAAAAGATGTATCTTTTAAGATGAATGGAAATTCCTCAGCTACTCTTACTTTATCTAAAAATGAAGTCGGGGCAGTTACGGCAGCTGATATAGAGTTAAAAAATGATATTGAAGTTGTAAACCCAGATCATGTTATAGCAAATATTACAACACCAGGCTCAAAATTAAATATGGAAATTGAAGTAAATGAAGGCATAGGATATTCATCTGCAGCGCAAAGGTTGCATGATTCAGATAGAAAAGTAGGATCTTTGTTGGTTGACGCAAGTTACAGCCCAATAAAAAAAGTTTCTTACAAGGTTGATTCCGCGAGAGTTGAACAAAGGACTGATTTAGATAAATTAATAATCGAGTTAGAAACTGATGGCACAATTGAGCCAGAGGCTTGCATTAGAGAGGCTGCAACAATTTTGCATGACCAAGTTTCAGTATTCGTAGATTTGAAAGCAATTGAAGAAACTGAACAAAAAGAAGTTGAAGCTGAAATAGATCCGAATTTACTTAGACCAGTTGATGACTTAGAATTGACAGTAAGATCAGCAAATTGTCTAAAAGCCGAAAACGTTTATTATATTGGAGATCTTATTCAGAGAAGTGAAAATGAGTTATTAAAAACTCCTAATTTAGGAAAGAAATCTCTTACTGAAATTAAAGATATTCTTGGAACATATGGATTAAGTTTAGGAATGAAATTAGATAACTGGCCGCCAACAAATCTTAATGATCAAGATAAACAAGTTAAGAAGTTTTAGGAGAAAAAGTGAGACACAAGTATTCTGGAAGAAAATTAAATAGAACATCATCGCACAGGGCTGCAATGTTTAAAAATATGATGGCTTCATTAATTGAACATGAAGAAATTAAAACAACAGTTCCTAAGGCAAAAGAATTAAGAGGTTTTGTTGAACGTTTAATTACAATTTCTAAAGTTGATACTATTGCAAAAAGAAGAATAGTTTTTTCTCGAATAAGGTCAAAAGAAGCTGTTGCAAAACTTTTTAATGAACTTGGGCCAAGATTTAAAGAGAGACCTGGAGGCTACACAAGAGTTTTAAAATGTGGTTTTAGAGCAGGCGATAAAGCCCCTATGGCTATAATTCAATTAGTAGACAAGAAAGAAGAAGCTATAGAAGAATCATAGAATTTTCTTTAAGTACCTGCCTGTAAATGATTTTTTGTTCTTGGCGACTAATTCAGGCGATCCTTCAGCAATAATATTTCCACCTTTCATGCCTCCTTCTGGACCCATGTCTATAATCCAATCAGCTGTCTTTATAACATCTAAATTGTGTTCAATTACAATTATTGTGTTTCCTTTATCTCTTAGTTTATAAATAATTTTCAGCAGCTGGTCAACATCATGTATATGAAGACCAGTAGTTGGCTCATCAAATATATATACAGTTTTTCCAGTATCTTTTTTTGAAAGCTCTTTAGCTAATTTTACTCTTTGTGCTTCACCACCAGAGAGAGTAGTAGCATTTTGCCCAACCTTAATATATGACAGACCAACATCTACTAGTGTTTTTAATTTTCTCTTGATAGTAGGAACACTATCAAAAAATTGGTACGCATCTTCTACCGTCATGTCTAGCACCTCTGAAATATTTTTATTTTTATATAAAATTTCTAAAGTGGAATTATTATACCTTTTACCTTTGCAAATATCACATTGTACATATATATCTGGTAAAAAATGCATTTCAACTTTTATGACTCCATCCCCATGACAAGATTCGCATCTTCCTCCTTTAACATTAAAACTAAATCTCCCAGGATTGTAACCTCTTGATCTAGATTCTTGTGTTGCTGCGAATAAATCTCTTATTAAGGTGAAAAGGCCTGTATATGTTGCAGGGTTAGACCTGGGCGTTCTTCCTATTGGGCTTTGATTTATTTCTATTATTTTATCAAAGTTCTCCCAGCCCTCTATATTTTTTACATCACCATGATTGTTACTATTTTTATTAATTTTATTACTTAGATATTTAAAAAGTGTTTCATTTATTAGAGTTGATTTACCTGAGCCTGATACACCTGTTATACAGGTTAATAATCCAATTGGTATTTTAACATCTAAATTTTTTAAATTATTCGAAGATGCATTTAAAATTTTTAAATTTCTTGAGTTTGGCTTTAGTCTTTCAGTCGGAATTGATATATTTTTTTACCTGACAAATATAATCCAGTAATGGAATTACTATTTTTTTCTACTTCTTTAGGAGAACCTTCCGCTACTACTTCTCCGCCATAGGCGCCAGCTCGTGGACCTATATCTATTACATAATCAGCAGCTCTAATAGTACACTCATCATGCTCAACAACAATCACAGTGTTACCTAAATCTCTTAATTTATATAAGGTTTCAATTAATTTATCGTTATCCCGTTGATGAAGCCCTATAGAAGGCTCATCTAATATATAAGTTACGCCAACTAGACCTGCTCCAATTTGACTAGCAAGCCTAATTCTCTGATTTTCACCTCCTGATAAAGTCTCAGCACTTCTTTCAAGACTTAAATAATTTAGCCCCACGTTATTTAAAAAGCTTAATCTTGAGAATATTTCTGTAATTAGTTTGTCAGCAATTTTTTTTCTTTTGCCGGACAAAGAGATATTTTTAAAAAAAAGCAAACATTCATCGATGGGCATTGAGGAAATATCAGTAATATTTTTATCGTTTATAAAAACATTTCTAGCATCTTCACTCAATCTAGTACCGTTGCATTCCCCACAAATTTGTTTAGAAAGATATTTATTTAATTCTTCTCTTACGAAATTTGACTCTGTGTTATTATATCTTCTTTCAAAATTACTTATTACGCCTTCAAAGCTTTGCATTTTAGTAACTTTTTTTCCGTTATTATTGTAATAAATAAATTTTATTTCCTCATTTCCTGTGCCGTATAAAATAGTTTTTTGTACTTTTTTACTTAAAGAGCAAAATGGAACTTCTATATTAAATTTAAAATGTTCTGAAAGCGATTTGATAATTTGAAAATAAAATTCGTTCCTTTTATCCCAGCCTTTTATAGATCCAGAGGCCAAACTAAGATCTTCGTTTACAATTTTTTTTTCATCAAAAAACTGATTTACACCAAGTCCATCGCATGCTTTACATGCTCCCACTGGACTATTAAATGAAAAAAGTCTTGGCTCTAATTCTTGTATACTATAACCGCATTTTGGACATGCAAATTTCGATGAATAGCTTTCATCTTTTTTTTTGTCATGCGAGTGAATAATAACTGTATCGTTTTTAAAATTTAACGCTGTCTCTATTGATTCTGTAAGTCTTATTTTTGAATTTTTGTTAATTTTTAATCGATCTAACACAAGCTCTATCGTGTTATTTTTTTTTGGATCTATTTTTGGAAGTTCTGAAATATTATATATTGTTTTATTTATTCTAAGCCTTACGTAACCTCTTATTTTAATATCTTCTATAATATTTTTATGCTCACCTTTTCTGTTATTAATTAAGGGTGTAAGTATTATTAATGACTCATTTTCTTCATATTTTTCATATAGGTCTTCAACAATTTCTGAGGCAGATTTTCCTTCTAAACTATTTCCATGAGTTGGACACTTTGGCGCTCCTGCCCTTGCAAAAAGTAATCTTAAATAATCGTGAATTTCTGTAATTGTCCCAACAGTTGATCTAGGATTATGCGAAGTTGTTTTTTGCTCAATTGATATAGCTGGAGACAGACCTTCTATGTGATCTACTTCTGGTCTTTCCATTCTTGTTAGAAATTGTCGTGCATATGCAGACAAGGATTCAACATATCTTCTTTGACCCTCCGCGAAAATAGTATCAAAAGCTAGTGAGGACTTACCGGATCCTGATAGGCCAGTAATAACGATTAACTTATCTCTTGGAATAGTTACATCTATATTCTTTAAATTATGGCTTCGTGCGCCCTTAATTACTATATTATGCATTTACATATGATATTATTGAATTAACTAACTAGAATATATCTACTCTATTAAAAGGTATAGTAATAATTACAAATATATGAATAATATATAATAAAATAGGAGATTTTAAATGGCTGGTGTAAATAAAGTTATAATTTTAGGAAACTTAGGTGCGGATCCAGAATTAAGATCTTCCCCATCAGGCGTTACAACTTGCAGATTAAGTATAGCTACATCATTGAACTGGACAGATAAGGGGTCTGGGGAGAAAAAAGAAAAAACAGAGTGGCATAGGGTAGTATTTTTTGGAAGAAGCGCTGAAGTAATAGATCAGTACTTAAAAAAAGGTCAACAACTTTATGTTGAAGGAAGACTGCAGACGAGCAAATATGAGAAAGATGGTATTGAAAGATACTCAACAGATATTATAGGAGAATCTTTTAATTTTATTAGCGGCTCTAATTCATCTGGTCAAAATAACAATCAATTTTCAGATGATATGAATCAAGACAAAAAAAATAGTAATCAACAAAACTCAAGCTCTGATGATTTTGATGATGACATACCATTTTAATAATATAATTATATTTTAAATATAAATGCTTCTAACCATATTATTAATAATAACTTTAATATCTTATGTCTTAACTGTAACTTTAGAGAAAATATTCATAAGGTATGGAAAATTTATTGACAACCCTGAGGAGAGGAGTTGTCATATTAACCCAACACCCACTGCTGGCGGATTAGCAATATTATTTTCATATTATATTTTTATATACACATCGATATTTTATCAAGGTGCAAATGCAAATATTTTTTTAATTTTGCTAATTGCTATAATACCTGTAGCTTTCATTGGGTTAATAGATGATTTTAAGGATGTTAATATTTATATTAGATTATTTGTCCAGTTCTTCTCAGCAACATTAATTATCTATTATTTTCAAATAAGAAATGAAATATATTTTGACATCAATCAGGCATCGATATTAATTATTATATTGTCTATAATTCTATCGATGTGGCTAATGAATTTATATAACTTTATGGATGGAATTGATGGATATGCATCTACTGAATGTATTTTTATTGCCTTTGTCGCTTCTATGCTAACGTATTTGAATAATCCGGAAAGTTTAATTTATGTTTATTTAGCTGGGTTAGGGGCAGCAAATATAGGTTTTCTTTTTAGAAACTGGTACCCAGCTAAAATTTTTATGGGCGATACAGGAAGTATTTCCATTGGATGCATTCTAGCTTTTTTTATATTTTATAGCGCCTCTGAGTCTATTTTGAGCATATATACTTGGCTTATCTTACTCTCAGTTTTTGTAGCTGACTCAAGTTATACTCTATTAGTAAGAGTTGTAACAAAAAAAAATATTTTTAAAGCACATTTGACGCATGCATTTCACAAAATTACAATTAAAGAGAATTCTCACCTTTTTACGGTTAAGAAGATGATTTTGATAAACTTATCTTGGGTTTTGCCAATGTCATTTTTATCTAACATTTATAGTGAGTATCATATAGTGGTAGCAATTATTGCTTATTTACCACTATTATTTATTTTAATAAAAATTGGCGCGGGTTTGGAGACAGCTGAAAATTCATGAAAAAAAAATATTATATCGAAACCCAAGGCTGTCAAATGAATGAATATGATAGCGACAAAATGTCAGATCTCCTCTCAGATCAAATGAATTTTGAAATTACAAATATTAAAGAAGATGCTGATTTATTAATTGTAAATACATGTTCAATTAGAGAAAAAGCTCAAGAGAAAGTATTTTCTTTGCTTGGCAAATGGAGAAAATTAAAAAATAATAAACCAAATATTGTTATTGGAGTAGCTGGTTGTGTTGCATCACAGGAAAGTGATTCTATTGCGTCAAGGGCACCATATGTGGATATGGTAATTGGTCCCCAAACTATTCATAGGTTGCCCAAATTATATGAAGAATCTTTGAAATCAAAAAAAACTTTAGTTGATGTAGATTTTCCATTAATAGAAAAATTTGACAATTTACCGGTTTCTACACAATCTAAATTTTCTGAATATGTAACTATAATGGAAGGGTGTAGCAAATATTGCTCTTATTGTGTAGTACCTTATACTAGAGGAACAGAAGTTAGTCGACCACTAGACGATATTTTAAAGGAAGTAAATAATCTTGTTGCAAATGGAACAAAAGAGATTACTTTACTTGGGCAAAACGTTAATGCATATTTTTATAAAGATAATAAAGGTAACATAATTAATTTTGGCTTATTGCTATTTTATATAGCACGAAATAAAGGGATTAAAAGAATTAGATACACAACGTCTCACCCAAATAATTTTGATGAACAAACATATTTAGCTTACAAAAAAATCCCACAATTAGTTAGTCATCTTCATTTGCCAATTCAAAGTGGATCTGACAAAGTTTTGGCAGCAATGAAAAGGGGTTATACGGTTTTAGAATATAAGTCAGTAATAAGAAAATTAAAAGAAGCAAGATCTGATATTACATTTTCATCAGATTTTATTGTCGGGTTTCCAGGAGAAACAGAAGAAGATTTTCTAAAAACAATTGAAATAATAAAAGAAGTAGACTTTGATCAATCATATAGCTTCATATACAGTAAAAGGCCTGGAACACCTGCGTCTGCACTACAAGATAATGTAACCTTAGAAGAAAAGAAAGAAAGATTAAATCATTTGCAAGATACAATTAATATTTTGTCAAGAAAAAAATCAAAAAGCATTCTTGGAAAAACAGAAGAAATTCTAGTTGAAGGATTATCGTCCAAGCATAATAATATGGTAACAGGAAGGACAAAAAATAATAAAATAATAATGGTTCCTGGAAATAAAAACTTAATAGGGAAAATTTTAGATGTTCAAATAACAGAACTTAACAATAGATCCCTTAAAGGAGAAATATTAAACATATAGATAAAATATGGAAAAAATTCAAATTACATTAGAACCAGTAGATAATAAAAGACTACTAAATTTATGCGGTCCGTTAGATGCAAACTTAAAAGAAATTGAGCTCAGATTCGACGTTGAAATTAATCAAAGAGGAAATTTGTTTAATTTTTTTGGTTTAAAAAAAAATATTAATCTTGCATCAAATTTTATCAAAGAACTTTATTTAAAAACAGAAGAAAAAAATATATCATTGTCTGAATTAAGAAATTATTTACAACAACCTAGCATTTTAGAAATTCTAAATATCCCAAGCGATAATAAAAAAGATAATACCGCCTTTTTTAAATTTAAAAATTACAAAATAAATATTGAAAACCCAAATCAATTAAATTTTTATAATTCTATTTTAAAGAATGATTTAGTGTTTTCAGTTGGATCTGCCGGATCAGGAAAAACATTTTTAGCTATTGGCGCTGCATTGCATTGCTATGAGCTTGGATTTATAAAAAAAATAATTTTAGTTAGGCCTGCCGTTGAAGCTGGCGAAAATCTGGGTTTTTTGCCAGGTGATCTTTCTCAGAAGATAGACCCTTATTTAAGGCCAATGTATGACGCGCTTAACTCAATAATGGGTTCAAATCTTTTAAATAAGTTAATTGAAAAAAATATTATCGAAGTTGCTCCCCTTGCTTACATGAGAGGAAGAACACTGAATAATTCTTTTATAATTTTAGATGAGGCTCAGAATAGCACGAAAGAACAAATGAAAATGTTCCTGACTCGCCTTGGACAAAACTCTAAAGCAGTAATTACCGGTGATATTACCCAAATAGATCTTCCAAATGCATTTTCAGGACTTGTTCATGTTTTACCAATATTAAGTGACATTAAGGGCATTAGTATTTGTAAATTTACAGATAAAGATGTAATGAGACACCCGCTCGTAAAAAAAATAATCAAAGCTTATGAAAAAAAAAATTATGATTGAGTGTATACTTATAAACAATATAAAAGATCAATTTGTACCTGAAGAAAAATACTTTAAGGATTGGATTAATGCAATTAATTATAATGGTAAAGGAGAAATTACAATTAAAATAACAACAACTGAAGAAATGCGAAAATTTAATAAACTTTATAAAAATACAGATAAAGTTTCAGACACTTTAGCTTTTCCTTCTGAAAATTTAATATGTGATGAAAAAATTATTTTAGGTGACATAGCAATGTGCGCAAAGAAAATTAACGAAGAATCTATCATGTACAATAAAAGAGAAATTGAAAGGTGGGCGCATTTAACAATACATAGTATGCTTCATATATTAGGATATAATCATGATAGTGATTCAAAAAGAAAAGAGATGGAAAATATTGAAATTAATATTTTAAAAGAATTTAATATTTTTAACCCATATGAAATATAGACTATGAAGCTAATAAAAAAATTATTTATAAAATTTTACGAAAATAATTTAGATAGAAAAAAAATTATTTCTCAACTTCGCAGATATCACGAGAAAAAATATATTAATATGGAGCTTCTTTCTATGTTACTTGGAGTTTTTAAAGTTCAAGAAACTCGAGTAAAAGATATAATGATACCAAGATCAAATATGGTAATTATCAAAAAAAATTCAACTATAGATGAAATTTTGCCTCTAATAATAAATTCATCTCACTCAAGATTTCCTGTTATTTTAGAAAATAAAGACGAAATAGTAGGAATTCTTTTAGCAAAAGATCTATTAAAATATATCAAGAAGGACAATAAAAATTTTAATATAGAAGAAATTATTCGCCCTAGCGTAATTATTCCTGAAACGAAAAAATTAAACGTCTTACTTAGCGAATTTAAATCTGGAAGAAATCATCTTGCTGTAGTAGTAGATGAATATGGAGGAGTCTCTGGATTAATTACTATTGAAGATGTATTAGAGCAAATTGTTGGAGATATTATTGATGAACATGATACCGTAATAACAAATAATAATATTAAAAAGGTAAAAAAATCGACTTATACAGTTTCTGGATCTACTACATTGTCAGAGTTTAATGAATTTTTCAAATGTAATTATAAAAGCAATAAATTTGATACCATTAGCGGACTTCTAATTAATAGCTTTAAAAGACTTCCAAAAACCCATGACGAAATAGCATTTGATAACTTTAAATTTCAGATAAAAATTTCAGACCAAAGAAGAATCCATAGCATTCAGGTTGAAATCAAAGAATAAAGGCCTATTTAATGAATTATTTATTGTGTTTTATTTTTGGTGGGTTATATACTTTATCATTTTCACCTTACAGTATTAGTATATTTTCAATATTCAGTATTCTGTTTTTTCTATTACTTATAGATTTTGATGATTTTAAACATTCAGTATTAAAATCATTGTTCTTTTCTCTGGGATATTTTTTAATTGGGACGTATTGGCTTGATAATGTAATAAGAAATTTTTCAGAAATAAATTTTACTTTATCAATTTTTTTAGTTTTATTATTTACACTTTACTTGTCATTATTTTTTATTTTTCCTTTTATAATAACTTATATAATAAATAAGAATTTAAATATAAGAAAAAACTTTTTATTTATAATTTTAGCTATTTTAATAACATTATTTGAGGTCATAAGGTCAAATATTTTTACAGGATATTCTTGGTTTAATTTTGGTCAAGCTGCCATCAACACACCACTAGATAATTTTTTTCCATGTTTTGGTGTTCACGGACTAACATTTATAATTTTCTTAATAGCAATAGTTTTTTTAAATATTCTCAAAAATAAAGACTTGTTTTTTTTTTCAATATTAGGTATTTGTATAATTTCAACAAACTTATTGGTTTATAATAAAAATTGGACTTATAAGATTGGTAAAGATATTAAAATATCTGTTATACAACCAAATATACAAAATAAAACTAGTTATAGTGATGATGATGTTATTATTAGAATGAAAATTCTTAAAAAACTAACTATTGCTTCTGTAAAATACTCGCCTGATATTATTCTTTGGCCTGAATCTCCTTTACCAATTGTGTATAATGATTTGAAGAATAATTTTTATAAAAATATTCTTTTAGAATTACCTAGCTCAACTTCTTTAATTTCTGGTTCTTTTTTTAATAATGATAAGTCAATATATAATTCAATTATTAATATTACAGATCCATCTAATAATATCTATAATAAAAAACACTTAGTTCCTTTTGGAGAGTTTTTGCCTTTAAGGAAATTATTCAGTAATTTTTATAATTATTTTAATTTAAATGTTTATGATATTGAAAGAGGTAATAAATCCAACTCCTTATCAATTAATAACTTAGTAGCTCATTCACTAATTTGCTATGAAAGTATATTTTCTTTTGAATCATTAGTTAGAGATAAAAATGCTGATTTTATTATAAATGTTTCAAATGATGGTTGGTTTGGTGATTCATTAGCACCATATCAGCATTTAGATGCATTAATTATGAGATCTTTAGAAAATCAAAGATACTCTATAAGGTCAACTAATACAGGAATTTCTGCAGTTATTAAACCTGATGGAACATTAGTCGAATATATTAATTTAAATAACAGGGGAATAATAAATACAAAAATTCATTCTATGAACGGTCAAACTCCATTATCAATTTATGGGCATGACATTTTATATTATTTACTTTTTATAGTATTTTTGTATAGCAGCGTATATTTTAATTTTAAGTTATTCAGGCGCTCATAGAAATTTTTTTCAATGCTTTAAACTCTTGCACAATATTTTCAACATTATTTGCTGATATTTTCGAGCTTCTTGATAATTTATTTTCGCAAAGAGCACCTCTGAAACCCATATAGTTTGGATAAGTTTTAGAATTTGATCTATATGTGATTTATTAATTGATCCAGCAACACCAGTTAAAAGATTGAGTTTTTTTGAATTTAAAATAAAATTATTTAAATCAGAATAAGTTAAATGATTAAAGAGATTCCCAGATTTTTTATTAGATGTATCTAACATTACTCCACTATAGCCAGATTTTTTTAGTACCAACAAATCGTTAGTGTTGGGTAAAAATAAATCAGCAAAGAAAACAGCAATTAATTTTTTAATAGATTTTATTTCAGACAATGTATTAATATAATCATTCTCGTATACGCCTATTTTAATAAAATCGATGTTTGTTTTGCTTAGCTCGTCGACAATTTTTTCTATCAAAACTTTATTATTAGGCAGATCCCCAACTGTAGAGCTTGTGAGCTTTTTTTTATTAATAAAATTTATGATATTTTTTATGTCACTAGTTTTAAGTTTTCCTAGCGCTCCTTTTTCTGGATCCTTGAGATCAATAATATCAATTTCTGAATTAATTATTATCTTTGCTTCCGACATATTTTGTATGCTAGCTAGTATTTTTGACATTTTTTATATTTTCCCTATATTTATTTATATAATCTATTAACCAAATCCATGCTTCTAATTCATTATCTCCAGCAGTTTTATTTATTGCAATTTGCAAGTATTTAATTTCATTCTGAATTTTCTTATCTTCAATTATTCCTAATCTTGAGGCTAGTATGCAAAGTTCTAAAACTGCAGATTTTGCTCTATTCATTCCATAATACATTTTATGAGTTTCTTCATTTACAGGCTTGCATATAATAGTTGGTCTTAAATTATCATCTTCAATATGTTCTACAGTAAATTCTGTATGAGAAATTGCTTCCTTAATACTAGAACAATCAATATGCTTAGTTTTTAAGAAGTTAATTTTAATATTTTTTTTTACTATGCATGAAGCAAATATTCTTACATCATCTATATAGTTTATCACACCAGATCCATTTCTTAATATATTTTCTAATGAAATTGATGGTTTAAAAGGTCTTATTTTCAGTATGTTATTTTCTATATATATGCCTAATGGAGATACTTTTATTGTATCATCAATATTTTTTGTAGTAACAATAGTTTCTCTAACATAGGTCATATTTTTTTAATCCACATTTTTATTTTTAATTTTTCTCATAGTATGACCAGCAGTCTTAAATTTCATTATATCATCTTCTGATATTTTAACCGAGCAACCCCACTTTAATATTTCATCCTGATCATACCTTTTGCCTAATTGAAAAGCTATTTCAGCTCTTGCCAATTCCATACCAATGTAATATGCATGTCCATCATCATTTTTAATATCGAGATATTGATAAAACTCAGCCGCATCATTTTCAGTATAGAAATCTTTATTATTAAAAACATGGATACCATCATGATTAACATAAATTCTATAGTTTTTGTCTTTAACATTACTCCACATTTCCTTTAGTTCTTCTGTCGAATAAGGAAAAGGTTTTCTTTCATGAAGATTAAGTAATTTATTAGAAATATCCTTAGGAGGCATGCTATATGCCTTTGTTGTATGCATTATCCTTCTAGCAAAATTACCTTCTATAATTGCCTTATTACAGTGCTCACTTACTTGTGTACATAAAGCATAATTTATCTCTAGTTCTGATGCTATTCCGAAAAGCAAAGCATTCATACCAGCTGTGTCAGCATGCGTAAGTTCTGTTAAGTTTCCAATTCCCATCATTATTTCAACATCAGAAAACTCCTTTCTGAAATTATGATATCTAACTATTGAATCTGGTAAAACCAAAATTAATTGGTTCTAGAATTGAATCAGCTATAAAGTTTTTTTTATTTTTTAATAGTTTTTCGATAAGTTTATAAAATTTTCTCTCTTCATTAGGAAAATTTGGAATAATAACTGGAATTGCTTCAACTTCATCCATTATCCAAATTGAATTTCTCTGAAGACTTAATAAAAAATCAGCGCCAGCTTTTGCCCCAGTAAGTAAATTTTTTTCGTCAAGTGAATCTATGCTTACCATGAAACCTTTTCTTTTTAGCTCCTGAATTGTTTCAACCAAGTGCGGAAATTTTGTACTTGGTAAGCATCCAATATCAATAACATCTGCACCGTCATCTTTATACATATTTGCTTGTGTAATAATTTGATCTATTGACATATTTGGAGCTTCTGTAATTTCTCCAATAATTTTTGTATCATATTTGCTTAGATCTAAATCTTTTCCTTGTAAACCTAAAAATCTTGGTATATCTTTTAATTCTTCGGGTCCTCGAATACATTTTTTCTTAAAATGTTGTTCTAAGTCTTTTATCTCTCCTCTGCACCTACCAGGAATAATGATTTTTGTAGCCTTTGAAATGTGTTCTATTTTGATTTTTTTTATAATAATATTAACTGTTGCCAATGCAGCTACGTTAACGCCTATATCTATGATCTCATAGGTGAATTGATTTTTAGAGCTAACATCAGACAGAACCTTTTCTAATGAAATTTTTGCTAATTTGCCAGTTAAAAATACTAAATGTTCTTTCATAATTTCCTACTGTTTTGAATTGTATATTTTATTTTGTTTTAGCATAATGTACACTAATAAAAATAATTTTTTAAATTAGTCTATATGATAGGAGTTCTAGGTGGTAGTTTTGATCCAATACATTTTGGACACATTAACCCTCTAATTGAGGTTGCAAAGCAATTCAATTTCTCTGAAATTAAGCTTATTCCAACATATTGTTCACCAGCAGGCAAAAAATTTCATGCCAATTTTGAGCATAGAATGAATATGGCATCAATAATATGCTCTTCATCTACAAATAATTTTTCAGCAGATGATATTGAGATTAAAAGAAAAGGAATATCTTACACATATGATACAATAAGAATTCTTAAGGATCAAAATAGTAAAGATGATTTTTGTCTTATAATGGGTTTAGATGTATTTCTTAAAATTGAAACTTGGTTTAAGTATGAAAATATTCTAAATGAAGTAAATATTTTAGTTATAAATAGACCTGGACGCAATATAGACGAGATCAAAAATATGGGTAGCTTTGTAAATCAAAAGATTTCGAAAAACAAAAAAGATTTTTTAGACAATAAAAATTGTATGATTTATTTTTATGATATTTTGCCCATTGATATATCATCAAGTGATATAAGAAATATAATTAAAAAGGCAATAATCCAACCAAGAAAATTCCAGGTTCAATTATGTCATATATTGAAAGAAATAAACTTTACAGAAAAGAATATGAGTAAAACCGAACATAAAAAAATTAATAGTATCGTTATGGAATCATTAAAAAGTTTAAAAACTTTAGATATAATTTCAATTGACATGAAAAAAAAATCCAGTTTTACAGACAAATTATTAATAGGAACTGGAACATCTTCAACTCATATTAAAGCTATATCTAATGAAATTATTGAAAATGTAAAAAAAAATGGTTTTGGTGAAAATATCAGAGGAGTTGAGATTGATAATGAATGGGTTCTTATAGATTTATATGATATCGTAATAAATATTATGCTGCATGAAACAAGAGAATTTTATAGCTTAGAAAAACTTTGGTCTGATGATACAAATTTGAAATCCGAAATAACTTCAATTTAATTAAATGAAAATTTTTATTATTACAATAAGTAATAAAAATGAAAATTATGAAAAAATTATTGTTGAAAAATTTGAAAAATTAATTGGTATTTTCTATGAAATTGAACTTATTAATATAAATTTTAAAACTGAAAAAAGTAAAAAAAAATACTTATAAAAAAGAATATAAAAAAGCTATTTCATTAATAAAACCAAATTCAACGATAGTTGCTTTAGATGCAGCAGGAAAATCTTATAGCTCTCTTGAGTTTTCAAGAAAAATGATACTATGGGAAGAAAGTTGTATGAATTTGTATTTCTTTATTGGAGGGCCAGATGGTCTTTCAAAAGAGATTATTGAAATGTCAGATCATATATTATCGATGTCAAATTTTACATTCCCACATATCCTAGCAAAGGTTATACTTATGGAGCAAATATATAGATCAAAATGCATTATGAATAATCATCCATATCATAGGTCGTAATATGAGAGTTTTAAAGTATTTAATAATAACTTTAATGGCTTATTTGTTAATAAGCTTAAGTATAGCTAGATTTGTTGTATTCTATATTGATAAAATAATTAGTATTTTACAAAACCTAATAGATAAAGCAAATTTAAATAGTGTAAAAGTTACAAATGTTGATACTAATTGGAAAGGAATATATCCATCTTTAAAATAAATATTACTAAAAATAACGAAAATCAAAATATAAAATACCCAACAAATTTGGAATTACATCTAAATATATATAAAACAATAGTATATTTTAAACCAGTAATAAAATCATTATATATTGAAAATGTTAGCTATGAAGGAAACTTAGCTGATTTAGAAAACATAATGAACAAAAATAAAAATTCAAAAAAAATCTTGATAGAAAATATATTAATAGGTGAATCAAATTTTAATTTTAAACATAATGATAAAATATATAAATTTAGTAAAGCAAATATTTTAATTAGAAAAAACAGTATAAATTTATCATCTAATATAGATAAAGATAAAAAACTTAATTTAAAATAAGTAACATATTAACAGATGGCAATAATAATTTAGAAAAAATAGATTATAAAATAGATATTTTAGGAAAACTTAATTATAAATTTAATAAAATTTTAAAAATAAAAAACCTTGAGATAAATAATTCTGAATTATCAGTAAAACTTCATGGAAAATACAAAGAGGTTATTTTAAAATAATTTTTTATCTATAAAAACATTAAAAAATTCAAATTTTCAGATACATGAAAGCACAATAAAAAAATTAATTTCAAAGTATTATTATCTGGTGATATTAAAAATATAATAAATTTTGAAATTATTAATTATTCATCAGAATCAAAGAATAATTATCTTTATGAATTCAAAAATATATCAGGATCATATAATTATAAAAATGAAACTTTTCATTATATGCTAATAATATTAATGTTAATACTGAAGAATTGTTTGAAGATTATGATTTTATGAAAATAAATGATTTCAAATTTATAGGTAGTGCAGAAAAACTCAAGATTAAATTCTCAAGAAAAAAAAATTTAAATAATTTTTTTTTAGAAGGAAATTTTAATAATTCTTCTATCCAGTATAAAAAAAATTATATAAATAATTTTACAGGTTTTATAAATTTTAAAGATAATACAGCTAATGTTTATTTAAATTCTAAAAATATAGAAATATATAATAATTCTATATTGAATAAAAAAATAAAATTTAATTTTATACGTGGAAAATTATCTGTTATAAATTTTAATAATTTAAACATCTCTTTTGATGAAGTTCAATTGTCAAACAATGATATTGATTTCACTGTTTCTGGAAATATAAATAAAGCTCTTGATACTGTAAATATTTTTACACACCTGAAATATATTGATATGAGGCATATAACGAATTATTTGCCAAAAGAATTCATGAGTAAAAAAACCTCTAGTTATTTTAGTAAGCCTTTGTAGAAGGTGAAACAAAAAATGGTTATATATCTATAAATGGGAGTCTGTCTGGTTATCCATTTTATGATGATTTTTCAGGCATTTCATATGCTATTTTTCCTATAAATAACTTGTTTGTAGACTATAAAAAAATTGGATTCCTTTTGAAAATATTAAATGGTATTGCTTATTTTAAAAACAGAAAAGCATATTTTGATATCTGATGATTTTGAAGTTTTGAATACAAAAGTTGAAAACTCAAATTTATATATTAATGATGTTAAAAACACTGTACTTGAAATTTCTGGAGATTTAAATGGTCCATTAAATGATTTAATAATTTACTCAAATAAAGCAAAATTATCTGATATAAAAAAAAATAATATAGATAAATTATCAGGAAGCGCAAATACAAGTTTTAATATGAGTCTCGCTTTTAATGGAAACAAAAATTCTTACAAAAGTGCTATAGACTTAAATAATGTAAATTACAAATATAATAACAATAATAAATTTAAGAATATAAATGGGATTATAAAATTCGAGAATAATAAATTTTTTACAGATAGAAATAATTATTTAGAAGGTTTTTACAATGATTCTAAAATTAAATTTGAATTAAAGACAAATAGCGATAGAAATTTCATTGTCTCTGGAACACAGGAAGTTCAACCTAAAAAATATATAAAAATTGATAGTATAAATAATATTATTTCGGGAAGCTCAAAATGGAATTATCAAATATACTTTCCTGGATTTAACAGCAAAAAAAATAACATTGAGATTTTTGCAGAATTCTAATTTATACGGTACATTAGTATATCTTCCTCATCCTCTAGAAAAATTAAGTGATTCAAAAGTAAAAACAAAAATATCTTTATCATTTAGCCAAGACAATTTTAGCAATATATCGATATCATATAATAATATTTATTCCGAAATAAAAAATTTTAATTCTTTAAATGGTTATGTAGACTTTTCTGGAAAAAAACATAATATACCAAACGAAAAATTGGACTTGTACGGAACAATTAGTTTTCTTGATTTAGATATGTGGAAAAATTTTAGTAATAAGAAAAATGATGTAAATTATATCTCTTATTTAAATAAGATTAATATTAAAATTAATAAACTTTCAAAAGATAAAATTATATTAAACAATTTTACTATAATTGGATCTTCTTCAAATAATGGTTTTAATTTTGATGAAATAACTTCTTTTTCGGATATAGCAGACGTTACAGCAAACGGTTTTATTGAGAAAAATAACATTAGCACCTTTAGAATAAATTTAAAGAGTAAAAATTTGCAAAATCTTCTGGATTATTGGGATTTTGATCATAGTCTGAGAAATTCAACAATTGATAGTAATTTTGATATTTCATGGAAAGGTAGTTTGTTTGATTTCAATTTAAAAAATGTTTATGGTGAATTTTCTACAAGTATGAATGACGGAAGAATTAAAAAAGTAGGTAATAGGGTAACAAGAATATTCGGATTATTTAATATTGATCTTTTAGCAAAAAGACTGTCATTAGATTTTGACGATGTGACTAAAAATGGATTTTATTTTAGTTCGTTAAATGGTGACTTTAGAATTGATAATGGTAATATTTTCACTACAAATTTATTTATAAAAGGGCCGTCTGCTGAAATGCTTGCAGTAGGAACTACTGATATTATTAACGAAACATATGATATGCATGTAGTTGCCAGCCCAGAATTTGGAGAGACGCTTCCGGCAATTGCGCTAATAGGTGGTCCAATAACCGCTGCTGCCACATTTGCAGCTGAAAAATTAGCAAAAGCTTTTGGAAAAGATATTAATGATCTTATTAAAATAAAATATAAAGTCTCTGGGTCATGGGATAATCCTGAGATTAAAATTATGAGTAAAAAAGCCAATGCTTTAGATAATGTAGAGGAATTATTTGAATGAGTGATTTTAAAGTTTCATGCATCCAGATTGCTTCTGGACCTAATATTGATGCTAATTTGTTGGAAGCAGGAAAGTACATTGAAGAATCAAAAAAGCTTGGAGCAAGTATTGTAATTTTACCAGAAAATTTTGCAATGATGGCTGCAAGTGATACAGACTACTTAGACATAATGGAAGATTTTGGAAGCGGCAAAATTCAGGACTTTATAAGTAAAGCAGCAAAAAATAACGATATATGGATAATTGCTGGAACCATCCCAATAAAATCAAAAAACGAAAAAAAAGTTTTTTCAACTTGCTTAGTGTTTAATGAAAAAGGGGAAATTGTTTCATCATATAATAAAATTCACTTATTTGATGTAAATTTAATTGAAACAAATGAAAAATATAATGAATCAGATATTTATCTCAACGGTGATTCAATAGTTTCTTTTGAAACACCATTTTGCAAAATTGGTTTGGCTATTTGCTATGATTTAAGATTCCCTGAATTATTTAGGGAGCTATCAAATAAGAATGTTGATTTAATATGTATGCCAGCTGCATTTACAGCAGTTACAGGAAAAGCACACTGGGAGCACTTAATAAAATCTAGGGCGATTGAAAATTTAGTTTACTTTGCAGCTAGTGCGCAGGGAGGGTACCACGTAAGCGGAAGAGAAACTTATGGTCACTCAATGATTGTAAGCCCATGGGGAGAAACTTTAGATATAATAAAAAATAAATCTGGAATTATAATTTCATCAATTAATCTAAAGTCTCAAAATAAACTCAGGGAAAATTTTCCATGTTTAAATCATAGAAGATGCTAACTGAATAATATAGGCTGGTTCAAAATTTTATCGTCTAGTAAAATTTCATTATTATTTAAACGAATTCTTTTTTCCTCAATCATTTTTAAAGTTTTATAATATAACTTATGCTCAAATGGTAAAAGTTTCCGCGCTATTGAATTTGCATCATCTTTGTCGCTAACATGAATACTATATTGCGCAATTATAGGACCATCATCAATATTACTTGTTACAAAATGAGTCGAACATCCATGAAATTTTTCATTATTACTAATGACTTTTTCATGAGTATTTAAACCTTTATATTTAGGTAGAAGTGAAGGGTGAATATTTATTATATTTCCATTGTAAGATTTTATTATATGATCTGGCACTTTGCTCATATAGCCACATAGTATTAGCAACTCATTTCCTTGAGGATCTAAATTTTTTTCCAAATCTAAATTATATTTTTTTGTATTATTATAAGATTTCATATCAAGAACTTTAGTCTTGAAATTATATTTCTTAAGCATTTCTATTCCCAAAGCATCTTTATTATTACATATAATAATCTTTACTTCGAAATTTAGTTTTTTACTATTAATATGATTTATTATTGATTCTGCGTTAGATCCTCTTCCTGATAATAGTATACTTACAGTTTTCATAATTAAATATTTAAATAAGAAACTTTTGGATTACCTTTTTTAGAAATTATGTTTCCTATTACTTTAGAATTAATTTTTAGATTTTTTAGTTCATTAATAATTAACTTAGCATCATTTTTGTTGCTTACTAATGTCATTCCTATACCACAATTAAAGACTCTCAACATTTCTTTTGTGTCAATATTTCCTTTTTTTTGTATATAGGAAAAAATTTTATTTAATTTAATTTTTTTATAATCAAGTTGCGCAGATTTATTTTTAGGAAGGACCCTTGGTATATTTTCTGTGAGCCCGCCTCCTGTAATATTTGCTATAGCTTTAATCTTATAAAATGATTTAATCCTTAGAATATCTGTATATATTTTTGTTGGCTTAATTAATTGCTCACCAAGTTTTACTTTTCCAATCATATCATTTAGTTTTATTTTATTTTTATCTAGCATATTATTTATTAAAGAATATCCATTAGAGTGAAATCCACTTGATTTAATACCAATAATAACATCGTCTTCTGTGATATTTATTTTAGGCAGCAAATCTTCTTTTTCTATTATACCTACGCAGAATCCTGCAATATCAAAATCATCTTTTTGATAAACCTTAGGCATCTCAGCTGTCTCACCCCCAATTAGTGATGTGTTACTTATTTCACAACCTTTTGCTATTCCTTTAATAACTTCGAAACTTTTATCTTTATTTAAATTACTTGTAGAATAATAATCTAGAAAAAATAAAGGCTTAGCTCCTTGAGAAATAATATCATTTACGCACATCGCTACTAAGTCAATTCCTATCCAATTAAGTTTCTTTAGTCTTAAGGCAATTTTCAATTTGGTGCCAACGCCATCTGTTCCTGAAACTAAAACTGGTTTTTTATAATTTAACCGAGATATATCATATAAGGCTCCAAATCCACCAATACTGCCAATAACGTTTTTATCACATGTTTTCTTGGCCAAAGGTTTTATCTTGCTGATTAATTTATCGGCATTCTCAATAGAAACTCCTGAGTTTTTATAAGTAACTTTTTGATTCTTTTGGTTATTTTTTTTTGGCATTATATTCTCAATATCAGTTAATTTATTTTATTTTTATGTCAAAATATATAGATGAATTATATACCAAATATTATAAGTGGATTAAGAATTTTATTAATACCATTTTTTGCCTTATACGTGACTTAACGAAGATTAAGACCTCGCTTTATATTTGTTTATATTTATGGGTGTATCTGATTGCATAGATGGTATATTAGCAAGATATCTAAATTGTGTGTCATTATTTGGAGCATATTTAGATGCAATTGCAGATAAAATCATGATAAATACTGCTTTTTATATTTTATGTATTACATATATACTGCCATATTATCTTTTTGTATTAGTTATTTGTAGAGATTTAATAATTTTTGCAGGTATTATAGTAAATAATAGATTAACAAGAGTAAAGAAATGTCCCCAATATTTTTAAGCAAGATGAATACTTTCTTTCAAATTATATTAGTGATTCATTGTATGTTATTTTTAAATAATATTTTAAGTATAGAATATATTCAGGATATTATTAATGTGGTAATACTTACTACAATTGCAAGCACTCTTGAATATATTTTCAACTATAAGAGAAATATCATAATTAAAAATATTAAATTAACATCTGATTTATGAATCAATTAATACTAAAGTACCAAAAGAATGTTAAGCAAACATTTAATAATTATTATTCAGAAAACCCTGAGAATGAATTAATTTAGATAGTGTTAAAAAAATATTTAAAAATCAAAACAATCAGATTTTTATATGGGGTAATGAGTGTTCCGGAAAATCGCATATTTTATATTCAGCATGTAATTATTTTGATGAGGTTAAAATAAGATGTGTTTACTTGCCTATGAAAAATTTTATTAAATTTAATAAAGATGTTTTAGTAGGTGTAGACGAATATGATTTAGTTTGTATAGATGATATTGATTTGATATTTGGAATCGAGGAATGGGAAAAAAGCTTTTTCTTTTTAATTAATAAAATTATTGATAATTCAAAAAAAATTATATATACATCATCGATGAATAATACTTCAAAAAATATTAAGCTTAAAGATTTGCAGTCCAGATTAAAATGGGGATTAAATTTAAAAATTAACAATGAAAACGATCTTATTAAAGAAAAAATTTTAAAAAAAATTATTCATGAGGAGGAATACAATATTTCACCAAATGTAAGTAGCTTTCTTTTAAATAGGAAAGATAGAGATCTTTGCTCTCTAATTAAAAAAATTCATAAGTTAGGTCATCACTCGTTTTCTACTAACAAAAAAGTCAGCCTAAAAGATGTTAATAATATATTAGGTTTGTAATCTATTTTTTTCCCTTACATATAATATACAGCTTACAAATATTGCAAAGCTTAATGATGATAATATCAAGCCCAATATTAAGGTATTTTCAGTTGCAGTGTTTCCGACTCCTATAACAAAGTATAGTAACATTACATATGATGTCATTATATAAGTGCTGAATTTATTCTTTTTGAGTTTCACCATTAGGATTAACAATGGTAGGTTGTATAAAAATGTTGGTATTATTCTAGGAACTGTATCTGATGGACTTATTAATGAATTCCAAATAGCAATTGTAATTATTAATGCCACTAAGGATAGATAAATGAAATATTCGAGAATGTAAATTTTCTTCATAATTTTTTTGCTAAATCCCCAATTCTCTTGCCAAAAACCATACATAATTTACTCTCTTCCTCTGATAATTTATCGTTGCCCGAAGAAAGATGGGTTGGTCCATATGGGCTACCACCTGTTTTTGTAGAATGCAGTTCTTTTTCACTATATGGTAAACCAGTAACAACCATTCCATGATGCAATAGAGGAATCATCATAGTTATTAATGTTGTCTCTTGGCCGCCATGCATGCTTGATGTAGAAGTAAAAACCCCCGCTGGTTTTCCACTAAGACTATTATTAAACCACTCGTTTGAAGTACCATCTAAAAATATTTTCATCGATGCAGCCATATTACCAAAATGCGTTGGGGAGCCCAAAATTAAACCATCACAATTAACCAAGTCTTCATTAGTTGCAAATAAAATATGATCACTATTTGATATTTTATTAGAATTAACATCCTCAATTTTAGGTAATGTCCTTAAAATAGGCTCTACACCATCTATCATTTTTACACCCATAGATATCTTTTCCGCCATTTTTTTTGTTGAACCATTTTTACTATAATAAATTATTAAAACTTTTTTCATCATTAAAATCCTATAGGTAAGAATATTGTTGTAACAATTTTTTTTGCTGCTTTTTGAACTACTCTGCCTTCTTGAGAAGAAATTATCCTAGACATATTTTCTTGATTATTTATTAATTTTCCAAATAACCTCTCAAAACTCAAATTTATTTTGTTATCTCTAATATTATTAGTTTTTATAATCAACTCTCCATTTATTTTTGTATTACTAAGTCTCCAAACAAAAGTCTCAATATTTATGGCTGTGTTCATTAGTTTTTGAGCATCTAATTTTTTGTCTGTTAGGTAGAAATTTTTTTTATAATTATATGAGGCATTTATCATACCGTACAAACCCTTACAAATGAAATATATTCTATCTCCTGTAAAATCTTTTTGAAATCCTTTTAGTATTAAATCAATATTCTTTTTTCCAGTTTTGTCTATATTATTCATGTCTATTTCTTCAAAAATATTTATAACTACCTCAGAAACTTTATTGAATTTTTTATTTTTTTTTAAATAAATTGGATTTAATTTATATAATTTTATTATTAAATCTTCCACATGTTCTTTTGCATTAATTGCATGAATTTCTGTCACAATGTCTATGTCTGATTTCGCAATATTTGAAAATGTATTTTTCTGACATGATGTAAGAAATGTTATTAATATTAAAACTAGCAAAGTTTTTGTTTTCATTATTTCATGCCGTAATTTTTCTGTATATATCCGAAACTTTCGTTGGTAGTTTATCCACCTGATTAATGACAGCAAAATTTGATTTGCCATACATATATGGAAGATATTCCATTGCCTCTTCATCTATTGTTATGCAGTATGTATGAATTCCTTGAAATCTTGCTTCTATTAAAGCTTTTTTCGTATCCTCTATGCCGTATGTACCCCTATACCCATCGACATCATCCGGCTTTCCATCTGATAGAGTTATTAATAATTTCGTTTTCGCTTCAACATTTTGCAACAACATAGTTAGATGCCTGATGCTTGCACCCATTCTTGTATAATCCATCGCTTGAATATTGCATATTCTTTCTTTAACTGAATTATCATATTTCTCTTCAAAATCTTTAATTCTATAAACATCACATTGATTTCTCGTTTTTCCTGAAAAACCATATATTGCATAAGTGTCCCCAAGTATTTCTAGTGATTCGCATAATAGAACAAGTGATTCTTTTTCCATCTTGTTAATCCAGCCAGATGTTGAACCGCTCATATCAATCATAAACATTACAGCAACATTTCTTTCAACTTTATTTAATTTTGTAAATAATTTTTCGTCAATTTCTTTACCTCTTTTTAAATCAATATATGCATCTATAAAAGCATCTAAATCAATATCATCACCATAATTTTGTTTTTTTAATCTTTTCTCATCCTGCCTAAGTGCTTCAAAAGTTCTATTAAGATTTTTTAATAGACCTCTATATTTAGTCAAAGTTTCTTTGATAAAATTATTATTCACACCTTCAATAGTTTTTTCATTTAGTTTACACCAATCTTTTTTATATTGTTTTCTAGCATGATCCCATTCATTATATTTATAACCATCATTTGAATTATCATAATCACTTGATGTATCTTCTTCATCTTCTTCATCATTATAACCCCCATCACCAGAAGGCTTAAGATAATCATCAGGAATTTCTCCAAGATCTTGAATTATAGAATCCATAATTTGTTTTATGTTTTCCGGCGGCTTTATATTACTATCCCCATATTCTAAAACGACATCATAATCATTTTCATTATTTTCCTTGGATACTGAAAAAGTTTTCTCATCTGAATTTTCATCCTTACTTTTCTCGTCAGGCTCATTTTGAACTTCTTTCCATTGTTCATGAAGTTCATCTAATGCCTTTTCAAAGTTAACTTTATCTTGGTTAATTCTTTCTTCTGATATAGCTTCAGCACTATCCATTTTAAAGCTTCCGGCATAAGGTGATGTTGGGATTTTATCTAGATCTGATAATATCGAATCAATAAGATTTAAAGAATCTTTATTAGTCGAGTTTTTACTAGAAAGAATATCGATAGCATTTTTAAAATTTTTTGAAATTGATAGTATTTGTTTCTTTGGATTAAGTTTTTCAATTATTTTTCCAACGCCAGGTAACTCTCTCTTTATAGTTTCATCTAGCCTAATGGTTTCAAGAAAATGATATGCTTTTATTGCCCTATCTTTATCTTCATACTCGCTCAAAGTCTTTTTTATTTATTCTCCAAGTTCCATAATAAGTTTGTGCCCACAAATGTACTGCGCTTGCTTTAATAAGACTAAAATTTTCTTCTTTAGAAATTTGAGAGGATATTCTTTCTGGAAGATATATTGTCTCTGTATCAGTATATATATCTTCAGACACTTCTACTTTTAAAGGTCTTCCATTTAATCCTGTTAACAATGATTCAATGGTTTTCGAAAAGTCTATAAAATCTATGCTAACTGAAGAACCAGTTAATTCGTTTACATAAAATTGAATATCGTCCATCAGTTTTACTGATTGATCAAGCCCGCTATCGTTAAATGTTTTTATTAGCTTTTGAACCCATCCTGACCATTGAGTTTCATTAAGCTGTTTTAATGATTCAATTCCATGATGACAAAATTCATAGCCAAGCTCCATGTTTGTATCGCACATTTCTCCAACAGTTTGTATAAATCTTTCTTGATCCTGCATGCTAAATAAACATAAATCTTTTGCTGGGTCTATTATCCCTTTCTGATTTGACAAAATTGGCTCTAAGTGTAGCTCAAGATGCATTTGAATTTGTCTTTCAGCCATCCCGCCATATTTTGCAGTTGCCTTAAGTTTTGGGCCTCTGTTTGTTCTGGCTTTAATACCTTTGCCTTTACGATGTTTTTCTATTGCTCTATCCCAAAAACTTTTCATATCAAATTTTTTTAACCTATAATATATACTTAATTAATTTTAAAATTTTTAACATATACATACTATGCTAATTGATTTGAGTAAGATAATAAATAGTTTGAGTAAGATTTTAATTGATAAGAATTTGAAGTTATCTTTGTGCGAATCCTGTACAGGAGGACTTTTGTCAAAGATATTTACCGTTTTCATCGGTAGCTCTTTATGGTTTTCTGGAAGCTTTGTAACATATGATAACGATCTAAAAGAAATTATAGGCGTCAATAAGAGCACTTTAGAATTATACGGAGCTGTTAGCAGGGAAGTAGCTCTTGAAATGTCAGAAGCAGCTTTAAAATTAGCTAATTCTGATGTTTGTCTTAGTATAACTGGAATAGCAGGCCCAAAAGGGGGAAGTATTGAAAAACCTGTTGGAACAGTTCATTTTTCTTACATAGATATATATGGGCAAAAACTTCATAAAGAATGTTTCTTTTCTGGCACAAGAAAAGAAATAAGGGAATCTGCTGCAGAAAAGGGCATTCAAATAATCCTTGATTGTGTAAGAGAAATTAAGACACAATGAGATAAAAATATGCAATAATTTATCAAAACAAAAAATAGGAATTAATTATGTCAGATGAAAGAATTGAGTCTCTTAAAGCAGCAATTGGCCAGATAGAAAGACAGTTCGGTAAAGGAGCTGTGATGAGAATGGGAGACGAAGGCCCAAAAGAGAAAATTGAGGCTATATCAACTGGGTCTCTGACATTAGACCAGGCATTAGGTATAGGCGGACTTCCCAAGGGAAGAGTTGATGAAATATACGGTCCAGAGTCATCTGGTAAAACCACACTAACACTTCAAGTTATTGCAGAATGTCAAAAACTAGGAGGTACTGCTGCTTTTATTGACGCAGAACATGCTTTAGATCCAACTTACGCAGAAAAAATTGGTGTGAACGTAGACAATTTATTGCTTTCTCAGCCTGATACTGGCGAACAAGCTCTTGAGATTACTGATATGTTAATAAGTTCTAGTGCTATTGATATAATTGTTATTGATTCTGTCGCTGCATTGACCCCAAGAGCTGAAATTGAGGGCGAAATGGGATCAAGTCATATGGGATTACAAGCTAGATTAATGTCTCAAGCTTTAAGAAAACTTACCGGCACAATAAAAAAGTCAAATACTCTTGTAATTTTTATTAACCAAATAAGGTTAAAAATTGGAGTTATGTTTGGAAATCCTGAAACAACAACAGGTGGTAATGCACTAAAGTTCTACTCATCAGTAAGGTTGGATATTAGAAGAATTGGAGCTATTAAAAAAGGTGATGAAATACTTGGAAACGAAACTAGAGTAAAAGTTGTAAAAAATAAAGTTGCCCCGCCGTTTAAAATCGCTGAATTCGAAATAAGATATGGCGAGGGCATATGTAAAGTTGCAGAAATTATTGATCTTGGTGTAGAGCATAAAATAATTGAAAAAGCAGGCTCCTGGTATAGTTATGATGGTAATAAAATTGGACAAGGAAAAGATAACGCAATGAGTTATCTAAAAGATAACCCGGAACAATTAAAAACCATAGAGGATAAACTTTATTCAATTATTCTTCCAGGTGATAGTGAACTTTCGGAAAATGATGATAAAGAAAAAGGTAATAAAAAAAATAAAAAAGTAGAGGAGAATGTCTGAATTTGATAAATGTTTAGCATCAGCACAAAGATCACTTGCGATGCGAGAACACTCCAGTTTTCAAATTAAAAATAAGCTTACAAATAAAGGTTTTGATTCTGAGATTATTGATAGTGTTGTTTTAGAAATTAAAGCAACAGGATTTCAGTCTGACGAAAGGTATACCGAAGAGCTTATCAGATATAGGCAGAATTATGGATATGGTTCAAAAAAAATTATTTATGAGCTTAAATCAAATGGCATAAGCTCTGAAATAATTAACAATAAAATAAAAAATTTTAATGATGATTATAGTGTCTTGTATAACTTGGCAAAAACTAAACTTATGGATGTGAATTTAGATGATGAAAAAATCTTTACTAAATATGTTAATAATTTTAAATCTAGAGGTTTTGAATATAGCACTATTTTAAAAGTTCTAAAAAAAATTAAAAATTATGAAAAATAGAAGTGTTGAAATAAGAAGTAAATTCATTGATTTTTTTATCTCAAAAGGACATACGTATGTAAATTCAAGTCCAATAATACCTTCAAATGACGATAAAACTTTATTGTTTACAAATGCTGGTATGGTCCAGTTCAAGGATTATTTTTTAGGTCTTAAAGAATCTAAATTCAAGTCAGCTGTAACAAGTCAAAAATGTTTAAGAGCAGGCGGAAAACACAACGATCTTGATAATGTTGGGTTTACAAATAGACACCATACTTTTTTTGAAATGCTTGGTAATTTTAGTTTTGGAGACTATTTTAAGCCTGAAGCTATCAAATATGCTTGGGAATTTTTAACTATTGAATTAAAGATTCCGCCAGAAAAAATGTGGATAACAGTTCATAATACTGATGATGAAGCTAAGAATATATGGCTCAATGAAATAGGAATCAAAGAAAGTAGGATTTCAGTAATTAACACAAACGATAATTTCTGGAGTATGGGAGATGTAGGCCCATGCGGCCCATGTACAGAAATTTTTTATGATTTTGGAGATGAATATGAAGGAAACCCCCCAGGGCATGGTGATGAAGGAGAAAGATATGTTGAGATATGGAATCTAGTATTCATGCAGTTTAATAGAGTCTCTAAAGATAAGATGATTGACCTTCCAAAGCCATCGGTAGATACAGGAATGGGGTTAGAAAGAATATGCGCTGTTATGCAAAATGAACACAGTAATTATGATACCGATTTGTTTGTTCCTATGATTGAATTTATAAAAAAAAATACAGATAAAAAATTTCATGAAGAAATTAGCTCAATGAAAGTAATATCGGATCATATTAGATCAATTTCAATGTTAACAATAGAAGGAATAAGGCCTTCAAATGAAGGTCACGGTTATGTATTGAGAAGAATTATAAGAAGAGCACTAAGGCATTCTCAAAAAATTAATTTAAAAAATGAAAAACTAATAGAATTAGTTCCAATTTTTATAAATACCATTGTGAGTCAATATAAAGACATAGATCAAAAAAAATTAATTTCTGATGTCTTACTATTAGAAATTACTAAATTTCAAGAAACTCTGAATACTGGCCTAGAAATTTTAGACAAAAATATTAATAAGATTATTTCTAATAAAGAAGAAAAAATAATATCTGGAGAATTACTATTTTTACTTTATGACACCTATGGATTTCCTGTTGATTTATCATCAACTATTGCAAATGAAAAAAGCTTTTTAGTAGATTTGAAGTCTTTTGAAAAATTGATGCAAAAATCAAAAAACAAATAGTAAAAAATCAAATAAATTTTTTAATCAAGAAATATTTAATATTACAAATAAACATGATACAGAATTTACTGGTTATTCAGATTTTAAAAATAAATCAACTATTCTGGATATATATGTTGGAGATCTAAATGTTACTGAAATAAGCTCTGACCAGGAAGGGTGTATAATCATAAATCCATGCCCTTTTTATGCTGAATCCGGAGGTCAAATAGGTGATACGGGAATAGTTTATTCAGATAATGGAAAATTTATAGTTTCTGACACTCAAAAACAAGGTGATACAATTATTTTGCATGGAAAACAAACTGAAGGTGTTTTAACAAATGGCGAATTTGTGGTTTCAGAAGTCAATCAAATAAGAAGAGAAAATATTAAAATAAATCATTCGGCAACACATTTACTGCATGCCGCACTAATAAATAATATTGGTAGAAATGTTCAGCAGAAGGGTTCATTGGTATCTGATTCAAAATTAAGGTTTGACTTTAGTTGCGAAAAACCGTTGAAAAAAGATGTTTTAGATTTAGTTGAAAATGAAGTTAATAGAAATATTGATTTGAAAATACCTTCTGATACAAAATTAATGAATAAAGAAGAAGCTATAGAAATGGGAGCAATGGCATTATTTGGTGAAAAATATGACGATAAAGTTCGGGTATTAAGTTTTGGAGATGTTTCGATAGAGCTATGTGGTGGGACTCATGTAAATAATACTGGAGATATTGGTGTATTTAAAATACTATCAGAATCAAGCATATCATCTGGTGTAAGAAGAATAGAGGCAATAACAGGAATGTCAGCAGAAAACTATTTAAAAAGAAGAGATAATTTGGTATCAGATATCTGTCAAACTTTAAATGTCCAAGATGAAGATTTGAAAAATAAATTAAACTCTATTTTAGAAGACAATAAAAATCTTAAAAAGCAAAATTCAAATCTTTTAAAAGAAATTAATTATTTTAAAATATTAAAAAATATAGAAAAGAAAAATATAATCAATCAGTATAATGTTCAAATTGTGAATCTAGATTATATTGATGGAAAAATTCTAAAAAATATTTTAGAAGATGTTAAATCATCACAAGAAAAGCTAATTTTGACTGTTATTCAAAGAAATAATAATAAAGCGGAAATATATGTTCTAGTAACAGTCGATTGTTTTGATCATATAACAGCTAAAGAAATAATTAATAACTTAAATAAAGATATTGGATCTTCAGGTGGTGGTAAAGACGACCTTGCTCAAGCAGGTATAGTGTTTACAGATGACATCTCCTTATTAAATAAAAAAATCTCAAACCATATTTCTAAAATTATTAATAATAAAGGAAAATAAAAATGCCTATCATTGTTCAAAAATATGGTGGAACATCAATTGGAACTATTGAAAAAATTAAATCTGTTGCTGATAAAATCATTGTTGAAAAGAATAAAGGAAACGATGTTGTTGTTGTTGTTTCAGCAATGAGTGGTGAAACCAATAGATTGCTTGATCTAGCAAAAAATGTTGATCCTGAAGCTTCAGGCAGAGAGCTTGATACGCTTGTTGCAACAGGCGAACAAGTTACAATTTCTTTACTAACTTTATCTTTAATTAATAAAGGATATAAAGCTGTTTCTTTAACAGGATCACAAGCAGGAATTGTTACAGACTCTTCATTTAATAAAGCTAGAATAGAATCTATTAATAATGTATTTATTTCAAAATATTTAAAAGATGGAAATATTGTTGTCGTAGCAGGTTTTCAAGGAATAAATGCTGATGGTGATATAACTACATTAGGAAGAGGTGGTTCTGATACTTCTGCAGTTGCAATTTCTGTTGCATTGGATGCTAAAGAGTGCCAAATATTTACAGATGTTGATGGTGTTTATACAACTGACCCAAGAATTTCAAAAGGTGCAAAAAAAATTGATAATATTACAAGTGAGGAAATGCTTGAATTATCAAGTCAAGGCTCAAAAGTTTTACAACCAAGAGCAGTAGAATTTGCTGGTAAGTACGATATAGGTATAAGAGTTCTATCAACTTTTGAGGAAGGTACCGGAACATTGATAAGAAAAGAAAATGATGAAAAGATGGAAAAGGCTATAATTTCAGGAATTGCTTTTAATAAAGATGAAGCACAATTAACGATTAGGGGAGTTCCAGATCAACCTGGTATTGCATCTTTAATACTTGGACCCATTGCTGACCATAACATTGATGTTGATATGATTGTACAAAATGTCGGAGAAGATGGTTTAGCTAATTTCACATTTACCGTTCCAAGAAATGATTTTAAGACTGCTTTACAGTCATTAGAGGAAAGTTCTAATAAACTAAAAGCGAAAAAAGTTGAAGGAAATAATAAGATTGTAAAAATTTCAATGGTTGGAGTTGGAATGAGAACTCATGCAGGCATAGCAAGTAAAATGTTTTCAGTTCTTGCAAAGAATAATATTAATATAAGCATGATTTCAACATCTGAAATTAAAATATCAGTAGTTACTAATGAAGAAAATCTTAATAATGCTGTAAACGTTCTTCATTCTGCTTTTGATCTAGAAAAATCTTAATAGCCTTGTAGAATTTCACATTATATGTAATATAGTATCTGAGGGTATAAAAAAATAATAATAATTGCTTGAATAAGTAATCGAGGAGGTGCGATGTTAATTTTAACACGCAGGGTAGGAGAGTCTCTAAGGATTGGCGATGAAGTATCCGTTACAGTTCTAGGCATTAAAGGTTCTCAAGTGAGAATAGGTGTAAATGCACCAAAAAGTGTATCTGTTCACAGGGAAGAGGTTTATGACAGAATAAATGACAAAAATTCTAAAAATTCTGATAATCCAGAGAAAAATTCCGATAAGAACTTAACTCTTTAAAAAATTATATTAGAATATGGAGAGGTGGCTGAGTGGTCGAAAGCGGCACCCTGCTAAGGTGTTATACGGGCAACTGTATCGAGGGTTCGAATCCCTCTCTCTCCGCCATTTAATAGTGTACAAACCTTTATTTATAAACATTTCAGAGGAAATAAACAGACCAAAATCAAATTTATATACGGTTTTATATACGGTTTAGTTTAAAAAATCCCTTGCTTGATTTCTATTATTATCTTTAAAATATTACAGTCGATGATACCCCACCCCTATACCTACCCCTCAATCTCAAAAGGGGACTCCGCAATACTCATATACATTGAACTCGGCATAAATGAGTCTCGGCATTCTCAAAACACACCCGTTGTTAAATATAAAAGACTACTCAAAAAATATTTCTAGAAAAAAAATAGAATATTCGGTAACCGTGGAGAGAAAAAATTAGTCATCATGGGTCAGTCCTAATTTTACAATCTCAAAATAATCAGTAATATTTAATGAAAACAAACTACTTACAATTTGTTTGCTCTTATTTACTTTCCAGGTTCACGCAAATTTTATTGAAGCAAAATGGAAAGTGGTAGGTTTATCGGTGAACATGGTTTGCTGATACAAATAGTATAATTGGAAAATTTCAATCATTTTCAGGTGGATGGTCCAAGGGTGTTTTTTACTCTTGTGATTTTGCCGGTCAATCAATGTTATATAATACATATTCAATTGAGCAATTTTTAAATAATAAATATAGGTATTTTTATGCATCATATAAAATTTAGTGAAAAAGAAATTAAGTTGCTTATAGAAACTTTTGAAAATTCAAGAAATGCAGTTCTTTCTATTGAAAATAAACTTAAATCACAATGTAATTATGAAAAAAATATTTGTGGTTTATTTATGGAAGATTTTTATATGCTTGAAGCATGGTAAGTTTTTACAATAAAAGATTGAGTTTTGTAATTTGTAAGGTAAAATGTTGAAATATGTCTAGACAAAAATTTGCAATACATTTTTTAATTATAATATCAATGCTATTTACTGGCATTGCTTCTGCCCATATATGTATGGATGATGGTGAGCAAAATAATGTTTCTGCATCACTTATATCTGATCAATCTGATGACTCCTCTTCTGATATAGCTTTTGATTGTTGTGAGTCTTCTTGTCATCATAATTGTAATCATCTTTTTAGCCTTGGCCAAAATTTATCTTCTGAACTTACTAGTTTTGTTGAAAAAAATATTGTCGATTCTTATAAGTATTCCCTTCCTCTAAATTACGTCTCCCTCCCTTCTAAACCTCCCAAAGCATAACAATTAATTAAGGCCTGCGCCTTGTTTATATTAATTGTTAATCAATGGGAAATTCATGAATTTATTAAAAAAATTACCGTGCTGTTGCGCTGCATTTATAAGCCTTTTCTTTGTGGCTAAATCTTATGCTTATGAACCTCATAATCCTAAGGACCATAAATATGAAGAGTCAATTTATCAAAATAGTAAGGTTATAAATAGTAAGGTTATAACTCTGCAAGAAGCAATCAACTTAGGGTTAGAATTTTCGCCAGAAGTTAAATCTTCAAAAGATGGAATAGCAGCAGCTCAAGGTTTAGAAAAACAAGCTGGGTATTGGAGTAATCCAAATTTTGAAATTGAAGCAGCAAATATAGCTGGAACTGGCCCATATACAGGCTCTGATTCTGCCGAATATACTTATAGCCTATCTAAATCTATTGATATAAGTGGCAAAAGATATGCTCGTAAAAATGCTGCAACTCAAGCAAAAAATGCAGCCAATAGTAATTTTATGGCTGCTAAACTAAGTATAATGCGCAATATTCATGTTGCATATGCTAGTGTTTTGGCAGAAGCAGAGGCTTTAAAACTTGCAAAAGAGCAGGAATTATTGGCTAAGCAGATATTAAAAACCGTTTCCAAAAGTGTTAACGCAGCGAGAGAATCAGAAATTCAGAAAATTAAGGCAACTGTTGCTTACGAAAGTGCAGTTATTGCAACTAGTCAAGAAAAGCAGCAATTTAACTCAGCTAAGCAAAATCTTGCTAAATTACTAGGTAAAAATTCATTAGATGTATCTTTAGATCATTCCCATTTCTTTGATTTAACCGCTCCTGATCATATTACAACATATCAAACTAAACTTAATGACTCTCCTATTTTAAAAAAATTTTATTATTTGAGCAAAGAGAAAAAATTTGCTTATGATCTTGAAATTGCCAGTAAAGTTTCAGACCCAACAGTAAAAATAGGAATTAGAGAGTTTAGAGGTTCAGATGAAGAGGCATTAGTTGTAGGCCTATCCATTCCTCTCCCAATCTTTAACAGGAACCAAGGAAATACATCTCATGCAAGGGCTAAATTAAGCCAAGCAAGGAATAATGAATTGCATGCCAAATTGTCTCTTGAGCAAAGTCTAATTGAAGAGTGGAGAAATTGGCAAATATCCTACCAGACTGCTGATAAACTAAAAAACAAAATATTACCAACAGCTAAAAAAGCATTCAGGGTAGCAAAATCAGGATATGAAAAAGGTAAGTTTCCTTATTTTGAGGTTTTAGATGCTCAGCGTATTTTATTTGATGCTAGAGCAAAATATCACACAGCTTTAAAGCAATACCACGTTGCAAGAGCAAATATAGAATTAATTACAACTCCAATTAATAATTTAAAAGGTAAAAAAGATGAATAAAAAAATAGCAATAAACATATTATTGATACTGACATTTATTGCTGTGTCAATTTTTATATCCTCACAAATTTTATTGTCTGAAAATGACCCTAAGCATGAGAAGTCTGATCATCATGTAGAGGAGCCAGAAAAAGGTCCTAATGGTGGCAAATTATTTCGTAATGATGATTTTGCTGTTGAAGTAACTATTTATGAAGATGGTGTATCGCCACAATTTCGTGTTTATGCTTATGACGATGATAAACTAATTGATCCTTTAAAGGTTAATTTGACCATTCGATTAAATCGCCTTGATGGAGAAGTGAATGACTTTTCTTTCAAGTCACAAGATGGCATATTAGTTAGTGATGATATTGTTGCTGAACCACATTCTTTTGATGTAGTAGTAAAAGCTGATTATGATAAAAAAACTTATCAATGGAACTTTGAATCTTATGTGGGCAGAACCCAAATTAGTAAAAAAGCTGCTTTAGAAGGAGGCATAAAAACTCAAAAAGCAGGATCGGCTATTATAAATCAATATGCCAAGCTTACTGGACGCATTACACTAAATCGTAATACTACAAAAAAAATAAGAGCTAGATTCCCTGGTGTGGTAAAAAAGGTATATGTCAATTGGGGTGATGAAGTTAAAAAAGGCCAAGTTTTAACAGTTATTGAAAGCAATGAAAGTCTAAAAAGCTATAATATTATTGCTCCAATGAATGGAATAATATTGGAAAGAGATACTAATGTAGGAGATGTTGCGGGTGATAATGCTCTATTTACCATTGCTGACTTATCAAATGTGTGGGCAGAACTTCATGTTTTCTCAAGTGATTTAGAGAAAGTTAGAAAAGGTCAAAAAGTACAAGTGAGTAAATTAAAAAATGATGCGTCTTTAGAATCTAATATTTCTATGATTCTACCAACAGCAGATGCATTGAGTCAAAGTGTTCTAGCTATAGTGCCTCTTGATAACAAAGAAGGTAAATGGCGTCCAGGAATGACGGTTGAAGGTAATGTTATTGTTAATAGGAAGGAAGTCCCTCTTGCTGTTCGTAGTTCAGCATTACAGAAATTTAGAGATTTTACAGTTGTTTTTGCCAAATATGATGACACCTACGAAGTGTGTATGCTGAAACTTGGAGTAGGTGATGGTAAGTGGGTTGAGGTGCTAGAAGGATTAAAACCTAACACGGAATATGTAACAAATAACAGTTTTCTTATTAAAGCAGACATTGAAAAATCAGTAGCATCACATGATCACTAATATAAAACCTTCAATAATTGAAAGAATCATTAATTTTTCTATAACCCATCGCTTTGTAGTTTTATTTGTTGCGGTAGGGTTTATGGCACTTGGAATTTATAACTTTAGTAAATTGTCCATTGATGCTGTGCCGGACATCACCAATGTGCAGGTGCAGATTAATACTGAGGCTGCTGGCTATTCACCTATGGAAATGGAGCAGCGCGTAACCTTTCCTATTGAAACAGCATTAGCTGGCATTCCAAAACTTGATTATACAAGATCACTTTCACGTTATGGCTTGTCGCAAGTTACCGTTGTCTTTGAAGAAGGAACGGACATTTACTTTGCTAGACAATTAATCAATGAGCGTTTGCAACAAGTAAAAAGTGAAATTCCAGATGGTTTAGAGCCAGAAATGGGGCCAATAGCAACAGGTCTTGGTGAAATATTTATGTATGTGGTAGAGGCTAATCCTGATGCAAAAAAGGAGGATGGAACTGCATATACCCCTATGGATCTACTTACCATACAAGAGTGGGTTATATTGCCCCAACTGCGTAATTTGAAAGGGATAATTGAGGTTAACTCCATTGGTGGATATGAAAAACAATTCCATGTAATGCCTTATCCAAACAGATTGCTAGCTTATGGTCTAACGCTTAATGATGTTATGAGCGCCCTTGAAAACAATAATGACAATATTGGCGCTGGATATATTGAAAGGAATGGTGAGCAATATTTAATTCGTGTACCTGGGCAAGTAAAAAATCTTGAGGATATACGCAATATTATAGTAACCAAAAAAGATGAAATAACTATCCGTATTGGTGATATTGCTGATGTAGAGCTTGGATACCCCTTGCGTACTGGGGCAGCCACTCAAAATGGTGAGGAAGTAGTCCTTGGTACAGCTATGATGTTGATGGGAGAAAATAGTCGTGAAGTGTCACAACGAGTTGCTAGTAAGTTAGAAGAGGTTAATCGCACTCTTCCCAAAGGTGTAATTGCTAAAGCTGTATATGATCGTACTGAACTTGTAGATAGGACAATTGCCACAGTAGAAAAAAACCTACTAGAAGGAGCTATTTTAGTGATTGCAATTTTGTTCCTACTTTTAGGTAATATTAGAGCAGCACTCATTACAGCTGCTGTAATCCCTATCTCTATGCTGATGACAATCACAGCCATGGTAGAAAATAAAGTATCAGGCAATTTGATGAGTCTTGGGGCATTAGATTTTGGTCTAATTGTTGATGGGGCGGTCATTATTATTGAGAATTGTATTCGCCGTTTTGGTATGGCGCAGCACGATTTAGGACGATTATTAACAAAAGAAGAGCGATTTAAGCTAGCTTCTAACGCAACCGCTGAAGTGATTAAGCCAAGTATTTTTGGTGTAATTATTATCACCGTAGTTTATCTGCCTATATTCTCTCTAACTGGTATAGAGGGCAAAATGTTTCATCCAATGGCATTTACCGTTGTAATTGCTCTATTGTCTGCACTAGTTTTATCAATTACTTTCGTGCCTGCCGCTGTTGCAATTTTTGTAACAGGTAAAGTAGAAGAAAAAGAAAGTAAAATTATTCTTAAAGCTAAAAAATGGTACAAGCCAATGCTGCTTTGGAGTCTTGATCGTCCAAAACATATTATTGGTGGTGCTAGTGTTTTGGTTATTTTAAGCATTTTAATGACCTCAAGATTGGGAACAGAATTTATCCCAAATCTTGATGAAGGAGACATTGCGCTACATGCCATGCGTATTCCTGGCACTAGCTTGACTCAGGCAGTTACTATGCAAGCAACATTAGAAAAACGCTTAAAAGAAAAATTTCCTGAAATCGATGAAATTTTTGGTAAAATTGGAACGCCAGAAGTGGCCACTGATCCAATGCCGCCAAGTGTGGCTGATACATTTATCATGCTCAAATCAAGGAATGAATGGCCTGATTCAGATAAAACAAAGGCTAAATTAGTAAAAGATATGGAAGAAGTTGCCAAACAGGTTCCTGGCAATAACTATGAATTTACTCAGCCTATTCAGATGCGCTTTAATGAACTTATTTCAGGAGTAAGAAGTGATTTGGCTGTTAAAATATTTGGTGATGATATTGGCGTCATGCTTGAAGTTGCTGAAAAGGTAGAGCAGGAACTAAAGGAAATTAAAGGAGGTTCTGATGTTAAGATTGAGCAAATAAAGGGCCTTCCAGTTCTTTCTATATTACCTGATCGTGCAAGTCTTGATCGTTATGGCTTGAATATGTCAGATGTACAAGAAGTGGTACAAATAGCAATGGGAGGTAAAGAAGTTGGAAAGTTGTTTGAAGGAGACCGCCGTTTTGATATTGTAGTGCGTTTGCCTGAAAATTTACGCAACAATATTGAGATTCTTGAATATTTACCAATTCCACTGTCACAAGAAAAGCAGAAGGGAATTAATAATCGCCCGAATTATGTGCCACTTAAAGAAGTTGCAAAGCTAGAAGTTGCTTATGGCCCAAATCAAATAAGTCGAGAAAATGGTAAACGACGTGTAGTGGTAACTTCCAATGTTCGTGATCGTGATTTAGGTAGCTTTGTTGAGGAAGTGCAACAAAAGATTAGGCAAAATGTAGAAATACCACCCGGTTATTGGATAAATTACGGTGGAACATTTGAGCAGCTTATTTCCGCTAAAAAGAGGCTGATGATTGTTGTGCCTGTAGCCCTATTATTGATTATTGGCTTATTATTTATGGCGTTTGGCTCAGGGCGTGCTGCATTATTAATATTTTCTGGTGTGCCGCTTGCTTTAACGGGAGGTGTAGCCGCTTTATGGTTAAGAGATATTCCATTGTCTATTTCTGCAGGAGTTGGTTTTATTGCCCTTTCAGGAGTGGCTGTATTAAATGGTGTTGTTATGGTGTCATTTATTAAAAGCTTACGTGAGCAGGGAATGAAGCTAGATGAAGCAATTATAAAAGGTGCACTAACTAGACTAAGACCAATCTTAATGACAGCATTAGTAGCTAGCTTAGGTTTTGTGCCAATGGCACTAAATACAGGAACTGGAGCTGAAGTACAAAGACCACTTGCTACTGTGGTGATTGGAGGAATTATTTCTTCAACAATCTTAACATTAGTGGTATTACCAACTCTATATAGATTTTTTCATATTAAGAAATTTAAGAAAGGAAACTATGCCAAATATTAATCGTAAGTTTAAAATTAATCTATCAGGTAGTGGTGATAAATTAACGATTTATCTAAATGAAAAAATAGTTAAGAGCAAAGATATAGCTCAGTCAAAAATTCCTGTTCCTTATGATGGAACATATCAGTTAAAAGTCTTTGATGAAGGATTATTAACAGACACTGTTACATTTACGATAATCAGTAAGTCTCTTTGAGACAATTCGGTATATCCTTAACATTTATTATATTTAACTTATTCCATGCAATCTCTTACTTGACCGGTAAGTATTTCCCAGTCTGCAACACTTCCAAGCTCTTCATTTATCACTTTCTTTAAGGTAACAAACTCTATACTGTCCGGGTTATTAAGCCAGACTTTACATTCTTTTAAGTTCATCTTAATAATTATGGTATTAGCGTCAGCAAAATGTACTAGGCATGGGTATTTCTCATACTGTGTTTTATCTTTCACATCCATTCTCCTTGTATTAATATTTTTCTTCCTCTGAGCTTGCGCTTAATGAATCCTAGTTGATTACCTATAAAGACCAAAGTTCTTAACCTTGTTCTACTTTTACTAGCCTCTTTAGTTCTTCTACCATGTTTATAATTAGGAGCGGAAGTTCCGTACCTAATTTTATGCCCACCATGTTGATGGGACATGATTCACTTTCCTTTTTCTATTCTTTTTTCCAGCCGCCACCCATGGCTTTGAAAAGCTCAATGCGGGCGGCCAGCGTTTCATAACGAGCGTGTTCATATTGATCTTCGGACTCTAACATCATGCGCTGTGAATCTAAAACATCCTGAAACTCAATGACGCTCAAACTATATTGGTTTTTGGCTATATCATAAGCTTCCCGCGCTTTGGTTGCGGCTTGTCTCAATGCGTTTTCTCGTTCCAGAGTTTTTTGCACTTTGGTCAGGGCGTTCTCCGCCTCCTGAAAGGCGACCAGAACCGTTTGTTGATAATTTTCGGCCAGTTCTTTCTGACGAGCAGTTACGCGATCCAAATTACCTTTCAAACGACCACCCTGAAAGATAGGCGCACTGACTGATCCCGCCAAGGTCAAAGCAGAGGCTGATGGGCTGGCCGCTAGCAATAGGCTGGGACCAATATTTAGAGACGGATAAAAGACAGCCCGCGCTGCGCCAATATCGGCATTGGCGGCTTTCAGCATAGCTTCCATGCTTTTAACATCTGGCCTACGCTCCAAGAGTGCGGCAGGTTGCAAGGCCGCCGGATCTGGGAGATTAAGTTTGTTTAAATTCTTTCCGTTAATACTAAAGCTCTGGGGAGGCTCCCCAATCAAAACAGCCAGAGCATTCTGCGTCAGCGCCAATTCCTGTTCTAATGCCGTTACAGCAGCCTTGGCTCTGGCTACTTGCGTTTCTTGCCGTGTTATATCAAGCTGTGTCCGTACTCCGGTCTGAAACCTAGCTTTAGCGACTTTCAATAAATCTTGTGTAGCCTGCAAATTATCGTTTGCAATGCGCACGCGTTCTTTCAAATTCAGAATATTGAAGTAGTTTTGTGCTACATCTCCCATAATCACGAGCGCCAGCGCGTCATGCTTATAGGCAACGCTCAAAAGCCGGTCTTCTGCTGCATTGGCTTTTGCCCTGTTGGCGCCGAACAGATCAAGTTCGTAGGAAATACCCGCATCGACAGTGTAGTCAGGAATGCCTTTATTGCGCATATCGGTGATATTCGTGGCTTGTATTGAACCGCTCATATACGTAGCCGTAATATCTGCGGAAGGGAGGAGCGCCGCACCGGCGATTTTTAAATCCGCACGTGCCTGTTCAATCCGCTGTAAAGAGGCTTGTAAATTATTGTTATTACCGAGTGCGCGCTTCATAAGCGCGTTTAACTCCGCGCTTTCAAAATTTGTCCACCAGTCAGCAGCGATTTCAGCATTTTGAATACTCTGCGCATCCTGCCAGGCGGGCGTTTCGATTTCTGGTCTTTGATAATCAGGCGTGAGTGAGCATGCGCTTAGAAAAACAAGGGCCGCTGATATTGCTGTGATATGTCTGAGACTGTTCATTTTTAACCCCTTCATTTTAATGCTCATGACCGCCGTGATCATGGCCTTGACTTTCCTGTTGTTCCGGTTCTTTCTCAGGTGTCGTTACACCATGATGGTCTTCCATTTCTTCGCCATGATCGTTACCCTCATGCGAATCTCGTTGTGCGGCAGGCGCAGCCGTACCGTGATGGTTTGCAGATGCTTCTTCACCATGACTGTGACTACCGTGGCCACCGTCGCCGTGAATTTCTGGCATACGCATAACGCCTGTGCCGTGGCGGTAAACAACTTCGCCGCCTTTGTAGCCGGTGACTGCCAATAAGCCAGAGGCCAGCACAATCATAACAACGAATACAGTGCTAACTGTTTTTGCCCCACGTTGTTTCCACAAGGCCCATAAAGCCAGCAATGAGAATATCCCGGCTGTCGGCAAAGCCCAGTTTTTATGGTCTGTCATAGCGGCGTGGGAGGCTGCGTCATGGGCGACACTGTTGTAGGCATCGAATCCGGCTATAACAGTTCCCACGGTGATAACCGTACCAACCCATAAATTCCACCGCGCAACAATCAGCAAATTTTCCTTTTTGAGAATACTCCCTAGAAAGTATAAGAGTGCTGAAATACTCAACAGCCCGATTGTGAAGTGTACCAAGATTGGATGGTAATTTGGTATAATCTCTATATTCATCATTGTTCAGTCCTTTCAATTTTATTAGTAAGTTTGAGCTTCCATTGCATATACACAGCATAAATGACGGGTATAAGAAGCAGCGTCAGGATCAATGTGCTGACCATACCGCCAACCAGCGGCAGGGCGATTCGCCGCATCACATCTGACCCTGGCCCATCGGTCAGGAAAATGGGAATCAGGCCGAGGATGATGGTGCTGACAGTCATAAGCTTGGGACGCAGACGTTGCAACGCACCATGACGGACGTTTTCCAGCAACTGCTCAAACGTATCCGGCCAGTGTTCGCGCATTTCATGATCAATATAAATCAGCATGACAATTGCCGTTTCCACGGCAATTCCAGCGAGCGCAATGAACCCCACGGCTACGGCCACTGACATATTATACCCTGCCAACCATAGCCACCAGACTCCTCCAGTCACACCGAAAGGCACGGAGAGCATAATAAGCATCGTGCGATCCCACCTTCCAAAATGCAGGTAAAGCAGCGTTAAAATAATCAGCAGCGTGGCTGGTACAGCAATCTTTAACCGTTCATTAGCCTCTTGCATCTGCTCAAACTGGCCGGAGAGTTTCAGGCTATAGCCTGCGGGTAGTTCCAATGTTTTGAGTGCATCTTTTAAATCTGCGATGTAAGAACCAATATCCCGATCCTCAATATCGACAAATACCCAACCATTCAGACGTGCATCTTCGGATTTAATCATAGACGGCCCTTCGGCAATGCGAATGTTCGCCAGATCAGCCAAAGGAATATGCGCGCCGTTTGGCGTACTGACTAGAATATTGTCCAGATCGGAGATATGTTCACGGAAAGGGCGATCATAGCGTAACATAATGGGATAACGCTCACGTCCTTCTACCGCTTCATCAAGCTGCATACCGCCTAGTGCTGTTTGAATAACTTGCTGCACGGTTCTCAACGCAATGCCATAGCGGGCAAGTTCGCGGCGGTCAGGAATGATCTCTATATATTTTCCGCCAACAACCCGGTCAGCAATCGCGCTGCGCGTGCCTGACACCTCCTTGGCGCGGGCTTCGACGTCTTTGGCAATCCGGTCGATTTCCTGCAAATCCGATCCGGCAATCTTAACCCCGATGGGTGTACGAATACCTGTGGTTAGCATATCAAGCCGTATTTTGATCGGATAGCCCCAGCTATCCATCATCCCCGGCAGACCAACTCTCTTATTAAGGTCTGTAATCAGTTTTTGCGGTGTCATGCCCTCGCGCCATTGATCGCGGGGCTTGAGTTCAATCCATGTTTCAATCATGGCTAGCGGCGCAGGATCTGTAGCGGTATTGGCGCGTCCGGCTTTGGCAAAGACCTGCTCGATTTCAGGCACTTCCATTAACTGGCGGTTTGTAACCTGCAATATTTCTCGAACTTTGGCAGGCGATACACCCGGCAAGGTCATTGGCATATATAGAAGCCCGCCCTCATAAAGCGGTGGCATATATTCACTGCCCAGCTTGGACGCCGGAAGTGTGGTTGAAACAAGCGCAACTATTGCCAACGCTATCGTTGTCTTACGCCATTTCAAAGCGGCATTCAGGAATGGACGATACAGTGCAATGAAAAAGCGGTTGATCGGGTTTTCGTTCTCACGTTTTATCTTGCCTCGAATCAGCCATAGCATAAGGACAGGCACAACCGTCACCGATAAGAGTGCCGCTGCCGTCATGGCATAGGTTTTGGTAAAGGCCAATGGCGTGAACATGCGTTCTGATTGACCCGTTAAGGCAAAAACAGGGAAGAATGACACAGTGATAATCAGGAGGGAGAAAAACAGCCCCGGTCCTACTTCTTTGGCCGCCTGAATTAATGCTTTTTGTTTGTCCGCCTTATCGGCATCCGGCTCCATGTCGGAGAGCTTTCTATGCGCGTTCTCCACCATAACAATAGACGCATCCACCATAGCGCCGATAGCAATGGCTATCCCGCCGAGCGACATGATATTAGCCGTAATGCCTTGCGCATTCATGATGATGAACGCTGCTAAAATCCCAAGCGGGATCGTAATAATGGCAACCAAAGCACTGCGGGCATGGAGCAGAAAAAGGAAGGCAATCAGTGCCACCATTACGCTTTCTTCAATCAGCTTGTCTTTGAGATAATCAACCGAGCCTTCAATCAATTCACTGCGGTCATAGACTATTTTTAATTCTACCCCGTCTGGTAACCCTTGTTTTACGCTTTCCAGCCGCTCTTTGACATTATGAATGACATCCAGCGCATTCGCACCGGGGCGCATGACAACAATGCCGCCCACCGCCTCGCCCTCACCATTGAGTTCCGTAATGCCGCGCCGTATGGCCGGGCCTTCCACCACGCGAGCCACGTCTCCCACGGTGATCGGCGTGCCGTCCACGCTTTTCAAAACGGCAGCTTGTAAATCCTCTGGCTTGTTGACATAGCCGAACGAGCGGATCAGATATTCCGTTTCCGCTATTTCCAGTGTCCGCCCGCCGGTTTCCTGATTGGATGAGCGCACAGCCTCAATCACTTTTTGCAGCGGAATGTCATAGGCGCGCAGTTTGTTCGGATCGACCAACACCTGATACTCCTTCACAAACCCGCCAACGCTGGCAACTTCCGCCACGCCGTCAATCGTGGCCAACTCAAAGCGGACAAACCAATCCTGTAAAGACCGCAACTCCGCCAAATCATGCTGGCCTGTTTTATCAAAAAGCGCATATTGAAACACCCAGCCCACGCCGGTTGCATCCGGCCCCAGCTCCGGTTCTACCCCTTCCGGCAACATGCCGCGCGCCTGCGAGAGATATTCCAGCGTCCGGCTGCGCGCCCAATACATATCGACGTTATCTTCAAAGACAATGTAAACAAACGATGTGCCAAACATGGAAAAGCCGCGCACGACCTTTGTTTTTGGAAGGGACAGCATCTGTGTGGAGAGAGGATAGGTAATTTGATCTTCAATCACCTGTGGTGCTTGTCCGGGGAAGTCTGTGCGGATAATCACCTGCGTATCGGATAAATCAGGAATGGCATCCAACGGGATTTTCGTGATGGAGACAATCCCCGCCGCCAACAATACCAGAGCGCCCAGCATGACAAAAAACTGATTGGCCACTGACCAGTCTATGATTTTCGCCGCGAAGCTTTTGGATGGATCGTGCATATGGTCTTGATTAGTGGGCATGGCTCTGACTTCCATCTTGTGATGTTGGCTGGCTTGTCATGCCTTCCATTTGTTCGCCGCCATGATCATGCCCCATCGCCCCCATGCCGCCTTTCAGGTTGCTTTCCGCATCCAGCATAAACTGACCGGATGTAACGATGCTCTGTCCGTGGGATAGTCCGCTTGTAATCTCTGTCAGGCCTTGTGATGTAATTCCCGTTTGCACCATCACAGGACGGAAATAACCGTCTCCTATATCTTCAATTACGTACGCCCCCATGCCGCCGTAAAGAACTGCCTCTGCCGGAATTGCAAGGCGCGACTGCGCATCAGCACTAAAGACCGCATCTACATACGTATCCGGTTTAAGAGTGCCATCCGGATTATCAAGTACAAGACGCACAGTGACGGTGCGATTTTGCGGGTCATTCACAGGGTGAATGAAATCAACAGCGGTGTCATAGCTTGCGCTCGTTTCTGGTATAGAAATTTTAGCTGGTGTTTTTACCTCCAAAAACTGGACATCCCGGATAGGAACATCCGCATTGACCCAAACCTTAGAGAAATCCTGTAACTTTAAAACGCTTCCACCTTCATTTACGTACCCACCTTTGCGCACACTCAACATCGTGATAGTGCCGTCTTCAGGTGCATAAAACGGCGTTTCTTCAAAAAATTTGCCGCGTTCTTTTAATTCAGCGATGGCCTTATCATCCATGCCGTAAAGGCTCAGCCTTTGGATGGCGTTCCCGACACGTGACCCAATCAGAAAATCTGACTGGGCGTTCATTAAATCCGGGCTGTAATAGGTAAAAAGCAAATCACCTTTTTTGACTGCGTCCCCCACGGCATCAACGGCCAAATCAACAATCCAGCCCTTTGTGCGCACATCGACCGCGTATTCCAGGCGCGTGCTAGGCTCTATCTGACCAAAGGAACGAATGTTTCGGCCAAATTCATGATGGGTTACGCTGGAGGTTTTAACCCCCAGCGTTTGAATATAAGAAGGATCAATCAAAAACGCGTCTTCTGGCTTGTTTTCATGACCTTCATGGGACCCGTTGCCTTCATTTTTTGGCACCAGATGCATACCGCAAATCGGACAATTATCGCCTTCTTCTCCCGTAATGTGGGGATGCATGGGACAGATATAAACCTGCTGACCATCGGCGTCTTTTACAGATGGTGTGGGCGAATGCATTTCATGATCATGATTTTCATGCGGCTGCATAGCATCCATGTCCATGGCCTTATCCTCCATGGGGACAAGATGCATACCACAGATAGGACAATTATTGCCCTCCATTCCCGTTTCCTCTGGATGCATCGGGCAATAATGGGTATGAGCTTCGGTTTGGTGCGAAGAAGTCATCCCGTTTTCTGCGGCCATTACCAATGGCGCAAAAGTAAACAAAAATAGGGTAAAAAATAAAATACGCATAGCATAATCTCCTTTCTTTTAAGTCGTAAAAAAACCGTTAAGAAAAGAGCTTGTTAGATGCGCAGGCGCTGCGTTGTTAGATAGAGATTGTGATTATTGAGATGGGAAACCTTGTACTCAAAAGGCGGCCCGCGAATGACATTGGGCCTGTAAAGAAAATCATTGTATTCAATAGTTAGATTTACCCAGACAAAATCAACGTTTGAAGAATCTTGAACCAAATCATAGTTGTTATTTATTTGAGCAAGATCAACCCCGAGGCAGTCCATATTTGACATAAAGTCGCAATCCGTTGATTTCTCATTCGATTCGTGACAAGGGGGCAGATCAGATTTTACTTGTTCAGAAGACTCTGCAGCATGAGCCTGCATTGGACAAAAAGACATGCTGCACGCTAAAGATATCGTGAATACCGCAAAAATCATTAATGTCGATACAAAAGATTTCATATTATCATTATAGACCTAAATAGTTAAGTTTCAACTTTAATTATTGTTCGTGTCTTTCTAAGAATTGGTTACATTCAACGCCGTTTCCAATGAAGGTAAAGCGGGATTCGAACCCGTGATACAGTACCGTATGAATCTGCACTAAGGAGTCAATACTACCCAGTATCTAAGGTGGGAACCGTCAGTACCGTAGCAACAAAAACCTTGATTTTGTTATCTTTCAGGACGATTATTATAAATTATTTTTTAGTCTTTTTTATTATAGTTTTTATTTTTTCCATATCTATTATTTCTAGGTTTATAATTTTTATTAAACTTTTTTCCTTTATAATTAGGATTATAGTTCCTTGATCTTTTTTTATCTATTATTTCTAGGTTTATAATTTTTATTAAATTTTTTTATGATCTTTTTTTGTATGTGTTTTCGTCTGGTTTTCAGTATTTCCAAATAAAATTTCTTTTAATGATTTTATAAGCTCTATAAATTTATTTTTTTGTTTTATTGGTATTGGTTTATTTGGCTTAATTCCTTTAACAGTTGGCTCGGAATCAGCTACTTCTTTTTTTTCATTTTCAAAATTATATATGGATCCAGCTTTATTTTCTGATAGTTCGTAGCTTGCCTTTTGTCCATTATCATCATTATCACTTCTATATCTAGTAATGTTATAATTGGGGCTTTCAATATAGACATCCGGAATAATTATTACTTCAACGTTATTTTTTTCTACAATATTATTAACTTCTTTTCTTTTTTCATTCATTAGATAAGTTGATATTTTGAGAGGCAGCTCAGCAACAACCTTGCTAGTATTCACTTTTAAAGATTCTTCCTCAATACGTCTTAATATTGCTAGAGACATCGATTTTATATTTCTTGTCCTGCCAATTCCTTCATCCAAATGACCCATTGCTTGCGATGTTTCTCTCAAAGAAGGTCTTAATCTTTGCCTTGAAAGCTCTAGCAATCCAAATCTTGAAATCTTTCCAAATTGAACTTTTGCCCTATCAAGTTTTACTGCTTCTTTAATTTTTTCCTCAACAGCCCTTTGATTTTTTATTGCAAGCATATCAATAAAATCTATAACCAAAAGACCTCCTAAATCTCTTATTCTCAATTGCCTCGCAATTTCTTCTGCCGCCTCTAAATTTGTATTTAGCGCTGTTTCCTCAATATCACTACCTTTTGTAGACCTTGCGGAGTTTATATCAATTGATATCAGTGCTTCAGTATGATCAATTACTATAGATCCCCCAGATGGCAAAGATACTTCTCTGCTAAAAGCAGACTCTATTTGATTTTCGATTTGATATTTATTGAATAAAGGCGTTTTATCACTATACAGTTTGAGTTTATCTTTTTGTTGCGGCATTGAAAAATTTAAGAACTCACTTGCCATATTATAAACTTCCTCGTTATCAACTAATATTTCATTGATGGAGTCATCCATATGATCTCTAAGTGTTCTAATAATAATATTGCTTTCTCTATATATTAAAAAAGGTGCGCTTTTTTCTTTTGAAGAATTAACAATACTATCCCATAAAGTTACAAGATAGTCTTGATCCCACTGCAGCTCTTCAAGTGATTTTCCAACTCCTGCAGTTCTAATAATATTGCCACCATCTTTTATTTTCTTTAGATTATCTAAATTTTCTTTAACCGCTTTTCTATCTGATCCCTCAATTCGTCTTGAAACTCCGCCTGCTTTTGGATTATTTGGCATTAATACTAAATACTTTCCAGCCAAACTTATAAATGTTGTTAATGCAGCACCTTTATTTCCTCTTTCAATTCTTTCGACTTGTACTATTAACTCTTGACCTTCACTAAGCATATCTTTAATACTACTTTTTCTATCAAAAGTTTCATTTTTTAAATATTCTTTTGAAATTTCTTTTAGAGGGAGAAAACCATGTCTTTCCGCTCCAAAATTCACAAATGCGGCTTCAAGGCTTGGTTCGATTCTTGTTACTATAGCTTTGTATATGTTTCCTTTGTTTTGATTTCTAGATTTGTTTTCTATATCTAAATCGTATAATTTCTGACCATTTACTGATGCGACTCTCAATTCTTCTGATTGAGTGCCATTTATTAAAATTCTTTTCATTATATTTCCTATAAGATGCGCAATAACAAAGAAGAATATTTCCTAATGATAAAATATAGTATTGTGTTTGCTCTTTAAAAAAGCATTTAGTAATTAATTCTTTCATCTTTCTTCGTACATGCATGTGAATATTTATTATTTTTTTTATTAAGGAGTTTTCGACAACTAGCGTAAACTCATAATTTATTTGAGGATTTGTTTATTTATATATAATCCTCATGCTGGTAATATATCAGTCTTAGAGAAATTCAGCAAATTATCTAAATTTTAAGTTACTTAACATAAGTTATATGGTTCATAACTACAAAGCAAAAAATATCGTTATAGGTGCAGGAAATTCTGGCCAAAGGCTTGATAATTTTTTACTATCGCAGATAAAAAATACCCCTAAAAGTCATATTTACAAGCTTATTAGAACTGGTCAGGTGCGTGTAAATAGCGCAAGATCAAAGCCTAGCACAAAAATAGAAATAGATGATATTGTGAGAATACCGCCGTATAAAGCTAGTGAAGATTTAAAGCCAAAAATATCTAAAGAAATTATAAAAAAAACAGAAACAAATATTCTTTATGAAGATAAAGAATATTATAGTTTTTAATAAACCAGCTTCTTATGCAGTTCATTCTGGAACAAAAATAGGATATGGACTTATAGATATAATGAGAATAATTAGAATCGATTGCGAAAGAGTTGATTTATTGCATAGATTAGATAAGGATACAAGTGGATGTATTATTTTTACTAAAAACTTGAGTTCATTAAGAAATCTTCAGAAGAAAATTATAAGTAATGAAATAGAAAAAAAATATATATGCTTAGTTGATGGTTTGTGGAGTAAAGAAAATAAAAAAACTGAGATAAAGCTAAAAAGAAATAAAAAAACAGAAGTTGCTATATCAAAATTTAAAATATTAAAATATTTTAAAGATTCAACTTTGCTAGAAGTAAATATCGTAACTGGGAAATACCATCAAATACGAAAACATTGTGCATATTTAAATCATCCTGTTGTTTGTGATGAAAAATATGGAAATAGAGATGTTAATAAGAAATATAGGAATAATGGACTTAATAGAATTTTTTTACATTCTTGTTCTTTAAAATTTGATTTTAATGGGTCAAAAGATATTAAATCGCCATTAGCAAAAGATTTAAATATTTTTTTAGAAAATCATAATTAAAAATTTATAAACTTATTTAAAATTAAAATTGTTTAAAATTTTTTGAAGCTTTTTTAGTGGAAGACCTATCAATCCGCTTATGTCTTCTTCATAATCTATAAACTCTTCAACCAATAAATCTTTTGCGACTTCATACCTAAATGCAGCTGAGGAGTAATATGGTTTGTGGTTTTCTATGTAGTTAAATATTTCATTATCATTTAGTTTTTTTATTTTTATTTGATATTTCGCAATATCTGTTTCGTAAGAATATGTGTCTGAATCCATAACACAAACACCTGTATAAAAAATTATATCTTTTCCAGATATGTAACGTAAATATTCTATTGCCACATTTTTTTTGATAGGTTTTCCTAATATTCTCTCTTCACAGACAGCGCATGCGTCTGATCCAATTACATATGCATTTTTTTCTGAATCACAAATTTTTTTAGCTTTTTCAAAAGACAGCCTAATAGCCATATCTTTTGGTTTTTCATTAGAAAGTCGAGATTCGTCTATATCTGGCGAGAAGCAAGTAAAATCAAGGTTTAAAGTATTTAAGTAATGATTTTCTAAATTTAGAACTGCTCCCAAGAATTAATCTTTTCTTTTTCATGCGTTTTTCCTGTATAATCTTCGAAATTTTATAAAAAACAAAGGTAAATTTAATCAAAGGACCTTACTATGGCAGTTCAAAAAAGCAAAAAAACTAGCTCAAAAAGAGGAATGAGAAGATCTCACGATCATCTTGACCTTCCAAAACTTTCTCAAGATCCAACTTCTGGAGAAACTCATATGAGGCATCATGTTTCTAAAAATGGTTTCTACAGAGGTAATCAGGTAATTATACCTAAATCTGAAGATAGTTCTAACAACGAAGATAGTTAAATTAAGTAATTATTTTTTCAATAATAAATGACAAAAGAAACTATAATCGCTGTAGACGCCATGGGAGGCGATGGAGGCCCAAAAGTGATAATGCCTTCGTTAAAAGAATTCTTGTCAGAAAATAAAAATGTTGAAATTAAAATTTTTGGTGATCAGACTATATTATCAAATTATGTAAATATTTTTGATAATAACCTAATGAATCGATTGCAAATAATTCATACCGCAGAAAAGGTTCTTAGTAATGATTCTCCATCACATGCATTACGTCATAAAAAAAAATCCTCTATGAGTATGGCTATACAATCTGTTAAGGACAAAGAAGCGCATGCATGTGTAAGTGCGGGAAATACAGGAGCACTTATGGCTATATCTAGATTTATATTAGGGACTCTAGATGGAATTGATAGGCCTGCTATAGAAAGTATGCTTCCATCGCTGAATGGTCAAACGCATGTTTTGGATCTTGGGGCAAATGTAGATTGTAAAGCAGAGCATTTATATCAGTTTGCCGTTATGGGTTCTGTGCTTTCTATGGTTTTAGATGATAAAAAAAATCCTTCTGTTGGTTTGCTCAACGTTGGACAGGAGGTTATAAAGGGTAACACACAAGTTAAAGATGCTCATGATTTGCTAGAAAAAAGTAAATTGAATTATGTTGGTTTTGTAGAAGGAGATGATATATTTTGTGGTAATATAGATGTAATAGTATGCGATGGATTTATAGGAAATATTGCTTTAAAAACTAGTGAAGGCATTGCAAGATTTATTTCATCTACATTAAAAGATGAGTTTAAAAAAAATGTATTTACAAAAATTGCAGGTATTTCCTCAGTAAAAGTTTTAAATTCTTTTAAGAAAGTAGTTGATCCAAGAAGATATAATGGAGCAAGTCTTCTTGGCCTAAAAGGAATAATTATAAAGAGTCATGGCGGTGCTGATTCATTAGCATTTAATAATTCACTAAAGATTGCTTTGAAAGAAGTAAATAAAGATGTACCAACATGCATTGATAAAAAGTTAAAAGAGATATTAGGTTAAATATATGTATTCAAAAATTATCGGTACTGGTGGTTATTTGCCAAATAAAATTCTTACGAACAAGGATTTAGAGTCATTGGTTGATACTACTGACGAATGGATAATAGAAAGAACCGGCATTAAACAAAGACATATTTCCGAAGATGGAGAAACCACTTCCTCAATGGCTACCACAGCTTCTATGGACGCAATAAAGAGTGCAAAAATTAAAAATAGTGATATTGACTTGATAATTGTAGCTACAACAACTCCTGATCAAATTTTTCCTAGTACAGCATGTATAGTTCAAAATAATTTAAATATAGTAGCTCCAGCATTTGATGTTCAGGCTGCATGCACAGGATTTATTTATGCAATAAGTATCGCTGATAATTATATAAAGACAGGTATGTGTAAAAATGTTTTAGTTATAGGCGCTGAAAAGTATTCAAATATTTTGGACTGGACCGATAGATCAACATGCGTTTTATTTGGGGATGGTGCAGGCGCTGTAATTTTATCTGCAGATACAAACAAGGGTATTATTTCAACTCACATTCATGCTGATGGCAAATATAATGATCTATTATCTGTTGAAGGTGAGCATATAAAAATGAAAGAAATGAGGTGTTTAAGATCGCTGTTAATACACTAAGCAAACTTGTTGATGAAACTTTGAATAAAAATAATCTAGACAAATCAGATGTTGATTGGCTTGTTCCACATCAAGCTAATTTAAGAATAATTAAGGCTGCAGCTAAAAAACTTTCAATGTCTTTGGATCAAGTAGTCGTTACTGTAGACAAACATGCAAATACTTCTGCAGCATCCATACCTTTAGCATTGAATGAGGCAGTAAAAGATGGAAGAATTAAAGATGATCAAGTAATATTATTAGAAGCATTTGGAAGTGGCTTTACATGGGGTTCAGTATTACTTAGGTATTAAAATTGATAGACGTAAAAGATATTAAGCATAGTCTTAAAAATATGACATCAAATCCTGGCGTTTACAGAATGTATGATTCTGAACAAAAGGTTATATATGTTGGCAAAGCTAAAAATTTAAAAAATAGAGTTTCTTCATATTTTCGCTCAAATAATCATTCTGTAAGAATTAAACGAATGATTAGCTTGATAAATAAAGTTGATATCACAATAACAAAATCTGAAGCCGACGCTTTCATATTTGAAAACATCCAAATCAAAAAATATAGACCAAAATTCAACATTCTATTAAGAGATGATAAATCATACCCTTATATTTATGTAGATACCCAGCATAATTTCCCGAGACTAAGTTTTTATAGAGGAAAAAAAAAGAAAATTGGTAAATTGTTTGGTCCTTATTCAAATGTGTACTCTGTAAGAGATGCTTTAAATACGCTGCAAAAACTTTTCAAAGTAAGACAGTGCAGTGATGCTTTTTTTAACAATAGATCCAGACCTTGTTTGCAACATCAAATTGAGAGGTGTTCAGCTCCATGCGTTGGTTTAATTTCAAAAGATGAATATCTTTCAGATATAAATATGTCTATGAAATTTTTAGATGGTAAAAATAACGAAATAATTGAAATGTTAATCAAGAAAATGGAAGACGCATCAAGTGAACAACAATATGAATTAGCTGCAGGTTATAGAGATCAAATCGAATCTTTAAGACATACTTGCGAGCAAAGTAGTGTGAGTTCTGAAAAGGGTGATGTTGATTTAATTTCTGTATTTATTAAATCTGATACTGCATGTATTCAAGTTTTTAATATAAGAAATGGTGTAAATTACGGAAATGAAACTTTTTTCCCCGATATTGATGAAACTATAAATGAAAGCACACTTTTAAGTATTTTTATTGGACAATACTACATTTCAAAATATATCCCAAAAGAAATTATAATAAATAAAATTACTAAGGATAAAAAATTGTTAGAGTTTATTTTAACAAAGAAAAAAAATACAAAAGTTGTTATTACAAATAGCGTAAGAGGTATTAGACAAAAATGGATTGAGCTAGCTGAAAAAAATACTCTTTCATCAATCAATACAAAAATATTAAGCAAGAAAAATATGTTTAACAGATTTCAAGCGCTGCAAGAATTTTTAAAACTGGATGAGATCCCAAAAAAATTAGAATGCTTTGATATAAGTCATACATTTGGCGAAGAGACGGTTGCTTCTTGCGTATCATTTTCTGTAGAAGGACCTCAGAAAAAAGATTACAGAAAATTTAATATTCAAACATCAAGTATTGGTGATGATTATGCTGCCATGAGAGAAGTTCTTCAAAGACATTTTTCTAGATTAAAAAAAAGTGAATTACCGTTACCAGATATTTGTTTTATAGATGGCGGTTTAGGTCAAGTAAATATTGCTTTACAAGTAATGGAGGATTTACAAATTTCAACAGTTCAGATTATTGGTGTTTCAAAAGGAAAAGCTAGGAAGGCAGGTGATGAAACAATAATCATAAATTTCGGAAAAGAAAAAGTAAAACTTGAAAAAAACTCGTTAGCTTTGCACCTTATTCAGCAAATTAGAGATGAAGCACATAGATTTGCTATAACTGGACATAGAAAAAAACGTGATAAGAAAAAATTTGAATCACCGCTTGAGGAGATTCCAGGCTTAGGTCCAAAAAGAAAACAAATTTTATTGAAACATTTTGGTGGGCTTCAGGGTATAGTAAAAGCCGGAGAAGATGAAATAAAAAAAATACCTGGTATTAATAAAACATTAGCAGAGGCTATTTATTATAGATTTCACAATGAGTAATAGTTTTAATTATCCAAACTTGCTATCGTGCCTAAGAATAATTTTTACACCAATTTTGGTGATAATTTTTTTTCATTACGACGAAGAACCAAGAATTCTTTTGGTTTCTATTTTTGCAATAGCTTCATTTACCGATTATTTTGACGGTTTTATAGCCAGAAAAATGAATCAAGTCTCAAGCCTAGGAAAATTTTTAGACCCTGTGGCAGATAAATTATTAGTTATTACATCATTACTTTTAGTATTGTTTGATCAAAATACTTTCATAATCTTTATGCCAATTTGTATTATTATACTTAGAGAAGTGTTAGTATCTGCTTTAAGAGAATGGGTGGCTATAAGTAATTTAAAGAGTTCTTTTAGTAAAGGCAAATCATTGGATGTTAATTATATAGGAAAAGTAAAAACATTTATTCAGATGTTTTCTATAGGTTTTTTGCTTTTTAAAGGAAGTGTCATTACAATTGACTCATATATGATTGGTTTATGTGGAATATATATAGCAGCCTTTCTATCGTTGTTTTCTATGATAATATATCTTGGAAATGTTATTAAGTCATAGATGTTTGTGCGGGAATAGCTCATCTGGTAGAGCGCGACCTTGCCAAGGTCGAGGTAGCGAGTTCGAGCCTCGTTTCCCGCTCCATTTTTTGATAGTGGCTGAGTGGCAGAGTGGTTATGCTGCGGTCTGCAAAACCGTTTACGCCGGTTCAATTCCGACCTCAGCCTCCATTAACAAAGCTGAAGGAAATATACTTATGAGAAATTTATACAATTACCCAATAGGAGAAAATTCTCCTGAAGAATTTAACGTCATCATAGAAGTTCCATCAGGTAGCAATAATAAATATGAATATAATCCTGAAATGGATATTTTTCAGCTTGATAGAGTTTTATTTAGCTCAGTTCATTACCCTGGCTGTTATGGTTTTATACCGCAAACACTGGGTGGAGATGGTGATCCGTTGGATGTTGTAGTTTTAACTGGAGAGCCGTTGATTACAGGCTCGGTTTTGAATGTTAGACCAGTTGGTTATTTGAAGATGACCGACGATAAAGGTCAAGATGAAAAAATCCTAGCAGTGCCTGTAGATGATCCTAGATACAATGAGAGGCAGAAGCTTTCTGATGTTAGAGAACATGTTTTAAAAGAAATTGAACATTTTTTTCAGGTATATAAAGATCTTGAGAATAAACATGTTGATATTGATAAGTGGTACGACGTACAAGATACTAAGTTATTGGTCGAGGAAGCACACAAAAACTTTAAAAAGTAGTCCTTCAATCTAAGCTAATAGATTTTTTTTTACACTAAGTTATATCAAAATTATTTTTTTATTTAACAGTTGCTTTATAAATATTTTCTGGCTCTTGCTCGCCTTGCCAAAGAAGTTCGTAACCAAGTTCTTTAGCTTCGTCACAAAATTCAACAAGATTACTAAATAACTCTTTAAAAGTTTCGTGAGCATGACTTTTTTCGTGCTCATCGAAAGAATCCCAGTAGGTTACAATAGCCAAGTGATTTCCTTCTTCACCTAAATCACCAACACTACCTTCTTTACTGATGAACCCAGAATATTTAAATACTTGTCCAGCTCTAAAACCAGGGTAGTTATTCTTTACAACAAAACACATTTCCCCGATAAGACCTTCAACGTCATCTATGTTTACATTTTCTTTTAATTTAACTATGTTAAATAACATTACTGATTCGTAAGGTATACTGATTTTGTCAAACATATTGTCACTCCATTTACTTTATATTTAACCACTATTAACTAACATACTATTACTTTAAAAACATAAATATATATCCATTAATTGGTATATAATGATATTCTTACATAAAAATAATAATCATTCGCAATAAAGTATAATTATAGTCATTTTTTGTCAATAGGATCATCATTACTTATATACTAGTTTGTGAAAATGTTTATAATGTCCGCTTGTTAGCCCAGGTGGCGAAATTGGTAGACGCAAGGGACTTAAAATCCCTCGGTAGAAATACCGTGCCGGTTCGACTCCGGCCCTGGGCACCATTTGATTAATATTATTAAAGATCAATGATTTACATAATTAAACTAAAATTTTAGTACAAAGTCTGAATGCATTACTTATTAAAGTGTTTGATAATATATAAAAATTTGGTAAATTGAGTAAAAGATCAAGGTTATCTTAAAAATGCGTAATACTATTGCAATAATGCATAGGTTAATAATTATAATATAAGGAAGTAAAATGTCTGAGAAAATTAATGTTATGTTGACAACTGAGAATTTAGAACAATTGCAGATGGGCGCAATGATAGCCTCAGTTGGTGCGGTAAGCGGAAGTGATGTAAGTGTTTTCTTATCAATGAATGCTTTAAAGTATTTTGTTAAGGGAAATGACCATAAAGCACCGCTAGAAGGAGAAATGGGAAAGACTATGTTAGACAAAAACGTCCCACCATTTTTAGAGTTATTTGAACAAGCTGTAGAACTCGGAGATGCTAAAGTTTATCCATGTTCAATGGCAATGGATATGTTGGAAATTAAGTCTGAAGATTTGTTTGATTATGTTGGCGAGCCAATGGGTCTAACAAAATTTCTCAGTGATGTTAATCAAGGACAAGTTTGGTCCTTCTAATATAGGAAGTATTATGTCAGATAGAATTTTAGTAGATGCAAAAAATACATTTTGCCCAGGACCATTGATGGAGTTAATTTCAAATATGAAAATGGCATCTGTTGGAGATGAGCTTGAACTTTTATCTACCGATGAAGGTTCAGCAGCAGATATACCTGAATGGGTTAATAAGGTTGGACATGAAATTGTAGATAGTTTTAAAGAAGAAGAAGTTTTACACATAGTTGTAAAAAAAATTAAATAAATTTATTGATTGGAAGGAGTATAGAAATGCATATATTAGTAGTTGGTGGAGGAATGGGCGGAACAATTCTTGCAAATAATCTTGCCAGAAGACTTTCCGGTGAGTTAGAGCAAGGGTCTTCAAAAATCACAATGTTATCAGCTTCTGATAAACATATGTATCAACCTGGATTACTTTATGTAGCTGTCGGCAAAATGTCTACTAGTGAACTATATCGTGATCAAAAAAGCTTGTTAGAGCCATCAATTGACTTTCACGTAGATCCAGTTGAGAAATTTGATCTTGATAATAATTCTGTAACAACAAAAAGTGGAAAGAAGATATCATACGATATAATTTGTATTGCTACTGGCTCAAGAGGAAACGCTGCTGGTATTCCTGGACTTGCAGAAAATGCGTGTCAATTTTATACAGAAGCAGATGCATTAGCTATGTATAAAAAACTCCAAAAATTTGAAGGTGGAAAAGTTGTTGTTGCAACAGGTGTTCCACATAAATGCCCAATGTCCCCACTAGAAATAACATTCTTCTTAATTGATTATTTCAAGAAGAGAGGCATCTGGGATAAAGTTGATCTTCATTACACATATCCTATTGGAAGAGTTCACAGTTTAGAGCCAGTTGCAAATTGGGCAGCCCCTGAATTTGATAAAGAGGGAGTAACTTATGAAACTTTATTTAACATGAAAGAGGTTGTTCCTGGAAAAGTAATTAGTGAAGAGGATAGTTCGGCTGAATTTGATTTATTAGTTACTGTGCCTCCTCATAAAGGTATGCAGGTAATCGAAGATAATGAACTTGGTAAGGGCGGTTTCATTCCAACTGATAAGAAAAAATTAAACATGGAAGGTCGAGATAATGTTTTTGTTCTTGGAGACACAACAAATCTACCTATAAGTAAGGCAGGCTCAACTGCACACTTTGAGGCCGAAGCACTTGGTGAAAATATCGCAGCATTAGTTCAACAAGGCGAGCCTGTTAGAGAGTACGATGGAAAGGTATTTTGTTTTATTGAGGCTGGTGATGGAAAAGCAACATACGCTATGTTTGATTATAATAATCCACCAAATCCTCAAGCTCCAACCTCAGGGCTTCATTGGTTTAAGACAGCTTACAATAGGATGTATTGGGCAAGTGCTAGAGGAATTATATAATAATAATAGATATAACAATAAAAGGGTAAAATTATGAGTAGCGAAATTACTATACAGCAACAAATGGATAGATTTATGCAAGGTGCAGGGGATGCGCTTACAGATGATACTGTCGCAAGACTTGGTTTTATGATGAATGAGCTATTAATCATAGCTGATAGAGTTACAAGAAATAAAAACATTATGAAGCTTCTAGAAATGTCAGAGAGCAAAGATTTTGCAAAAACGCTTGATGCTTTGTCTGTCGCATTTGATTCTTACAAAAATAATACATCTTCTTCGGGGGGTATTGGTGGTATGTTAAAAGTTATGGGCGATCCAGAAGTACAGGGCGCTTTAAAACTTTTAGGTAACTTTAGTAGAGAATTAAAAAAGTAATCATCTGTATAAATTAAAGAAAAGCAATGTTTGAAAAAAATATCAAATTGATAGATATTCAAACAATTGCTGTTTCTTTGATAGTTTTAATTGTTTCATTTCTTAGAATAATTCCACATATACATAATTTTAGCCCAATAATAGCACTAGCAATTTTTGGAGCATTTCATTATAAATATAAAAGCTTATCATATGGAGTTCCTTTACTTGCATTATGGGTAAGCGATATTTTAATAAATAATTTTATTTATAATTTATCTGGAAACTTTGAATTATTTTATGATGGTTTTTATTGGCAGTACTTATCTTACATAATTATTATTTTTATAAGCATAAATTTTAGAAATAAAAAAATAAGCGGAATAAATATTATTTATTTAACATTTTTAACAAGTATAATATTTTTTATTATTACTAATTTTGGTTTTTGGTTAAATTCTAATCTTTACAGTAATAATTTTAATGGCTTGATTCAGTGTTACCTTGCCGCAATTCCTTTTTTTAAAGGAACTCTTTATGGAGCTTTTTTCTATACCCCTATAATTTTTGGGCTTTATTATTTCCTGCAAAAAAAATTAGCCATTTTGAGAACTAGACATATTTCGTATTAATAATAATTTATTGTATTCAAATGCGATATAATGTAATTTATCTGCAATACAAGTATTACATTCAACATAAAAAAGTTTTTATCACCTGGAGTTTTGTGATGAGTAATGAGTTTGATAACAACATAATAGACGAAGCTGTGATAGGGCAAGCAGCCCCGGAATTCAAAGCAACAGCAGTAGTAAATGGTCAATTTAAAGAAATTAGTTTATCTGATTACAAAGGTAAATACGTTGTTTTATTTTTTTACCCTCTTGATTTTACATTTGTTTGCCCAACAGAAATAACTGGTTTTAATGATAGATACTCTGATTTTAAAGCATTAGACGCAGAAATACTTGGTGTGTCAGTTGACAGTCAATTTTCGCATCTAAAATGGTTACAAACTCCAAGAAATGAAGGTGGGCTTGGAAATTTGGATTACCCATTGGTTTCTGATTTAACAAAGGAAATTAGCTATAAGTATGGTGTTTTAATGGACGACTCTATATCAACCAAGAGGGCTCTTTATAATAGATGCAGATGGAATTATTCAGCATGTAACTATAAATAACTTGCCCGTTGGAAGAAATGTAGATGAAACTTTAAGACTTATAGCTGCATTTAAGCATGTGCAGGCAAATCCAAATGAAGTTTGCCCTATGAACTGGACACCTGGAGACAAGACTATGAATCCAGATCCAGAAAAGTCTCAGGATTATTTCAAAGATTTAAAATAATTTACTTTATATAGATAATACAAACTATTGATTTAAAATGATTTGTAGTTCTATTTTTTTCTAATAAATATCATTAATATTTTATTAAATTATTAAATAAGCATAATAAGATATTCAAATGATTACATAATAAATATTTATAAGACAAATAAATATTATCTATTATAATCTAAAAATGTTAACTTTATTCATTCATATTTAGTTTTCATTTAGGACTAGGAGTAAATATATGGCAACTAAACAAGACAAAATAAGCTTCAAAAAAGATGCGTTTAGTAAAAATGCTAGCACAATGCCGAAATTTGAAGACCATGGCAACCAAACACAAAAAAACACTACTTGCTATATGTGTGCATGCAGATGCGGTATTAAAGTAACTCTAGAAAATAATAAAATCCGCTATATTCAGGGTGAGCCAACTCATCCAGTGAATAAAGGGGTTCTTTGTGCGAAAGGTAATGCTGGAATAATGAAACAGATTTCTCCAGCTAGATTAAGGCAGCCCATGATGAGAAAACCTGGGGCCGAAAGAGGCACAAGCGAATTTGTTCCGATTAGTTGGGATGATGCTTTAGACATGCTTACTGATAGATTAAAAAAAATAAGGGAAACGGATCCAAAAAAACTTGCTTTCTTTACTGGAAGAGATCAAATGCAAGCTTTGACAGGTTTTTGGGCGCAACAGTTTGGAACCATTAATTGGGCTGCACATGGTGGTTTTTGTTCTGTGAATATGGCAGCAGCAGGTTTATATACTACAGGTTTTTCATTTTGGGAGTTTGGAGATCCAGACTGGGACAAGACAAAATATTTTATGCTTTGGGGTGTTGCAGAAGATCATGCTTCAAATCCAATGAAAATGGGTATAAATAAATTAAAGGAACGTGGTGGAAAGTTTGTCGCGATAAATCCTGTAAGAACTGGTTATCAAGCTGTAGCAGATGAATGGATTCCTATAAAACCTGGGACTGACGCTATGTTAGCATTGTCTTTAGTTCATGTGTTGTTAAAAAATGAATTATTCGATTGGGAATTTTTAGTTAGATATACGAATGCACATTATCTTGTTGTAGATACACCAAGAGAAAAAGGTGACGGTTTATTTTATCGAAATAAAAAAGGCATTCCTCAGTCATGGGATCTAGATAAAAATAAGCTTGTAAATGCAACTGATGCAAAAATTAAACCAGCATTATTAGGGAAGTATAAAGCTCCTGACGGAACACCTCTTAAAACAGTATTTACAATTATGACTGAAAGATATATGAGTGACGAATATATCCCAGAAAATGCTAGTAAAATATGTGGGGTACCTGCAGAACAAATAGAGAAAATTGCTTTAGAGCTTGCGCATGTAGCTTTTAAAGAGTCTATAGAGGTTGAAACTGAGTGGACAGATTGGACAGGAAGAAAACATGACAAATTTATTGGAAGACCGGTTTCAATGCATGCTATGAGGGGTATATCAGCACATTCAAATGGATTTCAGGCTTGCAGAGCAATTCATTTTCTCCAAGTTTTACTTGGTTCTGTTGATTGTCCAGGAGGGCATTTAGCAAAACCCCCATATCCAAAGCATGTAGCCCCAGCTATAAAGCCCGGAAAAAATATAGTGCCTGGACAGCCCCTTGAAAGTTTACCTCTTGGATTTCCATCAGAACCAGAGGATCTTGCAATTGACGACGAAGGAAATCCTTTGAGAATTGATAAAGCTTATTCATGGGAGGCACCTATTGCAAACCATGGCTTAATGCATATGGCAATTACAAATGCAGTAGCTGGCGACCCATATGAAATAGACACTATGATATTCTTTATGGCAAATATGGCATGGAATTCAACAATGAATACCTCAAAAATTAGAGAGTTGCTATGTTCAAAAAAAGAAGATGGCGAATACAAAATCCCATTTCTTGTAGTTTGTGACGCTTTTGATTCAGAAACAGTTGGATATGCAGATTTGGTTATCCCAGATACAACTTATTTAGAAAGGTACGATACTATTTCGGTACTAGATAGACCGATATCCGAACCTCATGCAATATGTGATTCTATTAGAGCACCAATATTAGAGCCGGACAGAGATGTAAGACCTTGGCAAACCGTATTAGTTGAATTAGCTAGTCGGTTAAAATTCCCCGAGTTTACTACTAAAGAGGGTAATAGAAAATTTAAAGATTATAAAGATTTTATAATAAATTATGAAAGGCAACCAGGTATTGGATTTTTAGCAGGGTGGCGTGGTGAAAATGGAGAAAATAGTTTAGTTGGAAAACCAAATCCAAATCAGTGGGAAAAATATATTGAAAATAAATGTTTTTTTGAATATGAGTTAGCAGATAATCAAAAATATTTCAGAGGTGCTAATAAAGACTATTTAGAGTTCGCAAAAAAATCTGGTTTTATCAATTCAACTGATCCTATTATTATTGAATTATATTCAGAAAAATTACAAAAATTTAAATTAGCAGGAATGGGTTTATATGATGGTCCTCAACCTAAAAAAGAGAGAGATCAATTTAGATTATCAAGATTTTTTGATCCTATCCCAGAATATTATATTCCTTTAGAGCATAGATGTACTTTTTCTAAAGCTTATCCATTTTATGCTATCACTCAAAGACCAATGTTTATGTACCATTCGTGGGATTCACAAAATGCATGGTTAAGACAATTACAAGCACATAATTATATGCATATGAATAAAGAAAAAGGTGAAGAATTGGGTATTAGAGATTTATCTTGGGTTTGGGTTGAATCAAATACTGGAAAAATAAAAGTACAGGTAAAATTAATGGAAGGATGTCAAGAGGATACTTTGTGGACATGGAATGCTATTGGCAAACAAAAAGGTAAATGGGGTCTATCAGAGGATGCAAATGAGTCTACAAAAGGTTTTTTAATGAACCATTTAATTAACGAGCATTTGCCATGTGCAGATACTGGAAACCCTGTTACAAATTCAGATCCCATAACAGGACAAGCTGCGTGGTACGACCTAAAAGTCAATATCTATCCTGCTGGTGATGATGAACAGTTTGGTGTTTATCCAAATTTTAAAGCCGATGCAAAATTACCTGGTAGTGCTGAATCACCAGATGTTCTGAGGTATAACACAAAAAAACCAGTAAGGCTTTCAAGATCAATATTTGATATTTTAACTAAAGGCGGGTTTGAGAAATGAGATTAGGACTTGTAGTTGATTTAGATAAATGCGTTGGTTGTAATGCATGTGCTATAGCCTGCAAACAATGGAACACATCAGGGACTTCTGGGTCGTTAACTGACTATAGACCTTATGGGCCTGACCCAAGTGGTGTTTTTTTTAATAGAATAAGACATTACGAAACAGGTTTATACCCTGAAAGTAAAACTGTACATTTTCCTATGTCATGCATGCATTGTGAGGAAGCTGCATGTGTAACTGTTTGTCCAACTGGAGCTTCATATAAAAGAGAAGAAGATGGAATTGTTTTAGTTGATCCCGAGAAATGTATGGGGTGTAACTATTGTGCATGGGCATGTCCTTATGGTGCAAGAGAACTTGATCGAGAAGAAGGCATCATGAAAAAATGCACATTATGTGTTGATAGAATTTATGATGAAAATCTTCCAGAGGATGAACGTAAGCCCGCATGTGTTATGACATGCCCAACAACTGCAAGATATTTTGGAGATTTTGACGATCCATTTTCTGATGTTTCAATAGCATCTAAAAAAAGAGAAGGGCAAGAATTATTCCCAGAACTTGGATATAAACCAGTTAATCAATATTTATCGCCAAGAAATAAAGTTCAAATTAATCAACATGAAGTAAATGAACCAAATCTAGTAAGAAAAGTAAAAGATTGGGTTAATAAAGTTGTAGAGTTATAAGGAGAAAACATGCATCCAGCTTTTTCAGTAATATTTTTTACAGTTACATCCGGAGCAGGTTATGGATTAATATCATTATTGAGTTTGTTTCAGTTTTCTCACAATGGAATCTTTTTAGATAAAAGCACTTTTTTTATTACTGCAGCAGTAGCTATATCTCTATTCACAATGGGTTTGATTTCTTCAACTTTTCACTTAGCTAATCCAAAAAATGCTTGGAGAGCATTTATGAGATTTAGAACTTCTTGGCTTGCTCGAGAAGGTTTGTTAGCAATACTATTTTATCCATTACTTTTCCTATATTTATACCTAACTTACATTGACTTTCAAATTGAAAACTTTTTCTTAATGCAATTTCTTAGTTTTATAATTTTTATATTTGCTGTAGTGATAATTTATTGCACAGGAATGATTTATGCCTGCTTAAAAACTATTCCTCAATGGAATACCTTTTGGACGCCTATTAACTATATTTCTATAGGAATTTTCTTAGGGGGTCTTATTTTCTTTTTTATTCTTGATTTATATAATTATGAAGTGAGTTTATATAAATCTTATTTATTATTTTTTATTGTAATCGCATTTGTTCTTAAAGTACTATATTACTTTAATATCAGAACACCAAGACATAATATTGGACAAGCAACGAACGCTGCTATTAAATTTAAAGAAACAAAAGTTAGATTGCTTGATGTTGGTCATACTGGAGGCACTTTTTTAACAGACGAATTTGGCTATAAAGTAGCTGAAAAAAAGCTATTTAGGGTAAAATTATTTTCAATGATTGGAGGCTTCTTAATGCCTTTCTTGCTTATTTACATTCACAGTTTTATATACGAAAATCTTGTGATTTGTTTCATGGCTATTTTTCTTGCTTTCTTAGGAATGATTGCAGAAAGATGGTTATTTTTTGCACAAGCCAAGCATGTTGTAAATCTTTATCATGGTTCTCAGCAGGTATAATTTGCAGTATTTAGAATCTGTACTGTTGAGATTTTGAGTGTTATTGTTATATTAGCTTTAAATTAATAATTAACTATTAATTTAATAAATTAAATTTTTTCATATACTTGCATGTTATATATAAAACTATTTTTAACTTCTTTTGCTACATTTCTAATTTTAGATGCCATTTGGCTAGGTTTTGTTGCGAAAGACTTTTATGCCAAACAATTATCATTTTACTTAACTGATAATGTTGTTTGGTCGTCCGCACTAATTTTTTACATTATTTTTAACATAGGGCTTTTAGTTTTAGTTATACTTCCTTCTATAGAAAAAAATTCCTATACAGTTCTTATTATTTATGCGGTTTTATATGGTCTTGTTACTTTTGCAACTTATGACTTAACAAATTTAGCTACGATAAAAGAATGGCCTTTGATCGTAAGTCTTGTTGATATGGCTTGGGGAATGTTCGTTGCATTTTCGTCTGCTTCAGCTGCATTTTATGCAAATAAATACTTATTTTAATATATATAAGATATATATAAGCCATATTGATGCTATTTAATCCTTGCTTAAAGATATATAAAAAAGTATTATTTTTATATGAAATATACAGTTATAGGTTTATTATTTGTTTCTTTAAGTGCTTTTGCTATTGAGCCAGCACCAAGTGATAATTCCGTGCAAGTGAATTGCCTTAAATCTAGCAAAAAACAGTATTTATCATATGCGCGAAGTAAAAATTTCCCACAATCTAGATCTAATTCAAATTACTTTAATTGTTTAGATAAGTCTAAAAAATTAGTAAAAGCTCCAAAAACAACTACGCCATCAGAAAAAGTAAGAACTGGCGCAGCTGTTCTATTAAACCCTGTGGGCGCAGCTGTTTGGTTATTAGACAAGGCTGTAAGTATTGGTGTCGATAAAACAGTAAACAAATAACCAAACAAAATGTGATTTTTGTTTTATAAGTTCCACTATCTTTTAAAATAATATGATTGAAATTAAAAATTTACATAAAAAGTATGATGATATTACTGTAGTTGATGATTTGTCATTAGATGTTGGCAAAGGAGAAGTGTTAGGATTTCTTGGTCCGAATGGCGCAGGAAAATCTACAACAATGAAAATGGTTACCGGATTTATTGAGCCTACAAGTGGGACTATTAAAATTAAAGATCTTTTTGTTAAAGATTCTGCTTACGAAATCAAAAAACACATTGGTTATTTACCAGAAGGTGCACCGCAGTACGGAGAAATGGATACAAAAGATTTTCTTTTATTTATTGCGAAGATTAGAGGCATTGAAAAAAATAGTCTTAATAGCGCAGTAGAATCTGTTATTGAAAGCTTATCTTTATATGATGTTTTAAATAAAAGAATAGAGCATCTATCAAAAGGCTTTAAAAGAAGAGTTGGAATTGCTCAAGCAATTATTCATGACCCAGAAATATTAATTATGGATGAGCCAACAGATGGACTTGATCCAAATCAAAAATATGATGTAAGAGAGTTAATAAAAAAATATCAAAAAATAAAACAATTATAATATCAACACATATATTAGAAGAAGTTGAAGCTGTATGCACAAGAGCAGCTATTATAGCAAAAGGAAAATTATTATTTGACGACACTCCTAAGAAGCTACAAGAATCTGGCAACGGGTCTTTAGATGATACTTTTAGAAAAATTACCTTAGGGGAGAGCTATTAAAATGCAAAATATTTTAATTATTTTTAATCGTGAATTATCTTCATATTTTTCTACACCTATTGCATACGTGTTTTTAGTTATATTTCTTTTGTTGTCTGGATCTTTTACATTTTATATGGGTAATTTTTATGAGAGAGGGCAGGCAGATCTCTTACCTTTTTTTGGATTTCATCCTTGGCTATATTTATTTTTGGTGCCAGCAATAACAATGAAATTATGGGCTGAAGAGAGAAAATCTGGAACAATAGAATTAATTTTGACTCTACCTGTTAAAGTCTCTGAAGTTGTAATTGGAAAATATTTAGCAGCATGGTTCTTCATTGCGTTAGCTTTATTTTTAACATTCCCTATATGGATAACAGTTAATTACTTAGGAAGCCCTGATAACGGAGCTATAATTTCTGGTTATCTTGGAAGTTTACTGATGTCAGGTGGTTTTCTTGCCATTGGATCATGCATGTCATCAGTAACTCAAAATCAGGTCATAGCATTTATAATATCTGTTGTCGTTTGTTTTATTTTCTTACTCAGTGGAACAAATTTAGTTTTAGATTTTTTTAATGTATGGCTACCTCAGGGAGCTGTAGATGCTATTGCATCATTAAGTTTTCTATCGCATTTTTCTTCTTTAAGTAAAGGTGTAATCGATATTAGAGATTTCATATATTATATTTCTTTAATAGGAGTATTCATTTATATAAATATTGAATTAGTTAACTTAAAAAAGGGCGGATAAAATGATATCAGAAAGAAATAAATCAAAAGCTCAAATTTTTATTTTACTTGTGGTATTTATACTTTTTATAATGCTTACTAATAATATATTTAAAGGTTTTCGTTTTGATCTGACAGAAAATAAATTATATACATTGGGTGATGGCACTATAAATATAATAAATGGATTACAGGACGAAGTGACACTTAATTATTATTTCTCAGATAGTTTAACGCAAGAAGATACATATTTAAGAGCTTACGCAAAACGTATAAAAGAACTTCTAGAAGAGTACGAATTAAAATCAAAGGGTAAAATTAAGCTCAACATAATAGATCCTGTCCCTTTTTCTGATGAAGAGGATGATGCCATGAAATATGGTTTACAAGGAGTTCCTTCTAAAACTAAAGAAGAAAATATATTTTTTGGCTTAGTTGCCGCAAATAGATATGACAGTTATAAGATAATTAAATTTTTTGATCCAGGTAAAGAAGCTGTTATTGAGTATGAGATTACAAAAGTACTCTACAGTCTTCTCGATATGAAAAAACCTAGGATTGGCGTTATGTCATCCTTACCAATGTTTGGTGGATATAATTTTACAAAAAATGAGCCAACACCAGAGTGGGCTATTATACAAAAAATTAAACCACTATTTGATGTAGAATTGATTGATAAAAAAACAAAAAACTTTGACGATTTTGATATCCTATTTCTAGTTCATCCAAAAAAAATATCAGAAGAAGATAAGAAAAAGGTTCTCAATTTTTACGATAATAAAGGTAAAATTTTACTTCTTTATGATGTTTATTCAGAGGCAGATCCAGAGTTTCAAGACCCAAGTCTGCCACCAACAGGCGGAGGTATTCAGTCTTCAGATTTTAAGGAACTTTTAAATAAAATCGGAATCTCAATTGATCCTTCAAAAGTTCTTTTAGATAGAAAGTATGCAATACCTGTTACTTCAGCTGCCTCTGACAGACCAATAAAACATGCAGCCATATTAAGTTTTCCTAAAAATTCATTTAATAAAAATTTTAATATGACAAACAAACTTAATTCTCTTACATCAGCTTTTTCAGGCTCCATCGAAAATACGAATATGAGTAATAAATTTACGACATTAATTTCATCAAGCGATGATTCATCTATCACAGAAAAAAATGTTTTTAGGTATCTCCCTGATCCCTCTATTCTTTTAGATAATTATAAGCCAACCAAAGAAACTGAAATCTTTGCAGGCCTTATAGAAAACGAAAATAAGAAAGCAATAGTTATAGCTGATGCAGATATTACAGCTAATTATTTATGGGTAAGAGTGCAAGATTTTTATGGCGAACAAGTTTTAGTTCCTTGGGCAAGTAACGGTGATTTGATAATCAATTCATTAGATTTCTTATCAGGTGGAAATACACTTGCCAGTATTACAAGTAGGGAATCTTTTTCAAGACCATTTTCTGTTGTTGAAGATTTGAAACTTACAGCTGAAAAAATATTTAACACTGAAGAAGCGAGACTTCAAAGTAAATTAGCGCAATTACAAAATAAGAATAGTGAGCTTTTAGATAAAAATAGTGTTGACTATAGTGCATTCCAACGAGAGTTATTAAAAGTCAGAAAAGAACTGCGAGATGTTAGAAGAAACTTGAATAAAGACATAGATAATCTAGGATCTTTATTGAAATTCATTAATATTTTTCTAATGCCAATATTACTAACTATTTTTATAATCATTTTTTCTTCCTACAGAAAAAAACAAAAAAAATAAATGAAAAAGCTAATTATATTGATAGGGATGCTCGGAACACTTATTTTTGCAAACATCATAATTAGCAATACCTCAAGTAAAAAAGAATCGGAACAAACGCTATCTGATGCAATAACTTTAGATAATCCATTGTCTACATTTGTAATTTCTATAAACGACAATAAAATTGAGCTATCAAAAGATGACTCTTGTTATAAAATTAAAAGTATTAACTATTGCGCAGATCATAATAAAGTTCAACTATTTAATAAGTTTCTGAATAACGAGGTTAATGATATTTATGAAAACTCGTTAGAAAATAGAAATAGATTAGGATTTGGCAATAAAAAAAATATTAGTTCTGTTTTAATAAATAATCGTAAAACTTTATTATTTGGAAATATAAACCAATATAGTGAGATATATGTTCAAGAATCAAATAAGATTTATAAGGTTGATTTCTATAAAGATATACTTGATATATCAACAAATAAATGGATTGATAAATCAAAGCCGATTATAGACTTAGTAGAAAGTGATAAATTTGATGTCGTAATTAACCTTAACGGTAATGAAAATAAATGTATAAATATTCCACACAAAAAATTAATAAATGATCAGAAACATTCAACTCTTAGAAATTCATTTTTCGATTTATATGCTTCAGATGTTAAAATTTGGAATGGTGAATTTTCTAACAACTCGTTTTTAATTGTACATTTAAAAAATAAAAATAATAAAAAGGTTAAAAAGTCTTTTTATATTTGGAAAGAAGATCACTTAGTTTATTTTTACGCAGATAATGAGAATAAGCAAAAGTTTGTAATACCTAATTCAGTGTATGAAAATATAAAAAGTTATTGTAAGAAATAAGTTATTCTAAAGAATCGATGAATTTTTCTGCATCCAGCGCAGCCATACAGCCTGAACCTGCAGATGTAATTGCTTGGCGATAAATTTTATCAGTAACATCACCAGCTGCAAACACACCCGGGACATTTGATTGGGTTGCGTAACCTGAGTCATTTTTAACAATAATATAACCCTCATCCATATCTAATTGATCAATAAAAATATCTGTATTTGGTTTATGTCCAATCGCGATAAAAACTCCATCGAAATTTATATCTTGTTCGCTTGAATCTTTTTTTGATTTTATTACTGCAGAAGTAACACCCATATTATCACCTTTAACTTCAATTAGCTCTGAGTCCCACATAATTTCAATATTTTCTTTTTTAAATAGCTTATCCTGTAATATTTTTTCAGCTCTTAAACTATCTCTCCTGTGAACTAAGATTACTGAAGTTGCTATATTAGAAAGATACAGAGCTTCTTCAACCGCAGTATTACCTCCACCAACAACTAGAACTTTTTTATTTTTATAGAAGAAACCATCACAAGTCGCACATGCTGACACTCCTTTACCAAGAAATTCTTTCTCACTTTCAAGGCCTAAATACATAGCGCTTGCTCCTGTTGTTATTATTAAAGCATCAGCCGAATAATCAGCATCATCACCTTTAAGTAGTAAAGGCTTGTCTTTAAAATTGACCTCTTTTATATGATCAAACACTATATTAACATTATACTTCAGAGCATGTTTTTCCATTCTTGCCATTAAGTCAGGTCCTTGTAGACCATCATGATCTCCAGGCCAATTGTCAACATCAGTAGTTGTCATCAATTGCCCGCCTTTTTCTAATCCAGTAATTAAAGTTGGATTTAGATTAGCTCTAGCAGCGTATACTGCAGCTGTATATCCAGCCGGCCCAGAACCTAGGATTATTAGTTTCGAATGATTATTATTATTCAATTAATTTCCTTATAATTTAAGTAATATAGATAAAATCTATTAAGTTAATATTTATGCTAAATATAGTATAATCATGAAAAAAAAGGAAGATTAATAAAGCTAATTTTGTCTTTTTTTTATTTTTGAATAGATTAGTTGAGATTTTTTACCATTAGGATGCAATTAATTGAAAAATAGTAATAAGAAAAAATCCAATAACTTGCCTAAGAAAAAAATTTTGTCTCAACCTATAAGAGAAGCGATATTGCTCCTTTTATTTTCTGCTACGTCATACGTATACTTAACATTAACAACTTATAATGAAAATGATAAAAGCTGGATAAATTCTTCTTCAGCTGATGTAGAAAATTTGGGCGGATTATTTGGCTCACATGTTAGTGAAACTTTATATTTCTTATTTGGTAAAGCAGCATTTTTAATACCATTGTTACTAATATATATTGCTGTAATTACATACAATAGAGCTAAAGAGCTAGACGACGAATCAGCATTAATAAGATACTTAGGATATGTTTTTTTCATAATTTCTACATGCGCTTTATTAAGTATACATTCTATAAATAATTTAGAAGTAGGCGCAGGCGGAATTACCGGAGATATAATTGCTTCTTTATTAGTAGATAAATTAAATATAGTTGGATCTACAATAATATTGATTACCTTTTTAATAGTAGGAATGACATTTTGGCTAAAATTTTCTTGGGTAAATATTTTTGAGATTATAGGAAAATATACAATTATAACAATCTCAAATGTGTTAAATGTTTTAAAAAAGATCTCATCTATAGTTATAAAAGATGATGATGCCAAATCTATAAAAAAAGATACTGATTTTAAAAAAAAATTAGAAAAGCTTAATAAGATTGATGATATTAAAATAGAGCCAGAAGTGAAAGTTACAAATTTTTCAGACCGTATAGAAAAAGAAAAGCAAATTCCTTTATTTGAAAGTAAAAGTTCTTCAAGAATACCGCCTCTGGATTTATTAAACGATTCGCAAGAAAAATTTTCTTCATATTCCGAAGAGACATTAAAAACTCTTTCAAAACTTGTGGAAATAAAACTTGAAGATTATGGTGTTAGAGCGAGCGTTGTTGCAGTTCAGCAGGGACCTGTGATTACAATGTTTGAACTTGAACCGGAAGCTGGAGTAAAGGCGGGTAAGATAACAAATTTATCAAAGGACCTTGCCAGAGCTTTATCCGTTACTAATGTTAGAGTTGTTGAAGTCATACCTGGAAAAAATGTTATCGGTATCGAAATACCAAATGAAAATAAACAAATAGTCAGATTATCTGAAATTCTTAAATCTTCTGCATTTGATAATTTTTCGTCAAACTTAACAATAGGATTAGGTAAAGATATATCAGGTGCACCTGTTATGACAGATTTAGCAAAAATGCCCCATCTTTTGGTTGCTGGCACAACCGGGTCAGGAAAATCCGTAGCAATAAATTCTATGATTATTAGCTTATTGTACAAATCAAGTCCTGATCAAGTAAGAATGATTATGATTGATCCTAAAATGCTAGAGCTTGGAATATATGATGGTATTCCTCATCTTTTAACACCTGTTGTTACAGATATGAATCTTGCAGCTAATGCATTGGTTTGGTGCGTTAAAGAGATGGAGAGAAGATATAAGTTGCTTGCAAAATATAGTGTGAGAAATATTGACGGATATAATTCTAAGATAAAGAAAGATGAAACAATTGAAGAAGAATTTCTTCCGCAAATAGTAATCGTAATAGATGAATTTGCAGACTTGTTCTTTGTGGTAGGAAAGAGAATAGAAGAGTTAATTGCAAGGCTTGCTCAAAAAGCAAGAGCTGCTGGAATCCATTTAATACTTGCAACGCAAAGACCATCAGTTGACGTTATAACTGGATTAGTTAAGGCAAATATTCCTTCAAGAATCGCTTTTCAGGTTTCATCAAAAACAGACTCTAGAGTTATACTTGATCAATCCGGTGCTGAGAATCTTCTGGGTAATGGAGATATGCTATATCTTGAAAGTGGAAAAATGATACCAGAAAGAATCCATGGTGCTTTTGTATCGGACAAAGAAGTAAAAGATGTTATAAATTATTTAAAAAAAGGTGCAGACAACGAATATTTAGAGGAAATATTAGAAAATGATGGTGATGATTTAAAATCTATATATAAAGAGAATGACAATGAAGATGATAATGATGAACTTTACAAAGAGGCTGTTCAAATAGTCATTGAAAGCGATAAAGCTTCAATTTCTTATTTACAAAGACGACTAAAAATAGGTTACAACAGAGCAGCACGTATGATTGAAAAAATGGAAGAAATGAATATAGTTACAGCAATACAAAAAAACGGAACAAGAAATGTACTTAAAAAAAATTAACATAAAATTTTATAGCATATGTTTCTTATTTTTATTATTTAATACCAACTTGCATGCATCAAATGATTTTGATTATTTTTCTTTTATAAATAACTTAAAATCTTTTTCTGCATCATTTATACAAAATACATTTGAAAATGACGGCTCTTTATCATCTCAAAGTGAAGGTAGTTTAATTTATAAAAATAAATCAAAATACATACTTGATTACCAGAATCCAAATAAAATAAAGTTTATTTCTGATGGTCAATTTATAACTACTTATGATGAAGATTTAGAGCAGGCAATAATTCAAAGCTATGCAAGTAAATTTAAAGAAAATATTATAGATGTAATTACAGATGAAGAGCTTATTAAGAATAAATTTAGTTTAAAATATTATACAACTAAAGAAGGTTATCATATAAAATTTATACCTTTAGTATCAGATATTGAAAATAATGTTTTTTTATTGGTAATCAATAGTAATAAAATAAAAAAAATTAGTTTTGTGAATGATTTTGAGCAGAGTGTTATAATGGAATTTGGTGATTTTAAAAAGAATATACGTATTTTAGATTCATCTTTTAAAATAGATATACCAGATAATTTTGATGTTATAGTTGATAAATAAACAAGGAGTTAATAAATATGGCTGAATTAAGCTTATCTACAGAAATAGTTAATAGTGTAACAGAAGTTCTTCAAAAGCATGATGCTTCAGCTTCAGATCAGATGGTTTCAAGTCAATATCTTGCTGCTATAATTGGCTTTATAGTAGCGAAAGAAAACTTTACTGATGAGCAAAGAAATGAGGTTATAAACGAATTATCATCTTTTATACGATATGTATCAGATGATTTGAGAGGTAGTTCAGATCAATCTCCATCTCAACCACCTCAAGATGCTTTTGGAATATGGAAACCAGAATAAAATAATGTCTAATTTAGTAACAGTAGCTCTTGGAGGGGCATTAGGATCTTTAACAAGATACTATTTGTCCAATAGCACATTAAAAAATATTATTTTTTATGACATACCGATAGCAATTATTTTTATGAATATCTTAGGTTCGTTTTTATTTGGCATGTTTATGGGTTTAATTGAAAATAGCATTATAATGTCATCGACTGTAAAAGCATTTGTCCTGACAGGTTTTCTTGCTTCATTTACTACATTTTCGACATTTGCATGGGAGTCAGTAATTTTTATTCAGAACGAGATGTATTTAAAGTTATTAATATATTGTTTGTCATCATTATTATTATCAATATTATTCTGTTTGGCAGGATATTACATAGGAAAATAATATGTTAGATCCAAAAAAATTAAGAGAAAATTTTGATGAAATTAATAATAATCTAAATAAAAGAAATTTTTCAATTGATAAAAAAAAATTTATGTCAATTGATGAAAATAGAAGAAGTATAATTTCAGAAACTGAAAAACTAAAAAATAAAAAAAATATCATATCAAAAGAAATTGGAGAACTTAAATCAAAGAATAAAGATACTGAGTTATTAACAAAAGAAGTTGAAGATATAAATGGAAAACTTAAAGAAAAAAATTTTCTTTTGAGCGAGTCTGAAATTGAATATAGAAATTTTTTACTTAATATTCCAAACACTCTGCATGAATCTGTGCCTCAAGGAAACTCTGAAAAAGATAATAAAATTATTAAATATTCAAATGATTTGAATTTAGAAAAATCTAGTACAAAAAACTTCACAGACCATAGTGAAATTGGTAAGTTTTTGGGTTTGTATGACCAGGACATTGCTTCAAAAATATCAAGCTCAAGATTCAGTTTGCTATTTGGTGGCTTAGCTCAACTCCATAGGGCATTAGGTTCATTTATGATTGATACGCATATAAATAGTCATGGCTACACAGAAGTTAATGTGCCTTTAATCATTAATTCAGATTCATTAACTGGCACGGGACAATTGCCAAAATTTAAAGATGATTTATTTGAATTAAAAAATAAAGAAGATTTTTTTCTAATTCCAACAGCAGAAGTTCCTTTGACTAATATATTCAGGAATAAAGTATTTGAGGAAGGTGATCTCCCGATAAAATATACATCTTTATCCTACTGTTTTAGATCTGAAGCCGGTTCTTATGGTAAGGATACAAAAGGTTTAATCAGGCAACATCAATTCGAAAAAGTTGAATTAGTAAATGCTGTACTGCCAGATAAATCAAATGAAATGCTTGATCTATTAATAACTAATGCTGAAAAAATTTTACAATTATTAGATTTACCATACAGAAAAGTTTTACTATGTTCCAATGATACAGGCTTTTCTTCCTGTATGACTTATGATCTTGAAGTTTGGATGCCATCTCAAAAATTATATAGAGAAATCTCATCTTGTAGTAATTTTGGAGATTTTCAGTCTAGAAGACTTAATGCAAAATATAAAGATAAGTTGACAAAGAAAAAACAATACATTCATACATTAAATGGATCAGGCCTGGCAGTTGGCAGAACACTTGCAGCAATAATAGAAAATAATCAAAATGATGATGGTGATATTGAAATACCTGTTGCTTTGAGGCCATATATGAATAATATGAAATATATTAAAAAAGATTCAAAATGAGTATAAATAATTATGTTCAAGGAAAAGTAGAATGGATAGGTATCAGAGAAAATCAAGGCGATATTAAAAGCCTTAACTCCGTGATAGCCATAAAGGGAGAAGGTTTAGAAGGAGATAAAATAACTTCCAAGAAATCAAAAAAAAGACAGGTAACGTTGATGCAAAAAGAGCACATCTCTGTTATCTTGTCGCTAGCACAAGAAAAAGATAAAAATAGAATAAAGAATATTCAATATTATTTTAAAAGAAATTTGCTAATTTCTTACTGTAATATTCAAAATCTTAAAGGAAAAATTTTTACAATTGGTGGGGCAAAATTTCTCGGGACAGGAGATTGCAAGCCTTGCAAAAAAATTGAAAATTTACTCGGCAGAAAAATGCTTGATGCGATGCAAGGAATGGGAGGTATAACAGCTGTGGTAGAAGAAACTGGTAGAATTAAAATTAATGACAGACTTAAATTGGAAATTAATTCATGAGAACTTATTATTGCAATGAAATAAACGAAAAAAAAATTGATCAAGAAGTTCAGGTTTGTGGCTGGGTAAATAAGATCAGAGATCATGGTGGTGTCATTTTTATTGACTTAAGAGATATTAAAGGCTTAGTTCAGATTGTTGTAAACCCAGATGATAAAAAGTTATTTGAACTTGCAGAATCTATAAGAACTGAATTTATAATTTCTGTTAAAGGTAAGCCTAGATTAAGACCAGCTGGTTCTGAAAATTTAAAAATTGATTCTGGAAAAGTTGAAATCGTAAGCTCATCAATTGATTTACTTTCTAAGGCGGAAACTCCACCATTTCAGTTTGACGATGACGTAAATGAAGATAGCAGACTTAAGTACCGAGTTCATGATTTAAAAAGTAGAAAAATGCAGAAAAATTTAATTATAAGAAGTCATGTTGTGAATATAATTAGGAGCTATTTAACAGAATTAGATTTTCTTGAGATTGAAACTCCAATTTTAACAAAAGCAACTCCCGAGGGCGCTAGAGATTACTTAGTGCCGAGCCGAGTTAATCAAGGTCAATTTTATGCTTTACCTCAGTCTCCACAACTATTTAAACAAATGTTAATGATGTCAGGTTATGAAAAATATTATCAAATTGCTAAGTGTTTTAGAGACGAGGATTTAAGAGCTGATAGGCAACCTGAATTTACTCAGTTGGATCTAGAGATTTCCTTCACTAATCAGTCGAAAATTATATCTTTAATTGAAAAATTATTTGCTAGAATTTTCAAAGATATTTTGAAAGTAAATATAAGTTTACCAATTCAGAAAGTTTCTTATAGTGAAGCTATGGAAAGATTCGGGTCAGATAGACCTGACATGAGAATCTCATATGAAATTAAAAACATAAGTGAAATAGTGAAAGATTCTGAATTTAAAGTATTCTCAATGCCTGCTACTGAACAAGGTCATAAGGTTAGTGCGATGTGTATACCTTCAGATGCAAAATTATCTCGAAAAGATATTGATACTTATACAGATATTGCGGTATCTCTTGGTTCTCAAGGGCTTGCATACATTAAATGTAACGATGTAGATGATATTGAAAACGGTCTGCAGTCCCCAATCATAAAGTTTTTAGATAAACAAATAGTTAAAAGAATTCTTGAAAATGTTAATGCTTCTAATGGCGACATAATATTTTTTAGTGCAGGACAAGAAAAACTCGTAAATAATATTCTAGGCACTCTTAGGTGTAAAATTGCTGAAGATAAAAACCTCCTAAATGATAAGTGGAAATTCTTGTGGGTTACTGATTTTCCAATGTTTGAGCACGATAAGGAAACAAAGAAATGGAAATGTTTGCACCATCCATTTACAAAGCCTGTTTACAAAAATATTGAGGATATAAACTCAAAGCCAGATACTTTATTATCTGAATCTTATGATCTTGTGCTTAATGGAACAGAGCTAGGTGGTGGATCCATAAGAATAAATGACATAAATGTCCAAAATGAGGTTTTTAAAGTTTTAGGATTAAGTGAAAAAGAAATTGATAGCCAATTTGGCTTTTTCGTTAATTCAATGAAATATGGCTGCCCACCACATGGCGGTATTGCATTTGGCTTAGATAGAATAATAATGTTGTTAACAAATTCAAGTTCTATAAGAGAAACTATAGCTTTTCCAAAAACTCAAACTGCATCTTGCTCGTTAACAAATGCACCTGCTGATATCGATAAAGAACAAATGAATGAGCTTGGCTTAAAACATACAGAAAAAAAATAAAATGAAAAAAATCCCAATTTCAGTTTTAGTAATAATATATACAAAAAATAAAGATGTCTTGTTATTAAAAAAAAATAATGACAAAGATATGTGGCAATCAGTTACAGGAAGTTTAAATGAAAATGAAAAACCTATTGATGCTGCAAAACGAGAGGTTTTTGAAGAAACAGGCCTAAAATCTAGCAATATATTTGATTGTAACAGGAAAAATGTTTTTGAAATTTATGAGATGTGGAGACATAAATATGAGGATGGAGTGACGCATAATACTGAACATGTTTTTCTCCTAGAGCTTGAAAGTAAAGTTGATATAGCATTAGATAAAAGCGAACATTTAAAATATGAATGGGTTTCAAGAGTCAAAGCTGCTGAAAAAGTTTTTTCTCATACAAACAGGCAAGCTATATTTGAATTAATATAAAATTTATTTAATAGAAGAGGTAATATGGCAGGACATAGTAAGTGGGCTAACATACAGCATAGAAAAAAAAGGCAAGACAATAAGAGAGGAAAGTTATTCACAAAACTCATCAAAGAGATTACTGTTGCAGCAAGAGAAGGAGGAGGTGATGCTGATTCGAATCCCAGACTGCGATTAGCATTAGATAAAGCATTTTCAGGAAATATGAATAAAGAAACTGTCGAAAAAGCTATTAATAGAGGTACAGGTAATCTTGAAGGTGTAAGTTATGAGGAACTAACATACGAAGGTTATAGTTCGTCCGGTGTAGCTATTATTGTTGAATGCGTAACAGATAATAAAAACAGAACTGTTGCAGAAGTAAGACATGTATTTTCTAGGTTTGCGGGAAATTTAGGAAGTTCAGGCTCAGTGTCATACTTATTTAAAAAAAAGGGGGTCATATCCTACGAAGATACAAACAAGGCCGAACAAATTATTGATCTTGCAATAGAACATAATGCTGAGGATATTCTTCAAGAAGATAATTATGTTGAAATTCATACAGATAAGTCCGATTATTTGAATATTGCTAAAGTTCTAAAAGATAACGATTTTATTTTTGACAATGCCGAGCTTGAAATGCATGCAGATACTAAGGTTGATCTAACAGGAGATGATGCTGATTCATTCATTAAATTTATGGATGCAATTGAAGAACTTGACGATGTGCAAAATGTTTATACTAATGCTGAATACGAGCAAAAATTAAGTTAAAGTAGATATTTAAATTTAAATAATTTTATAAGCTGGAGATTTTATAATGTCAAAAATGCAAAGAGATAAAGGTAAGCGTTTTGAAAGAGAGGTTGTGAATACTCTAAAAGAGTCTGGCTTTTACGATGCAAAAAGAATACCACTATCAGGGTTGCAAGAGGGTTTTAAAGGTGATGTTTTAATTAAAAGAACTGAATCATCGAAAGAGTTACTAGGAGAATGCAAAAGTAGAGCTGGTGGTTTTAAATTAATATATGATGCCAAAGAGCAAGATGGCGCAGATATTTTATTTATAAAACAGGATAGGAAACCTGTGTTAGTGGTTATGTCATTAGATGATTATATAAAAGGCGAATATTAACATAAAAAAAATGTTTTCAAATGAAATCGACATTAGGGTTTATTATGAAGATACTGATTCAGGCGGAATTGTATATTATGCAAATTATTTTAAATTTACCGAAAGATGTCGAACCGAATTTTTAAGAGATTTAGGAATTTCACAAAGCGAAATACATAGAGACCATGGAATTAGGTTTATTGTACATAGTGTAACAATGGATTATATAAAGCCAGCTTTTCTTGATGACCATTTAATAGTTAAAACATCTATAGAAAAAATAAAAAGTGCATCAATTGAATTTTTTCAAAAAATTTATAAAAAAACTGATAACGGAAATATTGATATAATCAGATCAAAGTGTAAAATTGTTGCTATAAACAATGATTCGAAAGTTAAACCAATTCCAAAAATGATTTCAAATAAAATTATGGAGGCTCAATGAATGGTCTTTTGCATTTAGCACTTAACGCAAGTTTTTTGGTTCAGTTAGTCATGATTATTTTAATAGGCTTATCAATTTGGAGCTGGGTAATAATTTTTGTGAAAAAAAAAGAGCTAAAAAATATTTTAAACAGTACAAATAAATTTAGCCAAAAATTTTGGTCAGGCATTCATATGCAAAAATACTATATGCAAATAAAAGACAAAAGAAATAAAAGCTCAATAGAACAAATTTTTTATGTAGGATGGAATAGATATGAAATTCTTCATGGTGATGAAAAAGAGATTACTCCAGAATCGATTCCTCAAACTTCATTAAGAGCAATGCAGGTTGCAATTGCAACAGAATACGAGGCTTTAGAGTCTGATTTACAAACTCTCGCCACTATTGCTTCTGTAAGTCCATATATTGGTTTGCTAGGAACAGTTTGGGGCATAATGAATTCTTTTCAATCTCTTAGTCAAACTTCCCAGACAACTATTGCTTTGGTTGCACCAGGCATTTCTGAGGCTTTAATAGCAACAGCATTAGGCTTAATAGCCGCAATACCTGCTTTAATTGCTTATAACAAATTTAATAGGGATATATCTAAAATAATTTTAAGATATGAAAATTTTTCAGAAGAGCTTACTGAGCTTCTTCAAAGAACACATATTCCTGAGAAAAATGATGAAAATGACACATCAAAATTAATATAAGATTTGATGAAATATAGAGACAAAAAAAAGTTGCTAGCAGAAATAAACATTGTCCCATACATAGATGTGATGCTAGTTCTGCTTTTGGTGTTTATGATAACAACACCATTGCTTTACCAAGGTTTAGATGTAGATCTTCCAACTACTGAGGCTAATGAAGTTGATATAAGTAAATTTGAAGAACCGCTAATAGTAGAAGTAAACTCGAAAGGTATTATAAGAGTCATACAAGAAGATAATTTTAATGAGCAAGTAGTTGAAGAGGATTTAGCAAATACAATAATATCAATTTATAAAAATAAAAAGATAGACAAAGTGTATGTTAAAGGAGATAAAACAATAGCATATGAAAAAATAATTAAAATAATATCTATTTTAAACAAAGGTGGCGTTGAAAATATTGGTTTGATTACTTTGCCGGTAAATGAAAAATAATAGTAAAAAAAAATTAGCAATTTTTGTAAAAGTATTTTTAATGCACTTATTGATATTATTACTTATCGATATAAATTTTTCGAAAATTCTTGGTTTTAGTGGAAAAAATATTGAAATAAAAGATTCTGCGAAATTTGTAAATCTTAAAAGTATTAGTTTAGAAGAAATTGAAAAAAATAGAGAAAAAATTAAGCAAAAAAAGAAGAGACTGGAAGATTTAAAAAGAAAAAAAAGACTAGCCGAAGAAAAAAAGAAAAAGTTAGCTGAAGAAAAAAAGAAAAAGTTAGCCGAAGAAAAAAAGAAAAAGTTAGCTGAAGAAAAAAAGAAAAAGTTAGCCGAAGAAAAAAAGAAAAAGCTGGCTGAAGAAAAACAGAACAAAAAGATTGAAGAAGAAAAAAGAAAATCTCAATTAGAAAAGCTAAAAAATGATGAAAAGCAAGAGCTTGAAAATTATGAAATTTTAAAATTAGAAAAAGAGCTGTTAGAGTTAGAAAAAATTGAGTTATTAATTAAACAGAAAAATATTAGAAATGCCCAGCTGTCTGATGCCGAAGAAAGATATATTTTAACAATTAAGTCTAAAATAGAAAATAATTGGCTCATTCCACATAATACAAAACATGATAAGATTTGCACTGTAATTGTTAATCAGCTTCCAAGCGGAAAAGTAACAAATGTTAAAATACATGGTTGTAAGGGTGATAACATATACCTTGATTCATTAGTTAACGCTGTATGGAAATCAAGCCCTTTACCAATAGCCCCTGATATAGAAGTTTTTCAGGATATAATAGTTCTACAATTTGAGGAACCAAATTAGATGAAATATTTTATTTTTGCAGCAATTTTACAGTTAATATTAAATTCAAATTTGTACGCAGAACTTACTATAAAAATTGATAGAGCTAAAGTAGGCGCGTTGCCAATAATGATAAGCTTTAATAGCGATTCGAAAAATTTTTCTTCAAACATATTTCAAGAAATAGTTAAAAATGATCTTTATAGCAGTGGTTTTTTTAATGTTTTGAATTCTTCGAATGTTAAAAATAATATTTCAAAAAAAAGTACCCAATATGCTTTATGGACCCTTGCAGGGACAAATTACTTTCTTATAGGAAATATTTATCAAGACAATGGCATTGATTATATTAGATTTGACCTTCATGACGTTATAAAGAAAAATATAGTTGCTTCATATAAAATAAATTTAACTAAAAATTCAAATATTAGAAAAGTTTCTCATACAATTAGCAATGTTGTTTTTGAGAAGATAACAGGAATTAAGGGAATATTTGATACCAAGATAGCCTATATCAGCACAGAAAAAGTTAATAAAAGAAAAATATATAAATTACATGTAGCAGATATTGATGGACACAATTCCGTTGCTATATACAAATCTTCAAAACAATTAATGTCTCCTACATGGTCACCAAAAAATGACAAAATAGCTTATGTCTCATTTGAAAACAACAGGCCTGAAATTTTTGTTCAGTCATTATCAACTGGTGATAGAGAGAAACTTCTTTCAGGAAAGTACTCGTCAAGTGCTCCAGCATGGTCACCTGATGAAAAATATATGGCATATACATTATCTGTGAATGGTAATTTAGAAATTTTTATTTATAATTTTAAAACTAATACAAGCAAAAGAATCACCAATAGTATTGGCATCGATACTGAAGCTGAATGGCATCCTAATAGTAAAGAAATCTTTTTTACCTCAGATAGAAGCGGTAGACCTCATATTTACAAACAATCTATCAATAAAAATAAAGCAAAAAGAGTAACTTTTGATGGTTCTTACAACGCCGATGCAAATGTCTCATCTGACGGAAAATACTTATCTTTAGTACATAATGCTGGAAATGGCCATAAAATTGCTATTTTTTCTCTAGAAGACCGTTATCTTAGGGTTATATCCAACGGAAGACTAGATGAAGCTCCAAGTTTTGCTCCGAATAATAAGATGATTCTGTTTGCTTCAAAAAAAATTCACAAAGGTATTCTTGTTGCGACAAGCAATGATGGTAGAATAAGACAAGAAATTGAACTTAAAGGCGAAAATGTTAGAGAGCCAATTTGGTCACATTAATATTTGTAGTAATTTATGGAGAGTAATTATGACTATTGTCAGACATACAAGAAATATAGCTTTATTTGCAATTATTTCTTTTCTTGCAGGATGCAGCAATTTACTTAATCAAAAAGATCCAGATGTTATCGTAACAACAGAACCTATGCTTACAAAATCCGAAGAGGGCGAGGTAGATAAAGTAACATCTGCTGAAAGCATTAATCTTGATAAAGTGGAAGGAAAAGGGCTTACACTAGGTAATAATATTATATATTTTGAATATGATAAATATTCTATAGAAAAATCAGAATATAAAGAGATTATTGTAAAATACTCCGAATATATGGTTGAACATGAGAATGCAACGTTGAGAATTGAGGGACATGCTGATGAAAGAGGTTCTAGAGCATATAATTTAGCTTTGGGTGAAAAAAGATCTGAGAATATTAAAGAAATGATGCTGATTAATGGCGTAAAAAGTGATTCCATTGAAGTAGTTAGTTATGGAGAAGAAAATCCAGCTGTACAGGGTACTAATGAGAAAACTCATTCATTAAACAGAAGAGTTGAAATAGTATTTATTAACACAGGCAAATAAAGTGTTAAGAAAAATATATTTTTGTATCGTAGTTTATGTTTTTTCACTGAACGCACATTCAAATGATAATGATGTTCTTATGAGAATGTACGAACGCCTTGAAATGATTCGTCTTCAAATGCAAGACTTGACTGAAGACAACCAACAGCTTAATAATAAAATTATAAATTTACAAGGCCAGCAAGATAGATTATATCAAGACTTATTGAATAAAATAAAAGAACTTGAAAATAATTTAGAAAAAAATAAAACACCTGAAATTAAATCCATAATTCCTGATGTAACCAATGTCGAAACAGTGCCTGATAATTCAGCCTTAAACAATAAAATAGTTTCAGAGAATACTGAGAATATAGCGAAGCAAAAGGATAATAAAAAAAATAAAAAATTAGAAGATATTATACCTAAGGAAGAAAACGAACTTGATTTGGCAAAAAAATATACCAATGATAATTTTAAAAAAAAATTACCAGAATATAAACTTAAAAATGAAATTGAGTTATATAGGAGCGCTTTTCAACTAGTTAAAAATAAGAAATACAGTGATGCAATTGATTCATTTAATGCTTTTTTATATCTCTACCCACAAAGTAATTATGCCTCCAATGCTCAATATTGGTTAAGTGAATCTATCTATGCTTTAGGAGACTTTAAAAATGCAATGATAAATTTTGCTAAGGTAGTCGAGAATTACCCAAATAGCAGTAAAATTGCAGATGCAAGGCTCAAGATAGGATATTGTTACTATTCAATTAAAAAATGGAAAGAAGCAAGATTTATTTTTTCTGACATTGTAAAAAAATATCCAAACACAAGTCTCTCTCAGTTGGCAGAAAAAAAAATTGAAAGTATGAATGTTGAAGGTCGATAAAAAATACTATGAAAGATGACTTAAGTTTATCGATTAATGAGATTTTTTATTCAATACAAGGCGAGGCATTAAACTCTGGCAAACCTACGGTATTTATTAGGACGGCAGGGTGCCCATATAGATGTTCATATTGTGATACTGATTACGCTTTTACAGAAGGAAAAAAAATAAAAATCACAGATATTGTTTCAGAAACTAATTCTTATAATACCAAATTCGTAACTGTTACTGGTGGAGAACCGTTAGCACAAAAAAATACTATAAATTTACTAAGTGTATTAAACCAAAATTCTTTCAATACATCTCTCGAAACAAGTGGATTAATGGATATTAGTACTGTCCCTGATAATACTGAAATAGTAATGGATGTTAAAACTCCATCCTCTAGCGAGTCAGAAAAGAATTTAAAAAAAAATTTAACATTAATAAAAAAAACGGATGTTTTAAAATTTGTAATTGGAGATAAAAATGACTATAAATGGTCTAAAAATATTCTAATAGAAAACAATTTATTAGATTTTAAAAACATATTTTTTTCGCCAGTACACGAAGATTTAAATCTCTCAGAGATCGCGGATTGGATTCTAAAAGATAGACTAAACGTTACATTGCAACTTCAGCTTCATAAATATATTTGGGGTGATGTAAGAGGAAAATAATGAACAGGCAAAAAAAAGCAGTAGTGATACTCTCTGGCGGTATGGATTCTATTACAACTCTTGCTATTGCAAAAAGTAAAAATTTTGAATGTTATAATTTAACTTTTAATTATGGACAAAAAAGCTTTTCTGAAATTGATGCAGCTAAATATTATTCAGACAATTTTAACTCTTTTGAACATAAAATCTTTGATATAAATTTTAATGATTTTGCAAATTCAGCTCTGATCAATGAAGATATAAATGTAGAGATAAATCACAATGATGATATTCCGTCAACATATGTTCCAATGAGAAATATTATATTTTTATCTATTGCTTGTTCGTGGGCTGAAAAAATTGGTTCATCAGATATTTTTATTGGCGCAAACTCAATAGACTATTCTGGTTACCCAGATTGCAGAGAATCTTTTTTAGAGTCATATGAAAAAATGATAAATCTTGGCTCTAAAACAGGTTCTGATGGTGGAAAATTTAATATTCATAGACCGTTAATTAATATGAAAAAAACTGAAATTATTAAGTTTGGAAAATCACTCGGTATAAATTATAAAAAAACAGTATCATGTTATCAGGCAACTCACGACGGAAAAGCTTGTGGTATTTGCGAATCTTGTTTATTTAGAAAAAATGCTTTTATTGAACTTGGCTTAGAAGATGAAACTATATATATTTAAGTTTGAATTTAGCTTATAATTTTAAAGTATTGCAAATATTGTATAAAAAATATTTCTTGTTATATAAATTATCAACTGTACAATCTCAAGCTTATTGGGGCGTTAGCTCAGCACGGTAGAGCACCGGCCTTTTAAGCCGAGGGTCATAGGTTCAAATCCTATACGCCCCACCAATTTAAAAGCTTGCTATTGTTATATTTGATCTATTTAGTGATTTATGAATGAAAGACACTAACACATACAATACTTTAAAATATAGCTTAATAGCCTTCCCTTTGGCATTTGCTGGAATACCTATATATCTTCATGCTCCAGACTATTATGTTACAAATATAGGCATTAAGATTGAGATAATAGGATTTGCGCTTCTACTATTGAGACTTGTTGATGCAATTTTAGATCCACTTATCGGTTCATTGAGTGATCAATTTTATAAATATAGAGATAAAATAATATACCTTGGGTCTTTTTTATTAATACTTGGATTTTGGATGATTTTTCATCCGTCAAATATAAATATTATTTTATGGTTTTCTTTGAGTGTATTTCTATGTACTTTGGGATTCAGCATAATTGCTATAAATATCCAGGCTTTTGGTGGATTATGGAATATTCCAGCTCCACAAGTTACAAAAATTATTATTACAAGAGAAGCAGTTGGTATATTTGGTTTACTTGTTGCTTCAATAGTACCATCTCTACTTTATTTAACTTATAAAGATAATAATTTCCATATCCTATCAATTATATTGATATTTATAATGATGATTTCTCTTATGGCCTTTTATAGCTGGTTTAAATCCTCAGAACTAAAATCTCCCATTAAGCTTAATAATAGAAGATCTATGAAAGTTATTTTTACAAATAAAAAAGTAAGATTATTTTTTACCTCGTATTTTTTTAGCTGTTTTGCGTCAGCAATTCCGGCAACATTAATTATATTTTATGTCAGGGATTATCTGTTGGCAGAAAAATTTTTAGGGCTATTTTTATTGATCTATTTTGCTAGCGGGGCCTTATCCATGCCGATATGGAAAAATATAGCTACTAGATCTAATTGTATATGTGCATGGTTATATAGTATGATTTTTGCTACTTTTTCATTCATTTGGGCTTTTTTTCTTGAGCCAAACGATATATTAGGGTTTTTTACCATTTGTTTATTTTCTGGGATGGCTGTTGGAGCAAATCTTGGTCTACCATCAGCGATAATTGCAGAATTTATTAATTCAAATAAAAATGAGAATTATGCTGCAAGTTATTATTCTATAAGTAATTTTTTATCAAAATTTGCTTTAGCTATTGCTTCTGGTGTCGCTTTGCCCATACTTGGTTTCATGGGTTATGAAGCTGGAATAGCCAGAACAGACTATTTATTTCCGTTCACCTATGCTTTTTTACCGTGTGTTTTGCAGATAATCTCTATATTGCTACTTCGAAGAATTATTGCTTCAAATAATAGCTAGAATCAAGGTTATATCAGGTTTTAACAAAATGTAAATTGAATGAATGTATTTTATATTAGTTAAAAGTGTATTATTATAAGTTATAAATATAATATTCTTGGAAAAAAATTTAGTTTAATTTCATAGAGTGGAAAAGGAGAGGAGATGGCAGCTAAACCAAAAGATTTTTCTAGTTCGGTAGTTAATTATATACCAAAAATAAAACCACCAGAGGGACACTCAATTCATCACGTCTGTTGTCCGCATGATTGTCCAGACACATGTTCAATGTTAGTTACAAGGAATGATAAGACCGGAAAAGCTGTAAGTGTTCAGGGAGATCCATCGCATCCTATTACCAAAGGCTACCTATGTAACAAAGTTAATCATTATATTGATTTAGTTTATAACGAAAATAGAGTTATGTATCCTCATAAGAGAGTTGGGCCAAAAGGACCAAATGCAAAGTTTGAAAGAATATCATGGGATGAAGCCCTTGATGAAATTACACAAAATTTTAAAGAAACCATAGAAAAATATGGTAGTGAAGCTGTTCAACCATTTTCCTACTCTGGAACTCTAGGAATGCTAGGTTACTGGACAATGGATAATAGATTCTGGAATAAAATGGAGGCAGCAAGATTAGAGCAGTCCATCTGCATCTATGCAGCTATGTGGGCAGGATTATATACATATGGTTTAGCAAATGGCCCTCATGTAGGTGAGGCGGCAAGAGATGGATGTGAGCTTATGATTTTATGGGGAGCAAACTTGGTTAGCACAGGGGTACATTCAATACCATTTATCAGGGAAGCTCAAGATAGAGGTATGAAACTGGTTGTGGTAGACCCAAGAAAAACAAGAACAACAATGATGTGTGATTGGCACATACAACCTAAACCAGGAACAGATGCATTTTTAGCTAACGCAATGATAAAAGTTATTGTAGATAATAATTTGCATGATGTTGATTTTTTAAACGAACAGACACATGGTTGGGAGGAGTTTGTAGAAAAAATACTTCCAAAATATACTCTAGAGGAAGCTGAAAAAGTTACTGGTGTAAAAGCAAGCGAAATTGAAAAACTTGCTGTTGAATATGCAAAAACAAAAAAATCATATATCAGAGCTAATTATGGTTTAAATAGACATCAAAACTCAGGCCAAATGTGTAGAGCAGTTTTAATTCTCCCTTGTTTTAATGGATCCTGGAGAGAAGAGTGTGGTGGTGCTGCGTTTGGCCAACTAGAAGAAATGTGGTTGCGATTTGATTTAGGTAAATTACAAAGACCAGATTTAGGAAATAGAGCTGAAAAAAGAGTAGTAAATATGGTTCAGATTGGAAGAGCACTTGCTGATAATATTGGCGTTGACGGTGAGCAGCTTGACCCACCAATTAAGTCGTTATTTGTATACAACAGTGATATTGCTAATTGCACACCAAACAGTGGAAATGTTAGAAAAGGAATGTCTCGCGATGATTTATTTGTCGCAGTTCATGAAACATTTTGGACCGACTCATGCATGTATGCTGATATTGTGCTTCCGGCAGATACTGCTTTAGAAAGAATGGATTGTCATTGGGCTTATGGCTCATGGTTTTTGGGTGTTGCAAAACCAGTGATTGAGCCTTTGGGCGAGAGTATAAACAACACTGAGTTATTTAGAATGCTAGCGAAAAAAATGAATTATGTTGATTCAAATGATAATGCATTTACACAAACTGATGAAGAGATCATTAAAGATATTCTAATTGAGGCAAATAATGAGGATGGAGAGAGATTTAATTGCTTAACTGAAGGAATAAATTATGATGATTTAGTGAAAAATGGCTGGGCTAGGGCATCAACAAATTCTAAAAGAAGAGATTTTTTAAATAATGGTTGGGAAACTCCAAGTAAAAAAATTGAAATAAAGTGTGAAGCAATCACTGAAGCTTATCCTGATGTTAGTCCTTTTCCAGAGTATGTGCCTGAAATCCATGGACAAGAGGATCCTTTAAGATCTAAGTATCCAATACAAGTTTTAAGTAGTGCGTCACATTATTTTATTGGAGATTCTTTTCAATCAGTCCCAAGATTACAGGCAATGCAATCAAGGCCTACAGTCGAACTTAGCATAAAAGATGCAAAACAGAGAGATATTAAAGATGGCGATTTAGTAAGACTTTATAATGATAATGGAGAGACATATTGTTATGCGGTAATAATTGATGGTTTATTAGATGGAGTTTGCGCTACACAAAAACAATTTAAAGGAAGTAATACGCCGGGCGGACTTAATGTTAATGTATTAAATTCAGAAATGTTGACAGATTTTGGAATGAGTCCAACTTTTTATTCAGTTTTAGTAGAAATTGAAAAAGCAAGTGATGAAATGATAGAAAACGCTGTTAAGCAAGGAGTAGTATAAATGTCATCAGTATCAAATTTTGTTTATCCAAAAAATGGTGTACCAAGTTCGAAAAGCAAGATTAATTCTGCACCAAATCCAGATGTTCAAAATAGTAGAGTTAAAATAAATGAGGCTGTTGTAAAATCAATGGATAATTTAACAAGTGACACATATAAGCTTGTCATAAAATGTCACGACGATGCATTGCCTTTTAATTCTCATGCTGGACAGTACGCAACCTTAAAGGTAGATGGTTTAGACAAGCCAAGAGCTTACTCGTTTGCAAAATCTCCTAAGAGTGAAAATAAAAATGAGTATACTTTTTTTATTAGACAGGTTCCTGGAGGAGAATTTTCAAATTGGCTTGATAAAAATAGAACAGGCGAAAAAATTATAATTTCAGCACCATTAGGTTACTTTAAATTAGATGATTCGAAGGATGATATGGTCTGCATTGCTGGAGGAAGTGGAATGAGTGCGGTAAATGCAATAGTTGAAGAAGCAATTCATCAAAAAGTAAAAAGAAATTGTTATTTTTTCTACGGAGCAAGAACTCAAAATGATTTGTATTTAGTTGATGAATTAACAAAAATATCAGAGAAATGGGATAAAGATTTTAAATTTGAATTTGTTCCAGTGTTAAGTGAAGAGCCTGAAGATTCAGATTGGGATGGGGCAAGAGGCTTCGTTACTGATTATTTTAAAAATAATTATTTAGAAAAGGGAATTGTTTCAGCTGATTCATGCAAAGCCTTTTTTTGTGGACCTCCACCAATGATAGATGCTGGTGCAAAAGTTCTTAAAGAAGCTGGAGTAGCTGAAAGCTCTATGTTTTTTGATAAATTTGAAGATGCTAGATCACCTGCACCAGTAATTGATAACTCTAAATGCGTATTATGCGATGAGTGTCTTTTAGTAAAGCCAACTGCTGGTTGTATAGTAGAAACTGCAAAACTAGGTAAATTAAAAGATAATGGTAAGTATGCTGATATTGAAAGGATAGATCCGGCCTATACATCTGGTCTGTACTATAATACTTTATACATTAACGAAGATGAATGTATAAGATGCTACGCGTGTGTGCATGCATGCCCAGCAAAAGCAATATCTCCTCAATATGATTTAGAACCAAAAACATTGAGAGAAACAGTAGAAACTTAATTATTAAAAATAGTATTTTTTGGGTAAAAATAAAAAAATAATAATAGTAAAATAAGAGGAGCGAACTCTATGAACGAAGCAAATACTGCGTGGATTCTTGTATCCACCGCATTAGTACTTTTAATGACATTACCTGGTTTAGCACTTTTTTATGCAGGTCTTGTTGGGTCAAAAAACACACTATCAACTTTAGCTCAATGTTTTGTTATAGCATGTATAGCATCAATAATATGGTTTGTATGTGGTTATTCTATAGCATTTACTGGTGATGGGCCGTTTTTTGGTAGTTTTGATAAGATATTTTTATCAGGGATAACAATAGATTCACTTTCTGGCGATATTCCGGAAACTTTATTTGTCATGTTTCAAATGACATTTGCAATAATTACTCCAGCACTAATTGTAGGTGCTTTCGTAGAAAGGATAAAATTTTCAGCTGTAATATTAATTACGGCAATTTGGTTGATACTAGTATACAGTCCTGTAACTCATTGGGTGTGGGGCGGCGGTTGGCTTGCACAGATGGGTGTTATGGATTTTGCCGGTGGACTAGTAGTTCATACTACGGCTGGTATTTCAGCTTTGGTTATAGCAAAATCATTAGGCTCCAGAAATGGATTTCCTAAGTCAATCAAACCTCCGCATAGTCCAGTAATAGCTATGATTGGTGCTGCTTTACTATGGGTTGGATGGTTCGGTTTTAATGCTGGCTCAGCCTTGGCTGCAAACCAAAATGCAGCAATGGCTATGCTGGTCACTCATATTTCTGCAGCAGCAGCTACTATAACTTGGATGTTTATTGATTGGTATAAAAATGGTAAACCAGGATTAGTTGGCATGATTACAGGAATGGTTGCAGGACTAGCGACTGTAACTCCGGCATCTGGATTCATTGGTCCAGTAGGTGGACTAATACTTGGTATTTCTTCAGGAGCGGTATGTTATTGGTTCGTTGGCTTTGTTAAAACATCTTTAAATATAGATGATTCCCTTGATGTTTTTGCAGTTCACGGTGTAGGAGGAATTTTAGGAGCTTTATTATGTGGTTTGCTAGCAACAGAGGGTTTTGGCGGTTTAGGCTTAGAGCCAACAGTTTGGGAGCAAACAAAAGTACAAATTATTGGTATTGCAAGTGTAGCTGTTTACACATTTGTTGTGACAAAGATAATTGTAATTATCACAGAAAAATTAGTTGGCTTGCGTGTATCAGAACAAGAAGAAAATACAGAAGGCTTAGATTTTGGTAGTCACGGCGAGAGTAGCTATCATTTGTAAGTTTTATTTATAAAATTTCTTTATTTTTTTGAAGTTTTCTTATTTCATTTATTTTGGAAGAAATTCTTTCATCTACCATTTTGCCTTTCATATTATATTTCAAAGCAAGCTTGTAATATTTAATTGCCGAAGTAAAACTTCCTAGTAGTTTTAAATAATCACCACGGTATTCATGACCTAGAGATTGTTCTTTAAGTTTGTATGCAGCCTCACTAATTTTTATTATCAACCTATGGTCTTTATGCTCTATAACATAAGGTAATAATTTATTTATAACTTCCTTAAATTGTTTATTACTCATATAAGCGTTTGATAAATAATATAAAATTGTAGAATCAGTAGGGTAAATATCATTTAAATTTTCAAGTAACTTTACTGCCTCTTTATAATTACTTTCTTTTATGTAAATTTCAGAAAGGGCTATAGAAATATAATTTTTTATAATATAAAGTTGATTTTTATTTTTTACAGTTTTAAGTAAATTATTTAATACAATTTTTCCATCCTTATATTTTTTTTCTTTAATTAGTGCAAGTCCGTATGCATAATCATCAACGATTCTACCTGGTGATGTTTCAGTTAATTTTGGCAAATAATTATAGTTTTTGATGAAATTTCTTGTATTAATTTTTTCTATTGATACTTTCACGGACGTAAATTGATAAGCAAAACTATCATTTGTGAAGTTACCTTTATATTTAGAAGCAAGACTTTGTGTCTCTGCAATTCTGTTTTTTGTTAATGGATGAGTTCGTAAAAACTCTAATGCACCACCTTCATTACTTTCTTTTTGCAAGGTTTTAAAAAATTCACTCATTGCATTAGGATTTATATTTGCATTCACTAAAATACTAATAGCTAACCTATCGGCTTCCTTCTCGTTCTCTCTAATAAAATTTGTCAATTGAGAAGCCTTAACACTTTGCGTTGTAACTAAAGTTTTACCCAATGCTCCGGTGCTATAAGTGCCAGCAATTACAGTTGCTAACACTGATAAAGCAGTTGAAATATTAACTTTTGATGATTCTTCGTGCATCCTTGATAAATGCCTTGCTTTGACATGTGCTATTTCATGAGCTAAGACACTTGCAAGCTCAGCTTCAGTTTTAGTTTTCCGAATTAACCCAGAATTTATAACAATCACTCCACCTGGAGTTGCAAAAGCATTAATTGAGGCATCGTTTGCCACTAAAAATTTATACTTTATTGGGCTATTATAATCAGATACTAGCAGTCTATTTCCAAGCATTTGTACATAGCTTGTAATTAATGGATCAGATATTAAATTAAAAGAGCCTAATATTTGAGAATATATAATATCACCAAGTTTATTTTCTTGGGATATGCTCATGAATCTCGAGGATGTATCTCCAATAGTAGGTACTTTAATGCTATGAGCAAAGGAATGTCCAGCGATACCCATCATAAAAGTAATAATTACCAATATATTTTTAATTACTTTCATATGTACTTACTATTTTTTATAATGATTATGTTTGTGTTTACACTTAACTATAATAAGTATATCCTATTTCGCTTATGTAGACACATAAGGAAAATAAACGTTAATTTAGTTAAAAAATAGATACGGAGATTTAATATGGCCGAATATGACCAAGAATTAGATGCATGTGGGTTAAACTGCCCATTACCAATACTTAGAGCTAAAAAATCACTGTCTTCAATGGAAACAGGGCAGATATTACATGTTGTTGCTACAGATCCAGGAGCAATTAAAGATTTTGAAGCTTTTTCTAATCAAACAGGGAATAAACTTATGGATTCTAAAGAGGATAGCGGTAAATTTTACTTTCTAATTCAGAAAGCTTAAGCAATAATTTACACAAACTTAATGAAGCAAAATATTGATAATAAACAAGAAAAATATACTGGTGCTGAAATTTTTGTTAAATGTCTGGAAGCAGAGGGCATTGACTTAGTTTTTGGTTATCCGGGTGGCGCAGTCTTGCATATATATGATGAGCTTCATAAGCAAAACGACGTTTCTCATATTTTAGTAAGGCACGAACAAGGCGCAGTTCATGCTGCAGAAGGCTACGCTAAATCATCAGATAAACCAGGGGTAGTTTTGGTAACCTCAGGGCCAGGAGCAACTAATGCTATCACAGGCATAGCAGATGCATATATGGATTCTGTTCCAATCGTAGTTTTTACTGGCCAAGTAAGGACAGCTTTAATTGGAAATGACGCTTTTCAGGAAGTTGATACTGTTGGCATAACTAGACCATGTGTAAAGCATAATTTTATGATTACAGATGTTAAAGATATGGCTTCTACAATTAAAAAAGCTTTTTATGTTGCTTCATCAGGACGTCCAGGACCAGTAGTTGTTGATATTCCAAAAGATATTACAGAAGATATGTGCGAATTTGATTATCCTTCTAAAGTCTCGATGAGATCATATAATCCTAATATAGAGATTAATGAAAATGCAGTAGATATTGCTGTAGATAAAATTTTAAAAAGCAAAAAACCAGTGATTTATGCTGGTGGTGGCGTGATAAATAGTAATGCCTCTAGCGAACTGACTGAGCTTGCTAGATATCTTAACTTTCCTGTTACAAATACTTTAATGGGTTTGGGTTGTTATCCTGGTGATGACCCACAATTTTTACAAATGCTCGGCATGCACGGATCATATGAAGCAAATATGGCAATGCATGATTGCGACTTGTTGATCGCAGTGGGCGCACGTTTTGATGACAGAATAACTGGTAGGTTAGATAAATTTAGTCCTGAAGCTACTGTAATTCATATTGATGTTGACCCTTCATCAATTTCAAAAAATATAAAAGCACACATACCTATAGTTGGTGATGTAAAAGGTGTAATTCAAAAAATTACAAATAGAGTCATACATAAAAAATTAAAGCCTCAAAACATTGATAAATGGTGGGAGCAGATAAATGATTGGAGAAAAAAGAAATCTTTTAAATACTCACAAGGTGATGACATAATAAAACCCCAGTTTGTTATTGACAGACTTTATGAAGTTACAAAAGGGGACGCTTTTATAACTTCTGATGTTGGGCAACATCAAATGTGGGCCGCTCAATTATATAAATTTAATAAACCTAAAAGATGGATTAATTCCGGAGGTCTTGGAACCATGGGTTTTGGTTTACCTTCAGCAATGGGTGTTCAGTTTGCCAATACTGATTCACTTGTATGTTGTGTGACTGGTGAAGCAAGTATCCAAATGTGCATTCAAGAACTCTCGACTTGTTTACAATATGGCTTGCCCATAAAAATAATAAATTTAAATAATCGATATATGGGCATGGTAAGACAGTGGCAAGAGTTTTTTTATGAAAAAAGATATGCAATGTCTTATATGGATGCTTTGCCAGACTTTGTTAAGCTCGCCGAAAGTTTTGGACACATTGGTGTTAAAGTGGAAAAACCTTCTGATGTAGACGATGCTATAAAGGATGCAATAAAATTAAAAGACAGATTAGTTTTCTTAGATTTTATAACAGATCAAAATGAAAATGTTTTTCCGATGATTGCTACTGGCGCAGCACACAATAAAATGATACTTTCCTAAAACTGAGTGAATATAAACATTGGTATAATATGAGACATATAATTTCTGTACTACTTGAAAATGAGTCAGGAGCTCTTTCTAGAGTATCTGGTCTATTTTCAGCCAGAAGTTTTAATATCGAATCTTTGTCTGTTGCACCATCAGAGGATGCAACAACATCAAGAATGACGATTGTTACTTCTGGAGATGATCATATTATAGAACAGATAGTTAAGCAGCTTGATAAATTATTAGATGTTATTGATGTTTCGGAAATTACTTCAAATGAGCATATAGAAAGAGAAATTGCGTTTGTTAAAATAAAGGAAAGTAGTATTGAAAAGTCCTTGATGGAAAAAATTTCAGATAATGAATTTTTAAAAGTACATAAGACAAATAATGGTGAAGTTATAGTAGAATGCGTTGATAGCCCAAAAAATATAAATATTTTTATAGAGTCAATAAAAAATATTGCTGAAAAAATTGTAAGGTCGGGTGCAGTTGGAATTAATAGTGATTAAAAAAATAAAAATTGGAGACAGATAAAAATGAACATTTATTATGATAAAGATGCAGATCTTTCAATTATAAAAAATACAAAAGTTGCAATTATAGGCTATGGCTCGCAAGGTCACGCGCACGCAAATAACTTAAAAGAATCTGGCGTAGATGTAGTAATAGGATTGCACGAAAATTCTAATTCTATTGATAAAGCAAAAGCATCTGGATTTGATGTCATGTCAGTTGCAGAAGCAACAAAATCATCAGACTTAGTTATGTTATTAATCCCTGATGAAAATCAGGCTGATGTTTACAATAACGACATCGCACCTAATTTAAAAAAAGGATCATCATTAGGCTTTGCTCATGGATTTAACATACATTTTAAAACTATTCAGCCAGAAACAGATACAAACATTATCATGATTGCGCCAAAGGGACCCGGCCATCTTGTGAGGTCTACATACTTAGAAGGCGGTGGTGTGCCTACATTGATTGCAGTTGATCAAGATCCATCAGGAAATAGCAAAGACTTGGCATTATCGTATGCTTCAGCTAATGGTGGCGGAAAGGCAGGTGTAATCGAAACTTCTTTTAAAGAAGAAACTGAAACAGATTTATTTGGTGAGCAGGCTGTTCTTTGTGGCGGAGCAACTTCTCTAGTTTTAGCAGGTTTCGAGACATTGGTTGAAGCAGGATACAAACCAGAAATGGCATACTTTGAATGTTTACACGAACTTAAGCTTATAGTTGATCTAATGTACGAAGGTGGAGTCGCCAATATGAGATATTCGATTTCTAATACAGCTGAGTATGGAGACCTTACAAGAGGGCCTAGAATAGTAAATAACACTACAAAAGATGAGATGAAAAAAATACTTGCTGAAATACAAAGTGGCGAGTTCGCTAAAGAGTATATAGACGAATATAAAGGCGGAAATAGTAATTTTGATAAGATGAGAAAAGATGGTGAAAAACATCCAATAGAGTCTGTAGGTGAAAATCTGAGATCGATGATGCCATGGATCAGCGCAAACAAATTAGTTGATAAAAATAAAAACTAAGATATCATTTTAATAAATACATGTTATTTAAAAGGCAAATAAGGATAAAAATATGAAATTTGATAGTGGAATCTTGCATTTTATACTTTTCTGGGGATTTTATGCTTTTCTAGCATATCTTGTTGTAAATCTTGTAAAGTAATAGAATTTTTTTAATTACGCTAAGCATGTATTTGACATGTCTTGGCGTTTATTTTTATAAATATGATAAGAAATAAAATTTATTTAATACCAAATTTATTGACAACTGGGTCGGTACTATGTGGTTTTGTTTCCATTATATATTCTTTCGAAAGTAATCTAATTATTGCAGCAAACTTAATAATGGCCGCTTTTGTTCTTGATGGTTTAGACGGAAGAGTCGCTAGAATCACAAAAACAACAAGTGATTTTGGTGCTCAGTATGACAGCTTATCCGATGTAGTTTCTTTTGGTGTTGCTCCTTCGGTATTTTTATATCAGTGGTTTTTAAAAGATGTAAACTTTTTAATAAACTCTTGGTTAGAACTAGGGGTGATTATAGCTTCATTGTATTTAGTTTCAGTTCTTTTAAGGCTTGCTAGATTCAATATTTCAAAAAGCAATGATTTTTTTATAGGATTGCCATGCCCTCTTGGAGCAATTCTTGTAAGCTTATGCTTTATAATGACTAATAAATTCAATTTTGATGTGCTTTCTTTTAAAGAAATATCTGTTTTATTTACAATATTGGTTTCTTTTTTAATGATTAGTAAATTCTCATACTTTAGTTTTAAAAATTTTGGAGATAAAGAAAAAATTAAATTTTATTGGTTATTTTTTATAATATTTTTATTAGTTATTACGTTAATAAATCCAACAATGGTTTTGCTTATTTTAACCATAATATATACTGTATCTGGGCCAGCTATAAATTTATTAAGACAATTTAAAAAGAGAAAAGTTATATACGCTGATAAAAAAAGAGATGGTTATGAAAAGTAATCAAGATAAATTAGTTATATTTGATACAACTCTAAGAGATGGCGAGCAAAGCCCTGGAGCGTCAATGACTGGCCCAGAAAAACTTCGCATTGCAAAGGTTTTAGAGAAATTAAATGTTGATGTAATTGAGGCAGGATTTCCTATTGCTAGCAAAGGTGATGCTGAAGCAGTTAATAATATAGCTTCTACTATCAAAGATAGCACAATTTGTGGTCTAGCTAGAGCAATTAATAAAGATATTGATATAGCAGGAGAATCATTAAAGCCAGCCAATAGTTCAAGAATACATACTTTTATTGCTACTTCAGAAATACATATGCAGAAAAAATTAAATATGAGTAAAGATGAAGTTACTGACCAAGCTATTAGAGCAATTAAAAGAATCCAGAAATATACTGATAATATTGAATTTTCTCCAGAGGACGCTGGTAGATCTGAGTTTGATTTTTTGTGTTCTATTATTGAGAAAGCTATAAAAGCTGGTGCTACAACAATAAATATCCCAGATACTGTTGGGTATTGCATACCAGATGAGTATGGAAATTTGATAAAAAGACTAATTGAAAATATACCTAATTCAGATAAAGCCATATTTTCAACGCATTGCCAAAATGATTTAGGGCTTGCATCTGCAAATTCACTTGCAGGTGTTATAAATGGGGCTAGGCAAGTAGAGTGCACTATTAATGGTTTAGGTGAAAGAGCTGGAAATGCATCACTCGAAGAAGTTGTAATGGCCGTAAAAACAAGACAAGATCTTTTTGAATGTAGCACACAAATCGTTTCGGATTATATTGTTCCTGCTTCAAAACTAGTATCTAGCATAACGGGTTTTTCTGTTCAACCAAATAAGGCTATAGTAGGAGCAAATGCTTTTGCACATGAGTCAGGAATACATCAAGATGGTGTTTTAAAACACAGGGAGACTTATGAAATAATGAAAGCAGAAGATGTTGGCTGGTTAAAAAATAAAATTGTTTTAGGAAAACATTCTGGTAGAAATGCGCTAAAGACCAGACTGTATGAAATTGGATATGAGATAAAAAATACTGAGGAATTGAACACTCTATTTGAAAAATTTAAAGACCTCGCTGATATCAAACATGAAATTTATGATGATGATTTGCATGCGTTAATTTCAAACACATCTAATGATGATAATTTGTCAAATTACAATTTAATAAGCATAAGATCAGTAAGTGATAGCAGCTCAGAACCTTACTCAGAAGTAGTTCTTGAAAAAAACGGTAAAAGCTTTAAAAGCGAATCAAGTGGTGGGGGACCAGTTGATGCGACATTTAAAGCAATAGAAAAAATTGTGAATAGTGATTCAAAGTTGCAGCTTTATTCTGTAAACAATATAACAGATGGAACAGATTCTCTTGGAGAAGTTACAGCAAGAATTGAAAAACAGGGAGCAATTGTTAATGGTATAGGTTCTGATACAGACATTGTGATAGCATCTGCTAAAGCATATTTAGATGCAATTAATAAATTGAATAATAAAGCTGTAATTGTGCATCCACAAGATCATGGATAACTCTGAACTCATTAAAAAAGCAAAAATGTTTAATATGCTAGGAATTGATCTTTGGATAAAAAAACCTAATTGTATTAATAAAGAATCTGAATTAAATAATAGTCTAAATCTTAAAAAATATATTATTGTTCAAGATTCCTTAAAAATAAAACATGAAAAAGTTCTTGAAAATTTCTTTAATGCTGTCAAAAAAATTGAAGAAGACATTAGTTTAAGTGTATTAAAAGATGTTACCATACTGGAAGCTATAGAAAAAAATACACCAGTAGATTTTAAAAATTTATATCTAATAGTATGTGATGAAAATTTTTTTAATTTAATACAAAATAAAGTTACAAAAGATCATATGATAATGAAAAAAAATAATACTTTTTTGTTTAATACATCTTTTGTATCAGATACTATCACAAGCGATATTAAAAAATTACTGTGGAGAGATTTTTTAAAAATAAAAGATTATGAGTAGTGTTCAAAAAAACCTAAATCCAAAATATATAAGCATGGATGTCCAGTCATGTTGAAAAAGTTTTAGATATAGAAAATAAATCATACGGGTACCCTTGGTCAGAAAAGATATTTCTAGACTGTTTAGAACATAAATATTTATGTAGAGTGCTTATTCTTGATGATGTTCTTATTGGTTATTTAATAGGCTCTATTGTTCAAGATGAATGCCACATTATGAATTTATGTATTAAAAATGATTATAGAAGTTATGGCTATGGTAAATATTTATTAACAAGTCTGCACAATGAGATTAGAACTCTTAATTGTAAATTATTATTTCTAGAATGCAGACCAAGTAATAAATTGGCTCTGAATTTATATATGTCTGAAGGGTACAATGAAGTTGGCATTAGGAAAAACTATTATCCAGCTGCAAACGGTTATGAAGATGCTTTAATTCTTGCTAAAGATGTCAAAGAATAGTTTAAATCTTGCAAAAATAATTTTAAGTATTTTATCCAGTTTTATAGGTATACAGTCAAATAAAAATAGAGAACGAGATTTTTCGTCAAACAAACCTATAACTTTTATAATTACTGGAATTTTACTTACATTTTTTTTTATACTATCTCTATATTCAATAGTAAATTATTTAATAGAATGAGTGATTTTTTAAACATTTTTTGTAATCTCAAATCCACAAATCTCACACCCACATGATTTTTTTTCAGCCTTAAATATTGTTTTATTATTAACATAACTAGATATTTTTTCAGAAGCATCAAGAATAACTTTTCTTGCATCTGATAACTCATCGTAAGAGAAAGAAGTGCAATTTAAAGTATTTTTCGAAACATTAATTGTTAAATATTCAAAAATATTAACATCTGGATCTAATAATGTATAAAAAGGTAATTGCAACAAATCTCCATTAATTACAGAAGATTTTATCGGAACAAAAGAACCAGTTTTGTAATCCATTATGTGTTTTTTATCCTTTACAGAATATTTTAAATCAAATCTACCTTTTAATGTTATACCATTACTTAGTGTCTTAGAAATTATTTTTTCAGAAGTAAAGTTATGCTTATATGAAAAATCATGATAAAAAAAATCGATAACTTTTGGTAATAAATTATGCCAAAGATTAACTTCAAACGGGTAAACTTCCTCAGAAAAAAACTTTTTTTGTCCGGTAATAGAAAAATCCTTTAGAGAATTAATAAGATCTTGTTTGTTAGAATTAATATTTATTTTTTTGAAGAAATTTTCAAGTACAAAGTGAACATAAGATCCAAAAAGCAAATTATTTTCTTCTATTGATGAAAAATTTAAATTTGGAGAATTTTTTTCTAAATAAAAGCAGTATAAGCAATGATTAAAATTTTCAATATCCTTATAGGAAATATTTAAAAATTTATTATTTAAGTGAAATTTTTCACTTTTACTTTTTTCTTTTATAATTTTTGGTTCAATTAAACTTAAATTTAAATTTAAATTTTTATTTAAAAAGTGATCTAGATATATTTTAAATTTACTTTTTGTAAAAACCTCTTTCCCATTAGATGCATTATATGAAATAAATAAAGAGGAAGCGTTATCTGATAAGCTTACAAAATCCTCAATAAATTCATTTTGCTCAAGGCTTGAGTTAATAGATAACTCGTTATAAATAGTATTTTTTTTATTAAAATTATTAATTATTTTCTTAGGAAAATTTTTTGTTGACATAGAGCTTACATATATTTTGTCATAATAGGATAATAACGTATGTTTTATATCTGCATAATCTATATTACTATGCACTAGACTTTTAAAAGTCCTTGTTTCTAGATAATTTGTTAAAATCTTGTACCATTTTTCTAGTTTTAATTTTATATCTTTTGTTTTATTTATTTTTTCTAGGTAATTTATCGCTTGTATAAATTCTTTTCCAGCATCATCATCTAAAATTATTTTATGAGACTTACAAATTTCTATTTTTTCTAATAAAAAATCTTTAAAATTTTTAAACTCTACTTCGTCACAAGTATTCTCAGTATTAGAAAAGAATCTAAAACAATTTCTATCTATGCTATTAATAAAATTACTGACAGAAACTTCGATATTATTATTATGCTCTGTTAGAACATCCTTTAAAAATTTCTCCTTTTCTATTGAACTTACCTCTGAGTAAAAGAACGGAGAAGACACGATACTCTGCAAATTTATATAATTGTCTTTAATTACAAAATACTTAAAGATACTATCTATATAACAACACAATGAACTTGTAGATAGAAGCCATCCACTAAAATCATTATATTTTATTTTGTCTCTGTCTAATATTGCTCTTAATCTTCTAGAAAAATATCTGTCATTATTTATTAATGCAATATGAGCATTTTTATTTTTAGCTAAAGTTTTTTTTATATCGCTTGCAACATATTCTAATTCATCTTCTTGAGAATCAAAATCATATGACTTGTATTTATGTAAACCTTTTGGCGTGTAGTTAGGATCATAAATATCTTTATTATCCGATTTATAATAAAAATTTACATTTTTCAATGAAATGCGCATCCACTCTTTTTCAATATTCTCATAATTATTATAATCCAATATATGATGCTGTATGTTTTTTGGGACAATAATTTTTGAATTTAAAATTTTCAGATAGTTTCCAACATACGTTTCTAAATTCTCAGATTTTATTAACCAAACTTTTAGGATTTCATAAAATATTTTTGATTCATTCGATTGTAAAAAAAATTTTTCTTTACCAAAAAAACTGTCAATATTAAAGTTTGATGACAACCATGTATCATTCTTTTCAAGAATTAATTTATTAAGTATAGAAAGGATATTTTCTATTTCATTTGTGAGATTATATTTTTCAAAAAAAGATTTGCTATTAACGACAGCATTTTCTAAGAATGAAGTATCAGAGATTTGTAATTCATCTTTATTTCGATTATTTAATTTGAACACATAATCATTGATTTTAGCAATATAAACATTTTTTATATTATTTCTATTTAGAATTTCTTTAACATATATTTCAGATATATCCTCTGGCACTATAATTTTATTTTCTAAATTTTCATTTTTTTTAATATTTTCAATAATATTGTTGAGTAATATTTTATTTTTCATTATCATTAAATTAGAATTCTTGGAACTTAGTCCAAGTTATCACAATATTGTAGAAATTATAATGAATTTTGAATATGACTGTTGTTAATTTTAAAGATTATAAAAAATCTCTGAATAAACCAAAGTATAGTTCTGAGCCTGAACCTGGAAAAAATCTATATAAGAAAAATCTTTTAGAAAAAATAGATTATTTTAACTCTCAAATGGAAAGTTATATGGATAACCCTATAATTGAAAAGTGTGATTTTTCAATTGAAGGATGTGCTATTAAGTTTAGTTCAAGTGATTCAAATACCGAGGTAACATTAATATTACAGGATTATTCACCAGACGAATTTGATTCTCTTTATGTTACATGGGAATTTTATATACATAACATTAGACACGATGAGTATTTAGACTCACGTTTTTTTTCTAGAACAGATACAGCCATTAAATACTTTCTTTCTAAGGTAAAATACATGACATAAATAATATTTATTACTATACTATAGTATAACTTATCTAAAAGTGTTAGTGTGGATGCAATTAAAATAAAACGGATAACATATGAAAAAAATTATAATATCAACTTTGGCTGCATTAATGCTGCTTGTAACTCACCCAGTAATGGCAAAAGAATTTTATATTGAAGGTTCACTTGGTCATTATGATATAGATGACGTTGATACAACTAGAGCAAGTGGTACTGCATCTGGAATCACATTTACAAATTTAGGTGGTAGTTTAGAATATGATACCGACACTACATTTGGATTTGAAATTGGTGTTAAACTTAATGATAAAATTCGTATTGGCTTTTCATATGTTGATGCTAGCTTAGATTTTGAAGGTGCAACTGTCTCTGGTTCTGCAACTGACGGAACAACCACAATTAATGCTAGCGCTCGTGTAACACCAGCTAATGCTTCGGCATTAGGCTTAACATTTTCAAATGATGCTGAAGTTATGATGATTAAAACTTATTATGATTACAATTCTTTTTAGTAATGGTCTAACACCATTTGTAGGTTTTGGTTTAGGTCAAGCTGATATAGACAATGCTACAGATGATGAAACAATAATTTCATTAACTGCTGGTGCAAGATATAATTTAAATGATAAAGCATATGTGATTTTTATTTTATTAAAATTTATGTTTTTAATTACATGGAAATAAATGGCCCAGATGACGAGCTAGGAATTCAATACGAAGATATTGAACTTACATCATTTGAAATAGTCGTCGGTACTTCATTCTAATTTATTTGGGACTCAATGAAGTGAGATAGAGAAAAGCCGCCTTAAAGAGCGGTTTTTTTTGACTTACAATTTGGTCTTCCATTTGGTCTACCGCACCTCTTAGTAATTAAATAATAGTTACTAATCAATATGATAGAAGGGTGTATGGTGGAGGCGGCGGGGATTGAACCCGCGTCCGCAAATCCTCTACCTTTGGCACTACATGTTTAGCTTCGTTATCAAAATTCATGTAAAAAATGTAAACGAGCAGACATTAAATTACACTATCCAATTGAGTTTCGCAGTTATTCTAATGGCGAGAATAAAGGCTATCTTGTGTTAAGCGACACCAAACGGAAATGCACAAGCACGTTTCTGAATGATGACCAGCAGGATTAAGCTGCTAGTGCGTAGTTGTCTTCGTTTGCAACTATAAGTTTATAGCATTTTTAACGAGAATAGCTATATACTCGACATGCACCTAGGGTTTTGCAATCCACGTCGAATCCAGATCGCCCCCGAAACTTAATTATACTATACTGCTTATTAAGTTAAAATAGCGTGCGATTATAGGTTAAAGACACCAAAACATCAAATATTTAAAAAAATTTATAATCTTTTTCCTTTTGCAACTTCATCTTTTATTTCATCATTTGCATTTGATATTTGCTTTATTGCTCTATCTAGCGTTTCAGTTCTTGAAAGAATTTTTTCTAAAATAGCATTAAGTTGTTTTACAATTTTTTTATACTCGCCTATATCTCCATCCTCGTTAAATCGAAGGTATTGTTCTTCTAAAATATGTGCAATTAGAAATACATCTTTATAAGAGCAAATAAAAACATTACTTTTTTTACCTATTCCTATAAGCTCTGGCGCCATGTCAATTACTGAAGGGGGACAACTAAGATACAATTATCAATAGTATTAGGTTGATTTTGATACTTTTGAATATTTAAAATTTCTTTTGCAACTTTATCTCTAATTTTTTTTGACAAAAGCTTTTGATCATTAATATCTTTTGTTTCTTCATATTCATTTACTAGCGAATTAATATCAGGGAGTTTTGAGTCTATTGGTATGTATTTTCCATCACCCAAATTCCAAGCAAATTCCACATTTTTTGATCCTATCTTTAATTCCGTCTTAATAACGCCAGCTTTAATTGAATTATGTAGGGTTTCTTTTAGTATCGATTCCCCAACCATGCCTCTCGTTTTGGTCCCAGATATGGTTCTATTGAAAGAATCAATTGTATTACTCATATCTTTCAATTTAGCATCACGCTTATCCTCAAGTTTTTCTCTTGTTTTTTCCATCTCGTTAAATATGCCTTTGATTTCTCCTTTCATTTCAGATATTTGGGAGGTAAGGCCAGATTCATTGGATAAGTTAGATGATTTTTTTAGCTTTAATTTGCCAATAATATATCCCAGGGTGAGGCCCAATATTAAAACAAGCATTAACAGTATTATTTCAAGCATTTTTTTCCTATATTTATATATCAATGATATGCTCAATCAAACATATATAGAAGAAGAAATTTTTCAAATTAATATATTTTTTAAAGCTCTAAAAATATAAATTCCTATAATTAAATGATATAGTTAAACCCATAATTCTATACAGGACTCTGTATTTCAATATGCTTATATTACGTGAAAATGAAATTTCAAAAACTCAGTTTAATCATAAGATTGATTCAAGGGTTTCTGAAAAATTAAAAATTTCTCCATATTTTTCAATGTTTTATATGTATTATCTCGACCTAGAGTCAAATTTTGATGAGCAAGAATTTAGTATTGCAAAAAAATTATTAACGTCTAACAAGATTGACGATGACATAAAAAATTTAAAATATTTCCTTGTAACTCCAAGGCTTGGCGTAGAATCATCATGGGGTTCAAAAGCAAGGGATATTTTCCATGCAAGCGGTTTAACAAAGCTAAAAATAATTGAACAAGTAAAACTCTATATTTTTAATGAGGATATTGATAACAATGTGCTCACTGACCCAGTATTTTACTCTGAATTCTATGACAAAATGACAGAATCTATATTCTTCAATATTGAGGATTATAATTTCTCTACTTCTGAGCCTAGAGAATTATCTGTGACCGATACTGAGATTTTGCCTTATATTGAAAAATGTAATAACGTCCTTGGTTTAGCTTTATCGTCAGATGAAATCCAGTATTTAAATAACAACTACGGGAAGTTAAAAAGAAAACCTACAGATGTTGAGTTGATGATGTTCGCACAAGTTAATTCCGAACACTGTAGGCATAAAATATTTAATTCAACTTGGTTTATAGATGGTGAAAAACAAAATCAAACATTATTCAAATATATAAGATCCACAGAACCTGAAAAATCTAAATATATAATTAAAGCATATTCTGATAATTCAGCTGTAATTAGTTCATTTAAAACAAATAAATTATTAATAAATAATGACAATTGTTATGTTTGCAAAGATGTTGATACCCATACTGTAATTAAGGTAGAAACCCATAATCATCCTACAGCAATCTCACCATTTTCAGGAGCAGCTACGGGATCAGGCGGAGAAATTAGAGATGAAGCCGCAACAGGAAGAGGTTCTAAAACAAAAGCTGGCTTGTGTGGTTTTAATGTGTCTAATTTAAATATCCCTAATTTTATCCAATCATGGGAAAAGGATATTAGTTTGTCATATCCTGACAGAATAGCATCTTCGTTAGAAATTATGATTGAGGGCCCGCTGGGCGCTTCTTCTTATAATAATGAGTTTGGAAGGCCTTGTCTTAACGGTTATTTTAGGACATATGAACAAAAAATATCAGAAGACTCTTACTATGGATACCATAAGCCTATAATGATTGCAGGTGGTTTTGGGACAATAGATCATAATAATTATAAAAAAATGGATATTGAAGATTCTGACCTTATTATTGTTCTGGGTGGTCCTTCAATGCTTGTTGGTTTAGGAGGCGGTGCAGCATCATCAAAACATTCTTCAAAGGGCAACGAAGAATTAGATTTTGCTTCTGTGCAAAGAGAAAACGCTGAAATGCAAAGAAGATGTCAAGAAGTTATAGATAAATGCTCTAACTCATTGAAAAACATAATAATATCAATACATGATGTTGGGGCTGGAGGATTGTCTAATGCTGTTCCAGAAATTGTAAACGATAGTCAAAAAGGGGCTATTATTGATATTAAAAATATTAGTTGTGCTGATAAAAGCCTTAGTCCACTAGAAATATGGTGTAATGAGTCTCAGGAACGCTATGTATTAGCAATAAAAAAAGAAGATCTGCACATTTTTGACGATATTTGCGCAAAAGAAAACTGCCCATATTCAGCTATAGGGCATGCCACTGACGAGAAGAGATTTATTTTAAGAGATGAGAATAATCTTTACATTGATCTACCAATGGAAATGTTATTTGGGGAAAAGGGCGAGCAAAAAATAGAAGTAAATTCCAGTAATATTTCTGAAAATAGTTTTGATTATAGCGATTATTCCTTTGAGGACTGTTTATTAAAAGTTTTATCGCTTCCTGCAGTAGCTTCAAAACAATTTTTAATAACAATAGGAGATAGATCAGTTGGGGGTCTAACTGTCCAAGACCAATTTATTGGCCCTTGGCAAGTTCCTGTTGCAGATTGCGCTATTACAGCTAATGATTTTTTATTTAAATCTGGAGAGGTTATGTCAATGGGAGAAAAATCAACTATTGCAGTTCACAATCCAGTGTCTTCGGGAGAAATGGCAATTTGTGAGTCGATATTAAATTTATGCTCATCTCCAGTTGGAAATATAGAAAAAATAGCTCTTTCGGCAAACTGGATGTCCAGTTTTGAAAATGATTTTGATCAATACAATCTTTTCAAAACAGCAGAATCAATAACATCCAATATATGCAACAAACTTGGTGTAACTATTCCAGTTGGAAAAGATTCTTTATCAATGAAAATGTCTTGGCCTGAAGGTAATAAAGAAATTAATGTTAAATCGCCTAACACACTTATCATAAGTGCATTTGCTAGCGTTGATAACTTAGAAAATATTGTTAAACCTATGTTTGTTAATGAGTACGATACTTCAATACTGTTTGTTAGCTTGGCGGATGGAAAAACAAGAACTGGGGGTTCAGCACTTTCGCAAGTTTTGCAAACCAACGATTCAGAATGTCCAAAGGTTGAAAATATTAATAAATTTAAAAAATTCTTTGAGATAACTCAGGACTTAATAAAACAAAAGGAAATTTTATCTTATCATGATGTTTCAGATGGAGGATTAATAGTAGCACTTTTAGAATCAGCTTTTGCAGGACATGTTGGTATAGATATCAACTATAATAAAAATATTATTGATCTTAATAATTTTATGTTTAATGAAGAACTTGGTGTGGTTATGCAGGTTTCAAACAAACTTTTAGCGGAAATTCAAAAAAAATATTCCAATGCAAATATAGATTCTAATGTAATTGCTAAAATAAATAACTCATATAAGTTAAAAATATATAACAATAAAAATATTATTTATGATAATTCTATAGAAAACCTCCACAAAGTCTGGCACCGAACCAGCTATGAGATTCAGAGAATTAGAGATAATGCAGAAACGGCAGAGAATGAATTTGATAGTATAGGAAGAATCGAAAACAAAGGTCTTTATATTGATAAGAAATATTCAGATTTTGATATAAAGAAAGCTTTTTCAATTAGCAAAACAAAACCAAAGGTAGCCATCTTGAGAGAGCAAGGAATAAATGGGCATTATGAGATGGCTAATGCTTTTAGTAAAAATGGTTTTGAAACATATGATGTTTCAATGAACTCATTAATTTCTATGGAAAATAATTTACAAGATTTTCAAGGTATAGTTTTTTGCGGTGGATTTTCATATGGAGATGTTCTTGGTGCAGGAAGAGGTTGGGCTAATAAGATATTACATAATAATATTCTAAAGGATAATTTTTCAGAGTATTTTGAAAACTTAGATAAGTTTTCGCTTGGAATATGCAACGGTTGTCAAACTCTTTCAAATTTAAAATCTATAATACCTGGCTCTGAGTACTGGCCATCTTTCATGCTTAATAGAAGTGAAAGATTTGAATCAAGGATTGTAATGGTTGAGATTGAAGATTCTAATTCTATATTTTTATCTGACATGAAGGGGTCAAAAATACCAATAGTAATTTCACATGGCGAAGGTAGGGCTCAACTTTCAGAGAATGAATATAGGATGTTAAAAAATAATAATCAGATATGCATGAGTTATATATGTGAAAAAGGTAGTCATACTGAAATTTACCCCAACAACCCTAATGGCTCATATAAAGGTCTAGCTGGAGTATCATCTAGCAGTGGAAACATTACTTTAATGATGCCGCACCCCGAAAGACAAATGGATATAAAGCAATTTCCTATCAATAGTGAAGAGCAAATATCACCATGGTCGAAATTTTTCTATAATGCTAGAATGCATTTAAAATAAAAATAATATAATATCTGCAAGATGAAAACTGAATCAAAAATACAAATTACATCCCCAGCAAGACTTCATCTTGGTTTTATGGATCTTAGTGGCTCTTTGGGAAGAAAATTTGGAAGTGTGGGTTTAGCTATTGATAGTATTGAAACATCTATCACAGTTGCAAAAAATTCTTTACAAAATAATATAAAATTAAATGATAGAAACGAAAGAGCGTATAAATACGCAAGTCTCATTTTGAAAGCTTACGAAGTTGATGAGTCGATATCAATAGATGTTCATAAAAGAATACCTGAGCATGCTGGGCTAGGTTCTGGAACACAACTTGCTCTTTCTGTTGGCGCAGCTGTATCAAAATTATTTGATTTAAATTTAAGTCTAATGGAAATAGGTAAAATATTGGATAGAGGTAATAGGTCTGGAATTGGTATTGGTGCTTTTAAAACTGGCGGCTTTTTGATTGACGGTGGAAAAGGAAAATCTGCAGAACTTCCTCCTATAACGGTCAGACAAGATTTCCCAGAAAATTGGAGAATTATTCTTCTTGTAAATAGTAGAGAAAAAGGAATTCACGGACAAAAAGAATACCAAGCTTTTAAAACTCTAAAACCTTTCCCTGATAATCTTTCTGAAAAAGCTTTGTCGTTTAGTAAATATGGTAATTTTACCAAGCTTAATAGAAAAAAATTTTGGTGACTTTTCACTTTCGATCGGAAAACTGCAAAAAATTGTAGGAACACATTTTTCTCCAATACAGGGAGGCGTCTATTCAAACCCTGATATATCAAACATCATGAATTATGTTGAGAAAAAAGGTTTCATGGGTGTTGGACAAAGCTCATGGGGGCCAACAGGTTTTATTCTGACCGATAGTGATACCTCAGCACATAAACTTGTAAAAGATATAAAAAATAATTTTTTATGCAAAGATCTACAAATAGAAATTGTTCAAGGAAGAAATAAAGGCTCAATTATAGAATCACAAAATAATAACATTGCTATTGAAAATAAAAATTTAAAAACATTAAAGGAATAAAATATGAGTAAACCATTAATTATGCACATGATAACTACCGCAAAAAATTTAAGCCCATTTGATATAAATATGGCTTACGATGCAGGCTGGGATAAATGTGTTCCATACACATCTATAGAAACTGATGAAGTTGAAGGCCTTGTTCAAGATGCAATTTTCTCTAGACCTCCAGGGATAAATAAAACCGGTATATTTGTTGGAGGAAGAGATCCACACAAAGCTATAGAAATGTTAAATATATGTAAAAAATCACTTGTTCCTCCATTTACTTTATCTGGTTTTGCAGATCCAAGTGGGGCTTTTACAACTGCAGCAGGAATGATTGCAAAAGTTGAAGATGCATTGAAAAATAAATTTGATAAAAGTTTATCTGGTCAAAAAGTCGTAGTTTTTGGAGGTACCGGGCCAGTTGGCTGTATTGCAGGCATATTAGCTGCTTCTGCTGGTTCTGAAGTAATAATTATGGGAAGAAAAAAAGAAAAATGCGAAGAATTAGCAAAGTTTTGTAATGAAAATTACCTAGATTCTTCAGCAAATATAACTGGTGCAGCTAATGAAGAATTTGACTCTCAAATTTCAGAAGTTGATGTTGTTCTAGCAAGTGGCGCTGCTGGAATACAGCTTGTATCGGAGGACCAGCTTAAAATTGCATCAAATTTAAAAGTTGCAGCGGATGTAAATGCTGTTCCTCCGTCAGGAGTAGCTGGTTTAGATGCTATGCAAGATTGCAAGGAACTCACTGCTTCTTCATCTGGAGCAATTGGAATTGGAGCGCTTGCTATAGGACAAGTTAAGTATCAAGCACAAAGTAAACTTTTAAAGAAAATGGCAAACAGTGAAAAACCTGTATTTTTAGACTTTCATGATGCTTTAGAATTAGCAAGAGAGTATGTTTCATCAAAATAATATTGTATTAATAGGAAATTCACTAGTTGAACAAAGCAAATCATTAAACAGTTTAAAAAAAAGAATTATAAACATTGATTCTTTCAATGACTCAGATCTAGAAGGTGAAAATTATTTGAACCCAGATCCACTAGGGTTTGTAAACGATGAAGTTATTTTAATAATAAAAAAATTAAATCTAAAAAAAGATGATACTTTAATTATTGTATCCTCAGATTATGATAATAATAAAAATTATTTTAGTTTATTGCAGCAATATGGAAAAATTATAGGTAATGATTATAACACCATATTAAAACTTAAAGATCACGAAAATTTATCAAAGAAACTAAAAAAGCATAAGATTAAATATCCGAAAAGATTTTTCTTAAAAGAAAATTTTAAAAAGACAATATTAATTAAAAATTCATTCCTATCAGGTGGACTTGGGATTAAGGAATATAAAAATAATATAGATATTAACAAAAACGAAGAATATTTCGAAGAATATATTGAAGGTCAGGCTTATTCAGTTTTATTTATATCCAATAAAAATAAAAAATTTAAGATTATTGGTATTAATAAAATTTTTAATAAAAAAACGACGCATAGTGATTTTTGTTTTTCCGGCGCATGTTCAAATGTTGCTTTAGATAATAGTAAATTAGATTATTTAAATTACATAATTAATTTTTTTGTAAATGAATATAATTTAGTTGGAATTAACGGGATTGATTTTATTTTGTCTAATGATATATATTTTTTAGAGATTAATCCAAGAATAACCCAAACATGTTTTTTGTATAACGACAATTTATCTAATGGTTATATATTGTCTCATATAAATTCTATTTTATATAATGACTTACCTGTTAAAAAAGGAAACTCAAAAAAAGTAAGTTTTTTTGAAAATTTATTTTCTAATATCTCCTTTAATATGAATATTGATTTAAGTGAATTTAGTTTTGTTTCAAATATACCTAAAACAAATACTTCTATTGCTGTTGGTGATCCAATATGTACAATAAATTCTTGCTCAAGTGATGAAAAAAAAGCAAAAAATTTATTGCTAAATAATATATCATTGGTAAAAAAACAATTAAAAAATATAGAGATAATTTAATATGATAAGTGTAAATGAAAAATCGCATGTGTTAGTTCAAGATTTAATAAAAAATTATGAATACTATAGGGTTGGTATTAACAAAGGCCACGGTGGTTGCACCATAATAGATGCTGGAGTTAATACTTTGGGAAATATGGAGGCAGGTAGGGTAATTAGCGAGATATGTCTTGGTGGTTTAGGAAGAGTACACATCTTAAATACCTTGCAAAATAATGAATGGCCATTAACAGTTCACGTAAATACAAATGACCCAGTAATTGCTTGTCTAGGTTCTCAATATGCTGGATGGAGTCTGTCGTCTAAGCAAGAAAACTCAAAATTTAATGCGCTTGGGTCAGGACCAGCTAGGTCTTTAGCTTTAAAAGAACCGTTATTTAACGACATAAAGTATTCTGATAAAAGTGATAAAACTTGCATAGTGATGGAAGTGGACGCATTTCCTCCAAACGATATAATTGAAAAAATTGCTAATGATACAAAAATAGAAACAAAAAATTTAACCATCATTATTACGCCAACTTCAAGCATTGCTGGAAATATTCAAGTTGTATCTAGGGTATTAGAAGTTGCATTACATAAAGCTCACGAACTCAAATTTCCAATGACTGAAATCATTGAAGGCTTTGGTAGCTCGCCAATACCTCCGACATCACCAGATTTTTTAACAGCTATGGGAAGAACAAATGATGCAATTATTTTTGCAGGTATAACACAGCTTTTTGTAAATACATCAGATGAAAATGCAAAAGAACTTTGTCAAAAAATGCCTAGCTCAACTTCAAATGATTACGGAAAACCTTTTGCCGATATATTTAAAGATTATGAGTATGATTTTTTTAAAATTGACGCAAATCTTTTTAGTCCAAGTAAAGTGATAATTTCAAATATGAGAACAGGAAATACATTTATTTCTGGACAAATTGATAATGATTTAATGAAGAAATCTTTTGGATTATAAGAATGCACCTTATATTTACGGAAGATGATGGTTGGCATACCAATCAGTTAATCAAAGCTTTCAAAGCGAATAATAAAAAAGTTGCTACAGCAAAGATAAATGAGTCATCTATAATTGTTCATAATAATCCTAAAATTATTATTGAAGGCAAAGAAGTGTTACTAGAAGAGATTGAGGGTACGTTTGTGCGAGGAATACCTGGAGGAACTTTGGAAGAAGTTTGCTTTCACTTAGACATATTGCATTTTTTAGAGTTACACAATATAACTGTTTACAATAATACTTTATGTATTGAAAAGAGTGTTGATAAAGTGAGAACCTCATGCATATTAAACGCTAACAAAATTCCAACACCAAATACTTATATTACAAGTAATATAAAAGATCTTAAAAAGTTTAAAGATAACTTTAACGATAAACCTTGTGTCTGCAAACCTATATTTGGCTCTCAAGGAAAGGGTTTAGAAATATTAGACGATAAAAATGCACACCCGGATTATAACAGCCTTAATAATGTATATTATTTACAAGAATTTTTAGAGCATCCGGAAGGAAAATTTATAGATTGGAGATTATTTGTTATAGGCAATAAAGTTATCGCTTCAATGACAAGGCAAGGCGATACATGGATTAATAATGTAGCGCATGGAGCCAAATGTGAACCATTTGAGCCTAATGATGAAATGAAAAGCCTTGCCATTGAATCGTCCTTAGCGTTAGGAATGAATTATTCTGGAGTGGATATTATGCTGAGTAAAAATGGATATACCGTAACTGAAGTTAATAGCATTCCAGCTTGGAAAGGGCTTCAATCAGTATGTAATAATATGAATATTGCTGAAGAAATGATAAAAAACTTTTTAACAATTTGTGATAAATAAATGCCAAAACTAACAGAAAATCAGGTAAAAATGGCTTTTGAATATTCATGTAAATTAGATGTGTTTTCTATAAAACCTGGCAATGTCTTTTTAGACCATCCTGCATACGGAATGACTCATAAAGATTTCTTGCAAAGCTCTATGGCCTGTTCAGATATTATTTGTGAACATAATATGGATATCGGCAAAAAAATTCTTGAAAGTGTCAAAGCCTCGATGGATGTTGTTGGGTGTAACACCAATCTAGGCATTATTCTTCTATGTGTACCTATAGTTGAAGCCATTTATTCTGATAATAATCACAAATTTGACCAAAATAACCTTAAAAATGTAATTAATAATATTAGTTACAAGCAAACCAGGGATATCTACAAAGCTATAAATATAGCAAATGCTGGAGGTATGGGCTCAAAACCAGAATTTGACCTAAAAGAAAGTAAATCTGGTAAATTTACTATTTTGGATGCTATGAACTATGCAAAAAAATATGACTTCATAGCAAACGAATATTCAAATTATTTTCATAATATAATCAATGTTATATCAAAAAATTGGAGAAATTACTTTAATATTATGGAAAATGCTGAGAACGCAACAACAGCAACATTTTTAAAACAAATAAGCTCTAATCCTGATTCTTTAGTAGCAAGAAAACACGGTTTAAATGCTGCAGAAGAGCTTTCTCAGAGATTTAAAGTTATTGCAGATGATTATTGTGCCTCAAAAAACCCAAATACATTAAATAATAAGTTGTTATTAATGGACTCAGAGCTTAAGATACAAGGGTTAAATCCTGGAACAACAGCTGATGTTGTAGTGGCAAGTATCTTTCTTAACCGCTTGGGTTTATAATACAAAACTTAGCTATTCGCAGAAATTAATGGCGAAAGCTATTTTTACGTTAAATTATTATAATAATAGGAGTTATATCATGGCAATAAATAAAGTGATGGTAGGGGAATCGTTAGTTAACGACAATGACCCAACAGGAACTATGGCAGAGATTGCTCATATCGATTTATTAATCGGTCCAAGAGGCTCAGCAGTTGAAACAGCATTTTGTAACGGTCTTTGTAATAACAAAGATGGTTTTACATCATTATTAGCAGTGGTTGGTCCAAACTTAGTTTGTAAACCAAATACAATGATGTTCAACAAAGTTACAATTAAAGGAGCTAAACAAGCTGTTCAAATGTTTGGTCCTGCTCAAAAAGCTGTAGCTATGGCTGTAGCAGACAGCGTTGAAGCTGGTGTTATTCCAAAAGGTGAAGCTGATGACTTATACATTTGTGTAGGCGTATTCATCCATTGGGAAGCAAATAGCGACGAAGCTATATACGAAAATAACTATAAAGCTACAAAAGGTGCTATCGCAGCTGCGGTAAACGGTACTCCTTCAGTAGACGAAATGTTATCTAAAAAAGACAGCACAGATCATCCTTTCCAAGGATTCTAAAGCTATCTTGTATTATTTTGCGCCAACCAATTGGATGGCGCAATTTATACTTAAACTGGAAACTTAAAATAAAATAGGCATCTATTAAACTTAACAAATGTCATCAAAAGATAAGAAAATTCAAAAAGACGGATTAACAACACAAGAATATTCTTTCAAACACGCAATACCAATAGAAACAATTCTCGCAAGTGATAACAAGTCAGAAAAAGTAAGTGTAAATAAATTATCAAATAATCAGGCTAAATAAAGAGCAACAAAATATATTAAAAGCATATCATGATTTAAAGCTTTTAATAAATGTCGATAATAATATTCATATTTATGAGGAAGTAAGAAAATTAGATTATTTATATTGGATTGAAAATAAGCTTAGCTCTTTGGGTTTTAAATTTTATGAAGAAAATAAATATTCAAATGAATCTCATAAAACGATAACAAGAAATTTTATAGCTACAAGCAAAAAAAATATTAATTTTATAGATATCCAAAATTACGAAATAAGTGATTTTTACCTATATCTATCAATAATTCTTTTATGTAAGGGTTATATATCAAATGGGTATATATACTTAAAAGATATAAAAAATGATGTTCTAGAAATTCTAAAAAAAAATCTTAATCAACACAATATACAAATCAATAAACTAACGATAGCAGAAGACTTATGGATTGCGCGAATTAAAACAAAAGATGACTGCAAAAAACTAAAAAGTAAGCTAGATGTTCATTTGAAAAATATGCCGTGCTTATTTGAAAAATTCTATGAAGAAACACCAAAAGCAAGTATCACCAAAAAACTTGTTTTCGACTCTGCGCATTATATAACCGATCATGACGGAAAGTGTAAAAATCTTCACGGCGGAAGATATGATATAGAAATTACTGTTAAAGATAGGATAGATCCGATGACCGGATTTGTCATTGATTATTCATTAATAAAGAATATAACAAAGAATCTTATAATTAAAAAATTTGATCACAAGACATTAAATCTTACGTGCCCAGAATTATCCTGGAGATCTAGTACAGAATTTTTATCAATTTACATATGGGAAGAATTAATTGAGTATTTGCCTAATTTAAAGAGAATTAAAATCTATGAGACAGAAACGTCTTTTTGTGAGTTCAAAGGAAATAGTCTTGATGATTATATAATAAATGGACCGAATAAAATTTTAAAATATTTTAAAAATTTAAATAGAAGCTTAGACGAAAAAGAAAAAAATATCTTTGGGTAGTTCACTATGCAGCATAAATGGCTCCAAAATAACTTTGATTATGCTAAAAATCTTATAGATGAAAATAATTTACCTAATTGTCTGATTATTTCAGGAAATAAGTCGATTGGAAAAAGAGATTTAGCTACAGAAATATCAAAATATTATTTAGATGATAAAAATAATATATCAATACACGACAATGTTAACTATAAGTTAATAAAATCAGACGATGGTTCAAAAATAATCAAAGTTGATCAAATTAGAGAGATGCTTAATAAGATCTATCTAAAGGTAGAAAAAAGAATTATCTGTATCCAAGATGCTGAAAAACTTAATGTGAGTTCATCAAATTCTTTATTAAAAATAATTGAGGAGCCGCCACTTGGAACCAAATTTATTCTCACAACATCAAAATTATCTTCGATAATTCCAACTATTATAAGTAGAAGCACAGTTTTAAAATGTAATAATCCCTCAAAAGAAGATATTAGTAGTTACTTTAATTACTTAGATGAAATTGATATTGATAATTATTATGTTCTTTCAAATTTAAATAATAAAGATATTAATTCAAGTTATTATTCAGAGAGCTTTTCTTTAATTAATGATTTTTTTTATGATATCGAAGATGTGGTTTCTTCATCTGAAAATATAATAAATTTCTCTAAGAAATTTTCTGCATATAAAATTGATCATATTATTAATATGCTTCTTTTTGTCATTGTTAGCTTTCAAAAAGCAAATATTCTCAATAAAAATACTGACTTTTATAATAATAATAATATTATTATTAAAGAATATAATTCAGAGAAATTAAATTTATTTTATGATAAATTAATAAATATTAAAAAGAATATTGATATTATTCAAAATAATGAAACTATTTTATTTTCAATTTGTATACTGTTTAAAAAACTTTCTAAAACCAGTTAGCATCTTTACATGTGCAGTTCCGCTATTTTTTTGCGTGAATGCATATTCTTTAGAGCTATTTTATTTAGATAAAAATAATACTGTAGTTGGTTCTATAAGGACAGTAACTGTCAAAGAAAATGACAATGTTGCCGATATGGCAAATCAATATAAAACAGGCTTTCAAGATTTATTAATAGCTAATCCTGAATCACATCATTGGAGTCCAGAGCCACATACAAATTATTTAATACCTTCAATGTATATACTTCCTCAAAAAAATTACAATGGTATTATTTTGAATCTTGCCGAATTAAGATTATATTTTTATATGAAAAGTGAAGATTTATACGAAAACACAAAAGTATTAACTTATCCTGTTGGTATTGGAAGGCTAGATTGGAAAACTCCATTAGGCGAAACTTTTATCAAGAGTAAAGTCAAGAATCCTTCGTGGTATCCTCCTAAATCAATCATTCTTGAGCATGAAGAAAGAGGTGAGATTTTACCAAGAGAAGTTAAGGCGGGGCCGGATAATCCTTTAGGAAATTATGCTTTGAAGCTTGATGTAGATGGTGGTTATTTATTTCATGGGACTAATAAAAAGTATGGGATTGGAATGATGGTGTCACATGGATGCATAAGACTAAGAAATAAAGACATAGAGACTATTTTTTACAACACTGCTTTGGGTACAAAAGTAAAAATTATTAATGAGCCGATAAAATTAGGTATTTATAATAATTATATTTATATGGAAGTGCATGCTTTTAATGATAAAGAAGTTTATTCAAATAATCAGAAAAATATTTTAACCACAAAAAATATTTATAAACCAATAACTTCTGTGATGAACTTTATTGAAAAAATCCAGAGTATAAGATAGACTGGAGCAAAGTTTTAAGGACATATGAAGAATCAAATGGTATCCCAGCAATTATAGGTAAAAAAGAGGATATTAAGCAAAATATTGCTAAAAACTAGATAAATTAAGGACAAAAATTATGACAGATATTAATTATGAAGAAGCTATAGGACAATGGCATAGAGATAGAAATCTTATTGAAGGCAGTTCAGACAAAGATCAATACATGAAGTTAATTCAAGAAGCAGGCGAGTTATCAGATAGCTTATGTAAAGGCAAAGATATTCGTGATGATATTGGAGATATGATGGTTGTATTAATTAATATCATGGTGAGAAATAATCTAACTATGGAAGAGTGTTTATCGGTTGCTTACGATGATATTAAGGATCGAAAAGGAAGAATGGTTGATGGCATCTTCGTGAAAGAGGGAGATAAATAGTGCTTAGGCTAAAAATTAAAGTATTTATAATATTTTTATTAATTTTTACCACCAAGGTGTATTCTGACGAGGATATTTCTAATTGCAAAGGAGAAAATCATAAAAATTGGAATAACTGTGTTGGTTCAGTTGCCATTGAAGGGACAGCTTACGTCGGTCATTTTAAAAATGGCTTATATCACGGAAAAGGAACTTTCACATTTTCTGATGGCGCAACTTATGTTGGAAATTTTGAAAATGGTAAGGAGTCTGGATTTGGAACATTTATATGTTGGGTTCATGGGGCCAAATATAGCGGAGATTTTAAAAACGGGAAGAAACATGGTAATGGTAAGTATAACTATCCTAATGGTGATGTTTATGAAGGGCAGTGGGCAAATGGAAAAAGAGAAGGGGAAGGTATATATACTTATTTTTCTGGCAAGAAAGTTGATAAGGGGTTATTTAAAAATAATAAATATATTAGTGAAAAAAAATAACCCTAGAAAATCCTTTTCTAGAGTTATGTCTTACGAAATTAAGCTTCTGAATCTTTATCTTCTTTAGCTTCTACTTCTTCAGTATCTTTATCTTCCTTCATGCCGGTATCTTTTTTCATTTCTGAATGCTTAGCTTCATGGTCATGATCATGATCTTTATCGTGTGAAGCGCCAGCGCTACAGTGCCCAGCAAACGATGCTGTCGAAAATAAATATATTGCCAATAATAAATATTTCATAAAAAACCTCCTATAAATTAGTATCTTTGTCCTTTGGGTTATTTCCAGTAAACTTAGATGATTCGACTTTTACTTTTTTTTCAATTGTGTCAGTATCACTTGAATCCATATAGCCTTTTTGATCAGCTTGTCTGTCTGAGCCGTTATGACTAGCGCCAGAACTACAATGATTTGCTAAGCTGACAGTTGAAAAAAAATATACAAATAATAATAATAAATATTTCATGTTGCCTTTTTAATGTTAAATAACAAATTTAACAAAATACGTCAAAATTTCTACTTGTGCCATATCTGTACAGATTTATATATGCAAAATATATGCAGTATTAAGGAATAAAGCATATTATAAATTAGACATATCTAATTCCGTTTTCAACAAAGGAAAACTCAGCTTTGCTATGACTTAATCTTTGCAGGTTATATTTTTTTATTACATTATGTAGAAAACTTGGTAAATCTTTGCAGAATTTGAGTTCTATAACTGTTAGTCCACCGCGCATAGGTTTTAATGAAAAATTTGTATAATTTTTATTGTAGCCTGATGATCTTATATCTGTGTCAAAAGTTACTCTTATTCTATTGTCTATTTTACCAACTAAAGGTAATCTATTATAAGTTACTATTGATAATGGTTTTAAAGTTGGCCTAAGAATTAGGTCTTTAAGCACAGTAAAAGAAAAATTTTCAGATAAATTATTATAATAGCTTTGTAGAGGAGTGCCAGATAGCAAGCTATCTAATATATTTTCTGAAATTATTTGACGCTCTTTAATTACAAAATCACCATATTTTCCTTTGTATTCAAGAAAAACATTTTTGTTTAGTGGTGTGATTTGATTATACGATCTTAATCTAAATTTACCCCGAACCAAAAGGGCATCTTGTTTGTTCCTAAAATCGTTAAGATAAATATCGTCAAAGTAAATGCTATGTACACTATACCTGACTTAATTTTTGCATTCGTATCAAGTTCCATACTGGAAGCCAGATCAAACCTTATTTTCATCGCAATTGTTGGGTCAACAGCAAATTTATACTCAAATCTTTCAAACTTCATTTATAAATCACCAATTTTGAAAAATTATCTTTTTTTATATTAGTATTACTTAAAGTTGACGGTATTTTTATAGTACCACCTCCAGAAAATCGATAATTTTTTTTCTTCAGATTAATATCATATTTAAAATTTGACTTCAAAGATACAGTCGGAAATAAAATGGCAGTAGATTTATCTTTTACCTCAATTCCAATATAATTTTCATTTAGTGAAGAGTTATTAAGGTTTAAATTAGAATTCTCACCAACAGATATGCCTTTATCACCGTTATTTATAAAAGTAGACTTATTTACGCTAACGTTGCTTGTCATCAAATCCAATCCATCATTTCCATTGTTTAAAAATACTGAATTTTCTATTTTACCTTTTGAGATATCAATATCTATTCCATCAGAGGGTGAATTTTCTATAACACTATTTTTAATTAAAAAATTTTCAACATAAACTAAATGAACATTATCATCATAATCAGAATTTGAAGAAAATTTACACATTTCTATTATCAAGTCATCCACATCATGAGCACTAAATTGTCCAGTATATTCATAATATTTATTTTTAAAACCACTACCACCTGAAATATTCACATAACGAAGTAAAGAGCTTTCAGATTCCTTAATAACAACTGCTCCAAAGGGTTTATTTTTATCTAGCCTTTTTATTATAATTGGCTTGTTCTTACTTCCTAACATTTTTACATTTGCGAAAATAATATTAACATTCGGGCCTAAAAGTATAGTAGTGCCAGATTTAATCTTAACATTATTTTTACTGAAATCTTTTGTGCTAGAAAAAATTAATTTATCTTTTAATATCACGTCTTCTTTTATATGGGTCTGGTAATCTAAATTTGGTTGCTCGTACGAATCTATTAAGTTTAAAGATTTATCTATATATGAATAAAGTAAATTTAAAGATTTAATTACTTCAGGTCTTGAGGTTAAACGTGAACCAGTAAAATATATACCACCTAATGCTGGATCATTTTTAGCTAAATTTAAATATTCAATATATTTTTTTTTAAATATTTCTCTTAAAGATTTTGTATTAGAGGATAATTCTTTAATACGCTGCTTTACTAATAACGAAGATTTTAATAAATCCAACAACTCATTTTCCATACTTTTTTGTTAATAAAGTCGTGTACGACCATATCTTCTTTTTTAGGAATACGTTGTTTTAAAGTATTCCCAAATGGTCCATGCCATGCCATTATGTCATTAACCACCGGATAAAATTTTTGCATCCATGGATCATAAAATAATGAAAAATTATGTCTAGAGTCCTGATGTGTAGACTGAGTTAACTGTATAAAAAAAGAAATCTTGATAGATAATCTATATCAAACAATTTAATTAATTCATTAATATCCTGATTATTGCTTACAACATTATGAAATATGTTTAAAAGGTTCCTAATTGGATCTTTGCTTGCATAGTTAAAATGATTGTTAACAGCGTCTTTTCTCCAAGATAGAGGAGATGAAAAACCATTCGCTCCCTTAATTAATGAATTATCTTTGTTTTTTCCGGTTAGTTTTATTGTGAAAATATCAGCTGGCATTTTGCTATTAAGCCTTAGTAACTGTTCGTCAAGAGAGCTTACAAATTGCCTTAAAAACTTCTTATTCTGGTTAAATTCTACAATTACAAGTCTATGTTCGGGCATTAGCAAATTTAACTCTTTTGCCATCTCATATGCTAGAACATCATTAAAAATACCTGGGTGTCCAATTTTATCAAGATCAAAAATTCTATGTTTATCTTTATATAATTTCTTTTTTGAAACTTTTATTTTAACTGATACGTCTTGATGAATAAAATGAAAAGGAGACTCGCCTTTGGATTTAATTTTTGCTCTATAATTCATATTCTTATCAGATAATGAAACTCGACTATATTTACTGTTCCAACTATAGTCTTTTAAAAAGAAGCGGATATAAATTTTTATCTTCTGTGTTTAGTTTAATTAATTCAAAATTTGAGTTGTCAGCTATAATATAATTCGGTATTAAATTTATAATCCTAGAAAAAATAAGCGCATTAAGATTTTGTTTGTTTGAAAGATCCCAGCTAGAGTAATGATTCAAATTTTTATAAGTGAATACCAAAATCCAAATAATGTAAGCTATAACTACAGGTGTCAATACAAGAGCTAAAATTTTAAATAGTTCTTTGAATGGTTTGAAATTTGAATAAATCATACTCTATTGATTTTATTTGGTTGGTTTAATCATAACTTTAGCTTTTTCTAAAGAATAAATTGTGACCTTAGGACTCCTAATTTCATGAAATACAGTATTAGATTTTCTCTCTAAAAATAATATACCATTTTTATAAGACTCTCTAACATTACAATTTGTTTCGCAATTAATAGTGACTTTTTTATTTGTCGATAAAATAAAGTCTAGTCCGCTAGGTATTTCAATAAATTTATTCTTATTAGTAATAAAAACCGCTCTATCTGAATCATAGATAGTTAAATTAGTGTTAAAAGAGCGAATAAATGTTACCCAATCATGAATATTATAAACGTAGTTCAATATTCCTCTATTATTAGCTTCACTTATTAATGAAATATAGTTTGCGTCTGGAGTTCTTGAAAGTCTTATACTGTGGACAAGAGTTTTTTCACTAAGGTAAGCTGAATATCTGCCTGCTAACTTCTGGTCAAATAAAATATTTAAATATCTTGTTATGTATTTTTGACAATTTGATGGAAAATTTGAATTACAATATTGATCTATAGTATCTCTTAGTAAATCTCTATTTCTGCTATGCCTAGTAAAACTTTTCAAGGAATTACTTATATATTTTTCAATTTTTTTTTTATCGTCTCCATTAATTATTTTATAATTGTTTTGCCTTACTAAATTTTGAGGTGTATTTTTTAGAGTTTGTGCCCAAGAGTTATGATATAGTTTTAAATAATAATTATAAATAAATTTATTATCAAAATTATTTATAATTAAATAAACAACTACTATTAGCAAAACAAGCAAAATCATAGATAGCTTTTTAAAATGTCTGAGCATACTAGTAGGTTATATTTGAATTTCCTGTAACAAAAGATATTGCTACTTTATTCGAAAGCTTCATCATATCATTTTTCATTTCATTAAACTGCTTTTGTGAAATGGCAGTTATTTCAAAAGTTGCAGACGAACCTTTTGAATCACTTAGCTTTTCATAACCAAGGAGTTGATATTTATTAATTGTTTTATTTAAAATTGTCTGAATATCTTCAAAATTTATATCATTATCTTCAGACGAGAATCTTAAAATGTGTTCGAAATTATCTGTTGCCAAAATTTTAGAATATCTTACAGCAAGTGATACAGCAGTTAACAAAACTGATACCGTAAAACTTATTAATATTAGACCAGAACCTACAGCCATACCAACAACAAGTCCTGCAAAAATAAATGTTAGATCTTTTGGGTCTTTTATAACGGTTCGAAATCTTATAATAGCAAGAGCTCCTACTAGTGCAAACGCTCGAGCAACTTTTTCGCCAACAATTATGATTATTGCACAGGACAAAAATGTTGCTGTTAAAATAGTAAATGCAAAACTACTTGAGTAGGAAATACCAGAGTGAGTAATTCTATAAACACTTGCTAATGCCATGCCGAATAAAAGCGCGATACCTATTCTAAGAACCCCAAGCTCTGAGGAAACATTACCTAATGGGGCTTGAAAAACGTTTGATAAAATTTCGTTAATTTCCATTTCAAATTATTATTTGTATTATTCTTCTTCTTATTATTATTATTTTAAATATTATACACTAATTATATGTATTTTACACTACGCCGCAAGTGCTTAGCATTCAGAATGTATTAAAACAATATAATCTTTAATCACGAAAGCATTCTAATAGAGGAAGGGTAACTACCAATTGATCTACACTTTTGCATCCATATCCGTATAATGTTAGAGCGCCTAAAATATTAATTTATAATTTATTGCTAATAAAATGGTATGTATTTAATGAAAATTAAACTTTTTACAATTTGTTTACTTTTATTTGCTTCAATAGTTCAAGCTCAAGTAAAAGATATTAATAACAATCAGATTATTAAACTAATTGAAAACAATGTACTTATAGTTGATATTAGAAGACCATCAGAATGGAGAGATACCGGAGTAATTAAAGGAAGTTATTTACTTACATTTTTTGATAAAAAGGGTAATTATAATTTTGATGAATGGCTTGTAAAATTAAAGAAAATTGCTAAAGAGGGTGATCCAGTAATATTAATATGTAGAAGTGGTAGAAGAAGTAAAGCTGTTGCAAAGTTTCTCAATGAGCAGACAAATTTTAAAAATGTTTATAATGCATCAGGTGGAATATTGTCTTGGATAAGCTCAAAAAATAAAATTGTAATGCCTAATTAAGTTTTATCTGTGCTTTTTTTATTAAAGAAGATATATAATTACTTAGAAAATTTGGCAAAGTTTGCAAACCCTTCATAATAAAATACATTGGAATTGGAAAACTAATTTCAAATCTATTAGACTCTAAACCCTTTGAAATAATACTTGCAGCTGAGTTTGCGCTAATTATCAACGGCATAGAAAATGTATTTTTATCTGTTAATGGGGTTTTTACAAAACCTGGTGTAATTACTTTAACATCAACAATATTTTTCAGTTCAATATGAAGCGAAGAAGCAAGGTTATAGAGTGCTGCTTTGGTCATAGAATAGGGCTGACTATATGGCAATCCTTTATAGGCAACAAGACTAGAACAAATAATTAACTGGCTTGTATCATTTGTATTTTTTAAAAATTCTTTAGTAACAGAAAGTATGTGCAATAATCCCAAAATATTTACATTAATTACATTATCATAATCCGAGGAATTATCTGGACTGTATGTAGCTGACATATAAATAATGTGTAAAGAATCTATGTCTCTATCAATAATATTTTTTGAGACATCAAAGCACTGACTTTTATCAGATAAGTCTAATGGAATTATCTCATGATTATTAATTAATGATTCATTTAAATCATTAAGTTTTTCTTTATTTCTAGAAGATAAAATTAAATCATAACCCTTAGCATCAAGTTTTTTAGCAAGCTCTTTTCCAATACCTGAGCTAGAACCTATAATCCAGTATTTTTTTTCATTATTAATTTTTTTGAAGTGTAAATTGATAAACATTTGTTCTTTCATTAATAAAGCTTGAAGAACACGAGGTTAAATAGTATTCCCAAATTTTAATAAATTTTTCATCAAAATTTAGTTTTTCAACTTCTTTAATATTTCTTTTAAAACTGTCATTCCATAAATCTAAAGTTCTAGAGTATGAATCCCCAAATGAAAAAGAGTCTAAAACTTTAAAGCTATTCTTTTTTGCGTATTTCATGAATATATTAGGTGAGGGCAACATACCTCCCGGAAAAATAAAAGTTCTAATTGCATCTGCACTGTTTTTATAAGTATTAAAAAGCTTATCATCAATGGTAATAGTTTGTATTACAGCTTTACCATTTTTTGATAATAAATTATAAATTTTTTGAAAGTATGTATTCCAATACTCTTGCCCAACAGCCTCAAACATTTCTATTGATACAATAGAATTGTATCTTTTAGTAACATTTCTATAGTCATCGTATATCACATTAACATTAGAATTATTTTTATGTAAATCAGTAGAGTATTTGAATTGTTCTTTTGATATTGTAATACTATCTAATTGATGAAAGTCATTTTTTGATTGCATTAAAAAACCACCCCAACCAGTGCCAATCTCAAGCAAATTATTTGTGCTTGTCGTTTTTAAAATATCTTTAATACGGTTATATTTATTAAGTTGAGCATCATAAAGACTATTTTTATTATTTAAAAATAATGCTGAAGAATATGTTAATGATTTATCAAGCCATATTTTATAGAAATTATTTCCTAAATCATAATGAGCTTCAATATTTTTTTTGCTACCTTTAATTGTATTTTTATTAAAAATATATTTAATATTTTCAAAAATTCTTGTAATGAATTTTCCAAAAAGAAGTTTTGATAATGTTTTGTCGTTAATAATTACAAAAGTAAAAAGATTTTTAAGGTTTGCAGAGGTCCATTTTCCATCTCTATAGTCTGATGCAAAACCAACATCACCATTCTTGATCATATTTCTTATTATAGACCAATCATTAATTTTAATATCAGCCATTACTTCAGATGTTTTATTTATCTCTAGTATTTTATTATCTGGACAAGTTATTTGTATTGATCCTTTTTCACATTTTTTTAAAGTTGAGATAAATAAATTTATTTTTAGTTGTTCAAGATATTTCATATTAAGTTATTTTATTAACATTTTGGTCTGGTTTTTTATAAAATTTTGTTTTCTTAAAGAATAATTTTAAAGCCTGATAATGAATCAAATACATAACTCTAGTTATAAAAAATAAGGAAGTAAATATATACTTTATAGTCATATAATTATTTTTAACTAATGCTTTATTCCCACTTATATATGTTTCTAATATGTTTTTATTATGTTCATTATAGTAATCTATATTAAAATAGATACTATTCTTGTTATTTTTATATTTAATTTTATAATGCCCATTTCTTGGAAGAAAAGGGGAAACATGAAAGAGTTTTTCAATGTCATAGTTTTGTACAGACTCTGAAGTCATATTTATATAATAATGATTTTCCGAAAATGTATTGTTTACCTTTAATATTGTGCAAATAATTTTTTCTTTTGAGTAACAAAATATAAATGATACTGGATTAAAAGCATACCCAAAAATTCTAGGCATTGTTATTAGCTCTAAATTATCTATTTTCTCTATATTGTATTTATTTTTTAATAGGTTGCTACACCATTTAAATAAATCAGGGTTTCCATTAGCATAATCTTGCTCATATACTGACAAAAGATTAAATTTATTTAAGCTAAAAAAACTTATTTTTTTATTTTCTTGTGGAAATTTTATGCTGATATAGTTACATTTATATAAGAATTTATTGGCTTTTGGCCAATTTCTTTTATGAAATACTATGGCTTTTACAAATTTCATTTATCACAAATCAATACTTTTTAGTTTTTCAACTGCCTTGATTGACGATACCACTCCGTCTTCATGGAATCCATATTTGTTATAAGCTCCACAAAAAAAAGAGTTATTTTCTCCTTGAATTAATGGCATTAAATTTTGAGCATTTCTTGCAGTCATATCAAAAATAGGGTGTTCTAGAATGTGCTTATTAAATACTTTATCTTCTTTGATTTGTTCTCCTGGGTTTAAAGAAACAAAAATAGGGTACTTTTTATCTATATCTTGAAGTGAATTCATCCAGTAAGATAAAATTGGATGATTGTTTTTTGTTTTTTTATATACCCAGCTTGCCCAACATTTAGGGTTTTTAGGCATTATGGAATGATCTTTATGTAAAACAACTTCTTTTTAGAATATTTAATGTCTTTTAACACATCAATTTGATGATTTGATAGGTTTTTTCCTATACTTATAACTTCATTTGGATGATTGCAAAAAAATACGTAATCATGCTCATCTTTACTATCATCAGTTATTATTTTTACGCCGTTATTACTTTTAATTACTTCTTTTACTTCGGAATTTACCCTGTTATCTGCATCAATATATTCTATAAGACTATTTACATAAATTTTACTGCCATTTTTAATATAATGCCATTGAGGTTGATTGTTAATGCTCAAAAGGCCGTGATTATTCATAAATCTTACATAAGACAAATATGGAAACTGTAGTATTTGTGAGGGTTTACAGCTCCATATTGAGCTACCCATAGGTAATACATAATTATCTATAAAAAAATCATTAAAATTATTGTCTTTTAAAAATTCATGTAGTGTTATATTTCCAATTTCATTATTGATATTTTTTAGAGTTTTTTTAGATAAGTAATTGAATTTATTTATATTATAAAGCAAATTATAGCGTTTATAACTAAAGATAGTTTTTTTGTCAGCAAAAAAACTGTTGATATCTGAATATTTGATTTCTGGATCTTTATGCATACTACTAGTTACAGCAAATGACATGTCACTATTTCCATATCGTACATTTAAAGTATTTAGCATTTTTGTAAAATTAGGGTAGTTCTGTTCATTGAAAACTATAAAACCCGTATCTACATCAATATTTACTCCATTTTTATATTCAACTGATAACGTTCTTGTGTGACCACCAAGATATTGTTCCTTTTCATAAATAGTTATGTCGTATTCTTTATGTAAGGTAAGCGGAATATAAACCAGATATCCCTGAACCTATAATTGCTATCCTTTTCATTGCTTATCCTTAAGAATTCGCATAATCATTATTATGTTAAATTATATTAACTAACCGTAAGTATTAGTTAGTGATCCAATAGAATCAATATCAATAGTGACCTTACAACCCTTCTCCATGGGACCTAAGCCAAGTGATGTACCAACACATATCACATCGCCAGCATAAAGAGTCATATTTTGAGATAGGTACATAACAATTTCATCTGCAGAAAATATCATGTCACTCACAGGATAGTCTTGCTTAACATCAGAATCGTTTATAATAGTTTTAATTTTTAAATCTTTCGCTTCAAGGTCAGTTGCAATGAATGGTCCGAAAACACCAAAATTATCAAACCCTTTACATCTTGTCCATTGATCAAAATTTGGATCATTTTTAAGTAAACCGAATGCAGTAACATCATTGATACAGGTGTATCCAAATATAGCGTTTTTGGCGTCATTAGTGTTATCTAGGTCCTTGATAGTGCTTCCTATAACAATACCCAACTCACCTTCAAAGAAAACATCACCGTCATAATTTGTAGGATGTTCAATGTGATCATATGGTCCTGCAAATGAAGTTGGGGACTTAAAAATGTATAGGGGCTTTTCAGGATAACTTAGACCTTTTTCATCAGCTAGAGCTTTATAGTTGTTCCACAAAGCAATCATTTTAGAGGGCTTACAAGGCGATAATATATTAACATCATTAATAGATATAACCTCTCCAGTATCTTTAGGTTCTTCAAACATATCGCCATTGAATACGGTTATTGAAGCACCATCTGAAGATAACTTTCCAAACTTTATATCACCGTTGTGATTGAATCTTGACCATTTTTCCATAAATCCTCCTTAAATATTAATTCTTCTAGTTTTTTGACAGGTTCTTTCTCATAATTTAATTCATGACACATATAAGCTCTTGTGTGTTTTGAGCCTATATAACCTTTAAATATACAAGATAAATGTTTAGTAAAATCAGTTATTTTTAGGTCTTCTTTAAAGTTTTTTCTAATATATTTAAAATACTCCTCTAAAATGCTTTCTTTATCCAAAATTTTTTCATTATTAATCAAGACATCTATTTCATTAAGTAAAAACGGATTATTGCAAACTGCCCTACCAATCATTACACCATCAACGTTTTCTAAATGTTTAACTACCTCTTCAGGCCTATCAATTTCACCGTTAATAATGATTTTAAGATTTGGATAATTTTGTTTTATTTTATAAACTCTTTCATAATTTATTGGCGGAATTGATCTATTTTTTCTAGGATTTATACCTTTTTTCAAAATAGCTTTTCTTGCATGCAAATGAAATGTTTTAACACCTTCATTAGAAACAATATCAATAAAGTTTTTTAAATGACTGATATCATCAATATTATCAATTCCTAAACGAGTTTTTATAGTTACTGGAAGACTGGTTACTTTTGCAATTTCATTAACACATGAGGCCACTAATTTGGGCTGGTTAAACAGACAGGCTCCAAAGTTTCCTGATTGCGCCCTTTTGCTTGGACAACCAATATTTAGATTAATTTCATTATATCCATAAGACTCGATTATTTTTGCACATTCAGCTAGTTGTTTTGGATTATCACCTCCAAGTTGAAAGCCCACAGGCTCATCATTCATATGTTCTAATTTATTTAGCCTTTTTGATTTGTTATGAAGAATAGCATTTGAAGCTACCATTTCGGTATAAAGCATCGTTTTTTTTGATATTAATCTTAATAAATATCTAAAATGCATATCTGTATGCCCCATCATTGGTGCTACACATAATTTATACGAATAATTGTTCATCATAGTCATAAGGTCATTAGTAGTTTATTATATAGTCCTTTTAGGAAAATATATAATCATGGATTCATCAGCGTTAATTATAAATAATTTAACCAAAACATATTCAAATGGACATAAAGCTCTCCATGGTATCAATTTAGAAATTCCTCATGGGGATTTCTTTGCTCTCCTCGGTCCAAATGGAGCAGGAAAATCAACAACCATCGGAATAATAACATCGCTAATTAAAAAAACTAGCGGAGATATAAATATATATGGCATTGATATTGATAAAAATTTTGTTAAAGCAAAAACTTTTATAGGCCTAGTTCCTCAAGAAATAAATTTTAATACATTTGAGCCTATCAATGAAATTATTATAAACCAAGCCGGATATTATGGCGTACCCAGAGAAATTGCTGTACCAGAAGCAAAAAAACTTTTAAAAAAATTAAATTTATGGGATAAAAAAGACCAGTTTTCAAGAAAACTGTCTGGAGGCATGCAAAGAAGGTTAATGGTTGCAAGAGCTTTAATACATAAACCTAAATTACTAATTTTAGATGAGCCAACTGCAGGAGCTGATGTCGAGGTAAGACGTCTAATGTGGGATTACTTAAAGCAACTTAATGATGATGGTACAACAATAATACTAACAACGCACTATTTAGAGGAAGCAGAAAATCTCTGCAAAAATATTGCGATAATTGATGATGGTAAAATTTTAGAAAACTCAAGCATGAGATCTTTTCTTAGTAAATTAAAAAATGAAAAATTTATACTTTATACCGAAAACAAAATTCCTAAAGATTTAAATTTAAATGGACATAATTTTAATTTAATTGACGATAATACACTAGAGGTCTCAATATCAACAGGATCGAATATTAACTCATTGATACAAGACCTCTCAAAAAAAGATATCAAAGTTAAATCGTTAAAAAATAAAACAGGTAGACTTGAGGAATTATTTATGAGGTTGGTTGACAAAAATGGGAAATAAAAAAAATATACAGCTAATAGCATATAAAACTATTGTTAGAAAAGAAGTTTTGAGATTTTCAAGGATTTGGAAACAAACTCTTATCCCGCCAATTATTACAAATGTTTTATATTTTATAATATTTGGAAACCTTATAGGTGAAAGAATTGGACAAATTGAAGAATACAATTATACGGATTTTATTTTCCCTGGGTTATTACTTATGTCTGTGATAACGCATTCTTATACAAATACCGTATCATCTTTATATATTTCTAAATATCATAGATATATAGAAGAACTTCTTGTCTCGCCTATTCAAAACTATACAATTTTGGCTGGCTTTATAACCGGAGGTGTAATAAGAGGTCTTTCTGTTGGAATTGTTGTTATTCTTGCGGCGCAATTTTTTGTATCTTTTACAGTGCACAGCATTCTTTTAATGCTCATTATAATTGTTCTTTCATCAACATTATTTGCTATGTGTGGATTTCTAAATGGACTTTTTGCAAATGATTGGGATGATATAAACGTCATACCAACATTTATTATGACTCCACTTACTTATTTAGGGGGAATATTTTTTTCTGTATCAATGTTGCCAGGTATTTGGCAAGATATTGCTTTAATAAACCCTATTTTATATTTAATTAACGCACTAAGATTTTCGATGTTAGGCATAACCGATGTAAGTATTCTTTTTTCTTTTTTTATAATTTTATTATTTAATTTAATACTTGTTTCTTTTTGTTTATATTTTTTAAATGCTGGAAAAGGTTTAAGAACTTAATATTTTATGAATAAACAACAAAATATATTGGACAATGTTTGGAAAGAGCTCAATCTTGGTTTGAGTAAATCTAAACACCCGTTTCATATATTTTCTATATGTACAATAAATAATAATAAGCCTGATAGCAGATATGTAGTTCTTCGGGATGTTAATAAAGATGATAAAGTACTAACATTTCATACAGATAAAAGATCAAAAAAAATTAAACATATTGAAGCTAAGAACAGCGCATGCGCATTATTTTACGACCAACAACAAAAAATACAGCTTCGATTATATGGAGATATTTATGAAGTTGAAGATAAATTAGAAATTAAAGAAAGATGGAAAAAATCAAAAAATATGAGCAAATTATGCTACTTAAATAAATACCCGCCTGGAGAAGTAATACAAACATCAAAAGAATATATTTATGATGAAAATGATCTAAATTATATTGAAAATGGTATAGAAAATTTTTCAGTAATTAATATTAAAATTAGCAAAATTGATTGGTTAAATTTAAACCACAAAGGACATGAAAGAATGATTATAAGTTTTTTAAGTAATAACGCTGTTAAATTTGAATGGGTTGCTCCTTAGGATAAATCTATTATGAATGCAATTGACAATATTTTAACTAGAACATCACCTATCAAGCTCACTTTGCCCTTCCCAAATGATGATGAAATGAAGACTGTTTATAAGGCAGCACTTAAGGGCTCCTGACCATGCTTGGTTGAGACCATCAAGATTTATTCAAGTATCTGGTGATGGTATTGATCAATTATCAAAAATTTTTACAGATTATTGTAAAAAAAATATAAAAGATATTACGGAAGAAAAATTAAACAAATATAAAAATGCTCCCTATAGAGCCCCAATGATAATTATTTTAATATCAAGTATTACTCGCCACCCTACAGTTCCAGATCACGAGCAAATGTTTTCAACTGCTGCTGCCGCTCAAAATATTCTTCTTTCTCTTCATGCGATGGGTTATGGTGGCATATGGAGAACAGGAATTTTTGCTATGAATACTGAAATTGAGAAGTCGCTTGGGCTAGCTGATAACCAAAAAATACTTGGATATCTTTATATTGGAACCCCTGATAAAAAAATTAAAAAAATACCGCCTGTTGAATTAGAAAAACATGTGACAAAACTTGATTAAATATTTAATACCACCATTTTTTACTAATGAATCCTCGTAATAGCCAAAAAAAAACATATACAGATATGCCTATAATTGCAAGTTTGCTAACTTGAATTAACTTATATTCATCCATTTGACCGGATATAGATGCTAGAGCAAATATAGTTAAGAACATAAAAACTGTAAGCCATGCAGTTGCAAGCCAAAACAGCCCTTCTAAAATACTATTAAGCAAGTCTTTGTCCATATAGCTAGAATATCATGTTAAAATCAATCAAACTATAAAGGAGTATAATTATGTCAGATGAAATGTGTAAAAAAGATATTAGGGGTTTGTTGAAAACTTTTGGTGTTATGGCTGATGAAGCAATTGTAAGTCATATTGCAAAAAATCCAGGGCTATCAAAACTAAGTCTAAAAGTGACGCTTGAGGATAATACGCAATATTCAGACGATAATATTGAAAAGCTTAATCTAGAAGTTACTAAAGATATAAATTGTAAATAACTGATTTATTTATTAATTTTTTTTAAAAAATCCAATACTGTTCTTTTTATTTTCATGTCATGCATTAAGCCATGAGATTTAGATAATTGAGAGCCATCATCTATAACAATAGATTTACTATAAGGATTATCGTTAATAAATTGACCACAATGACCTCTCAAAATATCTAATTGGAACCATGGGTCGTTTTTTGCAACCATAGATAGAACTGGCTCATTATCCGGAGTGTTTACCCCAATATATTCAGGCCAACCAGCATTGCAAGTCCAGCCCTCAATTACTCTCGCATTAACTTTGGCTTTTAAGTTTTGTGGATTATAAGTAGCAACTGTTATTCCCCCTTCGCTTAATCCAAACAAAAAAATATTATTATTGTCTACCCAGCTAAGTTTTTTTGCCATTAATACAGCATTTTCAGCGTCAATTTGCCTAATTTTGAGGACTTTTCTATACATACCACCTTTATTAATAGCTGTATCACAAGATTGAGCATATTTTTTTCTTGCCATGCTTGCAGGCGCAATCACCGCATAACCATTTTTTGCAAAAAAATCTATTCTTTTAGCAGTCCCGCTCCAATGTCCAGAGCAGCCATGAAGATAAATTATCGTTTTAAAATTACTTTTAGAAAAATCATCATACTTATTAAGCTCCTTTACAGATGTTCTGATGATACTGCCATCATTTTTTGGAATTCTTACCAAAGCATTTGTCCAGGTCAATTTAATTTCCTCTGGATCAAGGAAATCTTTTTCATGCATATCAGCATTAGAAGTGAAAGTTTTTGACGAATTATGAAAGTCAGAGTAAAAATTATTATAATAATCAGAATCAAAGACATTTGAGAATGAAAAAACTAAGAAAATTATAAAATTACGCATATCATTATATTAATTTAAAAAATAAATTATGTATACTGGTAAAATGACTTCACTAGAATATCCCAGTACTGACAAACAAATATTATTATGGAATAGTTATCTTAACTCAAAAAGATTATGCCCAATTGAGCTTCTTATTAATAAAAAAAATAAGAATTTCAATAACTTGCAAAAAATTTTTAAAACTTTAGCTTTGGATAACATACAGCCAAAAATTTTTATAAATACATATATTGATGCGAAGAAAAAAAATAATACAGAGCAGTTTGTTCTCAGCATGACAAACCTATTTATGTCGCATAAAGTTAATAAGGCCTTAAGCGAAGGACAGTCAATAAAATCTGCAAGAACACAAACTGTGGCTAGAATTCTTGCTCTTTCATTTAGCAATGCAAATAAAAGTGAAGATGAGAATTTTAAAAACATGAAAAATACAGTAAGGAGTATTACAAAAGATATAAGAATTTAATTAAAAAATTAATTTCAAAAAAAAAAATAAAAATTCTTAATATGTGCACAGAATATATATATTTTCATTTCTAGGCATATTTTTACTAAATGTATATTTATATATACATAAATATAGTAAACTTCTTCTTTTTATGGATTTCTTATGAAGCAGTTACTTACCACCTTAAATTGGATTAAAAAAGATTATTCTTCGCACCCTTTTCGTTTTGTTATTGAATTTTTAGCTTGGCTTATAACAATAGGTTGTTCGATAGTTATGGCAATTACAGTGCCAAATCCTCCATTATTTGAACTTTATATTGTTTGGATATTTGGCTGCATTCTATATACATGGGCTGCATTTACTAGAGGATCTTTTGGAATGTTAGCGAATTATATAGCACTTACTTTAATCGACAGTTTTGGACTGTATCGAATTATTATCACAGCATAGCTTTTAAATTTTCGGGTGGCCTACCTAAAATAGCTTCTTTATCAGAGATTAGTATTGGCCTCTCTATAAGAGTCGGAAATTTTAATAAAATATTTATTATTTGTTTATCTGACATTCCCGCAATATCTATATTGTTTTCTTTAATAATTTTTTCTTTTTTTCTAACAAGTTCTATTGGTTTTATCTTGAGCTTTTGAATTATTTCTGTAAGTTCGGCAAATGTAATTTTTTCTGATAAATATAACTTAATCTTAAAATCTTTTTTGCAATTTTCTAGAAGTCGCAACCCTTCTCTGGACTTGCTACATCTTGGATTATGGTAATAAATCATATTTAATAAGCCTAAAATGGCGTCCCCAAGGGGAGTCGAACCCCTGTTGCCGAGATGAAAACCCGGTGTCCTAGGCCTCTAGACGATGGGGACACTAGGAAAGTCAGTGATTTTGGGGCTGTTTGAGCGTAATGTCAAGTAATCAAAGTTTTTGCAGCTTTTAAGCGTTTTAAACAAGAGTTTTTTCCAAGGAGATATATAGTTGTATCAATAGATGGTGATGATAATGAGCCAGTTAACGCAACTCTTACTGGCTTTGCAAATTTTGGTGTGTCAAGTTCTAGAGATATTTTAATGTTTTCAATTATCGCTTGTATATTTTCAAGGCACCAATCGCTTTCACCTTCCAATTGCGTTATCAAAACATCAAAAATCTGAGAGTTCCCATCTACAAGAAATTTAGCTTTGAGCTTATCATCAATATCAAAATTATCTGATAAGAAGAATTGGCTTTCGTCGACTATATCCTTAATTGTTTTACACCTATCTCTTTGAGCTTCAATAATCTCCATTAATTTATCTTCACCAAAACTATCAAATTTTTTTGTTAGGTGCTTGAATTCAGTATATAAATCATAAATTTGCAATTCTTTTATAAAATATTTATTAAGTGAATAAAGTTTCTTATAGTCAAAAATTGAAGAAGATTTATTTAAACTATTTAAATTAAAAAGTTCTACAAGCTCTTCAAGTGTAAACTTTTCTTTATCTCCAGAAGCCCAGCCCAATCTAGCAAGATAATTGATAATTGCTATTGGCAATAGGCCCTCTTCTCTAAAGTCATAAGTGCTAGTAGCCCCATGCCTTTTTGATAATCTTTTTCTATCCTCGCCCATTATCAGCGGAATATGTGTGTAAGTTGGAAGTTTATAATCTAATAAATTCATCATATGAACTTGTCTTAATGTGTTATTTAGGTGATCATCACCCCGAATCACATTAGTGATACCCATATCTATATCATCTACTACCACAGTGAGATTATAAGTTGGACTTCCATCAGCTCTTTGGATGATTAAATCATCTAATTCGCTATTATTAACCGATATCTCTCCTTTCAAAGTATCGTTAACAACTATTTTACCATCAAGAGGAGTCTTAAATCGTATAACTGACCCAGGCTCATTCGCAAGATTTTTATCGCGATTTCTCCCGTCATATTTAGGTTTAATTCCTGCCTTCTGTTGTGAAGCACGAAGCTGATCTAGCTCTTCTTTCGAGCAATTACAATAATATGCATTTCCATCTTCAAGTAATTTATCAATAACAGACTTGTATTTGTTGGCTCTTTCACTTTGATAAACTAAACCATCATCGTACGATATTCCAAGCCAATCTAGAGATTCTAAGATACTTTCTACATATTTCTGTTCTGAGCGGTTTTTATCTGTATCCTCAATCCTTAGAAGGAATTTCCCATTTTGATTTCTTGCATATAACCAGTTAAATAAGGCTGTTCGTGCTCCTCCAATATGTAAATTCCCAGTTGGGCTTGGTGCAAATCTAGTTATAACCATCTTAATACCTTGAAAAATGAATGTAAGAGTTGTATTTTAATTCGATTTAAATATAGACTGCAATCATATTATGTTAATAGATGAATATAAAGCACTGAGTTCAAGGAACGATTTTTTTATAGATCCTGAACAACAAAAAACAATTGATTCCTTTCAAGAGTTATACAATCGTATTCTTGGAATTAGGAATCCCGGTGGTTCTATTTTAGGCAATATTGGCGCTACATTATTTAGTAAAAGATCTAGTGAAAATAACAAGGGAATTTATCTTTATGGTGGCGTAGGCAGAGGCAAAACTTTTTTGATGGATATGTTTTATAAAGAGTTACCAATTAAAAAAAAGCGTAGAATACATTTTCATAGATTTATGAACGATATTCATGATCAATTAAATACAAAAAAAGATATAGTAAACCCAATTGACCATATTGCTAAAGATATTTCACAAGATATCAATGTCTTGTGTTTTGATGAGTTTATTGTAAATGATATAGCAGATGCAATGATACTAGGAGAATTATTAAAAGGATTATTTGCAAACAAAGTAACTATTGTTTTTACATCAAATACAGAACCAAAAAAACTTTACTCAAACGGTTTGCAGAGAGAAAAATTTCATTATGCCATTAAGCTAATTGAAGAAAATACAGAAATTATTCATCTTGAGAGTAACAAAGATTATAGATTATTAAAATTTGGAAACGTAGGTACATATCATTATCCAAATAATGAGCAAACTGATTTAAATATGCAGCAGTATTTTTCATCTATCGCACCAGATTGGTTTAATTGGTTTACTAGAAAACCTGTTTTTGAAGGTGCTACAATACCTATCAATAATAGAGATATTGATGTAAGATTTTTATCTTCAAATACAGTTTGGTTTAAATTTAATGTAATTTGCGGTAATGGAAGATCACAAAATGACTATATTGAAATTTCTAAAATATATCAAAATGTTTTTATATCTGATGTTCCAAAAATGGACAGTAATTCTATTGATGAAGCAAGAAGATTTATTAATATGATTGATGAATTTTATGATAGAAATGTTAAAGTTATAATTTCAGCAGAGTCTTCCATAGAGGACTTATGCAATATTAAAAAAATAAATGCTGATTTTAAAAGAACTAAAAGCAGACTTAGCGAAATGCAGTCCGATGAGTATATGAAAAAAGAACATAAACAATAATACGAGATTATATAAAATGAAAAAACCAGTTAACGTTGCAATTACAGGAGCAGCAGGAAACATTGCTTATTCTGCTATTTTTAAAGTGGCTTCAGGTCAGATGCTCGGAAATGATCAGCCTGTTAATTTAAAGTTAATTGATATAGAACCTGCTATGAATGCACTTAAAGGAGTTATGTACGAAGTTGAAGATTGTGCTTTTCCGCTGCTTAATTCAATTACAATTACTTATGATCTTAATCAAGGTTTTGAAGAGTGTGATTATGCTTTATTAATTGGCGCGAAACCCAGAATGAAAGGTATGGAAAGAAAAGATTTGTTAAAAGATAATGGCAAAATATTTAAACCTCAAGGCCAAGCAATCAATAATGTTGCAAATAAAAATGTAAAAATTTTAGTAGTTGGAAACCCAGCAAATACAAATGCATTAATTGCAATGCACAATGCTCCCAGCATTGATCCCAAACAGTTTACATCTATGATGCGACTTGATCATGATCGATCTTTAGCTCAAGTTGCAAATAAATATAGAACAAATATAAACGAAGTAAAAAAAGTTATAGTTTGGGGAAATCATTCAAATACTCAGGTTCCAGATCTTTCTTATACTGAGGTTTCTGGAAAAAATATTAAAGAAATAATTGATGATCCTTGGTATAAAAATGATTTTATACCAAGAATTCAAAATAGAGGTGCTGAAATTATAGAAGCAAGAGGTTCATCATCTGCAGCCTCAGCTGCAAATGCTGCTGTAACTCATATGAGAGATTGGGCGCTAGGTAGCAATGATTGGCTAAGCATAGGCCAAATATCTAATGGAAATTCATACGGTATTTCTGAAAATTTAATGTTTTCATTTCCTTCAGTCTGCTCAAATGGTGTTTATGAAAGAATAGCAGATGTAAATATGCCTGACGTACTAAATGATTATATTAAAATTACAGAACAAGAGTTAATACAAGAAAGAGATTCGGTGCTTGATCTTTTATAAAAAAATCATATAGGCGCAGATATTTAATTCTGCGCCATATAAATATTTAGATTTTATATTTTTACACCTTCCCATTCAGTTATAAAATCTTCTATCATGGCTGCTACCTCATCAGGTCTATCTTCTTGAGACCAATGCCCTGCTCTTTCAATAAATTGAAGTCTAACTGGTCCTGCAATATCTTGTTTTAGTCTTTCGCCAGATTCTTTAGGCATCCAAGCATCATGTAAGGCCCAAAACACAGCAGTTGGACATGTTATTTTTTTATGATCTACAGAAAGAGTTTCTTCGTTAGTAGGTTGAGAACAAATTTTAACTAAAGATTTAAATCCTGTTAAACCATCTCTTCCCCAATGACATAAATAATTTTCTTTAACGTTTTTATCTGTAAAAGCTATCTTGTCATGACTACCAGTTCTCATTAATCCTGCAAATTGAGCAACTGCACCAGGCATTGCTCCAGCTAATACCTCATCACTTGCTCCAACTAAGCCATTAAAAGCTTCAACTTCAAGTACAGGCCAATAATCATATGCAACAGGATTTAAGAGCACTAATCTACTTATATAATCACAATATTTTGAGGCAAAAAACTTGGCAAACACCTCCGCCATGATCATGCCCCACTAAAATTACGTTACCTTTTATTCCTAATTCCTCTATGACACCCTTTATAGCTTCAGCCTGATTATTAAACGTATGTTCAAACTCATCTAATGGCATAGACGACTGACCGTAGCCAACCATATCCATTGCATATGAATGAAAATTACCTTCTAAATTTTTTTTGAACATGTCTCCAGAGTCTCGCATTTGTTGGAATGCCATGGACAAAAAGTATTGGCATACCTTTATTATTTTTTCCATATTCTTCAAGATGTATTTCTAAGTCCTGATTACATGCATTTATTTTTACTTTCATGTATCCCCCACAATTGATTTTTTTTATAATGTATAGTAATTCTATATAAAAAATAATATCAAATACTTTTGAAAAATACATTAAATATATGATTTACATAATAATCTCAATTTTATTAATAATTTCAATAATTTATCTCTCTAGACGAATACAAAATAGATCTAAATTAATTTTCTTTCTACTTTTAGGGTTGGTTATATATTTGGTTGCTACTGGAAAAGCTCATTGGATATCAGCCTTGGTAGTGGCTTTAATACCAATAATAAAGAAACTATTCATAATAATTAGATATCTTCCAATATTACAAAAATTTGCATCTGGATATAATAAAGCGAAAAATAAATCAAAGAAAAGAAGTGGAATGTCACGTGAAGAAGCTGCTTTAATTTTAGGAATTAATACGAATTCCACTAAAGAAGAAATTATATCTGCCCATAAAAAACAAATGCAAAAACATCATCCTGATAAAGGTGGCTCAAAAGACATGGCTGCAAAAATAAATGCTGCAAAAGATACTTTGTTAGATTAAAAGAAACTATCTTTTTTAAGATCTCTTCTTGAGTTAGAAAATTTTTTTCTATGCTTTATACTTTTTTCATTTACTCGCTTACGCCACAACCTAAATGAAGATGGTTTAAGATTTTTTCTCATAATCTTAATTACATCAGACTCAGTTTTTTGCGTTTTTTCAAATATTTCTTCAAAAGTTATTCTATCTGCCCAGCCTGCCCATATTATCCAATCCTCCGAGCTAATATCCTTTGGTTCGGGTTTTTTAATTTTTGTTTTAGGCCAGTTATCTTTTTTCATGAGGCTTTTTCGCATTTAAGTTTACATGCTTTATTTATTTTGGTATTCAATTTTTCTACGGATATATTTAAACCATCTACAATTAACAATTTATTCTCATAGGAAGATTTATTTCTGGTAATAATATTAATACACTCCATAGCCATCATAGAACTTATCATGCCAACTAATGGCGCAAATACACCTGTATCAGAACATGACCTGTTATCAATTAAATTTTCATAAACACATTCATAGCAAGCACTTTTATTTGGTATGACAGACATAAGTTGTCCTGAGTAACCTTCTACAGCACCAATAATAAGTTTTTTATTCTTTGTTAAGCATGATTTATTAATAATTTTCCTTACTTCAAAATTATCTGTTCCATCAAGAACAACATCTGAATTTATTATTATTTTTTCTGCTTGTTCACATGAGGTTATTTTGTCTTTATACTTCTTAATTAAGATATTAGGATGTCTATCTTTTAAAAATTTACCTATGACATCTATCTTGCAAGAGTCAATGTCTTTAGATGAAAAGTTTATTTGCCTTTGTAAATTTGTTTCTTCGACTACATCAAAATCAACCAAATTAATTTTCTTTATGCCTGATGAGGCTATGTAAGTAGATAGTAAATTGCCTAATCCGCCTAAGCCAAAGATTGTAACTTCAGATGAATTTAATTTTTGTTGTCCTTCAATACCTATATTGGGCAAAAGAATGTGCCTTGAAAAGTAAAGTAGATCTTTATCGTTAAGGTAATTAAAATCCATGTTTTATTTTTTTCTAGCGTTAAATTTATCTAATTGCTCCTTTGTAGCTTCTTTTTGATACTTTGATTTCCATTCGCTATATGGCATTCCGTAGACAATTTCTCTAGCTTGATCATATGAAATTTCAATACCTTTTTCTTTAGCAGATGCTACATACCATTTTGATAAACAATTTCTGCAGAAATCAGCTAAGTTCATTAAGTCAATATTTTGAACTTCTGTTTTGTCTTGCAAATGCTTTATAAGTGTTTTGAAAACATCCGACTGAATTTCCATTGTAAGATTTTTATTGATATCATTCATAATAATTAAACTCCATAATTTTATTAAAGCTTTTTCTATTATAAAGCAATATTTTATCATTCTGTAGGGGTGATTTATGTTAACAAAAAAAGAAATTACAATAGGGATTTTAGCAGGCGGGAAAGCTACAAGAATGAATAATGAAGACAAAGGTCTAGTTATTGCTCAAGGAATTCCACTTATTGAAAACATTTTAAACAAGATATCAAAACATACAACCAATATTATTATAAATGCTAATAGAAATATAAAAAAATATGAAAGTTATGGTTATCCTGTTGTTCAAGATAATTTAGAAAACTTTCAAGGGCCTTTATCTGGAATTTTCAGTATGCTTAAAACAATTGATACTAGTTATTTGTTTACACTACCTTGTGATTGCCCTAATTTTAGCTGGGATGTTATTCAAAAAATTATTGATAATTATGAAGAATCAAAAGAAATATATGTGGCGCATAATAATCAAAGATCACAACCAGTGTTCATGTTAATATCTAAATTAAAGTTAAGATCTCTTGAAAATTATCTTGCGAATGGTGATAGAAAAATTGATATTTTTTATCAAAAAAATAATTATAAATATGTTTACTACGATAAAGATTCGACTTACTTTGATAATATAAATACTATAGAGCAGTTAAATGAGTTTAATTCAAAATAAAAATTTAATAGGTTTTGCTGCTTATAGCGGTACTGGAAAAACAACATTAATCAAAGAAATAGTAGAGATTCTTAAAAAATCTAATTACAGAGTATCAGTAATTAAGCATGCGCACCATAATTTTGACATAGACCATCCAGGTAAAGATAGCTATGAGATTAGAAAATCTGGAGCTGAAAATATGTTGATTTCCTCGGAAAAAAGATATGCTCTGGTCCATGAAAATGATCACAATGAAGAATTACGCTTAAGTGATTTGCTTAAAGTTTTTGATAATTTAAAGCACGACATTATTCTTGTAGAAGGTTTTAAGGCTGAATCATTCCCAAAAATTGAATTGTATAGGAAAGAAGTTAGTAATAATAGAGGATTATTAAGCCAAGAAGATCAAAATATTATTGCTGTTGCTACAGAAAATGGCACAAAACTAAATATAAAATTACCTATACTTGATATAAATAAACCTCAAGATATAGCTAGTTTTATAGTCAATTTTCTTAATATTAGCAGATAAAGTCTCCTTAAAATACAGCTGTATTTATGTTATCCTTATATTTCTTGATAAATACTTTGGAATAAAAAATAATATTATTTAAGAAAAAAATAATATTTACATAAATATGACTAATAAAAAAATAACAATCAAAGATGGTCAAACAAATAACGAGATTGATCTTCCCGTATTAGACTCAATATTAGGCCCTGATGTTGTAGACATAAGATCTTTAGAGAAAAACCTAGGTTATTTATCTCATGATCCAGGCTTTATGGCAACGTCAAGCTGTGAAAGTAAAATTACTTTTATTGATGGCAACGAAGGCAAATTATGGTATCGAGGATACCCAATTGAAGAACTAGCTGAGAATAGTTCTTTTGTAGAAACAGCATATTTATTATTGAATGACAAACTTCCAAATATCAATGAGTTAAATAATTTTTCTAACGATATTTCTAAAAGTATGAATGTCGATAGTTCGGTCCTCAATATTATTAAGGTTTTTGATAAAAATAGTCATCCAATGGCAATAATGACTGCTTGTTTGACCTATTTATCAGCAAAATATCACTCTGATATAGACATCCAGAATAAAAATTATAGATATAACTCAACTATCAATCTCATTGCGGCAGTTCCAATAATGGCAGCCTGGATTCTAAATTTTATTCATGATAATGATTTTGGACAGCCTAACCAAGAGCTATCTTTAGCTGAAAATTTCATAAACATGTCATTTCCAAACATTAGTGAAGAACAAAAGAAATTATCCTCAAAAGCAATGGATATTATATTTTTACTTCATGCAGACCATGAACAAAATGCATCAACGTCAACTGTAAGGCTTTCTGGAAGCTCGGAGACAAGCCCTTATGCAGCAATTGCCGCCGGCATATCCACTTTGTGGGGACCAACACATGGTGGTGCAAATGAAGCAGTTATAAATATGCTTGAAGAAATTAAAAACTCAGATAAAGATGTTGAGCATTATATTAATATGGCTAAAGACAAAGAAAATCCATTTAGATTAATGGGTTTTGGTCACAGAATATATAAAAACTATGACCCAAGAGCAAAAATAATTCAAAAAATTGCACATGAGTATCTTAAAAAGCTTGATGAATCAAATCCAAACAAGCCGTTATTTGATATTGCAATGAAATTAGAAAAATATGCTTTGGAAGATGATTATTTTGTATCAAGAAAATTATATCCAAACGTAGACTTTTATTCTGGAATTGTTTTAAAAGCTATTGGAGTCCCTCAGAGTATGTACACTGTTATATTTGCATTAGCAAGGACGGTTGGTTGGGTAGCACACTGGAATGAGATGATAGAGGATAAAAACTTTAGAATTGGAAGACCTAGACAGTTATATACAGGAAAAAGCAAAACAAGCTATATAAAAATAGAAGATCGTTAATCTATAAAAAAATCATGTATTACTTTGGAAAAATTATGCTCATCAACAAGGAATGAGTCGTGACCTTGAATTGAATCCAATTTTTCAAACCTGACATTTTTTTTTGCTTTTTTAAAACCTTCAGCAAGTTCAGTTTGCTGATCAATTGGAAATAGAATGTCAGATTTTACACCTACTATTAAGTTTCTTTTAGTATGAATTTTAGCCAAACCAGCATTAACTGTGCCTCCGTGTTCAGCAACATCAAATAAATCCATTGCTCTTGAAAGGTATAAGTAGCAGTTAGGGTCAAACATAGAAACAAATTTTTCAGAATTATGATTAAGATAATTTTCGACCTCAAATTCAATATCAAACATTTTCTTTGTTTCACTCTTTGGGATTCGTGCCCTATTAAATCTTTCTCTCCATTCATTTGCTGCCCTATATGACATTAATCCAAGTTTTCTTGCTAATTTCATTCCATTCAAAGGTGATGTTTTCTTATCGTAATCACCATTTCTCCACATAGGGTCACTTCTGATTAACTCCCTTTGAAGTGATCTAATCGAAATAGTGAAAGGAAGTGCTCTTGCAGCTGCAGATATAACAATTAGATTGATTAGTGACTTAGGATACATTAATGCGTATGCGAGAGCCGTCATACCACCCATAGATGGCCCTATGACAGTATGGACATGATCAATACCTAACATCTGAAGCGTCCCATGCCCTGCTTTAGCTATATCTTCTATTGAAAGTTCTGGAAAAGAAAGCCCATAAATTTTATCTGTGCTTTTATCAATAGAAGCCGGGGAAGTAGAACCAAAACAACTACCCAAAGAATTAACACAAACGACAAAATATTTATTAGTATCGATAGGTTTATCTGGACCTATCATATATTCCCACCACCCCTTTTCCTGATTTAATTCAGATGATGCAGCGTGAGATGATGGTGATAGACCAGTAAACAAAAGGATCACATTATCTTTGTTAATCGATAGTTCACCCCAAGTTTCATAAGCAATCTCTACATTATTTAATGTTGAGCCCTTAAACATTTTAAAGCCTGTACTTCCATAATCACTTGGAAGTTTCGCTATGTTTACACCCTTAACAAGAAATTCATTTGACATAATTTGTTATAAATATTTAATGTGAGGTGATTATACTTCAGACTGGGCATCAAATGAATAACCATTTTTCAAACAAGTAGTAATCCAATGGGATACAAAATAATTTCTATACCATCTTGAAAGTCTCTCATTATGAAAGTTTTTAATGTCTTTTTTTATATTATTTTTACTTCTTTTATCTTCATCAATAATTTCTACTTGTTTGGAGTCGAAGTAAATTTTTAAGTCAACATATTTTAATAACAACTCATCTGATAAAAAATTATATGAAAATCGGACAGTTGCTGTGTGATTAGATGCAGTCTGAATTTGTAATGATAATTTTTTTTTTGAAATAGACGATACAGAAACATAATTCTTATTTATATTATCTGAATTAATAATTTCAATATTTACAAGCTTAATAAAGTCTTTGTAATTAACCTCATAAGTTTTCATTAATGAAAGAAAATTATTTTTACTTACCGAATTATACTCGAAAATTTGCATCATAAAAATTATGATACACATCAATTAAATTTGTGTCTAATAATTTTCGAGCATAAAATAAACTTAAATTATTATTAAATTTAATTTTTTCGAAAGATTGCATTGATTAGTTTTACTGAAAAATCTAATTTTGAATCTTAAACTGCGAATATATATTCGCAGTAGATAGTTTTTTATTGTTATTTAAAGCTGATTTAGATTACTTAGCTTCTACGTCTGTAGCAGTTAAACCTTTTTCGCTTTCTGTAACAGTGAACTCAACAGTTTGACCTTCTTTAAGAGTTCTGTATCCATCACCTTCTATTTTAATTGCCCCAAAGTGAACGAAAACGTCTTTACCGCTTTCTCTTTGAATAAAACCATAACCCTTTGAGTCATTAAACCATTTAACTGTACCGCTTTCTCTATCTGACATATTTTTCTTCTATATTGTATTAATCAAAAAAAAATTAGTTATATAATTTATTATTATTTATCTAATTAATTGCTTATGAGTAAAAGTATTACTTTGTCTTAAAACTCATAGTACGTATCATATCAGCAATTTCATTAACTTCAATGTCTTTTAAAGATATTTTATTTAATAATAAATCATAAATTATTGGGTCTTCTAGGGACAAAAGTTTTATAAAACCTTCTTTATGGCGATCATTAGCAGTTTTGTAAAAACTATGGTAGAAATTTGACATTAATATATCGAGTTCTTTTGTTCCTCTTCTACATTTCCACAATACTTCTTTGTCATTCATTTTAGATTTTATTAGAAACCATTAATGATTTTATTTTAGCTATTTGCTTTGCAGGATTTAAACCTTTTGGACAAGCGTTTGTACAATTCATAATCGTGTGGCACTTATAAAGTTTAAAAGTATCTTCTAATTTTTCCAATCTTTCTTTTTGATGCTGATCTCTAGAGTCAGCAATCCATCTATAAGCTTGCATTAATGTCGCAGGACCAAGATATTTATCACTATTCCACCAGTAGCTTGGACAACTAGTAGAGCAGCATGCGCACAAGATACATTCATCAGAACCATCTAATTCGGCCAACTCCTCTTTTGATTGAAGTCTTTCGCTAGAAAGATCTTCCGGGTCATCTGCTTGAAGCCATGGCTGGACTGACTCATACTGTTTGTAGAAATTTGTTAAATCTGTCACCAAATCTTTTATAACCGGCATATGTGGAAGAGGATAAATTTTAATATCTCCTGAAATTTCATCTATGCTTTTTGTGCATGCTAAAGCATTTCTACCATCAATATTCATAGAGCAAGATCCGCATATTCCCTCTCTACATGATCTTCTAAAAGTAATTGAAGTATCTATTTCATTTTTTATTTTAAGAAGAGCATCAAGAACCATTGGGCCGCAATCAGAAGTATCAATTTCGTATGTATCGACACGCGGATTCTTTTGATCATCCGGATCATATCTATATATTTTAAAAACTCTAATGTTCTTTTTATCTACAGCATCGCATTTAAAATGCTTTCCTGATTTTACTATAGAATTTAATGGTAATGTAAATTCAGCCACGATTAATAAACTCTCTTTTTAGGTGGAACAGCTTCAACCTCATCAGTTAAAGTTGTCAAAACAACTTTTCTATAACCTATTTCAACTATACCATCTTCATTAATTGATGCAATTGTATGTTTCATCCACTCGTTATCATTTCTATCAGGATAATCATCTCTAGCGTGAGCGCCTCTTGACTCTTTTCTATTGTATGCTGATTCAACAGATACAATTCCTTGTGTTATTAAATTTTCTAGTTCTAATGTTTCCAAAAGCTCTGAGTTCCATTTTAATGAGTTGTCGCTTAAGTTTATATCAGAGAAATCTTTATATATGTCATGTATGATTTTCCTACCTTCGTCTAAAGTTTTTTCTGTTCTAAAAACAGCAACACTTCTTTGCATTTCTTTTTGCAATTTTAATCTTAATTGAGACGGTAAATTTTTTCCTGAAGAATATCTAGTTTTATCCAAGCGACCAATTATCTTATCAATTGAAGATTTATTCGAATCTTTATGCTTTGTTCCAGGCTTAACAAGCTTTGCAGCTTGTTTTGCTGCCGCTCTACCAAAAACAATTAAATCTAAAAGAGAATTTGATCCTAATCTATTTGCTCCATGTACTGATACACAAGAAGCTTCTCCTATAGCCATTAATCCTGGAACAACAGATTCATCATTAATGTCTTTAGGTTTAATTACTTCTCCAAGATAGTTTGTTGGAATACCGCCCATATTGTAATGAACAGTTGGAATTACCGGTATTGGTGCTTTTGTTACATCTACACCAGCAAATATTTTCGCTGATTCTGCAATTCCAGGAAGTTTTTCATTGATAACATCCTTACCTAAATGTTCCAAATGCAATTCTATGTGGTCTTTTTCCTTTCCTACTCCTCTGCCTTCATTTATCTCAATTGTCATAGATCTGCTGACAACATCTCTTGATGCAAGATCTTTTGCATTTGGTGCGTAGCGCTCCATGAATCTCTCGCCATCTGAGTTTGTTAAATAACCACCTTCTCCTCTTGAACCTTCGGTAATTAAGCATCCAGCTCCATAAATTCCTGTTGGGTGAAATTGAGTGAATTCCATATCTTGTAGAGGTATCCCCGCTCTCTGTGCCATACCTCCTCCATCACCTGTACATGTATGTGCAGATGTTGCTGAAAAATATGCTCTTCCGTATCCACCTGTTGCTAGCAATGTTACATGCCCCTTAAAAAGATGAAGTTTACCTGTTGCTAGTTCAATAGCAATTACACCAGTACATTGCCCATTATCCATAACTAAATCTATAGCAAAATACTCGATGAAAAATTCTGCCTTATATTTAAGGGATTGTTGGTACAAAGTGTGGAGTATAGAATGTCCAGTTCTATCAGCTGCGGCACAAGTTCTTTGAGCAATACCCTCTCCATAATGAGTTGTCATGCCACCAAACGGTCTTTGATAAATTTTTCCTGCTTCTGTTCTAGAGAAAGGCACTCCATAATGTTCAAGTTCTATTACAGAAGGGATGGCTTCCCTACACATATACTCAATAGCATCTTGATCACCAAGCCAATCTGACCCTTTAATTGTATCGTACATATGCCAACGCCAGTCGTCTTCACCCATATTTCCAAGTGCAGCACTCATTCCGCCTTGAGCGGCAACAGTGTGACTTCTTGTTGGGAAAACTTTTGTTATGCATGCTGTTCGCAAACCCTCAGTTGCCATACCCAATGTAGCTCTTAAACCTGCTCCACCAGCACCTACAACCAAAACATCGTATTCGTGTGTGATCATTTCATAATCGTTCTTATTCATTTAAAACTGTGCTCCAAAATAAATATTTGTAATTGCTATTAGTCCTAAGAAAGATAAAAGATAAAAAATGATATTTACAAATTTTATATAAAAGTCTCTGAACTTTATAGTAGAAATATAATCTTCTAAAATTACTTGTATTCCTAGCTGAAAATGTCTCGCTGAAATAATAATTAATATTGATAGAAAAATGTAATTATGGGTTCTGCTAATCCATAGTATCATGTTTTCATGAGTGATTTCTGGGATAAGACTAAAAGAATATATAATCCAAAAAAATAACGGGAATAAAACAATTGTTGTAAATCTATGATATAACCAATGTTTTTTTCCATGTAACACTTTTAATAACAACTTAATTCTCCCTACTAGTTCCCTATAGCAAATAAAGCATTACTGTTATAACTGTCATCAATGCTGTAGCTGCTAGCACTATAAAAGACGATATTAAAGGAGCATTTCCGCTAAAACCATAGCCAAAATCCCAAAAAAGGTGTCGAATTTCATTGGACATATACAGGTACAATGAAAATATCCAAATACTCGTTAAAACCTTTCCTATTGTGCTGGTAAATATTGTATTGCTTATAGTATAGATTTCACTACCTGATGCAATGGAAATTAAGAAAATTATAAATAATGCATAAGCAAAACCATTAGCTACAAAACAAATTCTGCTTGATATTGACACAAGCGCAACAAGAGGTAATCTGTATACTTGCAAATGCGGGGAAAGCGGAAGCTTTGATAGTGACATTGTTTCTCCTAAATTATAAATAACTCAACATTACTAAAGATGTATATGATAAACGATTTTTTAAAAAATTCCTCAATAAAGAAGCAATTATTGACAAATATGGCCTTAAATCAAATTTTGATTTCTCTGAGGACATAAGAAAAATGGAGACTGAGAAATCTGTATCAATATTAAGCAATAAAGTTTTAATTAAGTGTTCGGGTGAGGATGCAGAAAATTTTTTAAATACACAATTTACAAATGATGTTAAGGCGGTCAAACATGGCAATGTAATTCTATCTGGATATTGCAATCCAAAAGGGAGGCTAATATCAATTTTCTATATTTTTCAATTAGATAGAGTTTTTTATTTATATACAACATTAGATACTGCTGAGCCTTTGCTCAAAAAATTAAATATGTATAAAATGATGTCAAAGGTTGAAATTGAAATAATGAATGATATTTTAATAGGATTTTTATCAGAACAGTCAGATATTCTTCAAATAGATTTCGGATTGAATAACAATGAAGCTAAAAAACTTGATCATTCAATAATATTTAAGATTGGATCGAATCAAATCGTTATGCTTACAAATCCAAATAATATTGAGAATCTTATAAAAGTTAAGAATATTAATATTTTAGGGTATAAATCATTCGATTTCATTGATATTGATTCAATTTTACCTTTTATTAGCGAATCACAAATCGAGATGTACACGCCACAAATGATATCGTTAGATATTTTGAACGGAGTTTCTTTTACAAAAGGATGTTATCCGGGTCAAGAGATTGTCGCTAGAACACATTACCTAGGTGAAGCTAAAAAATACTATGTAAACTAAAAATTTTGTCAACAAAAGAAATTTCAATTAATGATAAATTAAAAACTGCAAATGACAATAAGAACGCTGGAGATTTAATTAATTTAGTGAGAATCAATAATCAAGTTTATAATTCTTTAGCTGTCTTAAGAAAGGATATGCTAGATAAAACTTTAGTTATAAATGGAGCAAATGTTGAAATTACGGAGCATATAAAAAACAATGATTAAGTACCTAATAATTGCACTAGTAACATTAATACTAATTTTTTTATATATAAATCAGAAGAAGAAAGATTTATTATTTCCTTTGTTAATACTTGTTTTAATATTTCTAGTGGTAGTTATACTAGCTTTCATTGGCTATTGATAACGTACCAATAAATTAACGCATTAAAGGGAAAAGTAAAACATCTCGAATTGATGGTGAGTCAGTTAATATCATCACTAATCTATCTATACCAATACCCTCACCTGCAGTTGGTGGCATTCCATACTCTAAGGCCTCTATGTAATCTTCGTCAAAATACATTGCCTCGTCATCTCCTTTATTTTTCATAGCAACCTGTGCTTCAAATCTTTTTCTTTGATCATCTGGATCATTAAGCTCAGAAAAACCATTTGCTATCTCTTTTCCCATTATAAAAAATTCAAATCTATCTGCTATTAAAGGGTTTTTATCATTTACTCTTGCTAACGGGGAAACTTCGATTGGGTATTCCGTGATAAATGTTGGATCAATTAAATTTGACTCTACATATTTTTCAAATAAAGCAAACTGTATTTCTCCCAAAGTTTCGTATCTACTTATATCAATATTATTCGTATTGCAAAAAGCGCTAATTTTTTCAAAACTTTTTAAATCTTCAGCTGTCAAATCATTTCTATATTCTAAAATGGAATTCAAGAGTGTAATCTTTTTAAAAGGTCTATCAAAATTTATTTCAGTTCCTTGAAAAGAAACTGAACTTACTCCTTTTACTTGATTTACAACATATTTTAGAAGTTTTTCTGTTAAAGACATCATGTCTTTATAGTTACAATAAGTTTGGTAAAACTCAATCATAGTGAATTCAGGATTATGTTTTGATGAAACACCCTCATTTCTAAAATTTCTATTTATTTCGTAAACCTTTTCAAACCCTCCCACGATAAGTCTTTTCAGGTATAATTCAGGAGCAATTCTCATATACAGATCTATATCCAATGTATTGTGATGGGTAATAAAAGGTCTTGCGGTTGCTCCTCCGGGTATTTTTTGCATCATAGGAGTTTCAACTTCTATAAAACCTTGTGCATCAAAAAAACTTCTAATAGCCTTTATTATCTTAAATCTATCGTTAAAAGTTTCCCAGCTTTCTTGGCTCATTATTAAATCAAGATATCTTTTTCTGTATTTAATTTCCTTATCAGATAAACCATGAAATTTTTCAGGTAATGGTCTTAGAGATTTTGTTACGATATTAAAATCTGATAAAAAAATTGTAAGTTCATTAGTCTTAGTTTTAAACAGATGACCTTCAATATAAACAATATCTCCTACGTCAGATTCTTTAAAAACTTTAAATTGTTCATCAGAAAATTTTTTTTTGTCAACATAAAATTGCATTTTTCCGGATTCGTCTTTAATATTTGCAAAACTAGATTTTCCCATAATTCTTTTTGACATCATTCTTCCCATCAATGCGAATTTTTTTTCTTCATCACCGATAATATTTTCTTCCATAGAGATATCTCTTATTGCGCTACAACTCATATTCCTAGAAAAATTATTAGAATAATTATTGCCAGAATTTTTAAGTGAATCTAATTTTTTTCTTCTTTCTAGAATTAATCTATGTTCGTCGTTGTTATTTTTATTATCATCCATTTTTTTCACCAATCTTTAAGCTCGCCTCAATAAATATGTCAATATTACCATCTAAAACAGATTGAGTATTACTTGTTTCAACATTTGTTCTTAAATCCTTAATTCTTGATTGATCAAGCACATAAGACCTAATCTGACTACCCCAGCCAATGTCAGCCTTATCATTTTCAATGTTTTCTTGCTCATTTCTCTTTTTTTGTATTTCTATTTCATATAATTTTGCTTTAAGTTGCTTCATTGCTGTGTCTTTATTTTTGTGCTGTGATCTACCATTTTGGCATTGAGTAACAACTCCAGATTTCAAATGAGTAATTCTTACAGCTGATTCTGTTTTATTGACATGTTGACCACCAGCTCCACTAGCTCTAAATACATCAATTCTTAAATCACTTGGATCAATTTCTATCTCAATATCATCATCTATTTCAGGCGAAATAAAAACAGACGCAAATGAAGTATGCCTTCTGTTTCCAGAATCAAATGGAGATTTTCTTACTAATCTGTGAACACCAGTTTCTGTTCTCAACCATCCAAAAGCGTATTTACAATTAAATTTAAGTGTTGCATTTTTAATACCAGCTACATCTCCGCTAGTTAAATCTATTGGCTCAACATCAAAATTATGTTTTTCTCACCATCTTGTATACATCCTTAAGAGCATTTCAGCCCAATCTTGAGCTTCTGTTCCTCCTGAGCCTGCTTGTATATCTAAAAAAGCATTACAATTATCTGATTTCCCATTAAAGATTTTTACAAAAGAAAGTTTTTGAACCGCAGCATTAATTTTTCTAATTTCTGAATCAAGATATTCAGATATTTCCAAAGATTGATCTTCGTCATAAAGTTGCTTAAATTCTTTCAATTGATCATATTCAGATAGAATTAAATTATATTCATTTATTTCTTTTTCAATTGCTGTCTTTTGCCTTGATAGTGATAATGACTTTTCCCTATCAGACCAAATATCTTTATCTTGAAGGAGCTTGTTGAGTTTTGAAAGCTCATCATTTTTAAATTCAATGTCAAAGAAACCTCCTAATATCTTTTATTTGATCGTCAATTTTTGACAATTGGGCTTCATAATCTTGTTCATTTTTCGCCATAATTTTTACCTTATATTTCCGTCACCTATAACGATGAACTTTTCATTTGTAAGACCTTCTATGCCAACCGGTCCTCTAGCATGAAGTTTATTTGTACTTATTCCAATTTCAGCACCTAACCCATATTCATAACCATCTGCAAACCTTGATGACGCATTATGCATTACAGAGCTTGAGTCAACATTTCTTAAAAATATATTGGCTGCTTCTGTGTCTTCGGTAACAATAACATCTGTATGGCCAGAGCCGTATTCAGAAATATGTCTAATTGCTTCTTCGAGAGAATCTACTGTAATTATGGAAAGTATTGAGTCTAAATATTCTGTTCTCCAATCATCATCAGTAGCTATTGTAATTGAAGGAAGAATAGATTTTGTTTTCTTACAGCCTCTTATTTCAACATTTTTCTCTATTAACTCTTTTTCAATTAAAGGTAAAATTTTTTTCGATATATCGTTATGAACTATTAAAGTTTCCATTGCATTACATACGCCGGTTCTTTGTGTTTTAGAATTAATGGATATATTCAAAGCTTTATCAAAATCACAATTTTTATCTAAATAAACATGGCATATTCCATCGAGGTGTCTCAAGACAGATATAGAAGAAATATCATCTATTAATTTTATTAAATTTTTCCCCCCTCTTGGAATAACTATATCTATATAATTGTTTTGAAGTAAGAGTTCGTTAACAATATTTCTATCAGTGTTGTCAATTAATTGCACTATGTCCTGATCTACATTATTTTTAGTTAAAGAGTTTTTAACGCATTTTGCCAAAACCAGATTTGTATTTATAGATTCTGAACCACCTCTCAAAATTATTGCATTTCCTGATTTAATGCTTAAAGCGGAAGCATCCACTGTAACGTTTGGTCTAGACTCATAAATCATAGCTATCACGCCAAGTGGCATTGACATTTTTCCAACCTTAATACCACTTTTCATCAACTCCAAAGATTTTATTTGTCCTACAGGATCCTTAAAATCGATAATTTCTTTTATGCTATCAATCATACCGTCAATTCTGCTGTCATCAAGTAAAAGTCTATCTATAAAGGATTTTGTAAAATTTTTTGATAATTTAAAATCTTCAATGTCGATAGAATTTGAAGATTTAATAAGATCTCTATTTGCATTAATCTCATCAATAAGTGAGCTTAAAATAGAATTTTTTAATTGTTCTGTTAAACACGAAATTTCTTTTGATGATTTTTTTGCATTTATGCATATTTTATTGACGTAATTTTTTATATTCATATATATATTATATTAAGTATATTTAATAACTGAAAGTTTATTTTTTGCTATTGAAATAGACAAATCATGAATAGAATCCCATATATTTCCATCTAAGACGTTTTTTGATTGCATATCAATTCTCACCAATATTCCTAAATAAGATTCTATCTTTTTTTGAGATAATTTTTGCAGTGAAAAAGACATTAAATTTTTTCTCTCAAAAGGCCAAATATTTCTTAGTATCTCATCCTTCGTTTTGCCATTATTAAGTAAGTCAAGGTTAGATAAAATAGCTCTAAAAGATCGAATGAAGGACCAAATAATATACTGGGTTGGATAATTATTATCTTTAAGAAAACTAATGCATGTTTTTATTTTTTCAGTGTTACCTATAATTGCATAATCTACTAAATTACTAGCCTCAAAATCTACATTACTTGAAAAAACATTTCGAAGAAATTGAAGATTAATTTCCTGATTGCCATCGTTTAACAAATCAATTTTTAATAAAGCCTGGCTTGCAGACACCATATTACCTTCGTATAAATCAGCAATGAAATTGATGCAGTTAGAATCTATTTTATAATTTAAGTTATTTGATAAAGATGAAAGCTCATCTATTATATTTTTTCTATTCATAGGATATAAGCGAATTAACCCTACGTTATTATTTTTCGCGCCAATATATTTTTTTTTAAAATCAGCGGCTTTTAACTCCGGGAGCCTAATAATAATAATATTATCTTCTGAGAAATTCTCTATCATTTCCTGAATTTTTTTTTCTGCTGATAAACCTACTGATTTCGTAAGAAATCTAAGTTCAATTATTTTTTTATTTGAAAATAGTGATAAATTTGAGTTAATAGATTCAAAGTTATCCCAATCAAAACTTTTTCAACATAGATAACTTCATGATCGTGAAAAGAGTTTTTTTTCGCCATTTTAAGTATTTTTTCTACGCATGTTTCTTCTTGGTAAATTTCATTACCAGCTATAATATAAATAGGCTTTAAGTTATCTCTTAATTTACTGTCTAATTGATTGTAATATATTTGCATTTTAATTATATTAACCTATTAAACATTAAACTAAAATTTATTTATAAATGATTAGCAAAAAAACAAAGATTGGGTTTATTGGCACGGGTATTATTGGTTTACCTATGGCAATAAATCTATCTAAAAACAAATACGATGTTTATGCCTACTCAAGAAATCCTAAGTATCATGCGGCTATTACCAAAAAAGGTATAAAAATTATCAAAAATTTAAAAGAGTTTTTTGCTGAAATTGATATATTAATTTTAGCTGTATCAGACACAAAAGATGTGAAGGAAGTTTTAGTTGGCTCCAAAGGGCTTATTAATAGCATTTCTAATATCTCAATAGTCATTGATATGAGTACAATCTGCCCAATTGAAACAATAAGAATTTCAAAAATATTAAAACAAAACAACATCTCTTTGATTGATGCACCTGTCTCAGGGGGCGAAATTGGCGCTATTAAAGGCTCACTGTCAATAATGGTTGGGGGTGATGCCAAAATTGTTAAAAAAATAATGCCTATTTTTAAAATACTTGGTGAAAAAATTACTCACATTGGAGATTCTGGCGCAGGACAAATAGCAAAAACATGCAACCAAACTATTGTAGCGCAAACATTAAATGGCATTAGTGAGGCATTCATGATTGCTGATAAATTTAATGTCGATAAGCTTAATATTAGATCAGCGCTTCTTGGGGGTTTTACTAACAGTAAGGTGCTTGAGACACATGCAAAAAGAATACTAGATAAAGATTTTGAGCCAGGTTTTAAAACAAAATTACATGCTAAAGACCTTCGAATTACAAACAATATCGCCAAAAAGAAAAATTTGAAACTTCCAGGCACAAGCTTAGTAAATAAAAATATGAATAAATGCAATAAAGAGGGTTACGGCGAAAAGGATTCATCAGCTTATTACTATATGGTAAAAAAACAAAATAAATGAGAACTATATTAAAGTCATTTCTGTATTCATTCTATTTTATGAAAACATCATCGAAAAATTATTTTCCAGTTTTTTTATATCTTCTATTTAGTCAATTTACTGTTATGTATACGCAAAACATATACTTAGTAATATTATTTTTTGTTCTATATCTTATTATATCTTCTCCTATTGCTATAAATATTTTTAGAAATATTATAATGAACGATGACTTAAGAAATAGTTATAATGATTTTTTTTTAGATGACTATACAAAAATTTTTATTAACAGAATTTTTTATTTACTAATTAGCGTAGTAGGAATTTATATTCTACATATAATTATATTATCCCCCTTTTTTCCAGCAGATATTTCAAAAATAACATCATATTTGTACATATTATTTGCTTACATGATCTATATCTATACTAGAATAATGTTCATACTTCCAGGTGCCGCATGCGGTCTAAAAAAAAATCTAAAAGACTCTTATTTATTCTCTAAAGGAAGATCTGTAAAAGTTTATTTAATGTATTTGTTTCTAATAGTTCCTTATGTTTTTTTAAATATGGCAATTTCTAACTATGCTAGTTTAGGAGAATATAAAGAAATATTTGTCTTATTATTAATCGTTATTCAAATATTTTTTACAATTGTTAGCACCTCTTTAGTCGGATATATATATAAAAATATAGATACTGATTAGTAAAATATCTAGAGTAAACTTCTAAGGATATTGATAATTTCTACATAAAGTACTTTTTCTAAATCCTCAAAAATTATTTTCTCTTCACTTTCAGAACTATTAATATTTAACGACGAGAAATCATAGTCTCTAGATTTAGATAGTTTTTTCTGTCAATAATTTGTTCTCCAGCTGCGTTATAAATTGATATTATTACTGTTGCCGTTAGAGTGAATTCTTTATCGTTTGCGCTGCTTGTTACAGACGATGTTTCTTTATTATTGAATGGACCTTCTACTTTAATAAGATATTCAAACTTGTCTTGATTTATCTCAAAACCTGAGTTCTTAAATTTTTGTATTATTTTTTTTGTAGATATTATTTTTATTGTTGCTGTTTTAGAAGAATTCTCCCCAATGACCTCAAGACCACCAAGTTTATAACCACATCCACTAAGAAACATGCTAAGTATAAATATTATATAGTAATTTTTTTTTAATATTTTCATATTGTTACAATATTAACAAGTTTATCCTTTATATAAATTATTTTTTTAATTTTTTTTCCGTCAGTATATTTCTTTATATCATCAATACTAAGAACGTAACTTTCAATTGTATCTTGCGAAAGATCAGGTTCAATCTCAACTTTTTTTCGCACTTTTCCATTAATCTGAATGATCAATAATACTGTATCTTCTTTAATGAAATCTTTATTTGCATTAGGCCAATTTTTATTTTTTTTATAATCTAATATGTTTAAATTTTCAGATAATTCTTCACATATATGCGGTGTAATTGGACATAGCATTAAAATTAATATTTTATAAGATTCAAATATAACCTCATTAGATACTGAGTTAGATTTAATATATTTATTAATGCTATTGAGCATTTCCATGCATGTTGAGACCACAGTATTTAAACTTATTCTATCCCCATAGTCCCCTGATATTTTTATAATTGCTTTATTTGTTATCACTTTTAGTTTTTTCTCATCTTCATTGCTAATTTTTTGTTTATTTTCACTAGAGTTTTTAATTTTATATCCAGTCGACCATAATTTATTAAGGAATTTAAAAGAGCCCTCTACGCCATGATCAGACCATTCAAGTGAATTTTCTACTGGAGCGGCGAAAATTATAAATAATCTTACTGTGTCTGCGCCATATTTATCTATAAGTTTTTTAGGATCTACTGTATTGCCTTTGGACTTTGACATTTTTGAGCCATCCTTTAAAACCATGCCTTGAGTGATTAATGATTTAAAAGGCTCATTAGAATTTAAAATTCCTTGATCCTTAAGTAATTTATGGAAGAATCTAGCGTAAAGAAGATGTAATACAGCATGCTCGATACCACCTATGTATATATCTACTGGAAGCCAGTAGTTGGATTCTGACCCAATCATATTATCATTATCATTTGGAGAACAAAATCTAGATTGGTACCAGCTTGATTCAAAAAAAGTGTCTAATGTATCAGTTTCCCTTATAGCATTTAGTCCAGTCTTGCTGCATTTAGTATATTTCCATGTCGGGTGATTTTCTAAAGGATTGCCACCCTCAGAAAAATCAACATCATCTGGAAGCTCTATTGGAAGATCGCTTTCTTCTACAGGCAAAATCTTACCGTCCTCTCTATAAATTATTGGTATTGGACATCCCCAATACCTTTGCCTTGATATTCCCCAATCTCTTAATTTATAATTTTTTACAGCCTTACCAAAATTATTTTCGCTAATGTAACTTATAATATCTTTTGCTGCATCTTTACTTTCTAAATCATTAAAAATTTTCGAATTAATTAGCTTTCCATGCCCAGTGTAAACTTCACTATCTGTATCTGTATTACTTATAACTTTAATTATTTCTAAATCATACTTTTTTGCAAAATCAAAGTCTCTTTGATCATGGGCAGGTACACCCATAACAGCGCCAGTTCCATAACCAGTAAGAACGTAGTTTGCAACCCATATTGGAATCTCTTTTTCAGTTACAGGATGAACTGCATAAAAACCAGTGAAAATTCCGTCAGGCTTTTCTTTGCTCTTATTATTTTTGCTTGAATCTTTTTTAAGCAAATTTTTACAATAATCTACCACCTTTTCATTACACTCATCGATAAAAATATGATCAGCAGCAATAGCTAAAAAAGAAACACCAAAGAGAGTATCAGGACGAGTTGTAAATACATTAATGTCTTTATCCATAGAGGTTTTAAAACAGACCTCAGCTCCGTAGGATTCACCTATCCAATTTTTTTGCATAGTTACAACATTGTCTGGCCAACTTCCCTCTAGTTCTTTAAGATCATTTAGTAAATCAGCAGAATAGTTTGTGATTCTAAGAAACCATTGAGAAATCTTTTTTTTCTCAACGTTGGCACCAGATCTCCACCCTTTTCCTTCAATAACTTGCTCATTAGCCAATACAGTTTTATCAACAGGATCCCAATTTACCAATGATTCTTTTTTGTATACTAAGTCTTTTTTGTACAATTCAATAAAAAACCATTGCTCCCATTTGTAATAATCCTTTGAGCAAGTTGAGATCTCTCTATCCCAATCATAGCTAAATCCTAAAGATTTTAGCTGTTTCCTCATATTTTCAATATTTGTATTTGTCCAATCTTTGGGAGACAAATTATTTTCCATGGCTGCATTTTCTGCAGGAAGACCAAAAGCATCCCAGCCGATTGGATGAAGCACATTATCACCAAGCATCCTATGATATCTAGCTAAAACATCACTAATAGTATAATTTCTAACATGCCCCATATGGAGGTTCCCACTAGGGTATGGAAACATAGATAGGCAATAAAACTTTCTTTTTGAAGAATTCTCGCTAGCTTTAAAAGCTCGTTTCGAATACCAATTTTCTTGCATTCTACTTTCAATAATTTTTGGGTTATAAATTTCCTGCATTTTATTTTTTTGCTATAATTATTTTACAAAAGTTAACATAAGTTACATATAATGTCTGAATTATGATAATAAATAAAGATACTCTCAAATTAAATCCTAATATAAATCCAGGTAAATTTCTGTGGAAATTTTTAAAAACAGAATCTTCCTCAGGTCTTCTTCTTATAATTTTTAGTATTTTAGCTATCGTACTTGCAAACTCAGAACTATCAAGTTTTTACTACTCACTAAAAAACAGCTATATATCAATAAGTCTTGATGAATTCACAATTAAAGAGTCTGTGCATCATTTTGTAAATGATGGATTAATAGCGATTTTTTTTCTAGTAATAGGATTAGAGTTAAAAAGAGAAATAATTAGTGGTCAACTCTCCTCTGTAAAAAAAGTTCTTTTACCTGGAGTAGCTGCAATTGGAGGAATGGCTGTACCCGCTTTAGTTTACCTACTAATTAACCATGATAATCCACAAGCAACTTCAGGATGGGCTATACCTACTGCTACTGATATAGCATTTTCTCTTGCAGTTTTAGCTGTTTTGGGTAGTAAAGTACCTGTAAGTCTTAAGGTATTTCTGTTATCACTTGCAATCATTGATGATCTAGGGGCTGTCTTAGTAATTGCTCTATATTACACCTCTGAATTGTCCACTGTTAACTTATTGAGTGCATTTGGCGTTTTCATAATTTTAATGTGGTTAAATTACATTAATGTAAGGATCGTTAGCATATATTTGTTTGGCGGTTTATTTTTATGGTACTTTATCTTACATTCTGGAGTTCATACGACCATTGCAGGAGTTATTCTAGCTGCAACAATCCCATTATCTATTAAAGATAGCAGTCATTCGCCTGCAAGATATTTAGAGGAAAAGTTACATACTTTTTCAGGATTTGTGATTTTGCCGTTATTTGCTTTTTTTAATGCAGATATAAACTTGGATTCCATAAATTTAAGCTCTTTATCAAATCCAGTTCCATTAGGTATCATGCTTGGTCTATTAATTGGGAAACCGATAGGAATAACATTACTAACTTATATATCAATTAAACTAAAAATTTGCTCGCTACCAAACAATGTAACTATGTATGATATATTGGGAGTTTCTCTTCTTTGCGGTATAGGTTTCACAATGAGTTTATTTATTAACGCTTTAGCATTTCCTGAAGCTAATCAAGTTATAAATTTCGGACAAGAGTATTCAAAATCAGGAATATTCTTTGGATCTATTTTATCTGGTATCATAGGATATATAATATTAAAAATAAGAATAAGTAAAAATGCAGAGCAAGAATAATACTATATATAAAACTATTCTTACATTAAGTGGTTTGATAATAATATTTGCTGGTTTAAAAACTGCTGATAAAATTATTGTTCCTTTTTTTCTTTCTATGTTTCTAGCATTATTATCATTTCCATTATTAAAATATTTTCAATCTAAAAAAATAAATACTCCTTTTTCAGTTTCTCTAGTATTAATAACTATTGTTTCTATAAGTCTTAGCATAGCTGCTTTGATAGGAACTTCCTTGAATAGCTTTAGAAAATCTTTGCCTACTTATAAAGAAAAATTAACAAGTGAGATTGATAGCATTGTTTTAACTTTTGAGAGATATAATATTGATATAGATTCAACTTTTTTATATGAATATGTGGATCCAAATTTTATAATACAATCTGTAGCAAACACTCTCAGTGCTTTTGGAAATGTTTTAACGAATTATTTTTTAATACTCTTTATCGTGATGTTTACTCTTCTTGAAGCTGCAGGCTTTTCTAATAAAATTAAATTGGCCTTTAAAAACAGCGATAAATCAATAACAAATTTTCACACATTTAGTGAAAATATGAACAAGTATCTTACAATTAAAACAATTGTAAGTTTTATCACTGGCATTTTAATATATTTATCTTTAATGGCTTTAGGTATAGATCATGCGGTCATGTGGGGTTTAGTTGCTTTCTTTCTAAACTATATTCCAAACATTGGCTCAATTATAGCTTCAATACCTGCAATAATTATTGCTTTTATTCAATTTAACGCTTTATATGCTGTAATTGTGGCAATAATATACCTTTTAGTTAATGTTGTAATGGGAAGTATTATTGAGCCAAAATATCTTGGCAAAGAACTAGGGTTATCAAGTCTAATAATCTTTTTATCATTAATCTTCTGGGGCTGGCTTTTAGGACCAGTTGGGATGCTATTATCGGTTCCGCTAACCATGATTATGAAAATTGCTTTAGAGAGCAATGATGATACTAAATGGATTGCAATTTTACTAAGCAGAAATATTAGTAAGTAATACTATTTTTTGAAAAATCATTACATATTTTTTTTAATTTATAAAAGTTGTACTTAGATACTATAGAAATTTTTTGGTTTGTAATGAATTTATACTTTAAAAAATCTTTATCTACTAAATCTTCTTTTAAAAAGTAACTATTCAAATACTTTTTGCTATTAAATTTAACTGACTTGACCAGTAATAAAGGTGAATTTATTTTGTTAGCTATAGCTAGGGCAATAGAATCAGAGGTTGAATCCCAATTTTTTGATACTTTCAGATCATCAACATCTTCAATAGAAGGAATCCAAACTAATAATTTTCTTTTTTTTTGATTATTTTTAATGCTATCAAGTGAATCTATCTTAGAAAAATTTTTTAAATAAGCAGAGTGATCTATTGTTAATTTTCTCATTGCTTTAATCGCTAACTGATGAGCCTTGTAATCGTCATAATTTTTTTCTTTTTGAGCTAGTCTAATTTTATCAGCATGCTTCCCTCCACCAAATATTAAAATAAAACTACTGTTAAATTTTAGCTCAATAGCTCTTATCCATTTTTTTATATATATAGTTGATTGTAAACTTCCGCCTAACTTTACTACTACCATGTAAATTCACCATTTGAAAAATACTTAATGAAAATAGAAACTTTTTCTAAACTTTCATAATATTCGTCCTCGGGATTAGAATCATGCACTATTCCTCCGCCTGCAGAAAAACTTAATTTATTTTTATGCATCATAATTGTTCTAATACATATATTTGTATCCATATTGTTATTTTCATTAAAGTATCCTATAGAGCCACAATACACACCTCTTTTTCTTTTCTCTAATTCACTTATAATCTCCATTGATCTTTTTTTTGGCGCGCCTGTTATTGAGCCTCCTGGAAAACATGCTTCTAAAATATTTATAGATGTATTATTTGATTCAAGCTTTCCTCTAATAGTGCTCACCATGTGGTGAACAGAAGCATAGGATTCAATATCAAACAGTTTTGTTACCTTTACTGAACCAAGTTGGCAACATTTACTTAGATCATTTCTTAGTAAATCAACTATCATAAGGTTTTCAGATATATTTTTTTCATCATTTTTTAAGATTTTAATTTGATTTTGATCAAGCAAGGCATCTTCTAGTCTCTTTAGAGTGCCTTTAATAGGCTTTGTTTCAACAATATTTTTATTTACAGATATAAATCTTTCAGGAGAAGAGCTAATTATATGTTTTTTATTAAAACTCATATAAGCGGAATAAGGCGCAGGATTAATTTTTCTAATATCTTTGTATGTGTCCCAGGGTTTGCCTTCATAATTCGCAGTAAACTCTTGGGAATAATTTACCTGATAACAATCACCGTTTACGATATAGTTTTTGATTTTTTTAACATCTTCAATATATCTAGCTTTAGACGTATTTTGTCTAAAGTTAGAATATGTATTGCTATTTATATGATCTTCAATAATAGTATTTTTATCTGAGAACCTCTCTATAATTTCATTAGTCAAATCATTTGGATTTTTAAAAATAATATGAGTGATTTTTTCTTCATGATTTACAATTATTACCCAATCATAAAACCCAACAGCAATATCAGGAAAGTCTTCATCATTATTTTCATAATTATTTAATGAATCATAGCCAAAGTAACCAATCATTCCAGATGTAAAAGGGAAATCTGTAATATCTGAATTTAGAGAAAAATACTTTTTAATTATATCAAAAGGATTGTCATAAAAAGATGACTTCACATCATCCTTCTCTAAGGTAACGTTATTTCCAATACTAGTAATTTTAATATATGGATTACATGTAATAATGTCGAATTTACCAAACGAGCCTGAATCGCTGCAACTGTCTAAAAACACAAACCAATCATTATTATTAAGAAAATCACCATATATACATGAATTTTTATGATATTGTATTTTAACTTTATTCATAAAATAATATTTTTATCTTCAAAAAAATTTTTAACAACTAATGCTGCTGTAAAATGCTTATATAATATATTTTTATCAATATTATTATTTAAAATAATATTTTCACTTTCAATCGAGAGATAATTTAAGCTATATTTTTCTGAAAGATCTTTAATCAAAAAACCACCTTCTCCAATTGAAGTTAATGTAATTTTCTCTAAATTATTGCCAAGTAAAAAATTTATTTTTTCAAAAATAATATCAATAAATATCTCTTTTATACTACAGCTTATTTTTATAATTTCTTGCTTCATATCTTCTTTATAATCTAAACCTATGGATCTTGCTAACCTTTTGTAAGAATTTTCAGCAGTATAATCTAATTTATCGGATCCTACATATTCAAGATCACTGAAATCAATATCATTTGTTAAATTAAAAACATCTCCAGTTGTTGAAAAAACCTCATTTACTACAGAGACTTCTTTAGACATAAATTCTAACTTATCCACCAACATGGCTATAGGTGTTCGCACCACTCCAGCATAAAAAAGTGTATTATTTATTAATCTTTTGTGATCATTTATATTATCTTCTAAATTCATATTTTTATAGACTAAATCAGTAGTTGTTGAGCCTATATCTATAGCAAGGTTAATGTTAGTTAAGTTGTTTACAAATTTTGCAGTGAGCATCCAATTAGTTGAAAAAAGTTTAGCTGGATTTGCAACAGCATCATCATAGTATAAATATTTATCAGAATTTGTATAAAAAACTTTTTTTCCTGCTATATGTAGATTACAGTTTTTCAAAATTGACTGCATCGCGGAAATTCTATTATCAAAGTTATCACATGATTCGGCAGTTATCGTAATAAAATTACTAATATTATAATTTTTATATTTTTTAGACACCTCATTAAAAATACTTTTAATATTATCAAAGTCATTCCAAATATTTATATTTTTACACTTTACATCTATGATATTAAAATGTTGATTGAAGACACAAAATTTTGTGTTTGCGCCACCAATATCCCATCCTATAAATATATTACTTTTCATTTTGAAATATTTAATGTTATTAGTTTATTATTAGAAATTTTAAAATTATATTTATTATTAAATATAGTTAGTGGATTTTTCCCTATACTTTCTTTTAATCCTATATATGAAGTTGTTAATCTTGGATTAATTTCTAAAAAAATAATATTATTATTTTTATCTAAAATAGCATCAATACCTAAAAACCCGGAAAAACCTTCAAGGTTTGACAAGATGCTATCTGCAAAAATCTCAAAATTTTTGATCATATGGTTATATTTGCCAATAATAATTTTATCAAGATATATTTCATATTTTGATGAATAGCTATATATTTGCTCATTAATAGAAAGAATTTCTAGCTTACTATCTTTCGCTAAGATATTTAAACTTACCACATTTCCAAATATGAAATCTTGAAAAATATGTTTATCTGTTATTTTATCTATGTTTTTTTCCAATTCACTTCTATTTTTGAAAATAAACAAATTTTGAGCACCTAACCCATCGTTTACTTTAGCAACTATACTTCTATTTTCTGGAATTTTTTTATAATTTTTATGTGTTCTTACAAGATATTTATTCGAATTTTTATTTAATATTTTGTTTAGATTAATCTTATTGGTTGAGTTATAAATGAATTCGCTACTACAATTTAGTGTTTCTATATTTTCATGCTCAAGAAATCTTGTAATATCATACATCATATTATTTTCTTCTGGTGTTAGAATAAGAACCTTATCGTTTGTTTTAATATTATTTGCTATATCTTTAGATATATCATATTTATAATTTCTATAAAAATGATTATATTCATTGAGTAATTTTTTATTTTTTTTATTAATCAACAGTGATATCTTTGAATTATTATATTCACAACTTAGATCTTTAACTATAGAATCAATGATTAATTTAGCTTCATTAAAAATTAACGGCGAGGAGTCATGCTTTACATGCTCGCCAAAAAAATATTCGTAAATTAATATGTTCATAATTTTATGAAATTAATACCTGCATTAGATTTGAAAAATAACAAAATTGTTACCTCATCAATTGGCAACAAGCGTGAATATCAAGAAATATCATCAAAATTAGCCCCTTCATCAGACCCTTTAAGGTTCTTAGATTATATCCTTTCACTATATGATTTTAACACAATATATCTAGCAGATTTAGATTCAATTAAAGGATTTAATGCTGAAAATTTTCTTATCTCGGAGATATTGCAAGAACACAAAAATATTACGTTTATTATAGATAACGGGGTCAGATTATATTCCCAACTTAATGCTTATAAGTATAGTAATTTTACTCAGATTATTGCAACAGAGACATTTAAGGAATATCAGCTTGTAATAAATGAAGAATATAATAATTATATACTTTCTTTAGATATTATTAATAAAAGAATTATTTGCAAGAATAATCAATACAAAAAATTAAAGCCAGAAAAAATTATATTAATGGACATTGATAGTATTGGAAAAAAATCTGGAATCAATTGTAAAAACATTGATTTACTAGGTAATATTTTTCCGAGATCGAAGATTATGCTAGCTGGAGGAATAAGTGGTAATGAAGATATTATTGAAGCTGAAAAAAAAGGTATTTCAGGAATAATATTATTAACAGCATTGCTGGAAAATAAAATTAATTATGAAAAAAATTTATAGTTTAAATTTTTTTATTATTTCATCTATTATATCTTTTTGAACACTCATTTTGTCTTGAGTTGCATCAATAACCTTTATTCTTTTTTTATTAGAACTAGCAATTTTTATATAACCATTATAAACATCTTCAAAAAAATTATTATCTAGATTTTCAAATCTATCTTTTGTTTTATTTCTTGGAAACCTTTTCTTTGCTAATTTATGAGGCAAATCAAAAAAAATTGTTAACTCTGGAATGATATTATCTGTAAAATTATCAACTAATGTTTTAATTTTATTTATATTTACTTTTTTTCCATAACCTTGATAAGCATACGAAGCATCTATGAATCTATCACAAAGAACCCAATAACCTTCATTTAATTTTGGCACAATAATTTCTTTTATATGTTGATTTCTTATTGAGAATAATAATAATAACTCTGCTTCCGAAGATATAACTGATTTATTATTTAATAGTATATTTCTAATTGATTCGCCAAATTTTGTTCCACCCGGTTCACGTGTGCAATAAACTTTTATATTATTTTTTCTAAATATTGTTTTATATAATTTATTGTTGTTGTTTTACCAACACCTTCAATTCCTTCAAAGCTAATTAATTTTCCAGTTTTCATAATTTATTTTTGATATTTATTGACAGCTTTCAAATGATCTTTGTAGTTTTTAGAAAATATATGTTTTCCTTTATCATCTGCTACAAAATACAAGTACTTGTTTTTCTCAGGTTTACTTGCTGCTTTTATTGAGCTCTCTCCAGGAGAGCATATTGGAGTCCTGGGTAAGCCATCGATCTTATAAGTATTATATTCGTTTACAGTCTGTAAGTCTTTCTTTGTAATATTTCCTCCAAAATCCTTAATTCCATATATGACAGTTGGGTCAGCCTGCAACCTCATATTTTTATTTATTCTATTTATGAAAACCCCTGATATAATAGCTTTTTCTTCATCTATTGATGTTTCTTTTTCAATAATTGAAGCCATGATTAGCATTTCATAAGGAGATTTATATGGTAATGAAAAATCTCTGTTTTTCCAATATTTCATTAAAATATTATCCATATTTTTTACACACCTCTCTAAAAAACTATCTATAGTTATACCAGAAGAGAATTTATAAGTATCGGGAAAACACGATCCCTCAGGTGAAAGATATTTTATTCTAGACGGAAAGATTTTTTTATAGTAATTTTCATTTTTACTATGTTTTACTAGCTTGCTACCTATCAAAGTGTCAATAATCTTTTTATACGTAGAACCTTCATAAATAATCACTGTATCTTGTACAACTTTTCCATTAATAAATTTTAGGATCATCGTATATTCTGTTTCGTTTTTATCTATCAGATATTTTCCATTGTTAAATGTAGGATTTATATCAAATAAGTAAAGAATAACTTTAGCTCTAAAGATGGAATTTAATAATTCTAACGACTTTAAATTTGATAAAGTTTTTGAAATACTATCACCTTGCTTAATTGTGTATGTACTTAAATTTTTTGAATAAATATTTTTATTTAAAGAAAAATTTAAAAAAGATAAAAAAAGGAAAAAAAATATAAAAAAAGACAATATGAATATTTTAAATATAATTTTTTTTTTAAGATAATTCATTATTTACTATTTTTATCAATTCTTTAATTAAATTATTTTTTTTATATTTTGTACTTGATATAGATTTTATATTCCATATAAGTCTGACTGAATTACAAAAAAACGCTGCATCATAATTATTTATGTCCTTTTTATTAATATATTTTTTTATGACGTCGTAATTATTTTTTTTTAAAAGAGTTATTAAAAAAGCTTTCATTACACCTTCTACACCCGATCTTTCAATTATTGGCGTATAAAATTTTCTATCTTTTATAAAAAATATGTTACTTGATATACCTTCGATTATATTATTGTGTGTATCACAAAGTATTAATTCGGGGAAATTTTTAGATAGCTCACTTGTTGCTAATACTTGTTCAAGTCTATTAGAGTGCTTAATCTTTGATAGATTTTCATTTTCTGTTAGATTTTTTTTTGAAAATTTTGTTTTTATGCCATTATCTGTATATTCCTTTGGATATTTTGGTGCTTTACTTGTTGTTATTATGATATTGGGTTTATTGTTTACATTATCTATATTGTAACCTCTCCTTATTGCTGTTCCTCGTGTTACATTTATATTTAAGATGCAATTTTTTTCGTCGACTAGAGCTTTATCTATTTGTTTGCATAAAACACTTAAATCTAAATTAATTATTTTAAGTACTTTGCAGCCTTTTTTTAATCTATTTAGGTGAGATCTTAAATTATGAGGAATTTTGTTAATTACTAATATTGTTTCGAATATCGAGTCGCCGTATAAGAAGCCTCTGTCAAATATTGAAATACTTGAGCTAGGTTTTCCATTAACTAAATTCATAATTACATGCGTTTAAATATTAATGTGCCATTAGTTCCACCAAACCCAAATGAATTTGACATGGCGACTTTAACTTCTTTTTCTCTCGCAATTTTTGGGACATAATCGAGATCACACTCTGGATCTTGATTATTTAGATTTATTGTTGGAGGCAATATATTATCTTTTATAGCTAATACAGAAAATACTGCCTCAACTCCTCCTGCAGCTCCTAATAAATGGCCTATCATTGATTTTGTAGAGCTTACTGGGGTATTTTTTGCATTATCAATCCCTAATGCAGTTTTTATGGCGTCTGTTTCTGCCTTGTCTCCAGCAGGAGTTGATGTTCCATGAGCATTTATATAATCAACCTCATTTTCATTGAGAGATGCTTCTCTTAAAGCAAGTTTCATACATTTTGCCGCGCCTGCCCCACCTGCTGCAGGCTGAGTCATATGGTGAGCGTCACTATTAATACCAAAACCTACAATTTCACAATATATGTTTGCTCCACGTTTTTTTGCATGCTCATAATCCTCAAGAACTAAAATACCAGCACCATCGCCAAGAACAAAACCATTTCTATCAACATCACATGGTTTGCTAGCTGTTTCTGGGTCATCGTTGTTTGAAGAGCAAAGAGCTTTTGCAGATGCGAAACCACCAATTCCTAATGGACATGTAGCCATTTCTGCCCCTCCAGCAATCATGCAGTCTACATAACCGTGTTTAATTAATCTTGCAGCATCTCCTATGCTATGAGTCCCAGTTGCACATGCTGATACTAAAGATAAATTTGGACCTGTAATTCCATACATAATAGATAAATATCCAGAAACCATATTTATAATAGAACTTGGAACAAAAAATGGAGATATTTTTCTGGGTCCATTTTCTAAAAAGTTTACATAATTTCTTTCAATATAGGGTAAACCACCTATACCTGAACCAATTGATATACCAACTCTATCACTATTTTCTTCTGATATTTCTAAACCAGCATCATTTATAGCCATTACACTAGCCCCAATACCATAATGGATAAAGGTATCCATTTTTTTTTGATTCTTTGGAGATATAAATTCGTCCGCATTGAAATCAGTTACTGAACCAGAAATTTGCACTGAAAAGGAAGATGCATCAAAAGATGTAATTTTCCTTATACCGCTAACTCCATTTTTAATATTAGTCCACGCTTTATCTATAGTTGATCCAACAGGCGAAACTATTCCTAATCCTGTTACTACTACACGTCTGGTATTCTCTGTCATTATAAATTAAATTTTAATATATTAAGGTTACTTGCTGTTTGCCTCAACATAAGCATTTGCTTGCGCCACTGTTGTAATTTTTTCAGCCTCTTCATTTGGAATTTCACAATCAAACTCTTCCTCTAATGCCATAACTAACTCTACAGTGTCAAGCGAATCTGCGCCTAAATCATCTACGAAAGAAGCATTTTCAGTGATTTGATCTTCCTTAACACCAAGTTGCTCCATAATTACTTTTTTTACTCTTTCTTCATTGCTCATGCTATCCCCTATTGGTTGTGATGCTTATAAAACCCGCTCATTCTATTAAATATATGCAAGATAATCCAGAAATGATTACTATGGCATAAATAAGCCTCCATTTACATTTATTGTTTCTCCAGTTATGTAAGATGCTTTGTCAGATGCCAAAAAAGATACCGCATAAGCAATATCCTCTGCTTTTCCCATCTTATTTACAGGAATATTTTTAGATATTTGCTCTTTTTGAGCGTCATTCAGCTTATCTGTCATGTCTGTTTCGATAAAACCAGGCGATACACAGTTTACAGTAATCCCTCTGGTGGCAACCTCTTTTGCCAATGATTTGCAAAATCCCACCATTCCAGATTTTGATGTAACATAGTTTGTCTGTCCAGCATTACCGGTACTTGCAACGACTGAAGAAATACAAATAATTCGACCTTTTCTCTTTTTTATCATAGGTTTAACAAATATTTTTGATATTTTGTATAAAGAGTTAATATTGGTTTCAATTGTATCAAACCATTGATTATCATCCATACGTATCAGAAGATTATCGTTAGTTATTCCAGCATTACTAACAAGAATATCAGGTGTATCAGAATAATCTTCATTTATACTTTCAAAAAGGCTATTAATTGAATCTTGATCTTTGATATCTAATTTATATGCTTTTCCTTCAATATTATTAGCTTCTAATTCTTTTTTAAGTAAATTAATTGAATTGTCACTTGTACCAGTTCCAAGGACGATATAATCATGTTTTGACATTTCTTTAGCGATTGCCAAACCTATTCCTCTTGTTGCTCCAGTTATAAGTGCTATTTTTTTATTGTTCATAAACTGCTCAATGTCTCTAGTGCTGCTTCTAAACTAACCACATCAGAAACAGACAATGATTTTATACTATTATCAATTCTTTTGTTAAAAGATGTGAGAACCTTACCAGGTCCCAATTCTAACATCGTATCAACTCCTTGTTGTTCCATATGCTCTACAGTCTCAATCCAACGGACAGAAGAATATAGCTGCCTTACTAAAGCATCTTTTATTTTATTTTCTTCTTGTTCAGTTTTAACGTCAACATTATTTACAACAGGAATATTGGGCGTGTTAAAATTAAATTTATTAATAAATTCTTCGAATATTTTTGATTGCTCAATCATTAAAGATGAATGAGCTGCTACGCTAACTGGTAAAGGTATAATTTTCTTTGCATTATTAGATGTAGCTAAATCCGACAATTGTTTTACTCCTTCCTCTGTACCAGATATAACAATTTGGCCTGGAGCATTTAAATTAGCAATACTAACTTCACTTAAAGTGTTTTCTTCATATATATTTTTAAGTTTTTGATAATCAATACCAATCACAGCAGCCATTTTGCCAGCAGGTGCAGCCTTCATACATTGGGCTCTTTTTTTTACTAGATTTACAGCATCTTTAAATTTCAATGCACCCGAGGCACACAGAGCTGTGTATTCTCCAAAACTATGGCCTGCTAAATAAATGGGGCTATCTCCGCCTTCATCATTCCATATTTTCCAAATTGCAAATGATGCGCATAACATTATTGGTTGTGTAAATTCTGTATCATTAATTTTAGTTTCTGGACCATTTTTTGTAATTTTCCAAAGATCGCAGGAAAGGATATCAGATGCTTCTTCAAAAATTTCTGAAACTATATTATATGAAGACTTTAGATCTTTAAGCATTCCAATACTTTGAGAGCCCTGCCCTGGAAATAAAATTCCTAAACCCATTTATTAACTCCGCTGATTATGCAGTAAATCAAAATATACTTAAAAGCACGTATACTAATGAAAACAAATATCTGTTATACTTTACATTAATTTTTTTAACTTAAAAACATAAATAATACAATATTTATTTTGAATATAAAAATATGGCGAAAGAAGAACATATAGAAATGGAAGGTACAGTTATTGATACATTGCCTAACACCATGTTTAGAGTAGAGTTAGAAAATGGTCATATTGTAACTGCCCATATTTCTGGAAAGATGAGAAAGAATTACATTAGGATTTTAACTGGCGATAAAGTTACAGTAGCGCTTACACCATATGATTTAACAAAAGGCAGAATAACTTTCAGAGATAGATAGTTATATAAAAAATTTATGTCTTGGGTACCCCATATTACTGTTGCATCAATAATTGAAAATAATAACAATTATTTATTTGTTGAAGAATATGTAAATAATAAAAAAGTTCTTAATCAGCCAGCAGGTCATTTAGAAGAAAATGAAACTCTTGAAGAGGCATGTATAAGAGAAACTTTCGAGGAAACAAATTATTTAGTAGAGGTTGATTATTTAATTGGAATTTACCAAGAAAGAAGAAAATCATCATTAGACATGTGGCTAAGATTTTGTTTTAAATGCAGTATAGTTGAAGAAGATTCAAATAAAGAACTTGATAAAGCGATAATAAGGAAATTATGGTTGCCAAAAAGTGAAATCCTAGAACCAAAAATAACTTTAAGAAGCAAAATGGTTTTAAAATGCATCAATGACTTTGAAAAAGGAAAAAATTATCCAAAAAATATTATTAACAATTTATTAGAAAAATGACCAATAAAATTATTGTAGGTGTTTCTGGCGGTGTAGACTCAGCGGTATCATTAAAGCTTTTGCAAGATAAGGGTTATGAAGTAGAAGCATTATTTATGAAAAATTGGGATGAAGATGACATAAATTCAGGCTGTAACGCAAAAGAAGATCTTGAGTATGCTGAAGATGTATGTAAAAAAATAAATATTAAACTTCACACAGCAAATTTTTCAGATCAATATTGGAATAAAATATTTTTAGGTTTTATAGATAACTACAAAAAAGGTCTAACACCAAATCCAGATATACTATGTAATAAATTTATAAAATTTAAAGTTTTTTTGGATCATGCGGTTAGTCTTGGTGCAAGTAAAATAGCAACTGGCCATTATGCTAAGATAATTAAAGTTAATTCGTCTTTTATACTAACAACACCAAAAGACAAAAATAAGGATCAAACTTATTTCCTACATACTTTAGACCAAGATCAGCTCTCTAAAACAATATTTCCACTTTCGGATATTGAAAAAAGTGAAGTAAAGAAGATAGCAGAAAAGTCAGGGTTTAAATCCTATAATAAAAAAGAAAGTATGGGTATATGCTTTATTGGCAACAAAAAGTTTAAAAATTTTATAAGTAAATATATAAAAAATATTCCTGGAGACGTTGTAAATGAATTTAATGAAATTATCGGAAAACATAATGGTATGTTTTATACAACTATAGGGCAAAGAGAAGGAATAGGTATTGGAGGAAGAAAGGATTCTAAAAATTTACCATGGTATGTATACAAAAAAGACTTAGTAAATAATAGATTATTTGTATGCCAAGGCAATGATAACCCTTTACTTTTTCATGATTTAATATTTATTAAAGATTTAAATATTATAACCAATGATATAAATGATGTTTTAAAAAAAAAACTTGTATGTCAAGTTAGGCATCTCGGTGAAAAATACAAATGTACCATCAAAAAAATTAAAGAAAATCTGTATTCAGTAAATTCTGATAAAATTATTAGAGCTCCTGCACCTGGCCAGTCTTTAGTTATTTTTGATGGAAATAAATGTTTGGGTGGAGGCATAATAACTAATGAATAAAGTTAACAATGACTACTTAACTTCACTAATTGCAATGATGCAAAGTGTCTACTTTATTAATAGAATTGCAACTACTGACTACGATGCAACTCAAGAATTAGATATGCTTATAAGAAGCATATATATAAAAAATACTTTTGAGTCCTCAAAAATATATAATCATAAAACTGCTCTTGCAGGCGGTTGTAAATTACTAAAAGATATTTTGAATGGCAAAAATGATATATCTATACTTACTATGCAAAAATACGCTCTAAATATTATTTTAATACAAAAAAATATAAATAAAATCAGTGATTTAAAAAATATGATTGGAAAAAAAATTGATAATTATCAAGATAATAGTATGATGTCTACAAATTTAAATGACCTGATTGCTTATTCTGAGGAAATCTATAAAGAATATATAGGAATTATTAGGCCTAGAGTTGTGATTTCTGGAAAAAAAGAATATTTAGAAAAAAACTCATCTCTAATAAGAGCTTTGTTATTGAGTGGAATAAGAGCTGCTTTTTTATGGGATTATCACGGTGGATCAAAGTGGCATCTCATGTTTAGAAGAAAGGAAATTTTAAATAAATGCGAGAGTTTTTTTATTTAAATTAAACAAGGATAAATTCTAATGAAAAATAGTTTTAATACAAAATCAAAAATTGAGTGTGGAAATAAAAAATATACAATCTTTGATATCTCAAAAATTAGTGGTGTAGAAAAACTACCCTACTCCATAAAAATATTATTGGAAAATTTAGTTCGTAACGAAGATGATATGACCGTTACAGAAGAAGATATAAAAGCTATTATAGATTGGCAAAAGCATGCTGGCCAAAAAGAAATAGCATATAGGCCAGCAAGGGTACTAATGCAAGATTTTACAGGTGTTCCTGCAGTGGTAGATTTAGCAGCAATGAGAGATGCGATAAAAAAACTTGGCAAGAGTCCAAACGATATCAACCCATTACAGCCTGCTGAATTAGTTATAGATCATTCTGTTCAGGTTGATAATTTTGGGAGCGATAAAGCCTTCGACTTGAATGCACAATTAGAATACGAAAGAAATCTTGAAAGATACAAGTTTTTAAAATGGGGTCAATCAGCATTTTCAAATTTTAAAGTTGTGCCACCTGACACTGGAATAGTTCACCAAATCAATATTGAGTTTTTAGCTAGATGTATCTTTACAAAAAAAATTAATGATGAAGATTACGCGTACCCAGATACTGTTGTAGGTACTGACTCACACACAACAATGATCAATGGTATAGGTGTTTTAGGCTGGGGAGTCGGTGGGATTGAAGCAGAAGCCTCGATGTTAGGACAACCAATTTCTATGCTTATTCCAAAAGTTGTTGGTTTTAAGTTAACTGGAAAAGTTTCAGAAGGTGTTACGGCAACAGATGTTGTTTTGAATATTGTTGAAATACTAAGAAAGCATGGTGTAGTTGGAAAGTTTGTAGAATTTTATGGCGATGGTCTTGATAATATATCACTTGGTGATAGAGCGACAATAGCAAACATGGCGCCTGAATATGGCGCAACTTGTGGAATATTTCCAATTGATGATGAGACAATTGACTATATGAAACTTTCTAATCGTGATGAAGATAAAATTGATCTAATAAAAAAATATTCTGAGAAAGTAGGAATGACAAGAAGCGATTGTGATAAAGCAGAATATACTGAGAATATTGAATTAGATATTTCATCGGTTTTGCCTTCCATAGCTGGGCCAAAAAGACCTCAAGATCGTATTAATTTGAAAGATGCCAAAGATTCATTTCAAAAGGAACTTTCTATAATAGATCCAAAAAATAAAGAATCTGAAATAATGTTAAAAGATGATAAATTTTCAATAAAGAACGGCGATATTGTAATTGCCGCAATTACGTCATGCACAAATACTTCTAACCCAAGTGTAATGATAGCAGCTGGCTTAGTAGCTAAGAAAGCTAGAGAATTAGGCTTAGAGAGAAAGCCATGGGTAAAAACTTCTTTAGCACCTGGCTCAATGGTGGTAACAGAGTATCTAAAAAATTCAAACCTTTTAAAACCAATGGAAGAACTTGGATTTCATAATGTTGGTTATGGTTGTGCTACTTGCATTGGAAATTCCGGACCTTTAATAAAAGAAATAAGTGACGGCATTAAAGAAAATGACTTAGTAGCAGCTTCAGTATTGTCTGGTAATAGAAATTTTGAAGGTAGAGTTCATGCTGAGGTTAAGCTTAACTACTTGGCATCACCACCTTTAGTTATAGCTTATGCGATAGCAGGATCTATGAATATTGATATAACTAGTGAGCCACTAGCAAAGAATAAAGATGGCAAAGATATATATTTAAAAGATATCTGGCCATCAAATTCAGAAATTAATAATATTTTAAAATCTTCTCTTACTGCAGAACAGTTTAAATCATCATATGAAAATATATATGAGGGTGAAAAAGAATGGAAAAATATCGATGTTGCAAAAAATAACCAATACGAATGGGATGAGTCAACCTATATAGCAAATCCACCCTACTTTGAAAATATGTCACCAAATGATTTAGAAATTGATGAGATAAAATCTGCTAGAGTCTTAGCATATCTAGGTGATTCTGTAACAACAGACCATATTTCTCCTGCGGGAAACATTAAAGAAGATAGTCCTGCTGGAAAATATTTAATGAGTAAAAATGTTAAACCAAGTCAATTTAATTCATATGGTTCAAGAAGAGGTAATCATCAAGTAATGATGAGAGGAACATTTGCAAATATAAGATTAAAGAATAAACTTGTGCCACATATTGAAGGCGGTTATACATTACATATTCCTACTAATAAAGAAATGACAATTTTTGATGCTGCAATGGAATATAAAAAAGATTCAATACCAACAATAATTATTGCAGGTAAAGAATATGGAAGTGGATCCTCTAGAGATTGGGCTGCTAAAGGACCTAAGCTTCAAGGCGTAAGTGCAGTTCTTACAGAAAGTTTTGAAAGAATTCATAGATCTAATCTTGTTGGAATGGGAATACTTCCCTTACAATTTAAAGATGGAGAAACTGCAGAGACTTTTGGGCTTTCAGGAAAAGAAGAATTTACAATAAGCGGCATACAAAATGGTGAGGCTAAAACTGTCACAATACACGCTCAAAGCGGTAATAAAAAAGTGTCATTCGAAGTTAATGTTAGAATTGATACTCCACAGGAAGTAAAATACTTTAAGAGCGGCGGAATACTTCAATATGTTTTAAAACAAATAGCTGCTTAAATTATTTTATACCGCCCTTTGTTAACTCTAACGGATCTAAAACTTTTTTAGCTCTTTTTCGGATAAATTAGTTTCCTCAAGGGCGATTTCAATAATAGGCTTCCCTGTTTTGTATGCTTTTTTAGCTATAAAAGCACCTTTTTCATAACCTATAACTCTATTTAAGGCAGTTACTAATATTGGATTAGCATTAATAGATTTATTAACAATAGCTTCGTTAACTTTAAAATCTAGAATTGATTTTTTAGATAAACTTACTGCAGTATTTGAAATAATATTTATGCTTTGTACAATATTATAAGCAATAATTGGTAAAGTTACATTTAGTTGAAAATTACCAGTCTGACCACAAACCATAATCGTAGTATCATTGCCTATAACTTGTGAGCATGCCATTATTGCTGACTCAGGAATCACAGGATTAACTTTTCCAGGCATTATACTACTTCCAGGCTGTAAAGCATTTAAAGTTATATCAGAAATCCCAGATCCTGGTCCAGAGTTCATCCACCTCAAGTCATTTGAAATTTTAATTAAAGAAACAGCTAAAGATTTTAAATGTGAACTAAATAGAACAATATCATCTTGTGAGCTTAAACCCTCAAATTTATTTTTTTTATCAGTATACTTAATTGTACTTTCCGCATTTAACGATTTTATGCATTCTCTTGTAAATAATTTATGCGCATTAATCCCTGTGCCAACTGCTGTTCCACCTATGGGTAATCTTTTTAATCTCATAATACAAGTTTTTAAACTAGCCAAGTTATCATCTATTTGAGCTTTCCAGCCCGATATCTCTTGTCCAAAAGTAACTGGCATTGCATCCATAAGATGCGTTCTACCAGTTTTGACAACTTTATTTAGTTTCTTTGATTTTGTATTAAGATCTTTTGATAAAATATTTAAAGACGGAACTAACTTTGTTAAAGCCAAATTATAGGCACAATGATTTATACCAGTAGGAATAACATCATTTGAACTCTGTGACATATTTACATGGTCATTTGGATGCACGTTTATTTTAAATTTTTTTTCGCAATGTTTGATATAACTTCATTTACATTCATATTTGTACTAGTACCTGATCCTGTCTGAAAAACATCTACTGGGAAATGATCAACATCATAGAAATTAATTAAATACTTTGCAGATTTTACAATTGCATCGCTAATTTTTTTATCCAACAAACCTAATTTATAGTTAGCCTTCGCGGCAGCAATCTTAATTAATAAAATGCTTACAATAAATTCTTTTGGCATTACTAAATCACTGATAGCAAAATTATCAATAGCCCTTTGCGTCTGTGGACCATACAAAGCATTTTTAGGTATATCTACTTTACCCATACTGTCTTTTTCAATTCTGAAGTTATTTTTTTGATTTTTCATAGATGAATTATCTCTTAATTAACAATGTTACATAATTATAGTATAATCTAATTGTAAATTACTACTGCAAAATAAAAAAATGACAAATAAAAATATTGAGTACTCATTAATGGCTATTTCTCCAATAGATGGCAGATACGCAAACCAAATTGATAAAGAGCTTTACAGAATAAATAGTGAATACGGTCTCATTCAAAAAAGATTGTTTGTTGAAATTAAATGGTTTATTTATCTTACAACAATAAAACAAATCAAAAGTAAATTTAATATAAATAAATCCGAAAAAGAATATTTATTAAGTATAAATACGAATTTTAATATAAAAGAAGCAATAAAAATAAAAGAAATAGAAGATGTTACTAATCATGATGTAAAATCAGTTGAGTACTATCTTCAGACTAAATTTGACAAGCATAAGACATTAAAACATAAAAAAGAATTAATACACTTTTGTGCTACTTCTGAAGATATTAATAATATATCCTACGCTTTAATGCATGAAGAAACAAAAGATATACTTTTGAAAAAACTCAATGAATTACAAAAAATTACTAAAGACAAACAAAAAAAATTCTATAACACGCCAATGTTATCAAGAACACATGGACAAAAAGCTTCTCCAACAACATTCGGAAAAGAGCTTAAAGTATTTACATCTAGAATTGATAAGCAAATTAAAAATATAAAAAATACTAAAACTTTTGCAAAAATGAATGGTGCTGTTGGAAATTATAATGCACATGCATTTGTTCTTCCTAATATAAAATGGGATCTTGAGACAAAAAAATTCTTAAAATCTATTGGTTTATCTCAAAATGAATATACTACTCAAATTGAAAACCATGACTGGATAGCAGAATCTCTTAATAATATTACATTAGTATCTAGTATACTTTTAGATTTTTCAAAAGATATTTGGATGTATATAATGCTTGATTATATTAAACAAAAAACAATAAAGTCTGAAGTTGGCTCATCAACGATGCCGCATAAAGTAAATCCTATAAATTTCGAAAATGCAGAAGGAAATTTAGAAATAACAATATCATTAGCACAATCTATAAGTAAAAAGCTAACATCATCAAGATTACAAAGAGATCTAACTGATTCTACTGTTTTAAGAAACTTAGGAGTTATTTACTCTCACTATTACATTTCTCTAATATCTTTAATTAAAGGCATGAAAAAGATAGATATTAATGTAAAAAAAATTAATGAAGAGCTTGATAGTAGCTGGGAAATTTTAGCAGAACCAATACAAACCGTTATGAGATACTATAACGTTAAAAATAGTTATGATATTTTAAAAAACGCCACAAGAGGAAAAAATATAAATAAAAATACTATTGATGAAATTATCAATAAATGTGATTTAGAAAAATCTGTAAAAACTAAACTTCTAAGATTAAAACCTAGAGATTATATTGGTATCGCCGAAAAAATAACACTAAAAAATAATTAATAATGGAATATTGTAGCACTAGAAATTCAAAATTAAGTAAAACTTTTGATGAGATAATAATTGAAGGCTTAGCTCCTGATGGGGGACTATACATGCCAAAAAATTGGCCAAAGATCAATTTATCTAAAATAATAAGTAACAGAAAATTAACTTATCATGAATTAGCCTCAATAATAATAAAGGAGTATGTTGGGGATACAATATCAAGAGATGATCTTGAAGGTATCGCAAAAAAAACATATGAATCTTTTACGGATAAAAGAATTGCACCACTAATTAACTTCGCAGATAACAAATATGTTTTAGAGTTATTTCATGGGCCAACTTACGCTTTTAAAGATTACCCGCTACAAATGCTTGGTAATATGTTTCAGTATTATTTAAACAAAAAAAATAAAAAGATTACTGTAATCGGGGCAACTTCTGGCGATACTGGTTCAGCTGCTATTGATGCTTGCAAAGATAAAGATAATATAAAAATATTTATACTTCACCCAAAAAATAAAACCTCAGACATACAAAGAAAACAAATGACAACAATAAATTCAGAAAATGTTTTTAATATTGCAATAAATGGTACTTTTGATGATTGTCAAAATATAATAAAAAAACTTTTTGTGTCTGAACAGCTTAAAGCTAAAACAACACTCTCAGCAATAAATTCTATAAATTGGGCGAGAATAATATCGCAATCAGTATATTTCTTTTGGTCATATGTTCAGGCATCCAATTTTAGCAAAAAAGTAAATTTTATTGTTCCTACGGGAAATTTTGGAAATGTTTATGCAGCACACATTTCTGGCACCATGGGTCTGCCTGTAGGAAAATTATACGTAGCAACGAACTCAAATGATATTATGCATAGAACAATAATGAATGGGGATATGTCATTAAAAGATGTTAAAAGCACAATAAGTCCAAGTATGGATATTCAAATTTCTAGTAATTTTGAAAGACAATTGTTTGAGTCTATTAATTATAATTCCGAAAAACTAAATGACTTAATGACATCATTTATTAAAAACAAAAAGTATGATTTAAGCGGTGAAATTCACGATAATTTAAAAATGTTTTATAAGTCAAAAGGTATAGATGATAATCAAACTTCACTTACTATTAAAAAATTCTATGAGAAATATAATTATATTGCTGATCCTCATACAGCAACAAGCTTGAATATTTTAGATGAACTTAATAATGACAATATTAATATAGCTTTAGCATGTGCTCATCCTTCAAAATTTCCTGATTCTATAAAGGACTCTATTGGAATTTTACCTGAACAACCTTCTGGTCTTAAAAAAATACTAAATTCACAAGAAAAATATGTCAATCTTGATAATAACTTAAATTTAGTAAAAGATTACATTATTGAAAATTTAACATAAATTACGAATCAAGTTCTTCTATTCTAATTTTGATTATTTTACCTTTAACAACATCTAAATTTTCAATATCTTTCAAAGCATTAATAATATTGTTCTCTAAAACCTCATGAGTGACTAGTACAATGGGGACATTTTCATCATTAACCAAATCTTCTTTTTGAAGAATTGATTCAATACTAATAGATTTCTTTCCAAATATTTTTGTTATGTCTGCAAGTACTCCAGGCTTGTTTGAAACTCTAATCCTTAGATAGAATCTTGAATTAATATCATTAATATTTAATATTTTTTTAGATTCCAATTGGCTATTTTGGTAACTTAAAAAAGGAATGCTGTTATTTGATGAGGACAATATATTTCTTCCAATATCAATTATATCTGACACAACTGATGAAGCTGTAGCTAAACTTCCAGCACCTGCACCATAATATAACGTTGGACCCGCTGCATCAGAAGCTACTACAACGGCATTTTTTACTCCATCCACATTAGCCAAGAGTCTTTTATCAGGTATTAAACAAGAATGAACTCTTAACTCAATTCCATTTATACTTTTTCTGCCAATAGCCAAATGCTTAATAGAATAACCAAGTTCCTTAGCATAATTTAGGTCATCAAGTTCAATATTCTCAATTCCTTCAACATATATTGAATTAAAATCAAGAGGCATACCAAAACATAATGATGAAAGTATTGTTAGCTTGTGAGCAGCATCAATTCCGCCAACATCAAAGGCAGGATCAGCCTCTGCATATCCTAACTCTTGAGCTTCCTTAAGAACAACATTAAAATCTTTTTTTGAATTTAACATCTCTGTTAGTATATAGTTTGTAGTACCATTTATTATTCCTGCTATCCAATTTATATTGTTAGCACTTAGCGATTCTTTTATTACTCTAATAATTGGTACTGCCCCAGCTACAGAAGCTTCGTAATATACGTCGCATTCGTTTTTATCTGCATTTTTAGAAATTTCATTTCCATGAAGAGCTATCAAGGCCTTGTTAGCAGTAACTACGTGAATTTTTTTTTCTAATGCTTTTGATACTATTTCTTTTGCAACCGTTTCGCCGCCAATAAGCTCGACTAATATATCAATTTCCTCATTTTCTATCATTTCATGTGGGTTAGTATAGAAATTTAGTTCGCTTATATCGCAATCTCTTTTTTTATTTTTATTTCTAGAGGACACGCATTGTATTGATATTTCAAATCCACTTTTTTTTTGGATTTGTTTTTCATTATTTTTTAAAAGATTAATCACACCACTTCCTACAGTGCCAAGACCAACAATTCCTATTTTAATTTTCTTCTTACTCATATATTTTATTATATTATATTTTTTAGATTTCTTATAGCTTGCTTTGTTCTTTGTTCATTTTCTATTAAGCTAAATCTTACAAAGTTATCGCCATGTTTACCAAAACCTATTCCTGGAGAAACAGCAACCTTTCCTTCTTTAAGTATCATTTTGCTAAACTCTAACGAACCAATATTTTTATATTTTTCTGGTATTTCACACCACACAAACATAGTGGCTTTTGGTGGTTCAACGGACCACCCTATTTCATTCAGGCCCTTGCACAATGCATCTCTTCGACTTTTATACATTAACCTTATATTTTCAACGCAATCTTGTGGACCTTCTAAAGCTGCAATTGCGCCAACCTGAAGTGGCGTATAGGTTCCGTAATCCATATATGATTTAATTCTTGATAATGCATTTACTAATTTTTTATTACCGCACATAAATCCTATTCTCCAACCCGGCATATTATATGACTTGGACAAAGTATAGAATTCAACTGCGATTTCTTTAGCTCCCTTTACTTCAAGAACAGATGGGGCTTTATATCCGTCATAAACTAAATCAGCATAAGCTATATCATGCACCAAATATATATTATATTTCTTTGCTATTCTGACAAGCTCTTTTAAAAAATCTAAATCAACACATCGTGTTGTTGGATTTGATGGAAAATTTGCAATAATCATTTTTGGTGTTGGCCAAGAATTATTTATTGAATCATCTAACGACTTAAAAAAAGAATCATTATCGTTTTGAACTTTTATATAAATAATTTCTGCGCCTGCTATAACTGCACCATAGGGATGAATTGGATAGGCAGGACTTGGTACAATCACAGAATCACCTTGGTTTAGAGTTGCTAATGCTAAATGAGCAAGACCTTCCTTTGAGCCTATTGTAACTATTGCTTCATTTTCTGGATCAATACTTACGTTAAATTTATCTTCGTACCAATTTGATATTGCCTTTCTGAGCCTTGGTATTCCTTTTGAAGTTGAATATCTGTGAACACTATCCTTATTTGCACATTCTTGCATTTTATTAATTATATGTTCAGGGGTTTTTTGATCTGGATTTCCCATACCGAAATCAATAATATCATCACCATTTTTTCTTGCTAAAACTTTTAGCTCATTTACTATATTAAAAATATATGGAGGGAGTCTGTTTATTTTATAGAATTCATCTGACATTTTAAAATAACTAAATAAAATCAATATGTGCTATATTATTTAAATGAAATTTAACGAACAAATTTTAGAAAATAATTCTAATATTATAAAATCATATACAAGTTCATCTGTAACCGTATTAGATAAAGAATATAACTATAATGTAATAGTTCCTCCTGAAAAATCTATTATAAAATGTAATTCAAACGCAAAAAGCATTACAGAAAAATTTATTATAAATAATCTATCTGATAATGCAGATTTTGTTATTATAGCTTCAAATAATAAAGATTGCATAGATAAAACACCAATTATTTTAGGATTAAATAAGAGAAATATTGGTGCTGAACTAATGAGTCTAAGTTCCGCGTGTAGCTGTCATAATATCTTGCTTTCAGAAAAAAGAAATTTTTTGAGTTTCTTTATATTTGACTAACTACGGTAGATATTTTTTTGGATCAACAGATTTACCATTTTTTCTAATTTGAAAATGCAAAATTGGTTTAACAGAATCAGTATCTCCTAATTTAGCTATAACTTGACCTTTTTTCACAACATCATTCTCTTCAACAAGAATTTTACTTGCATGAGCATAAGCCGATAAAAATGTCTGATTATGTTTTATTATAATTAAATTTCCATAACCTTTAATGCCATTTCCAGTATATACAACCATCCCATCGCTAGAGGATAAAATTTCGTCCCCAATATTTCCTGAAAAATCTATGCCCTTTTTACCAATATCGCTGTATGAAAATTCTTTTGAAATTCTTCCATCATGCGGTCTCCCCCATCTGACATTGCTAGCGTACCTTACTTTATTCTTGCTAGTTTTTAAATTATTGTCAGATTTTGATAGCTTTCTATATTTTTTTGATTTAATTACTATTTTATCTCCAACTTTTAAGTGGTAAGGGCTTTTAATATTGTTCCAGTTTGCGATTTTTATGTAATTTACATCATATAAAAGAGATATTGAATATAATGTATCATTTGGTTGAACTATATATTCATCTCCTGATTCTGCTGCTTTTTTAGATTTCAGACCATAGGTGAAATAAACTCTCTCTTTTCTTGGCTCTTTTTCAGGAAGAGATTTTTTTTCAGCATGATGATGAATTTTTGTACAAGACCCTAAAAGAATCAAACTAAAAATATAAATAAGAATTGTAAATTTTTTTTTCATTTTATATTTAAAAATACTTTAAAAAAATAATAAAGATTAAAATAATAATAATAGTCCAGCCTATGTACTCAAAATATTTTTTTATTTTATTTGCGATATTTAAGCCAAAATAATAAAAGATAGCTGCGACTAAAAAAAATCTTAGTGCGCGCCCAATAAATGAGGATATTACAAATAGTATTACTGGTAAAGACATGTAACCTGCTGTTATTGTAAATGCTTTAAATGGTAATGGAGTAAATCCTGCAATAACCATTATTGCAACGCCGTGACTTATAAAAAGATTCTTAACATCAAGAAAAACTTCTTCTTTTATAATATTGTTTAGTATTGATAACTCGTATAGGTATAGACCTATAATATATCCTACTAAGCCTCCTAAAACTGAAAAGATTGTTGTGTTAAAAGCAATTTTAATCCAATTATATTTTTTTGTAAGTGCAATAGGAGCTAACAGAACATCAGGTGGAATAGGGAAAAAAATTGACTCTATAAAGCTTAATCCATAAAGATATTTTGTAACTTTTTCTTTATTTGCCAGTGCTATAATGTAATCATAAATACTTGTAAACAATTTCATTAAGAAACTCCATTTAGCAATGGGACAAAATTCACAATCCCATGTATTTCTTCATTATATTTATTTTCAAACTTAATGACTGATTTTAAATATTGCTTGCCATTATTTTCAACAGGAGAAACTAAAATCCCTCCATTATTTGATAATTGATCAAGCAAGGCATCAGGTATACCTATTGCACCTGCTGTTACAATAATTGCATCAAATGGAGCTTTTTGAGGCCATCCAGCGTTTCCATCAGAGTATTTTGTATATATATTTTTAAAGCCAATTTTTTGAAAAATTTTTTTTGATTTATCATGAAGATATTCAATTCTCTCTATAGTATAAACTTTATCAACTAATAATGATAATACTGCTGCTTGATACCCTGAGCCTGTTCCGATTTCTAAAATTCTTTTAGGCTTGTGATTCATAATTATTTCTGTCATCTTAGCAACTATTAATGGGTGTGAAATTGTCTGTGACTTACCAATGGGCAAAGCAATATTGTCATAGGCTTTACTAGAAATAGCCTCGTCAACAAACATATGCCTTGGTATTAATTGCATTGATCTAAGTACATCTGAATTACTTATTCCTTCTTTAGCCAAAATTTTTATTAGCTTATCTCTAGATGAATCTGAGGTCATACCTGTTCCAGAGAATTTTTTAAAATTAATATTCATTTTTATTAATTATTTTTAACACCTCATAATTTGTTAAATCATATGTCAAAGGCGTAATTGAAATTTTATTTTCTTTTATACAGAAAAAATCTGTACCTTCTGAATAATCTTCTGGAGGTCCAGCTGCCCCAATTTTATATAAATTATCTCTATTTTTTATTGCCGGTAAAGGAAGTCCCCTTTTACCAAGCCTAGTGTGCTCAAAATAAATATTTTCGCTATCAAAATCGGGAATATTTATGTTAAGTAATGTTTTTGCATAAATATCTTTATTATTAATTATCTCTCTAATAATTTTTGAACTTTCAATTGCTGCCCTACTTACAGAAATCTTATCATGAGATACCAAAGAGATTGCTATTGGTGACATTTTCAAATGCCTGCCTTCTAGTGCAGCAGCAACTGTACCAGAATATATAACGTCATCTCCAAGATTTGCTCCCAAGTTTATACCTGATACAACCAGGTCAATCTTATCTTTTATTAAGCATGTAAGAGCTATATGAACGCAATCAGCTGGAGTTCCATCAATGATATAATGATTTGTTTTTATATTATTAACATTTATATCTTTTCTTACTGTTAATGCGCTGCTGCCAGCACTATGATTTTTTAATGGGGCAGCAACGTAAATTTCATGATCTTTCTCTAGCTGCTTAATTAGCTCTTGAATACCGGTTGCATGGTATCCGTCATCATTGGACAATAATATTTTCATATGTGATGATTATACTTAAAATACTAATTAGATGAAGCATTATGATTAAAAATGATATTATTGGAAATTGCAAACCAGGTTTCCAAAAGAAAAAATTTCAAAAATTAAAAAAAGGCGAACTAAATATGGTTTTTGAGATTGATCTACATGGGAAAAATCTTATCGAGGCAGAAAATTTCCTTGATATATGGCTTCCAAAACTTCAGATGGAGGATAATTTAGTAGGAATTATAATTCACGGAAAAGGATACGGCTCTGGAATAGAAGGCCCAAAACTCAAAAATTTTGTAGATCAATATTTACAATATAATCCAAATGTATTAGCTTATCATTCTGCTCAACAAAGAGATGGCGGTACTGGCGCAGTTTATGTTCAATTAAAAAAAATTAATTAATAAATTATGAAAAAAAAAGTATACAGCTGTATGGATGACTATGATCCAAATTCTATTTTAATAGAAGATGCATTAAAAATAATAACTAAAATGACAAAGAAAATTAACACCTTTGAATACGTAGACTTAATAGAATCAAATAATAGAATTTTATATGAAAACGTGAAATCAAAATTAAAAGTACCTAATTATGATAATTCTGCAATGGATGGTTATGCTTTTAATTATAAGGATATAATGAAAAATAAAATTTTCAAAGTCGTTGGGTCTTCATTAGCAGGTTCTGCTTTTAAAGGGAAAATTAGAAAAAATGAATGTGTGAAAATTATGACAGGAGCAGTTTTGCCAAATGAATGTAATGTTGTAATTATGAAAGAAGAAATTGAAAGTATTGATAAAAATTCTATAAAAATACATTCAAAAAATATAAAGAAAAATCAAAATATAAGGTTTGCAGGAGAAGATATTAAAAAAAACAAAATTTTATTAAAAAAAAATCAAACAATTGATCCTTCAGCAATGGGACTCTTAGCATCACAAGGTATAAATAAAATTAAGGTATATAAAAAACCAAAAATTTCTTTTTTTACCTCAGGAGATGAAGTCGTACCGATTAATAAAAAGTTACCATATGGAAAAGTTCATGATAGTAACAGATTTACATTAACAGGAATGTTGTTAAAAAATAATATTGACATTATTGATATTGGCCACGCGAAGGATGATGTAAAAGATATTAAAAGAAAATTTAAAAAAGCAATTAAAGAATCAAATCTTGTAATAACAACTGGTGGAGTTTCGGTAGGTGATGCTGATTATATCAAAGATGTTGTGAATTCAATGGGCGATATTAATTTTTGGAAAGTAGCGGTAAAGCCAGGTAGGCCTCTAGCATTTGGCAAGCTAAATAATACGATTTTTTTCGGACTGCCAGGTAATCCTGTATCAGTAATGATCACTTTTCTTCTATTTGTTTTACCAACTATTAATATGTTAGCTGGAAAAAAATATGAACTTAAAATGGAAAATGCAATACTTAAATCAGATTTAAAGAAAAGAAAAGGAAGAGCGGAACTTCAAAGAGGAATACTCACCATTACAAATAATAAGAAATATGTTACAAGCGTTGGTGAGCAAGGCTCAGGTATTTTAAGCTCAATGACTAAGGCAAATTGTTTAATTTATCTTCCTATTGAAGATGGAAAATTAAAAATTAATGACATTGTGAAAATTGTAAAATTTAAAGAATATATTTAAGTATTTTTTTCAACCCACTCTGAAGTCTCATCTTCATAAAATTCTTTTTTCCATAGCGGAGCATTATGTTTAAGATCTTCTAAAATATATCTCACTGCATCTAAGCATCGATTTCGGTGTTTTGCCCAGCAAGCAATTACAACTAAACAATCTTTTATTTGCACCTCACCTATTCTATGTGCAATTAAAACATTATCTAATTTATATTTTTTTTTCGCATTAACCTTAAGACTTTTTAAATACGACTCTGTCATTTCTGGATAAAATTCAAGGTTCATAGAAACAATATCATTTCTAGTGTTATTTGTTCTTCTCATATAGCCAATAAATATATTTTGAGCGCCAGAAAGACTTAAGTCACAATTGTTTAGCTCGTACTCTTTAATTAATTTATATGGGTCTATTTTTTCTGACAATAGCATTACTGATTTCATGATGTATATATTAACTTTTATTGTATATTCTATAAATAAATAATATTATCACTTTATGAGCATGAAAATTAAATTAAATTTAGCAATATTAACCATATCTGATACAAGAACAGTTGATAGTGACAAATCAGGTGATATTCTTCTTAAGCTTATTAATGAAACACACCATACTGTTTCTGAAAGAGCAATAGTAAAAGATAATATTTACGCAATTAGAAGTATTGTTTCATTGTGGATTAATAATAAGGATATAGATGTTGTAATTACTACAGGTGGCACTGGCGTAACGGGTACTGATGGTACTCCAGAAGCTGTAGAGGTTTTATTTGATAAAAAAATTGATGGTTTTGGCGAAATTTTTAGGAGCTTATCCTATGAGAAAATTAAAACCTCAACTATACAATCACGGGCAATTTCAGGAGTTGCAAACTCAACTTACATTTTTTGTCTTCCAGGCTCACCTGGAGCATGCAAAGATGCTTGGTCCCAGATTATAGAACATCAACTCGATTCTGAAAATAAACCATGTAATTTAACTGAGCTGATTCCAAGGCTGAAAGACTAGCCTCCAATATATGACATTTCAGCTTTTTTAATAATTTTATAATTATTATTAGACAATCTATTTTCAGAATATCTATCTGTTCTATTTGACCACATGTTAATTAAGAATTGCTTAATATCTTCATTTGAATCAGACGATCTTAATAATTTTTTAATGTCATATGATTCATTAGCAAAAAGACATGTATATATTTTTCCTTCAGCTGTTAATCTTAAACGTGAACAATCACCACAAAATGGATTTGAGATTGAGCTAATTATACCAAATTCACCGCCATCATAAGACCACCTTTTAGCAACTTCGCTTGAATAGTTTTTTTCTAATGGTTTAATATGATATTTTTGTGAAATTGTATTTAAAATATCTTCGAGTGATAAAACATCTTTTTTAGACCATAAATTAACATTGCCTACATCCATGAATTCAATAAATCTTACAATGCAACCAGTTCCTTTAAATTTTTCTAACATAGGTATTATATCCTCATGATTTACCCCACTTTTTACAACCATGTTAATTTTAATATTATTAAAACCAGCCTTCTTTGCATTATTAATTCCTTGCAAAACATTTTCAGGAGAAAATTTACTTCCACTTATGTCGCTAAACTTTTTTGGATTCAATGTATCTAGACTTACAGTTAACCTATTTAAACCAGAATTCTTCAATAATATAGCTTTCTTTTCAGATAACAAAACTCCATTTGTTGTCATACTAATATCATTTATATTTTCTATATTTCTGAGATCACTAATTAGTGTGTGAATATTTTTTCTTAATAAAGGCTCTCCACCTGTTAATCTTATTTTTTTTAACCCCAACGAAGAAAATATATCAGATAATCTAAATATTTCTTCAAAATTAAGAATTTCAGTTTTTTTTAAAAAATTGTAGCTTGAATCATATATTTCTTTAGGCATGCAATATGTGCATCTAAAGTTACATTTATCTGTTACAGATATTCTTAAATCTCTGATTTTTCTATCGTATTTATCTACTAAATTCATTTTTTCTTATATTGTAAAAATGTGGAGCTAGGCGGTCTCGAACCGCCGACCCTTTGCATGCCATGCAAATGCTCTACCAACTGAGCTATAGCCCCATTTTTAGAAATCTTAGGCGAAAGCAATTGTATGTCAAGTATTAGAATAGTATATTAACATTTATAAAAAAAATCATATTTAAATTTTGTTATTGTGAAAATTTATAAAATAATAAGCTTTATAATTCTTTTATCATTATCTGCAACCTCTTTTGCAAGTAAGGAAAATGGCGTGTGGATAGGTGTTTTTGATATTAATGGCCATGGCAATTATGATTTTACAGGTTTAATAGATAAGAATAATGCCACAGCATTTACAGAAAGAGCAAAAGTCGTTTATAAAGGAAAAATTGAGTTTATAAAAAATAAATTTGAATTGAATTTATTAATGTACTTAAAAGATGGAAATAGTTTTGGTACAGCACAAATAAAAGGGGAAATTATTGAAAATAATATTATGAGCGGAAAATGGAATACTGAGCCAGCCAAAGACTTTGGAAATATATATCTAATAAAAGCAAATAACAAAATTCTTGATGCAGGTGAAATAATCAATAGAACATGGAGTTCATTTGATATAAAACAAAAGCAAATACTTAAAATTGAAAAAAATATTATTTCAGGAAAAGATAAAAATGAATGTAATTACTATGGAAACATAAAAAAATTAAATAAGAAAATATATAGTATTAATCTTGAAATTTCTTCTTGTGGTGTTTCAGACGGAAATTACCACGGAATGGCACATATCAAAAAAGAAAATAATAAAAATACATTAATATTAAATGCCACAAATAAAAATTTTAGCCTATTTATAAAACTTCAATAAGCTAATCTTTTTGAGATAAGTATATAGCTATTACAACAAGACATAGTGATATTATTGAATAAAAATTAAATTTTTCCTCTAAGACTATTACGCCAGCAAAGAAAGCAAATATAGGTATTGGGTAGTTAACTAAACTTAAAAAGCTTGGGCCATAATCTTGAATAATTTTATAATAAATAACTGTAGCTGCTGCTGTTGAAAATACTGCCATAAATAGCAAAGAAACCACAGAGTCATAAAATATTGTGTTGTAATCTAGATTATCTTGATGTGTGAAAACTAAAATAAAAAGTAACTGCATAGAAGATATTATCATTACACATGCAGAAAGAGGTATTACATCAATACTATTTAATTTTTTAACAAGAAGCGCATTTAAAGCATAAAAAAAGGCTGCGCTTACTACCAAAAGCTTAGAAAAAATGTTGTCATATAAATTAACACTACTTTCATTATTAATTAATAAAATAAACAAACCAACAAATCCTAAAGTAAATCCTAATATTTTTCTAAAATTAAGTTTCTCGTAATGAAAAAAATAGTGTGATCCAATAATAGTAAAAATAGGCATAAAACCTATGAGAATTCCTGTTTCTCCACTATTTATAGTAATTTGAGCATGACTAATAAGATAAAACGGAACAGTGGTGCCAGTTAATCCTAATATAAAGAGTAATTTAAAATTTCTTTTGATAAAATTATATGAGTAACCACAAAACTTTGAATATAAATAAAGTAAAAATGCAGCTATAAAGACTCTAAAAAAAGCAATATATATTGGTGAAAATGATTTTAAAGAAATCTCAATAAGTAAAAATGCGCTCCCAAAGAGAAAAACCAAGGTTGAAAAATAAAACCATTTAAAAAAATAATTGCTAAAAAACATAGCTAATCATAAACAAAATAATACCTGAAAATAGAGCAGCAATAATATCGTCAAGCATTACGCCAAAACTATTCTTAATTTTCTTATCTACTAATGAAATGGGAAATGGTTTTACAATATCAAAAAAACGAAAAATTATAAATCCAAATATAACATTTTTAATATTATTTTCAAAAAAAATCATAAAAATTAAATATCCAAATATTTCATCAATAACTATAGACTTATCATCTTTATCTAAAAAAATAGATTTTTTGTAGGAATAATTTAAAAGAAGGATAGAAGAAAAGAAAAAGTACTAATAACAAAAAAATATTTTCATATAATGTATTAAAAGATATAAGTTGAAATATTAAAACACCTACGAGTGTTCCAAATGTTCCTGGCATGTATTTACTTTTTCCTGAATAAAATCCTGTTAAAAATATATTTATTAATTTATTTTTCATTACAAAAATGCTCATATTTTTTATTTATATCAATATCTAATAAATTTTCTTTATATTTAAAATTAATATTGTTATTTTTTGTTAATGTTCCTATTTCAAAAATTTCAATACCTAAATGCTTGCAAAGTGTATTTAAAGCTAAAGATTTTTGATTATTTACAGTAAATAAAAGTTCGTAGTCATCACCATAACTAAGTATTTCCTGCCATGTTATACTTTTGTTAATAATACTCTTTTGTAACTCTTCTTTAATTTTTATTTTATCAACTAAAATTTCAGCTCCTAGATTACTTTTGTTTGTTATTCTTTTTAATGCATCAAGTAAACCGTCAGACATATCTGTACAACTATTTGCAAAATCTGTAAGTATGACGCCAAGCTTATTTCTAATATTTGGTAAATGATATTCTTTATTTTTTCTGGCCATGAGACTTTCCCCAATAAAGCCTGATACAAATATTATATCTTCATCTTTAGCATTGCTCGTTAACATTATATTATTACTTGATGAATACCCTATAAGTGTCATAGTAATGCTTTTAGGGCCGAATGTTGTATCTCCTCCAATAACTGCAACAGGAAAAACATCAAAGATTGTATTGTAGCCATTAATAATGTCTCTAATATATGTATCCTCAGGTTTTTCAATAGTAAGATTTATAAGTGCAAATGCTGGAACTGCTCCCATTGCAGAAAGATCGCTAATATTAGAGGCTGCAGAAATATATCCAAGTTCATATGGTGAAATATCATTGGTGAAATGTGTGTTTAAAACCATTGTATCAGTTGTAAAAATAAGATTTTCATCTTGTTTGGGGAAAATTACACTAGCATCTTCGCCAATTGGGGTTAAAACCTCCTCCCTAAAATTATATTTTTTAGAAATAAGATCAATAATATCTTTTTCAGAAATTTTCATATGTTTATTTTTTGATATATTTATCAAGAAACGCATTAACAAATTTGTAACTATCTTGTCCGCCAAATTTATTTGCAAGCTTAACAGATTCTGCCAAAAGAACCTCATTCGGAAATTTATTATTATATTTAATTTCAAATATAAAACATCTTATAATACTTAACTCTACATGATTTATATTTTCTATTTTTATATCAGAAAATTCAGAGATATATTTATCAATATCAGAAATATTCATTATGACGCCATCAATTATATCTTTAAAATAATTATTATCGCATTTATCAAAATTTTCATCTTGCTCAAAAATTAAATATAAATCTTCGGCTTTGCAATTATTTATAGACCAAGAGTAAATTGCCTGCATAGATAGTCTTCGTGACCAAATATTGCGGTTATTAGCGCGCATAGCATTATTAACTTTCATTTTATATATTATTTTGGATTCTTGATTGTAAAGTTTTTATTGCTGCATTTGCCACATTATAACCGATATTAATATTTTTGTTATTTTCAAAATTAATTTCTGACCTCTTTAGCGCCTGATCCCTTGTATAAGAAGTTATTACTCCAAACATGATGGGTACAGAGGTTGTTATTGTTAATTGAGACAAGGTGTTTGCACATGAGTTTGAAATATATTCAAAGTGTGCTGTCTCCCCTTTTATCACACAACCTAAAGTTATAATGCAATCAGGTTGAAGGGCTAAAGCTTGTTTTGCCATATAAGGTAACTCAAAAGCTCCAGGTACTTTTATGTCTTTTATCTCAAATAAAATTTTTTCGTCTTCAAAACATTTTTTAACGCCTGAATATAAGTTTTCAACTATGTCTTCATTAAATTCTGACCTAATTACTATAACTTTTATTTTTTTTTTACTCATTGTTATTCCGTAATATATTCTTCGATTTCTAAGCCATATCCACCTAGGCCATAAAAAGTTTTTGGAGAACTCAATAATTTCATTTTTGTTACCCCTAAATCTGACAGAATTTGTCCGCCAACACCCAAAGTTCTTCTATCAAAATCCTGGGAAAGATTTTCGTCTGAGTTTCTTATTTTATCAATATCATTGATTATAGCATGAACAGACTCATTCCATCTTAATATCAATATTACACCATTACCTTCTTTATTTATTCTCTGCATTGCATTTTTTAATGGCCACCCAGAATGATGTGAGGAATGCAATATATCTTTTATGGTGTTTTGTATATGTACTCTAACATATGTTGATTTATTGCCTTTTAAATCGCCTTTTACAAGAGCTATGTGAGCTGTGTTTGACAATATATCTTCATATGAAACAAGATTAAATTCTCCATACTCTGTATTTATTGGAGATTCATTTTTTTTTATTACTGTTTTTTCATGTTTTGTCCTATACTTTATAAGATCTTCTATTGTTCCAATTTTTATATCATGTTCTTGTGCTATCTTTTTTAACTCAGGAAGCCTAGCCATTGATCCATCGTCACTCATTATTTCCACGATAACTGCAGCTGGCTCAAATCCAGCTAGTCTTGCTAAGTCACAACCAGCCTCTGTATGACCTGCTCGAGTTAGTACGCCACCAGGCTGTGACATTAACGGAAATATATGTCCTGGCCTTGATATATCATTTGGTGTTGCATCAGGCATTACCGCAGTACGAATTGTATGTGCTCTATCATACGCAGATATTCCCGTTGTTACCCCCTCAGAAGCCTCAATAGAAATTGTAAAATTAGTCTCATGTTTTGTGTCAGTATCTGTTTTCATTAAAGGTAGATTTAATTGCTTGCATCTTTCTCTCGTAAGAGTTAAACAAATAAGACCTCTAGCATATTTGCTCATGAAATTTATATCTTCAGGCGTAACTTTTGATGCAGCCATAATAAAATCTCCTTCATTTTCACGGCTTTCATCATCAACTATTAAAACCATCTTTCCTTTTTTGAGTTCTTTTAAAATATCTTCTGTTTTTGATAGCATCAAACTCTCTCAATCCTTACTAAGTATTAATTTTTCAATATGAAGAGCCATTCTGTCAACTTCGATGTTAACCATGTCTCCAACTTTATAATATTGCATTATTGTATTATCCCACGTAAATGGAATTATATTTACAAAAAAAGTATTATTTTCATCTTTGTTTACTGTCAAGCTTATACCATCAACACATATTGAACCTTTAGCCACAATATATTTAGCATAATGTTCATTGTTCAGTTCAAAACCCAATCTATATGATCTTGCATCTTCTCTAATTTCAGAAACTTGTGCCATACAATCAATATGGCCACTCACAATATGGCCGCCCAATTTATCACCAATATTTAATGCGTTTTCTATATTAACTTTATACCCAGTACTCATCTGAGTGAGAGTTGTTATATCTAATGTCTCATTTGAAATATCTACACTAAAACAGTTTTTTTCATAATCAATATTATATGCAGTTAAACAAACTCCATTGATGGATATACTGTCCCCTTCTGATACAGAAGAAATAAAATCTGAATCTAATTGAAATGAAACCTGCAAATCTCCATGATGACTATTTATAGATTCAACAGTAGCAATTTTTTGTATTAGTCCGGTAAACATTATTTTCTCAAAAATTTATATCTAATTCTAACATCTTTGGAGAATTCCATAACAGATTCTTCGACAATGTTTTTATATTTTTTAATTTTATCTTCAGAATTAAACGTTAAAGATCCTAATTCACCGACAATATTAGGACTTTTATACAATATCAGCTCGTCAACTAATTTTTTGCATATAAGAGTTTCAAGAAGATTTGCGCCAGGCTCTATAAATAGATTATTAATGTGATATTTTGTAGCTAAAATCTTAAAAATACTTTTAAGATTTAGACCAGTTTTATCAGTTCTTACTTTAATAAAATCAATATTTCTTCTATCATCGAAAGAATTTAATATAGAGTTAAATACAATTTTTTTTTCTTTTCCGCTGAAAAATTTATAATTATCAATATTTAAACTAAGACTGGTATCAATTGCAACTCTTATGGGGTGCTTAATTGATTCCTTCAAGCCAAGATCTTCTTTTTTTAGCTTAACTTTTAGTGCAGGGTTATCGTTTTTTATAGTTTTAGAGCTCACAAGTATTGCGCATGATTTTGCTCTCATAAACTGGACATTTTTTCTTGATTCTCTATTACTTATCCATTTACTTTTTGGATTTGTAATCTTAAGGTCTTTGCTAATAGCTTGTTTTGCAATTATGTAGGGTGTTTTCTTTAAAATTCTGCTAAAAAATCCTTTGTTAATATTTTGAGACTCAGCTTTACATAATCCAACATTTACATTAATTCCGTTTTTTCTAAGCTCTTTAACTCCTTTTCCCTTAACCTTTGGATTTGGATCTAATGTTGAGACAAAAACGTTTTTTATTCCTGAATCAATGATAGACTTTGTACATGGACCAGTTTTTCCAGTATGACAACACGGTTCAAGGCTAACATACATATTCATTTTACTATTAACTTTCTTTCTTAATTTTTTTAGTGCTATAACTTCTGCATGATCGGATCCAGATCTTAAATGATATGCCTTGCTTAATATTTTATTCTTTTCAGTGATAATACATCCGACAGATGGATTAGGTGAGGTTGTATAAATACCTTTTTTTGCTAGTTCAATAGCATGCTCCATAAAATTTTTATCTGATTTCATTTTTTTTTGACGACTATATTTTCTTCATCGATCAACTTCAATTGCGTCTTTATCATTTCTGGAGTAAGGTCTTTTTCTATTATATTTATAATATCTTGGAATGCCTGAAGATCCTCAAAACTGTGATAGACAGACGCAAATCTAATGTAAGCTACTTGGTCAAGCTCTCTTAACTCTTGCATAACTAAAACGCCGATTTGTGAAGAAATTATTTCTTTGTCTGTAATTGTTTTTAGCTTATTAATTATATTTTGTATTGCCGTATCAATAGAGCCTCTATCAACAGATCTTTTATTTAATGCACGTAAAATACCAAGTTCTATTTTTTTTTCTGAAAAGTCTTCCCTAGAGTTATCTTTTTTAATTACTCTAGGGAGGTTTAAATCAGAGGTCTCCATTGTGGACCACCTATTTTTACATTTTGGGCACTCACGTCTTCTTCTAACCTGTGAGTTTTCAGAAGCAAGTCTTGAATCAATTACCTTTGTATCTGAAAAATTACAAAATGGGCAATGCATCAAATAGGCTCATCATTTTATGCAGCCGATGCAGCATTAAGCGCAACGGACTTAGCATAAACAGGATGTTTTTTGCATAGCTCGATAACTTTTTTCTTTACATTGTTAATTACTTCTTCATTATCAAGGTTCTCTATAACATCACACATCCAATTAGTCAGCTCTATGCATTCAGCTTCTTTAAAGCCTCTAGTAGTTGGAGCCGGTGTTCCTACTCTAATTCCACTTGTAACGAATGGTGATTGTGGGTCATTAGGCACTGAATTTTTGTTTACTGTAATATTTGCTCTTCCAAGCGCAGCGTCGACATCTTTTCCTGTAATACCTTTCTCAATAAAATCAACAAGAAATAAATGATCATCTGTTCCGCCGGAAACAACTTTAAATCCTCTCTTAATGAATTGTTCCGCCATTGCTGAAGCATTCTTTAAAATTTGTTGCTGGTATTGCTTAAATTCTGGCTGAAGAGCTTCTTTAAAAGCTACAGCCTTTGCAGCTATAACATGCATTAAAGGACCGCCTTGAGTTCCAGGAAATACCATCGAATTAATCTTTTTTTCAATCTCAGGATTTGATTTACAAATAATAATTCCACCTCTTGGTCCTCTTAAACTCTTATGTGTTGTAGAAGTAACAACATCTGCATAAGGAACAGGGCTTGGGTAAACTCCGCCAGCAACTAAACCAGAAACATGGGCCATATCTACAAAAAAATATGCTCCAACTGAATCAGCAATATCTCTAAATCTTTTCCAATCTAGAACTCGAGAATAAGCTGAGAATCCCGCAATTATCATCTTTGGCTTATGCTCTTTTGCTAATTCTTCGACTTGATCGTAATCTATTTCGCCAGTCTCAGGGTTTAAACCGTACTGAACAGCATTATAAATTTTTCCAGAAAAGTTTACTTTAGATCCATGAGTTAAATGGCCTCCATGGGCTAAACTCATCCCTAAAATTGTATCGTGTGGCTGTAGGAGAGCCATAAACACGGCAGCATTTGCTTGTGAACCTGAGTGTGGTTGCACGTTTGCATAATCAGCACCATATAGCTCTTTTAAGCGGTCTATTGCTAATTGTTCAGCAACATCAACATTTTCGCATCCGCCATAATATCTCTTACCAGGATAGCCTTCTGCATATTTATTTGTTAAGACAGATCCCTGAGCTTCTATAACTCTAGGACTAGCATAATTTTCAGATGCTATAAGCTCAATGTGCTCTTCTTGTCTTTTAATTTCATCTTCTATAGCCTTTGATAATTCTGGATCAAAGCTTTCTATTGTCATATCTTCGCTAAACATCTTTATCTCCTTACTCCATGTAATGTAAATTATTGACTTTCTATATCGTTATTTTCCGCTAGAGTCTTAAGTATGTCAACAATGACAGGACTTGAACCAAAATATGGTAAAGATGTTATAGAAACATCTGGATATTTAGTTTTTTCTTGATCAACGATATCAGGAATATCTTCCAACACATGCCTTCCAGCCGCTAGGAAATACGGCAAAATAAGCACTTCTGAGGCACCCTTTTTGATACATGACTCTATACCTTGAGGAATTGAGGGTTCTGCAATCTCCAAAAAACATGCCTCTACAATATGAAAAGAGTTTAATTTTAAGGATATATTGTTAGCCAATTGATGAATTTCTATATTTGATACTTTCTTTCTGCTGCCATGAGCTACAACGAGTAATGATTTTTTCTTATTATTCAATTACTTATACCTTTAATTTCAGTTAAATTATCAGATGAATCAATGCTAACTCCAGGATCGCTCACCGCACAATAAGCCTGTATATTATATCCATTATCCAAAAACCTAAACTGTTCAAGACTTAAATTTTTTTCATTTATTGATTGTGGCAGAAGCTTATAACTATTTAAATCTTTAACAAAATAAGCGTAAATACCAATATGTTTATAAATATTTCTGCTCATATTGTCACTTATCTCTCTATAGAAATTAATATTATCTTCATCTACAGAAATCTTCACTGTGTTTTTATCGGAAACAAGATTTAAATCCTTAAGATAATAATATAGTGTCGATAAACCGATATTATTTTTTGCTTTTTTTGCAAGAAAATTTATATTATCTGATTTTAACTCTGGCATATCAGCTTGTAAATTTACGACAAGAGTATCATCATCCCATTTTAAAATATTAGCTAGTTCTGCAACTCTTTCAGTTCCATTAATATTTTTTTTTGATGTCAAAAAAATATTTTTAGTAAATTTTTTTGCATGATCAAATACCTTATTACTATCCGTTGCGATGAATACATCTGAGGCATCTGAGTTAATTGCGTTATCAAATACATGTTGAAGCATAGATTTACTTCCAATGTTCGCTAAAACTTTTCCAGGAAATCTCGAAGAGTCATATCTCGCAGGTATAACAACATAAAATTTCATATAATACTCTCTTAATCTTTTAGAAATATACTTTTAAATTTCTCATATTCGTCATAATCTATATGCCTAGCTTCTGATTCAAGCATTACAGGGATTTCATCTTCAATTTTGAAAGCTAATCTCGCAGGTAAAGAAATTAGCTCATTTGATTCTTTATTATAATAAAGTTTACTTTTTGTAACTGGACAAACAAGCATATTTAAAAGATTTTTATTTATCAATTTTTTATGTCCTTAATAAATTAGATATCTTGTTATTCAACATTATTTTTATATCATTATCAACAATAATTTTTGTAGGGATATAGTATGTATTTATTAATTTAAAATCAGAACATTTTACAAAATCCTTTTCTGTCATAATAATTTTTAAATTATCCTTGAAGTCAAAATCATCGCGGCTAAGAAGTTGATGATCTGGATATATATGTGGAATTACATCTAAATTATATCTTCTTAAACTTTTTATTAAAAAATCAGGGTTAGCAATAGCGGTAACAAGATGAATACTAGTTCCACTGAATTCAGATATATTAAGTTTGCTTTCATCGAAAGAAATTAGCTCTTTAATTTCATAATAAAAGCCTGGTAATTGAGAATGCATAGATTTGTTAAAAATGATGTTATCGTACTTTTCAATATTGTAAGGGAGCTCTCTTAAAGGGCCTGAAGGAATTGGTAATCCATTTCCGAAAGGTTTTTTTTCTTTGACGATAACTATATTGATATCTCTTTTTAAAGCATAATGAGTTAATCCATCGTCTGATATTATTATATCAAGACTATAATTTTTAACTAAATACTCGTAAGCACCTTTTCTATTTTTTGACTTACAAACTATCGCATTAGTTTTGTTAGCTATTAAAATAGCTTCATCACCAACATTACTTGGGGTTGAATTTTCATCTACTATTTCAATTTTATGTGGTTCATTTGTTTTGTATCCTCCAGAGATTACTCCAATATTATATTTTCTTGAGTTTAAATAATTGGCAAGCCAAATAACTAGTGATGTTTTTCCAGTTCCACCCACGGTCAAATTTCCAACAACAATAACTGGAACAGTATTTCTTTTTTTATTTATAAAAATATTTTTTTTTATAAAATTTACTAATAAATAAATAGCTGAAAATGGTAATAATAAAATATTTAAAATATATATTTTTTCTAATGAATAAATATAGAATTTTTTTAAAATTGGTAATTTTGATTTTTTAGACACTATTGAAATATTTGTGAATTATAAAGTTTGTGGTAGTCGCCTTTCTTTTGAATTAAATCTTTATGATTTCCTACTTCTATTATGCTTCCATTCATCATTACAACTATCTTATCTGCATTTTCTACTGTTGATAGCCTATGTGCAATAACAATAGTAGTTCTGCCTATTTTCAAGCTATCAAGTGCTTTTTGTATATATTGTTCTGATACAGCATCTAATGAAGAAGTTGCTTCATCAAAAATTAGAATATGAGAGTCTTTTAAAAATGCTCTTGCAATAGCTAATCTTTGTCTTTGGCCTCCAGATAAGAGAACACCATTTTCTCCAATCATAGTATTAATTCCTTCTGGCATATCATTAACAAAATCTAATGAGTAAGATTTTTCCAAGGCTTCAATTATTTTCTCATCACTTGAATTCTCTTTTCCATATGTAATATTATTTTTAATAGTATCGTTAAATAAAATTGTATCTTGACCAACATAACTTATATTTTTTCTTAATGTATCTATTGTTAAATCGTTTATGTTTACATCATCTATACTTATTACTCCAGATGATAAATTATAAAGTCTAGGAATCAAATTAACGAGTGTTGATTTACCACATCCTGACATACCAACTAAAGCTACGAATTTTCCTGATTCTATTTTCAAATTTATATTATTTAAAATATTTGAGTCAGAACTATCATATTTAAAAATCACATTACTAAATACTATACTATTATTAATATTAATATTATTTATAGTGCCATTATCAAATTCTGATTTTTCATCTATTAATTCGAAAATATTTTCTCCGGCAGCTATACCTTGTTGCAGTCTTGCATTTATACTTGCCAAGCCTCTTGCTGGCCCTAAAATCATAAACATAGCAAACATAAATGATACAAATGAACCGACAGTAATTGTTTCTAAGATAAAATCAAACGTTGATAACAATATTATACCTGATAAAGATGAGCCAACTATCAACATTATAACTGCGCTATTTATACCTTCTGTAAGAGCTAATTTCATATGACTATCTTTATTAAAATTATTCGTACTTTTAAATCTATCTATTTCTTTTTCATAGCCTTTAAAAATTTTCACTATTTTATTTCCTTGAATAACTTCTTGCGCTACATGAATAATACTTCCAACTGAGTTTTGAGCATCATGTGTAAGATTTCTAAACTTTTTATTTAATGCACTAACAAGAATAACTATAAATGGAGCGGCAGTCATAAAAAATAAAGTTAATTCCCAGCTTAGATAAAGCATCCAAATCAATAGACCGATAATTGTTAATGTATCTCTTATTAGAATAATTAAACTTCTTGATGCAACAGATGAGAGTAATTCAACATTATGAGAAATACGTGACATTAAGTCTCCAGATGATGATTTATCATAAAACGATATTGGCAGACTTAATATTTTATTAAACATCATTTCTCTTAATCTATAAACAAGTGTTCTTCCAACTTTTGCCATATAGAATATAGTTAGGAATATTCCAATAGATCTTATAAAAAAAATTGAAAATAGTCCTAGAGGCAATAAATTAATTACAGATTGGTCTCTTTCTATAAATCCACCATCTAATATAGGTTTCATTATAGCTGATAAAGCCGGATCACTTAGCGCCGTAATAATCATCCCAAAAATTGCGATTGATAAAGGAAAACTATTATTTTTTAGCGCTATACCAATCAATCTACTATATATAGCCCAGCCGTTTTTTTGATTACTTTCTTTCAAATTCTTATATATACTTAATTTACTATTTAAAACACATATTTTACATCAATGATTAAAAATGTAATCAAAAGATTATTTCCAAAGCTAGATGCTGTAAAAGAGGAAAAAATCTTAAAAATTTTTGGGCCAGCTGTTTTACAACCTAATTTATGGCACATAAATAAAAAATCTGTTTCCAGAGGTTTTGCAATTGGTGCATTTTGCGCCTTTCTACCAATTCCAGGCCAAATGATAATTGCCGCTTTTCTTTCCATAACTTTTGCTGCAAATCTTCCTATATCTGTTATTTTAACATGGATTTCAAATCCCTTTACTTATACTCCGATATTTTATTTTGCATATAAGATTGGAAAAATTATTATAAATGCAGATATTAATGTAGATGAAAAACAAATTGATATACTTTCAAACATCAAAGATATATGGGAGCCTTTACTCTTAGGATCAATTATACTAGCAATTATAGGTTCAATAATAAGTTATATTTTGATTAGAGTATATTGGAGGTATTACGTCATTAAAGTTTGGTCAAAAAGAAAAAAATAAAAGACTAAATATTTACTAACTTACCATTTTCAATCATTAAACTCATATCAAGTTTTGAAGCAATATCTAGATCATGTGTAGCCATTATCAAACTTGATTTGTTATAGCTTACCAAATCACTTAGTAAAGAAAAAATATTATTAGCATTTTTTTTATCAAGATTTCCAGTAGGCTCATCAGCAAAAATAATTTTCGGCTTATGAATAATTGATCTTGCGATTGCAACCCTTTGACGTTCTCCACCGGAAAGTTTGTCAATTTGAAAATCTCTTCTATTATGCATATCAATCTGTAAGATTACTTCATTAACACTTTTTTCAATATAAGATTTACTTTTATTAGCTATTTGAAGAGGTAGGGAGATATTTTCTTTTACTGTTAATTCATTTATAAGATGGTGAAATTGGTATATAAAGCCTATTGTATTTAATCGTATTTCACATAATTTATTTTCACTATAATTTGACAGTAACCTTCCGTCTAGTTCAATAGTTCCAGAATCTGCCTTATCTAGTAAAGATAGAACATGCAGCATGGTACTTTTTCCACTTCCAGATGCCCCTATTACTGCCATTGTTTCTGAGTCAGAGATTTTTAAATTTATATCATCTAAAATATTTATTTTGTTATTTCCATCTGAGTATGATTTATTAATATTTTTACAAACTAACATACTAATTTCCTTTGAGTGTTTCTGCGGGCATTGTTTTTGAGGCGTTTAACGATGGGTAAATAGTTGCCAAAATAGAAAGAATAAATGAAGCTAAAGAAACATATATTAGATCAAATATTTCAACTTTAGCTGGAACAGAACTTATCATATATATATCAGAATCAAGTATATTTCTTCCTAAAAAGTATTCTATCAATCTAACAATATAGTCTAAATTAAATGATATTAATAAACCTAATATTACTCCAAGTATAATGCCAGCTACCCCAAGAAGAGTTCCTTGCAATATAAATATTTGCATTATGCCTCTTGAATGCATTCCTAAAGTTTTTAAAATAGCAATATCAGATTTCTTTTCTGACACAACCATAAACAATGAAGATATAATATTAAAAGTTGCTACCAAAACTATGAGAAGCATCAATAATAAAAGCATTGTCTTTTCCATTTGCAATGCATTAAAGAAGTTTTTATTCATCATAGTCCAATCTATAACTATATAGTCAGATTTATATTTTGATCTAATAATATTTGACATGCTTGGTGATAAAAATAAATCATGGAGCTTTAGTCTAAGCCCTGAAACATTTTTTCCTGTTCCAAATAATAGTTGAGCTTCTTTAATATCAATAAAAACTAAATTTTTATCATACTGCTGCATTCCAAAATTAAATATTGATGAAACTTCAAATCTTTTTATTGTAGGGACAATTCCTATTATTGTTGAATTGGCTCTAGGTATTACTAAAGTTATCTTATCACCAATACTTAAACTCATTTTCTTTGCTAAATCTTTTCCAATAGATATTTGATAAGGTTTGTTTCCTATTTCATCAAGATTTCCGTTTATAATATTTTTTTTTAAGCTTGTGACATTTTTTTCGTACTCTGGAATAATTCCTTTAACTTGAATACCATGCACATTGTTACCAAAGCTTATCATAGCTTGTCCTTCAACATAAGGAGCTGATCCATATACAAGATTATTTTTATCTATCTTAGATTTAATCTTATTCCAATCTTTTAAAATATAATTTTCTTCAGTAATAATAACATGAGACACCATGCTCAATATTTTATTTCTCATTTCATTATGAAAGCCATTCATAATTGACATTACAACTATAATTGCTGCAATTCCAAGAGATATACCTATGACAGATGATTTAGATATAATAGATGTAAATCTACTACTTTTCTTTGATCTTAGAAACTTATAAGCTATGTAAAAGGATGTGTAATTCATTATTCCCCATCTACTATTGAATTAATTTTTATTAGCACATAATTGGATGGTTTAAGATTAATGGTGCCTGAACTTCCAATAAAATCACCAACCATTATCATAGCTTTTTTATGTTTAGATATTCTAGCTTCAACAATAATATCTTTTGCTGAAGATAATGTGTGTGATTCAATCATGCTCATTGTATTATCTAGTCTAACAGTATAGTTTTTTTTTGATTTAATAACATCAAAAATATTAATAGCTAATGGGATACGCATGCCATTTTTATTTCTTGCATAAACAAACAAAACCTCATTTCCTTCAATTTTAGATAAAATATCTTCATGAATTGAAACCGTTATATCAATAATTGGCTCTTTAGATTGAAAATAATATGAAATTTTATATCTAATGTATTCACTTGAGTAAGAGTATATTCCCAGTGATAAAAAAGGGATAAAAATAATCAAAAAAATATAAATTTTTTTCAGATTCAAGTTTTTACTTAGTGGTTTAGGTTCCTGATTTTTTTTAAAATTTATTTCATTTTTTCTATTCAAATTTTTTTTTATTTTTTTTAAAAATAAAGTATATATAAAGAGCGGAAACTAAAAGAATAATAAAAGGGCTATACCATAAAAACCAAGTAGATTTTTTTAGAGGAGGATTATATAAAACATAATCAGTGTATCTATCAGACATGAATTTATATATTTCGTCTTCATTCTTACCAAGATCTAACATTGTTTTTACTTTTGCTCTTAAGTCTTTTGCTAAATTTGAGTCAGATTCGGAAAGTGATTGATTTTGACATACTAAGCACCTAAGATTCTCAATAATTTCATTGTATTTTCTTTCATCTAAGGCATGCGAAATATTTTGTGAAAAAAGTATAACTAGTATAAGTATAATTTTTCTTTTCATTATTTTAAGTTTGGTAATATTACTTTATTATAATAATTTTCATCTATTGGTCCAACGTGTTTGTGAATTATAATTCCTTTTTTATCTATTAAAAAAGTTTCGGGAGCACCATAAACTCCAAAATCAATTGCAATATTTCCTTTGTTGTCATATATATTATATTTGTAAGGGTTTCCTCTAACTTTCAACCATTCTAAAGCTGAACCTCTATTATCTTTATAATTTAAACCATATATGTTGATAGTGCCACGTGAGTAAATATCTATTAAATGCTTGTGTTCTATACTGCATGCATAGCACCAGCTTCCCCATACATTAAGAATGTGCATTTCTCCAAGTAAGTCATTGTTATTAATTTTCTGATTATCAATTAAAGTGATAGATGAAAAAGTTGGCATTGCTTTACCAATCAAAGGAGATGGTATTAGCGTTGGATCTTTGTTTAAACCACTATAAAGAAAGTATAGTATTACTAAAAAAATTAATATAGGTAAGACAGAAAGTTTATGAAGCATTAGTAATTTTTTTTTCTATTTTATTTCTGCCAAATATACCAAATAAACCACCTAAAATCATTAATCCAACACCGTACCACAAGAATTGAATATATGGCTTATAATATATTCTTACAACCCACGAATCTTTTCCAATATTTTCACCCAATGCTAAGTATATATCTCTGAAAAGACTAGAATCTATAGCAGCCTCTGTCATAACGTTTTTTTGAACACTATAGGTTCTCTTTTCAGGAAAGAAAGATACTAAATAATTATTATCTAAATAAGCATCAAAAATTCCAACCTGAGAAGTGTAATTTTTAGAAAATTTTGTTTGCACATCAACAAATTTTATAGAAACATTGCTAATCATTACTTCTGAATTCTTATTCATTACTATTTCTTTCTGAATTGAATAATAATTACTTATAGTTATTCCAATAATTAGAACTCCAATACCTATATGTGATAAAAGATTCGCTAAAGATGATGCTGGTATATTAATAATTTTTTCTATAATTTTTTTGCCGTTTGAGATCTTTGAAACTTGAAATATCTTTATAACAGAAGATAAAATAGTAAATACTGCTAAAAACATTGCAAGATATACAATAAGAATATCAGTTTCATAATATATACTTAGAAATAAGTATGAAATTATAATTGAATAAAATAAAATATAACTAAGTTTCTTGACTAAAATTTTGTGATTTGATTTACTCCAACTGCTATATATGGCTGGAGACATAAGGAAAACTATTGGAAGTGTCAATGCCGAAAATATAAAATTAAAATATGGCGCTCCAACAGAAATTTTACCTAAATTTAACGAACTGGTAACTAAGGGATACAAAGTTCCAATTAATATTGCAAAAGTAGTAATTGTTAAAAATAGGTTATTCAATAAGAGTAAAAATTCTTTTGATGATACAGAATATTGCTTATGAAATATTAAATTACGCGACTTTAAAAAATATAACGCTAATGAAGAGCCAATGATTGTTGTTAAAAATATTAATATGTAAAGACCTCTCTCGGGGTCATTTGCAAATGCATGTACAGAAACTAAGATTCCTGACCTAACTAAAAATGTTCCAAGCAAACTTAGTGAAAAGGTCAATATAGAAAGTAAAATACTCCAGTTAATAAATATTCCTCTTTTTTCAGAAACTATCAAAGAATGCAATAACGCAGTTATAGCTAACCATGGCATAAAAGATGCGTTTTCTACTGGATCCCAAAACCACCAGCCTCCCCAACCTAACTCATGATATGCCCACCAGCTTCCTAGAGAAATTCCAATTGTTAAAAACATCCATGATGATATCACCCATTTTCGTAACCATGATATCCATTCAATATTAATACTTCCATGTAAAAGAACGGAAATAGCAAACACAAATGGTACGCTTGTGCCCACATATCCTATGTATAACATTGGAGGGTGTATTATTAAACCTGGGTCTTGTAAGAAGTGGGTTAAGGTCTCTTCCATTTAATGGAATAGGAAAAACTCTATCAAATGGGTTTGAACTAAATAGTATAAATATTAAAAAAAATAATAATAAAAGACCCATTATAGATAACATGTCAACTATAAGTGTTTTGGGCATACTTTTAGAAAATATTGCTATTAAGGAACACCAAATTGACATAACAAAAACCCATAATAATATTGAGCCTTCATGTGCACCCCATACCGCAGAAAATTTATATACATTCTCTAAATTAATATTTGAGTTATTTGCAACATACCTTAAAGAAAAGTCATCAATTAAAAAGGCGTAAGCAAGAATAAAAAAAGAAGTAGCAATAAATATAGAAGTAATGTAGGAAAAGTTCCTGCAAAAAATAAATCTCGAGCTAATACTTATAGTATTTTTAAAAAAAATAAGAGCAAACATGCAAAATGAAAGTGAAGCTGAAATACTTAGAAAAATATTACCTAATTCATTAATCATAATACTTAATTATCTCCTTCTTTAATTTCCATCATATCTGCGACTTCAGGCGGCATATAATTTTCATCATGCTTTGCAAGAACTTCGTCTGCAACAAAAGTATTATAATTTATTAGTTTTCCAGTCATAACAACTCCTTGTCCTTCAGCAAACAAATCTGGGAGTATTCCTTCATATAGAATATTTATATTCTTTTTTAAATCGTGAATAATAAAAGACGACTTTAAACTGCCCTGTTCTCTCGAAAAAGATTCCTTCTTGACCAATCCTCCAATCCTTATGAAGGTATTCACGGGTGCCTCTTTTTTTGCTATTTGAGATGGCGTGTAAAAATATACTGAATTTTTGCTAAACGCATATATTAATAATCCACTAAAGCTAGAAAATGCGAAAAAGAAAACACAAACCCTTATTAATCTATTTCTACTTTTTTTTGTTAATTTTATCATCTTTATTTCTTAATTCTTTTTTTAAAGAAAAATGTGGTAATAGGTAACCAATAAATAATACTACTATTGAAAATATATATGCTATATAAACAAATGCTGTATGTTTACCCATATCTAAAAATTCAATCATTACGATATTCCTCCATCCATTTACTATTTTTTTCTCTAAGATATATTCCTAGCCTTATTCTTTTTATGATCACCGTTAAAAAATATATATTGAAAACAAAAAACATATAAAGAAGCGGCATTAACATTGATATATGAGCTGATGGTTTTTCAAATTTTGTAACAGTCGGACCTTGGTGAAGAGTATTCCACCATTCGACAGAGTAGTGAATAATTGGAATATTTATAAGTCCAATAATTGCTAATAAAGATGTGATTTTAACAGCCTGCCTTTTATCTTTAAACGAAGCATAAAGAGCAATAACTCCAATATACAAAAATAGTAAAATTAATTCTGATGTTAATCTTGCATCCCAAACCCAATAAGTTCCCCAAGTTGGCTTACCCCAAATCATGCCAGTCACTAGAGCTATTATTGTAAATAAAGCTCCAATAGGAGCTGATTGGATGCTTGCAATTTCCATAATTTTAACTTTCCAAACAAGAGCAATAAAACCTGTCACGGCCATAAAAATATATGTTTGAAGTGAAAGCCATGCCGCTGGAACGTGCATATAAATAATTCTATAGCTATTACCTTGTAAATAATCTTCTGGAGCAATAAATAATCCCCAAAATATACCTACACTGAATAAAACAAAAGAAAATACAGATAAAAAGAAAGTAATATTCTTTGTTCTAGTATAGAAAAACTTTAAATTTGCAATTTTAGAAATATTCATAGTTAATTATTTATACTAAATCTTAAAGTGTATTTCAGCAAATAAGGCATTATAGGTAAAATAAAAACAAGAAATGCAAGTAGAATGTAAATTTGCATTTCATAAGAAAGGCCTATAGAAACCGAATCAATAGCACTGGCAGAAAATATTAAAACGGGTATATAAAAAGGTAATATAATAATTGGTGCTAATATATTATTTTTTGATAGACCTATAGTTAATGCACTTCCAAAAATACCTATAGATATTAAAATTGGTGTCCCTATAAATAAAGTAATAAAAATAACAAAAGCGCTGTTAAAAGGTATATCAAATAATATTGATAATAATGGAATGAAAATAATTATTGGCAAACATGTGAAAATCCAACAAGCAATAATTTTAAAGAAAAAAACAAGCTCAACGGATGCATCAGACGTTAAATATATTTCAATTATTCCATTATTAAAGTCATCTTTAAAAAAATTATTTGAGGACATCAGCGTAGTTAAAATTGTGGTAATCCATATTATTCCAGGAATTATTTTTTCTAATAATTTTTTTTCTGGACCTAAAACTAAAGGAAATATGGATATAATTAAAAAAAATAAAACCAATGGAAGAAATATACTATTCAAATTTCTAAAATATATGCTTAATTCTTTTTGTATTATAATTTTTAACATGTTTTAAAATCTACATTTCCAAATGCTTAACATTACTAATTTTTTTTGAAATATCATAATGTGATGACAATATTGAAATTCCATTATTCTTTTGATTTTCTACAATGAGTTTAATAAATATTTCTATCGAAAAATTATCTAAATTACTCAAAGGCTCGTCTAAGATCCAAATTTTTTTATCTGATATAATTAATCGTGCTAGTGATGTCTTTTTTTTATTGCCTTCTGAAAGATCTGAAACAAAATAATCTTTATATTTTTGGATATCAAAGTAATTCATTGCTTTTTCTATCCTGCTGTCATCTTTTATTTCAGAAGATGAGTCAAGCGCCATAAGATAGACAAGATTCTCATGAACTGTCATATCACTATTTAAACTATCTTTGTGACCAATATATATTATATTCCCTACAAAATCGCTATCCCGGTGGCTAATATCTATATTGTTTAGCAAAATAGCTCCTGATTCTAAATTCTGAATACCGCTAATTGATTTAATTAACGTTGTTTTACCAGAGCCATTTGCACCGGATATTAGTGCAACATCGCCATTTTTCAATGATAGATTTATATTATTAAAAATAGCAACATTGTTCTTATAACAAGTAGCTGAATTAACTGAAATTTCCATGTTATTCAAGATATTATCCACATATTAGGTTTTATAAGCTAAATTCTATCATATGATAAGGTCTATATAAATTGTACTTGTAGGAACAATTTTTAAAATAATAATGTAAAATAGCCTGCCTATAAATGGCTAAAAACTAAATCAATGAGTGAAAAGGAATTAAAAAATAGACTGAATAATTTTTTTGATAATACCACATCAAAAAAACTAGACGGATTGAGTTATTCATCAGACTCATTTTTTTTTGACAAAAATAAATTAGGCAAAAATCTTATAATTGTAAGAGATAATTACGAGGCAGAAAGGTTATATAAAGAATTAAATTTTTTATCAAAGTTTAAAGAGAGAGAGATAATTCTTATTCCAGGAACAGAAGAGATGCCATATGATATGGTTGATTCAGATAAATTTCTAAGCTCAAGCAAGAATTATAATTTAATTAAGTATCTTAATAGTGATTCTAAGGATATTACAGTTATTACAACTATAAAAAATTTCAAAAAAAAAATAATACACAAAGAAATACTTAAAGAAAATACAATAATAATAAAAAAAACTAATTCAATAAACATCCAAGAAATAAAAAAAAAATTAACAAATATTGGATATACAAATAGTCCGCAAGTGAACTTTAGTGGAGAATTTTCAATAAGAGGATCAATAATAGATATATTTCCTGGTGGATACAATTTACCAATAAGGATAGATTTAGATGATATTAATATTGAAACAATAAAATTTTTTAATGTTGAAAATCAAATTACTTTTGAAAATGCAGAGGATTCTTGTTTATATATAGCCCCCATGAATAATATAGTATTCAATGAAGAAAATATTATTAACTTTAGAAAAAAATTTAGAGAAATATTTCCTGGAAATCCAAATAATAATGAAATTTATTCAAGTGTTAGTAACAATATTATACCGCAGGGTATTAATAATTTTTTCCCTCTATTCTATAAAGATACCTCTTTTTTGCTAGATTATTTTCACGATATTAATAATATTTATATATATGATGATATATTCGCTAGAATTTCTGACTATAACGACGATATTGAAAAAAGATTTTTTGAAAATTCTGGTAATAATGAAAATTTTTTGAATCCCGACTTTCTATTTTTCAAGAATGAATTTTTATTGGAAGAGATAAATAAAAAAAAACCTTATGAAATTAATAAAAATAAATTACTTGATGAAGATTCATATAACTTTAATATCTCTGCAGTTCCAGATATATCCTTCAAACCATATTTAGATATGCCAATTAACGATTTGCTTAATTATATAAGTAATATGTCATGTGTGATTTTATGTTGTGATGAAGAAAAAAAGATAACACAATATACTGATATTTTTAAAACCCACAATCTAAGATATGAAATTATTGAAAATATTTCTGATGTGCCATATGGAGAGAATAAATTATATATTATTCATGGTTTTATAAATGACTCATTTAAAATAGATGAATTGAAAATATCGCTGATTAACAGTGAAAATATTGTAAAGAATAAAATTAAGCAACAAAGTAGTAAAAAATCTTCTAAATCTACTTTTTTCATCGATCAGTTAAAAAATCTAGAAATCGGCTCACCAGTAGTTCATGAAATTCATGGTGTTGGAAGATACGGCGGACTAAAATATCTTGATACGAATGGTCTATCTAATGAATATTTAACGATACATTATGAAGATAATGATAAGCTATATGTTCCAGTTTCGACGCTACATCTTGTAAACAAATACAATACGGTTGAAAATGAGACTGCTCCTCTTCATAAGCTTGGTGGTTTTTCTTGGAGCAATGCAAAGAAAAAAGCAACAAAAAAAGCCTATGATATCGCCGCAGAACTTTTGGAAATAAATGCAAAGAGAGCAGCTAAAAAAACTAGTAGATACAATATCGATGATTTTGAATATGAGCAATTTTCAAATGAATTTATTTATGAGGAAACTGAAGATCAAGTAAAAGCAATAGATGATGTCATAAAAGATTTAACATCTGAAAAGATTATGGACAGATTGGTATGTGGTGATGTTGGTTTTGGAAAAACTGAAATCGCACTTCGAGCTGCTTTTGTATGCGCATCAAATTTTAAGCAAGTAGTTATATTAACACCAACTACACTTCTTGCAGAACAACACGAGAAAACATTTGTTGAGAGATTTAAAAATTGGCCATTCAATATTAAATGCTTATCAAGATTTAAATCAAAAAAAGATCAAAATCACATTATTTCAGAAATAAAATCTGGTAAATGCAATATTATTATTGGTACACATAGAGCCATTCAAAAAGATATAAATTATAAATCACTAGGTCTGTTAATAATTGATGAAGAGCAAAAATTTGGTGTTAAACATAAAGAATTTTTAAAAAAAATAAGAGATGAAGTAAATGTTTTGACTTTGACAGCAACACCAATTCCTAGGACCTTAAATATGTCATTAGGCGGTCTCAAAGATCTTAGTATTATTGCGACATCTCCCGAAAATAGAATGCCTATCAAAACTTATGTAACAGATTGGAAAAAATCAGTTATTAGAGATGCTTTAGTAAGAGAAATTAATCGTGGTGGACAAATATTTTTTTTACATAATCGGATAAATGATATAAATTTAATATATAATGAGCTTCAGGATATTCTTCCATCGTGTTCTATAAAAATTGCACATGCACAAATGAGTTCATCGCAATTAGAAAAAATTATCTTGGAATTTTATAATAAAAAATTTAATGTCCTGCTTTCCACAACAATTATAGAAAATGGTATTGATGTGGCAAATGCTAATACAATTATTATAAATAGAGCAGATAAATTTGGTTTATCACAACTTCATCAAATAAGAGGAAGAGTTGGCAGAAGCAGCAGACAAGCTTATTGCTATTTATTAGTCCAAGATCGAAACTATATTACAGATAATGCTAAAAAAAGATTATTGGCACTCGAAAATATGGAAGACTTAGGATCTGGCTTTTCAATAGCGTCGAGAGATCTTGAGATAAGGGGTGCTGGAGCACTATTAGGAGAATCACAAAGTGGAGAAATACAAGAGATAGGCTTTTCTCTCTACAATAGGATACTAAGTAAAGCGATATCATCATTAAAATCAGGCAAGATACCAAATTTTGATAATGCTTTAGATACTGTGACAGAAATAGATATTAATGAAATAGCTATTATACCAAGCGAATATATAGATGACGTTAATCAAAGACTAATAATGTATAAAAAAATAGCAAATACTGAAAACCCCGATGAGTTAGATAATATAACAATAGAACTAATAAATAGGTTTGGTAATTTACCAATTGAAGTCAAAAATCTTATCGACATAACAAAGATGAAAATAAAGTATTCAGATATAGGGATAAAAAGGTTGTTAATAAACAAAAATTCGCTAAAGATATCATTTCAAAAAAATGCAAATATCAATCATGAAAAACTAATAAATTTTATCAATAGTAGTCAGAATAATGTATCATTTACCAAAGATGAAACATTAGTGTATAAAAGAGAATTTAACGATATAAGAGAGAAAAAAATTATAATTGCAGACATAATTGGTAAATTAACATGATATCTATCCTAAAAAAAATATTTATTTTTGTTGTATTTTTTTCATCAACATTAAATGCCGAAGAAAATTTTAATAATAATCAGGACCTTTATCAAGTTAAGGTTATTTTAATTTCTCATAATGATTTAAATTTTATAGAATATGATGATAGCCATATTAGCGACAAGTATAATGAATTAAATTCAGTAAAAATAGAAAACAATAATTGCATCATTAATTCAGAGAATATTTGTATAAAGTACGAAGACGATTATAAGTTAGAAACTTTCAATGATCATAAGATAAATCTAACTAAAGATAAAAATATAAAAGTGATTTCTCATTTGGAGTGGCTTCAAGATATTAATAATGCAAATTATATAAAAATTAAAGATGGATATGATTATAGTAATGAAATTTTTGACAATAATCTTGATGTAGATGATTTCGATATACTGGGATCTGGAATGATCACAAAATACGAAGGTTTTTTGAAAATTTCAAAAAATAAATTCTTTACAGTAAATTTAAATATTTATGAGAGAATTAAAATGAAATCAAATAATTTTTTCTCAAGTGACAAATTAGTTGCTAAAAAATACGAAATTTTACAAAAAATTAAGCTTAATAAAACTACATATATTGATAGGGATAATTTTGGATTAATTCTAAAAATTGTAAAAATCAATAAAAGCTAAATTTTTATTCTCTTATTTCAACTCTAGTTGGGAATGCTATCTCTGCTTTATTATTTTCAATAATTTCTCCAACCTTCATTAATACATCTTGTTTTATTTCGTGATATTTGACCCATTGAGTTGTGTTTGCATATGTAATGATAAAAAAATCTATAGAACTATCATTATAACTATCAAAATTAACTATTGTTGTCTGACTTTGATCTATATCTTTATGAGAGGCTAACATAGATTTTACTTGCTCGACTATAAGAAGCATTTTTGGCATATCCTTATACCTCAAACCTATTACTTCTCTGATTCTTCTATGTGTCATTCTTGAAGGGTTTTCAACTATGATGTTCATAAATACGGAATTAGGAATATAAATAACATTCTTTCTAAAATTTCTAATAGATGTTTGTCTCCAGCCAATATTTTCTACGGTTCCCTCAAGCTCTCTGTCTGGAGATCTTATCCAATCGCCTTTCCTAAAGGGTCTGTCTAAATAAATCATTAAGCCCCCAAAAAAGTTTGCCAACATATCTTTCGCTGCAAATCCTACTGCTACACCGCCAATACCACCAAAGGCCAAAACACCAGAAATGCTAAAGCCAAATGTTTGAAGAATTATCAAACCTGAGGTAATAATTATAGATAACCTTACAATCTTTGTAATAGCCTCATATGTTGCTTCATCCACGTCAACAGAATTAATTTCATTATTTTTAATAATAGCTACTTGAAAATTTTTTGATAAATTATTTAAGAATAATGCAATAGAAAATATTATTCCTGCTCTTTTCAAGCTAGTTAAAAAATCTTCAGAAATATTTATAATTTTAAAGTCGTTATTAAATGCTTCAAGAGTTAAAACTACGCCTAAAATCCAAACTAATATTGTGATAGGTCGATATAAAGAATTTATCACACAATCATCCCAAACATTATCAGTTTTACTAAATTGTCTTTTTAAAAAATTTAATACAATTCTAGTAATTACGTTTATTATGATTATTATTGATATAATAATAATAAATTTCAAAATCCAATGATCTAAGTTATATTGTTGAAGAAAATTTTCCATATCTTTATATATTGATTTCTATTTGTTTTTTTTCTGAAATTCTTTTAATGCTATCTATTATTGCAAGTCTTCTTTTATTTTTTTGAAAATTATATTCAATTTTTCTTTTGTTTAATTTTATAAGCTTATTACTTACTTCAGTATCACTTTTAATAACTAATTCATCTATAATATTTATAACTTTATTTCTATTGTTACAGATAAATATGCTATCACAGCCTGCTTCTAATGATTTTAATACATTATTCGGTATTTCGCCAAATTCATTTAATGCATGCATGCTTAAATCGTCAGAATATATTATTCCATTATACCTAAGCTCATTTCTTAGTATTTTTATCCATTTTTTAGATAAAGTAGGAGGCAAATTATCTATATTTTTATACTGCACATGAGACGTCATAACACCATCTATATCTAATTCTATTGCTTTCTTATATGGCACTATATCATTTTGAAAAATAGTTTTAATGTCTCTGCTGTCAACAGGCAGCTCAATATGTGAATCTGTTTTTGCGAAACCATGCCCAGGATAATGTTTGCATATACTTGATATTCCACTTTCTTTAGCACCTTTTATAAATAGTTCTGATAAAAGTGATACAATATTTGGTTTTTCAGAAAAACACCTACCCTCCATGATGTTACTTCTTTTAAAATTTATATCCAATACAGGCGACGTATTTACATCTATTCCGATACTAACAAGTTCATAACCTATTAACCAACCTAGTTCCTTGGAAAGTAAGATAGATTCGTCAGGGTCAATCTCATATTTTTTTCCAAGTAGTTCGATAGATGGTAATAATGACATGCCTTTTTTAAACCTCTGAACCCTGCCACCTTCTTGATCAACGTAAATTACTAAAGAAGGCGATCTTAAAGATTTAATATCTTTAATAAGATCTCTTATTTGATCAATCGAATTAAAATTCCTTGTAAATAAAATTACTCCGCCAATATAAGGATGTTTTAATAAATCAATGTCCTCTTTGGTTAACTCGCAACCTTCAATATCAATTATTATTCTTCCTAATTCCATAACTACTTTAGGCTATATAAAATTATTTAATAAGATATTATAGTAATATATAAAATAATAATTTAATATAAGAAAGATTAATTTTAAATTCCAAGGTTTCAAATCATGAGTAATATTACTGTAAAAGAAATGATTAAAGCTGCAAAAGCGAATATAGTTGAATTATCTGTTGAAGATGTAAAAAATTTTCTTGATTCAGATAACCATATTATAATTGATTTAAGAGACACTGCCGAATTAATTGAAAATGGAATTATTCCTGGTTCACATCATTCTTCTAGAGGTCATCTAGAGTTTTTTGCTGACCCGGAGTGTGAATATTACAAAGATTTTTTTGATAAAAATAAAAATATTATTTTATATTGTCATTCAGGTGCTAGGTCAGCTCTTGCCTCAGAAACACTAAAAAGGATGGGTTATAAGAAAGTATCTCACATGAAAGGTGGTTTCAAGCAATGGATGAAAAAAATTGGAATTATTGATGATCATGAATAATATTACTTATATATTGATATAAGTTAATTCTAAAAATAATTATGGTGTTTCAAATTACTCTTCGGAACTATGTTTTGTATTTTCAACTAATTTCTTGTTAGTCTCTACAATCTGGTCAAGTTGCTCATTTATAGAGTCTAAGCTTTTACTTATAGAAAATAAAATTAGCATAATAACTATAGTAATTATTGTTAAAATTATGATCATCATCTTTTCTCCAGTCTTTCTAAATTCGTGGCGGAGAGTGAGGGATTCGAACCCCCGGAACCTTTCGGCTCAACGGTTTTCAAGACCGCCGCATTCGACCACTCTGCCAACTCTCCATATTAAAAAAGGTCAAATTTATAATTTCGTTTATATTTACAAGTAAGTAATAAAGCGTTAATGTATATTAAATTAATTATGGAGCTTATACTATGAATAATAGCAATACAACTGTAAGAGGACAAGCAAGAACAGTTGCTACCAATAAAGTCCTTAAAAATACATATATTCTTTTATCAATGACGCTACTATTTAGTGCATTTGCAGCACTAACAAGCTATATGTTAAATATTTCTGTTGTTAATCCGTTTATTACTCTAGGATTATATTTTGTTGCCCTCTATTTAACAGCAAAAAATAAAAATAATGCTTCTGGAATTTTCTGGGTTTTTTGTCTTACTGGTATTCTTGGATTTACACTAGGGCCAATATTAAATATATATGTTAACAATCTAAGTAATGGAGCTGAAATAGTAGCAACATCATTAATGATGACAGGAATAATATTTTTATCACTGTCTGCCTATGTTAATCTCACAAAAAAAGATTTTAGCTTTATTGGTGGTTTTGTTACATCTGGGATAATATTAGCTTTTGTTGCAAGTATTATGTTACTAATATCTTCAATGATGGGATATTATTTTCCAATCATGATGCTTGGCATTTCAAGCTTATGGGCTCTTTTGATGTGTGGTTTAATTCTGTTCCAAACAAGCGAAATAATTCATGGCGGCGAAGATAACTACGTTATGGCTACTGTGACTTTGTATATATCAATCTACAATCTGTTCACTAGTTTGTTGCATATATTTGCTTCGTTTATGGGCGGAGATGATTAATAATTAAATAATAATAACAAATAACAACAAGGGGAAACTATGCCTAAATTTATAATTGAAAGAGATATAAATGATGCTGGATCTTTAACAACTGACGAACTTCAAGGAATTTCACAAAAATCATGCTCGGTATTGAAAAAACTTGGCACTGATATTCAGTGGGTTGAAAGCTATGTAACAAAAGATAAAGTTTATTGTGTTTATATTGCTCCAAATGAAGAATTAATCAAAGAGCATGCTAAAGAAGGTGGATTTCCTGCAAATAAAATTAGCGCTATAACAAAAACAATAGACCCAACTACATCAGAATAAATAAGTCCTAATTAATGATGGTTTTAAAAAATGAAGTGAATTCAGAGCTATCCCACTCTTTTTCACCTTCAATCTTGTAAATAATTTTACCGCTTCCATCAATTAAAAAAGTTGTTGGTATAGCTTGAATATTCCAGTCTGAAAGCTCCATATTTTCATCTAATAATACGGGAAAATCAATAGATAAGGATTTATCAATAAAAAACTTTTCAATTACGCCTTTATTTTGTCCAATATTAATAGCTATCATTTTAAAATTACTAGTTTCCTTAAAATGCTCATTGAGGTTGTTTAGGGATGGTATTTCTTTTACACATGGTGCACACCAAGTAGCCCAGAAATTTATCAGTACAAATGAGTTTGAATAATCTTTTAAATTAATATAATTTCCCTTTAAATCAGGCAAATTAAAACTTGGATAATTATCTTCTTTTACTTTAGTCATTGGAGAATTTTTAATTTCAGAGCATGAAAATAAAAAAACTAAAACTAGAGGAAATAAATATAATACTTTTTTCATATTATTTATTATACCCCATATCCTTATCATTAGCCCAATTTGGGTCTTCTTTTGTTAAATCACCGACAGGTACGGATAATGCATCAGCAATTAAAATATTAATATTTTCTCCAACTAACGATTCTAAGAAAAACTTTAAATTCTCTTTTTCATCCATTGTTAAATTTAATTTTTTAATCTTTGGGCTAAGTAATTCATTGCTAAATCCTCCATTATTATAGAAATCTATTACTTCATCTAAATTACTAAAAATACCATTGTGCATATATGGTGCAGTTAATGAAATATTCCTTAAACTTGGAGTTTTAAATAGCCATCGATGAGAGGGGTTTTCGGTCACCGAATATAAGCCCAAATCATTATTTTTTTTCTGTTGGTTTACGCTACTGATTATATCATTGTCTACCTCTACATATTCGCCAGGAGCAAGTTGCACTGTCGTTTTATTCTTTTTATTAATACCCATGGATTCTGCGTAACCTACTCCAGTATTGTGCAATTTATTGTCAAAGAAAAGTGCTTCATTTTTATTAATAAGGTGACAGCTAGAGCAGTTGCCTTTTCCCACAAATATTTCAAAACCTTTTTTTACCTTATCATTAACAGCATCCTTTTCACCTCCATAGAACCATTTATCAAAAGACGAGTTTCCTGATATCAATGATCGTTCGTAGCTTGCGATTGCCTTACCAAATGTTTCCATATTTATTCCTTCTCCAGGAAAAGCATCTTCAAAAAGTTTTTTATAACCTGGTATTAGCTCAAGTTTTTTAATAGTGAACCCAAATGATGGCATAGCCATTTCAGAATGTGCTAATACAGGTTGCCAAACCTGATTTTCTAACGAAAACTCTCTTGCATCATGAAATAGGAATTTATTAAAAGCAACATTTAATAAAGTTGGTGTATTTCTTAAATTGGACCTTCCTTCTATTCCTACTGCTGTCTTGATTTCATTACTAGTAAAACCTTGTTCAGGAACATGACACATCCCACATGACATTGTGTTATTCAGCGAAAGCCTTCTATCAAAAAATAATTTTTTCCCAAGTTCAATTTTTTTTCTTGTTATTGGATTATTTTTTGGAATTACTAATTCAGGCAAGCCTAATTGTTTGATAGTTACATATTTTAGTAAGTCTGCTTTTTTTCCTTTTCTGTCACTTAAGCTTAAAGAGTTTGTTGTATAGGATTTTGATTCATACCCATCTTTATTGTCTCCAGGGCCTGAGTAGCTTGTATTTTCGCTTCCTACGGCTAACTTGCTGAAGAAAAGCAATATTAGAAAAATTGAAAACTTATATCTGGTTATATTGTTAAAAAATGTCTCACTCATTCCCTAATAATAGAGTTTTTATGTCGTTTATCAATAGATCTGGGTGAAGAAAATCTACATTGTATACATTTCTTATAAGTTTTTTGTCGTCTATTAAAAAGACACGCAATAAATGTGACTCTACTCCTGCATAACTACCATCATTATTATACTTTCTTATAACTGGTTGGTCATAACTCTCGAGAATTGGTTCTAGACTATCTAATGAATTTGTAGTTAAAAAATCCCAATCAGCTTTAACATAACTTAAATCTTTTCCATAAAGTTTCATTATTTCAGGAGTGTCGTAAAACGGATCAAAGCTTAAACTAATCATCTTTATTTTTGAAAGCATTTTTGGATTTTCTTTTAATTTTTCTTGAATTTTAAAAAAAACTGATGTTGCAAGCGGACAACCATTTGTATCAGTACAATTACTATATATGAAGCTCATTAATGTAATTTTGCCATCCATTAACTTATGTAAAGAGTTATTTTTACCATTTTCTTCTACAATTTTTCCATCTCCTGCTTCTCTTATATTATATAAACTATACGTACCAGGTAACGGAAGTTCGTATCCCAAATTGTCTCTCCAGCCTAAGGCTAAATTATTTCTTTCTTCTTTAATAAGATTTCTTTCTTGCTCTAGATCTTTGGAAGCAAAGACTAAGTTGCTAATTAATACTATTGTAATTGTAATTTTTAAAAAATTTTTCATAATTATTATTGAAAATAAAAAAGGCTAACCAAAGTTAGCCTTAATTTTATCACCTTATTAGTAAACTTTAAATTACTTATCTAATAATGTTACTTCTTTTTTATTATTTTCGCTTTTACTTGAATATAAAGAATATGCGCCAAATCTCATTTGATGCGCTCTTCCTAATTTTTCTTTATAAAAGTCTATTGTCCATTTGTGAGACAATTCTAAAGACTCTTCATCCCATTCATAAAGTTTAACCCACTGCTCATCTGCTTCTCCTGTTTTATCCCAATTTCCTAGAAGCGATGTAGAGAAATATGCTCTTTTCCCATCCCAACTTTGTGAAATCATATTTACTTGAGAACCAATTGTTTCTTCATATTTTTGAACAGGATTAAATGGATCTGAAATATCAAAGTATCTAGCTTTGCCATCCATAAATGTGTCTACCCAAAGCCCTTGATCATCAGCTGTTATTGAGATATCAACAGGCAATGGAACTTTAGAAGCGTCACCTATATCAGCTACAGCTTTACCTTGCCATTCGCCATTATCATCTTCATATATTAACCAGATTTTCGATGTAAGTGCTGTTGTTGTAAAACAGTAGTTATTATTTGCACCCCACGCACATCTTATTTCTAATGGTGCTCCTGGAACATCGATAACTTTTTTAGGTTTTCTTGTATGTAAATCCCAAACTACCATTGTATTTCCAAACCTTTTCATAGCTTCGCCATCTTGCAGCATTTGTCCGAAATCCATCATGTAATTTGACCATCCAGTAAACGAGGATGTTAACATTACATTTCTTCTAGGTTGTACACGAACGTCATATCCATAACCATCAGCGTATTTACCTTCTTTCTTAGCACCTCTTAGATCGCTGGCTGTTGGCAACCAATGAGTCGCAATAAACTCACCTTTACTATTATATTCTGCTAATGCAGTTCTCCCGCCGTTATCTTTATTGTTTGATAACCCAGATACCATTATTCTTCCTGGTAAGGCATAGAAAGTATGAGGACCAACAACTCCACCTGTTTTCTCAACAAAATCAGTAATTACTTTGTGTAAAGTTGGCTTTCTTGGGTCTGTATGGACATCAAAAATAAATATTTTATTGCTGTCTAGACCACCAGCCCACAAGTAGTGTCTATCATCGCTCAATCCGGAGTGATGAGCTTCATTTCTTCCGCCAACGGAAAGAACACTTACAACTTTTGCGTAAGTTTTAGATTTTGGATTAACATCAATTGTAACTAATTTGTCCTGTTCATCACCAAGGCCTTCAACACCCAAAGTCCAAACATAAACGTAATCCTCTTGACCGACGATTTTTGCCATATATGGTGACATACATGTTTCGTCAGCAACTGTAAATGAGCTTGCTGCAAGCATCATTACTCCAAATAATGAAATCCCAAACTTTCTTAAATGCATAGTATTTCCCTCGTTCGATTTATAGTTCTTGAAATAGCTATTATGAACGATTAAGCTGTTACGTCAAGGTTATATAAAACAAAAAAAAATAAAAAAAGCCCATATATAAACAGATAACAAGGAATTATATGATAAAATTAAACTTAATAGATTACATGAAGTATGTTCTGCTAATAATTGTAATATCAGTAAGTACTAATATTAAAGCTGACATTGGCGGAGATTTTACACTTAGAGATCAAAACAACAATGATTTCACATTGTCAAACTCATCGAACACAAAAATAGTATTCTTTGGTTTTCTAAATTGTCCTGATATCTGCCCAACTGCATTATCAGAAGTATCAGGCCTATTAAAAAAATTAGAAGGTTTGTCAAAAAATATTGATCCAATTTTCATAACAGTTGATCCAGATCGAGATACTCCTGAATTACTGAAAAATTATCTAGCTTTTTTTGATGAAAGAATAATTGGGCTAACAGGAACACAAGAGGAAATTGAAAAAATCGCAAATCAATACCATGTATATTATAGTTATCAAAATAAAGATAAAACAAAAGACTATGTAGTAAATCATACTGCAAATATGTACCTTGTTGATAAAAATAATAAGGTTGAAAAAATATTTACACCTGGAACTCCATTTTCAGAATTTTACAAATATGTAAATAGATATTTAATGAAAGATATAAAGAATTTACCTTTGCAATAATTTTATTTTTTTACATACCTAAATATTAAGGCGTATGCAATAACAAAAATACTGCCAATCAATGGAAGAAAATTTTGAACTTTAAGATTATTAATATAATCAATGATTAAAATATCTGTTTGAATCATTCCTCCTGCAATCCAGCCTAATAATGCAGAGCCAATGAAGATAATAATAGGATATTTGTCTATAAATTTTAAAATTATATTACTTCCCCATATTATTATTGGAACACTCAGCAGTAAACCGAAAATTACAAGGTATATATTTCCATCTGCTGCTGCTGCTATTGCAACTGAGTTATCTAAACTCATTATAAAATCTGCAATAATAATTGTTTTAATAGCGCCTAGTAAATTATTTTCTTGACTGACATTTATTGTATTTTCTTGGTAACTATCTAAAATTAATTTAATCCCTATCCATAACAGCAGGATTCCAGCAATTATTTTTAAACCAGAAATCAAAAGGAGTGTTGAAGCAAAAAAAACCATTATTACTCTTAAAATAATTGCACCAAGTGCACCATAGAATATTCCAAGTTTTCTTTGTTTTTCTGGTAAGTTTTTGCATGCAAGCGCAATTACAATAGCATTATCGCCGCCAAGTATTATATCAATTGCAATAATTTGTAAAATTGATATTAAAGCTGTGCTTTGTAGAATTTCTTCCATAGAACTGCAAGGTTAAGTTATTTTAGTTTAAAAAAGAATATGCTAAAAATATTATTCACATAATAAAAATTATTATGAGGTTATATTGTCAATTTTAGCTGCTAATATAAAGTCGCTTTCAGCAAGTCCGCCAATAGCATGGGTATATATTTTAACTTTAGCATATCCCCATCCGAAACTAATATCGGGGTGATGCCCTTCAATTTCTGCTAGATCTCCAACTTTATTTACAAAATCCTGGCTACTAATAAAGTTTTTAAAATTAAATTCTTTAATCAAATAAAATTTACTTTCTTCATCTTCTTTTACTAACCAGTTATCAACCTTTTTTAAAAAATCGTTTATCTGGTCTTTCGTAAAAGCCGGTATGCCACCTTCACATGGAATACACTTTTTGCTTGATAAATCTTCAGACATAATATTTTAATAGTATTTTTAATTATTAAAAACATAACATAATATTAAAATTTTGCAATTGTAGATGCTAACTGTTTTTTATTGAATATGCTATGTCTATGGCTTGCTTATTTTGCCAAACATCATGAACCCTATAAATATTTACACCAGACATTACACCTAAAGCTGAAGTGGCACATGTGCCAGAAACTCTGTCAGCTGGATTATTACTACCAGATATTTCCCCAAATATTTTTTTTCTGCTTGTTCCTAACAAAGTATAGTAACCGAGGCTCGAGAATTCTTTTAAATTTTTTAAAATTTCTAAATTGTGCTCAGTTTTTTTACCAAAGCCTATACCTGGATCCAATATTATTTTATCTTTGCTAATACCACATTTAATTGCTTTTTCAGACTGGGCAGTCAAAAAATCTATGATCTCAGATACTACATTTTTATACTTCGGGTTATCTTGCATCGTTTTTGGGGGGCCCTGCATATGCATAATGCAATAATATAGATTATTATCTGCGACCAAAGACATCATATTGTCATCATCTTTTCCACCACTAATATCATTTATCATCCCAACACCTAAATTAATTGCTGCCTCAGCAACCTCAGAAGATGTTGTATCAACACTTATAATGGTATTCTTAGGCATTACTTTAGTTAATTGCGATATAACATCTATTATTCTTCTTTTTTGCTCAATTGCAGAAACTCTTTCAGATCCAGGCCTGGTTGATTCGCCACCAATATCTATTATTGTAGCTCCCTGCTCAATCATGATCATTGCCTTGTCAACAGCACATTTTGTTGAAGGGTAAGAGCCTCCATCCGAAAAGCTGTCTGGGGTTACATTAAGAATTCCCATAATGATAGGTTTTGAAAAATCTAAATTACAATTCATTTATGATTTCCAGCATTAAAAATATTTATTTCTTTTCCCAAGTCAATGGACATTAAGTCTTTTGCAAAAATAACCTTTCCTTTATATTCTTTTTTTATTAAATTCAAAACATCATTTTCACTAATACCAAATAATAACGCATGATTTAATATAGTCAATTTTGGTTTACATATTTTTAGTATTTTGATTAGTTGACTTACATCTGTATGTGATTTCACAACTTTTCTTAGTTTTTTATTATTATTATAAATTTTTTTTGAAACAGCGATAACTTCATGAATTAATATATCTGCGTTTTTAGAATTACTTATTACATTTTTTGAATAAGTTGTATCGCCAGAATATACAATTTTTTTGCTTCCAAAATCTATTCTAAATCCATATGATTCGTCAACATGACCATGGTCATTTTCAAAAGGAATAATTTTAAGTTTATTCTTATCTTTTTTTACTAGCTCATGATATAGACAGTTAATTTTACTATAATTACCTTTTTCATACCTGTAATTTAAATCCTTCTTATACATTTTTTTTTTAGTTGTTTACAAAAACTTTTAATATCTTTTGGTCCATAAATATTTGTATCTGTTTTTTTTTGCCATAAGCTACTAGTTAACCAAAAATCAGCTAGACCAACAATATGATCAAAATGCATATGTGAAATAAAAATGTCATTTATATTTGAATAACTGTTATCTAATTGACTAAGTCTCAACGTTGTGCCTCTTCCAACGTCAAATAAAATCTCATTTTTTTTATATTTTAGTAAGATGGAAGGCCCAAGCTTTTTTATATCTGGTCTTGGAGTTCCTGTTCCTAAAAAAGTTATATTAACAATGTCGCTAGCATAAACATTATTTAAAAATATAAGTAATATAAAAATATATTTAATCATTTGTATCGATTTTTAATACTGCCATGAATGCTTCCTGCGGCAGCTCAACCTTGCCTACCTGTTTCATCCTTTTCTTTCCTAATTTTTGTTTTTTCAGTAATTTCATTTTCCGTGTTACATCACCTCCGTATAGCTTTGCTGTAACATCTTTCCTGAAAGCTTTTGTTGTAGCTCTTGAAATTATTTGTGATCCTATTGCTGCTTGTATTGCTATATCAAAATTCTGCCTAGGAATTACATCTTTCATTCCATTAACAAGCTTTCTTCCAATGCCCAAAGATCTTGATTTATGAACAATCAAAGAAAGCGCATCAACTTTTTCTCCATTAATAAGGATATCTAATTTTTGTAGGTCTGATTTCTCAAAAGAGTGTATATAATAATCAAATGAAGCATATCCTTTTGTACATGATTTTAATTTGTCAAAAAAATCTAAAACAACCTCATTTAGCGGAAGATAATACTCTATTAAAGCCTGTCCTCCTGCGTATGAAATTTTTATTTGCTTGCCTCTTTTCTGCTCACATAATGTGATTACATTTCCTATAAATTCATTTGGAACTAACATGGATGAAGATATGATTGGCTCATGAATCTCTTCGATACTTGAAATATCAGGAAGCATGCTTGGATTATCTACTTCTAATGTTTTTCCATTTTTTTGTATAACTTTATAAATTACTGTTGGAGAAGTTGATATTAGATCAAGTTTATATTCACTTTCCAGTCTTTCTTGAATGATTTCCATATGCAGCATACCTAGAAATCCACAACGAAACCCATGCCCTAATGCTTTTGATGTTTCAGGCTCGTAATCAAACGATGAGTCGTTTAGTTCAAGTTTTTCTAAAGCATCTCTAAAGTCCTTATAATCATCACTATTTATTGGGAACAAACCTGCAAATACTTTTGGTTGAATTTCTTTAAAACCTTCTAATGGTAAACTTTCGTTATCGTCATGTAAAAGTATCGTATCTCCTACTTTTGCAGAAGCTATGTCCTTTATCCCGGCAACAAGATATCCCACCTCACCTTCGTTTATAACATCTAATTTATTTACTTTTGGGGAATAGCATCCCAGTTCTTCAACTTGATAATTTACATTTGTAGATGCAAGTTTAATTTTTTGCTTAAGGTGCAAACTGCCATTAACTACTCTTACAAGAGAAACAATTCCTAGATAATTATCAAACCAAGAATCTATAATTAAAGCTTTGAGTTTACTACCACTAGTTTTTTTTGGCGGAGGAATTTTTTCTATGATTGCTTCAAGTAATTCTTGAACCCCAAGACCTGTTTTTGCACTTACACCCATTGAGTCAGATGTCTCAATACCAATAATTTCTTTAATTTGATTTTTTACAGAATCTTGATCAGCTGACTGAAGATCAATTTTATTGAATACTGGTAAAATTTCCAAGTCTAATTCTACAGCTTTATAACAATTTGCAACGCTTTGAGCTTCTACCCCTTGAGATGCATCAACAACTAATAATGCTCCTTCACATGCGGCTAAAGATCTAGATACTTCATAAGAAAAATCTACATGGCCAGGAGTATCAATTATATTTAATTGATAAGTTTTTCCATTTAATGAATTGTAATTTAATCTAACGCTTTGTGCTTTTATAGTAATTCCACGTTCCTTTTCAAGATCCATGGAATCAAGTATTTGTGAACTCATTTCTCTTTCTGACAGCCCACCACAAATTTGTATAAACCTATCTGCTAATGTTGATTTTCCGTGATCAATATGAGCTATAATAGAAAAATTTCTAATTAAATCTTTATCTGTATCAGACATATGTAATTACTCTATTTTAATAGCTAAATAAAGAGAATTTCCCTGAGATCTTCTAACTAAAAGAGAAGCAAAATCACCTTTTTTCATTCGTTTCACAATTTTCTCAAACTGACTTATATTCTCAACATTCTTTCCAGAAATTTGATATATAATGTCATTTTTAATTAAACCTGATTCGAATGCTGGATTTCCTAAAATTTCTTTAACTTTAATTCCGAGTTTATTTTCAATATTTAAACTGTCTCTCTCTTCATTTGTTAAATTTTCAATAGTCATTCCAAGAATATTTTTTGATACTTTTTTTGGTGCTGATTGTATATTTTTTGCTGTTTTTTGAACTGGAAGCTCTTGAACTTTAAATTTAATATTTTTCTTAACGCCATTTCTTAGTATTTCAATAGTTACATTTTTTCCGATTTTTGTATTTCCAACTATTGGCGGCAAAGATGAAGATGTATCAATTTTTTTATTATCAAATTTTAAGATTATATCTCCAACTTTTAAGTCAGATTTAGAGGCTGGCCCATCAGGTATAATTTTAGAAATCAATGCTCCAGACGGGTTTTTCATTCCAAATGATTTTGCTAAGTTATTAGTGACTTCTTGAATATAAACTCCAAGCCAACCTCTAGATACTTTACCTGATTTTTTTAATTGATTTATAACATTATCTGCCACATTCATAGGAATGGCAAAAGACAAACCCATGAAACCACCAGATCTACTAAAAATTTGTGCATTAATTCCAACAACCTCACCATCTAAATTAAACAATGGTCCTCCAGAATTTCCAGGATTTATAGCTACATCAGTCTGAATAAATGGCACATAATTGTCATTTGGCAAACTTCTTCCGATTGCGCTAACTATTCCTGCTGTCACAGTACTTTCAAAACCAAAAGGAGATCCGATAGCTAAAACCCATTGCCCAACTTTTAGATTTTCAGATTTACCAATTTTAACTGGCTTTAAATTTCTTGCTTTAATTTTTAATAATGCAATATCGCTTGATTGATCTGAGCCTATTAATTTTGCGTCAAGTTCTCTTTTATCATTTAATTTAACAATTATTTGATCTGCACCAGCAATTACGTGGTGATTTGTAATAATATATCCATTTGAAGAGTATATAAAACCGGACCCTAATGATTGAGATTGTCTAGGTTGTTTTCTTTCTTTGCCGTCGAAACCTTTATCACCAAAAAACTTACGTAAAAATTCATTTAACTCATCATTTGGCATATTTTGATTATTATTTTTATCTGGAGATTTTGACTTTTTAACTGTACTAATATTAACAATGCTCGCCTTATTTTCTTCCACTAATTTGGTAAAATCAGGTAAATTAGAATTATTTGCTAATACTGAACTGGTAAAAATAAAGAATAAAAGTGATGTTTGAAAAGTGTTTTTAATTATGTTTCTCATATTTGCCTTAAGTCATTATTTATAATAAATTATACTTATTCTATCACAAAGGTCAGATAAAATTTTAAAACAAGTTGAAAATAAAAGAATTTTTGATGTGCTTATTATAGGCAGTGGCGCTGCTGGAAATAGTCTTGCGCTGCAATTACCAGATGACATGTCTGTAGCTTTAATTTCGAAGACAGAGTTGCACGAAGGAAGTACATACTATGCACAGGGTGGTATATCTGCTGTTTTAAGCAAAATTGATTCGATAGATCAGCATGTTGAAGATACCATGGAAGCTGGCGCAGGATTATGTAAAGAAGATATTGTTAAAAATGTTGCCAAAGAATCTAAAACCATAATAGAGTGGCTTTTAAAACAAGGTGTTAAATTCACTAAAAGTGACTCCAGCTCAAGTGAAAGATTCCATTTAACAAAAGAAGGAGGACATACACATCCAAGAATTGTTCATGCTGCAGATAAAACTGGAGAAGCTATACAAGAAAGCTTAATAGAAAATGTTAAAAAAAAATCTAATATTGAACTTTTTACTCATCATGTAGCAATTGATTTAATTACAACTAGCAACCAAATCCATAGTAAAAAGAAATGCATAGGTTCTTATGTGTTAAATAAAAAAAATAACTTAATAGATATTTTCCAAGCTAAATTTGTTGTACTTGCAACAGGAGGAGCAAACAAGGTTTATCTATATACTAGTAACCCTGACACATCTTCTGGGGATGGAATAGCAATGGCCTTTAGAGCTGGCTGTGATATTGCAAATATGGAATTTATGCAATTTCATCCTACCTGTCTATATCATCAGAAAGCAAAATCTTTTTTAGTAAGTGAATCTCTCCGTGGTGAGGGAGGAAAATTATTATTGCCCAACGGTGATCAATTTATGCATAAATATGATTCACGAGGTGTCTTGGCACCAAGAGATATTGTAGCAAGAGCAATAGATAGTGAAATGAAATTACATGGCTTGGATTATGTTCTTCTCGATATTTCGCATAAAAATAGTCGGTTTATTAAAAAGAGATTTCCAAACATATACAAAAGATGCTTAGAATTTAATATAGATATTACTAAAAATGCTATACCTGTAGTTCCAGCAACACATTACACTTGTGGCGGAGTCAATATAGATATAAATGCAAGAACAAACATTGATAATCTTTACGCAATCGGTGAAGTTGCTCATTCAGGGCTACATGGTGCAAATCGAATGGCCAGCAATTCATTGCTTGAATGTATATTTTTCTCAAAAAAAGTACTTCAAGATATAAAAAAACGTCGTAATGAAAGTCATACTGATATAAATGACTATTTAATTACAAATAAAAATAAAAGTATTAGTGAAGAAGTAATTATCAAACATTCTTGGGAAGAAATAAGAACATTGATGTGGAACTATGTAGGCATAGTAAGAACAAATGAACGTTTATTAAAAGCAAAAATTAGGGTCTCCATATATAAAAAAGAAATTGAAGATTGTTTTAGCAAAAATATAATATCAAGTGATCTTATAGAGCTTAGAAATTTAGCATACGTTGCTGAGATTATAATTATTTCAGCTTTAAACCGAAAAGAAAGCCGAGGTTTACATTATAATTTAGATTTTCCTAAAGTTATGTCCCAAATTTCTGATACAGTTATTAACGTAAATATGAAAAATGATATTAAGTTATATCAACAAAAATAGAATTTCTATAAAACTTTAACTCTTCAATTGAGTCTATTATATCCTGTAAAGCTAAATGTTGAGGGTCTTTTTTAAATTTTATATCAGGGTACCATCTATTAACTATTTCTTTAATTGAGCTTACGTCTAAATTTCTATAATGAAAGAAATTTTCTAAGTCAGGCATGCATCTCGCTAAAAATCTTCTATCCTGACATATGCCACTTCCACACATAGGTGATTTATTCTTATCTATATATTTTTCTAAGAAATCAATAGTAATTTCTTGTGCGTCAGTATACGTATAACTACTATTTTTTATTCTTTCTACAAGTCCAGATTTATTATGTTGATTTGTATTCCACTCGTCCATATTATTGATTGCTTCTTCAGGAGTTTTAATTGCAATAACTGGTCCTTTTTCAATAATGTTAAGATTCTTATCCGTAACAATAGTTGCTATCTCTATTATTCTATCTTTGATAGTATCAAGACCAGTCATCTCTAAATCTATCCATATTAAATTTTTAGGATTCTTTTTCATAAATTAAACATAACATAAATTGTCAAAATTACCGAAAGATATTAGTACAGAGTTCTCTTTTCAAACGCTTTCGAGAGTGTTCGCTGGTCAAGATACTCAAGTTCTCCTCCTACTGGAACACCCTGGGCAAGTCTTGTCACTTTAACGGAATTATTTAAAGCAAGATCACTTATCACATGGGCAGTTACGTCACTTTCAACAGTATAATTAACTGCAAGTATAAGTTCTCTTACAATGCCAGAGAAAAGTTTTTCTTTTAACATATCTAGGCCAATTTCATTTGGACCAATACCGTCTAGCGGGGACAATCGACCAAGAAGCACAAAATATTTACCATTATAATTTGTACTATTTTCGATATTCATTATGTCAGCAGGACTTTCGACTATGCACAACAAATCATCACTTCTTGTTGGGTTAGAACAAATATTACAATAGTCATCTTGACACAAGGTGCGACAGGATTTGCAATGTTTAGTTTTTAGAACAGCTTCTTTTAAAACTTCAGATAAATTTAAAGCATCATCTTTTCCGCGCTGAAGAAGATGATAAGTCATTCTTTGAGCAGTTTTCTTTCCAACCCCAGGTAGGCATGTTAACGCAACTATTAAATCTTCAATTAATGTTTTATTTTTTTCCACTTTTTTAAAACGGTAAATCAGTTGGAAGACCTTGTTTTGATAGAGCTGACATCTTTTCAGAGGACATCTTGTCAACTTCCCTTGATGCCTGATTAACAGTGTCTTTTAACAACGACTCTATTTTTTTATTATCATATTGTTTTATTTCGCTTGATAAACTTATTTTTTGAATAATATGATCACCATTCATTACAATTGAAATATTATCATCCTTGTCAGAGACAGTAATATTTGTTTTAGAAATTTCTTTCTTTAATTTTTTCATATCCTTTTTCATTTTTTGAGCTTGTTTCATTAAACCCATCATATCACCCATACCACCTAATCCTTTTAACATAATTATTCTCCTTTTATTTAATCGTCAACTTGAACAGAGTTTTCAATACTCTTTGCATTAAATTTTTCTTTAATATTTTTAACAAAATCATCTTCATCGATTATTTTACTAGCACTAGAAATTTTATTTTTATAGTCTTGCTCATTTTTTTCATGAAGCGTCTCTAAAGTTTTATCAGAAATACTTATATTTATAGTTATATCTTTTTTAAAATAATTTGACAAAGCTTCGTTTAATTTATCTTTAGATTTTTCGGTAACGACTCCTTCTAAATCTTCATTTATAAGAAAATTTATTAAGTTATCTTTTTTTGAATCAAATTTTATATTATTTGCTAAATTTTTAGTAATAGAATCTACCTCAAGTCTTTTTACAATTATTTCCCAATTTTTTTCTATTGATAAAATATTTTCTTTTTCGAGTTTTACTTGCTCAATGTTTTTTTTAACTTTAACTTTTTCTTTTTCATCTATTAATGGTTTACTTTTAGAATATTTTATTTGAGATTCAGAATTGAATGGCAAAAACATCATCATTCTTATAATTGACATTTCAAATCCACTTTTATAATCCGGGGCATATTCTATATCTCTCATACTCGTAACACCTACTTGATAAAGTATTTGAATTTCTTCTTCATTATATTTTTTAGCAAGGTTTTTTACACTTTTTATATAAGTATCGCTAACAACTGTGTTGGTAACTTTATAAATTGCTGTTTGGTGAAATATTGAGATAATCTCCTCTAATATGTATTTAAAATCTACAGACTGGTAATACATTTGATCTATTAATTCCATAAGTGTATTTGCGTCATCAAGAATTATTTTTTCCACAATTTCATTAATTTTTTCAGACGGCATTAAACACAATATTTTACATATATTTTCATACGATATATTGTTATCTCCATGAGATATACATTGTTCTGCTACGCTAAGTGCGTCGCGCATACTGCCATCCGCAATTTTCGATATATTTCTTATTGCAGCATCTTCAAAACTTATACTTTCTTTTTCCAAAATCTTTTTTAGCTGATTTTGTATTGTGTCTTGCGATATTCTGTTTAAATTAAAATGTAAACATCTAGATAATATTGTACTTGGTATTTTTTGTGGATCAGTTGTTGCCAAAATAAACTTTACATGCTCAGGCGGCTCTTCTAAAGTTTTTAATAGTGCATTAAAGCTATGAGTAGAAAGCATGTGCACTTCATCTATAAGATATATTTTGTATCTTCCTTGGGTTGGTAAATACTGAACATTTTCTAAAAGATCTCTAGTATCCTCAACTTTTGTTCTAGATGCTGCATCCACTACATACAAATCTACAAATTGACCAGAATCTATTGCTAAACAGCTTGCACATTTTGCACATGGATTTGAGCTTATTCCACTAACTTCACAATTTAAGCATTTTGCTAAAATTCTTGCTAACGTAGTTTTGCCTACTCCTCGAGTACCAGTAAATAGATAGGTGTGATGCAGTCTTTGATTATCAAGACTATTAATTAATGCTGTAATAACTGGTTCTTGGCCAATAAGGTCAGAAAATAATTTTGGACGCCATTTTGTTGCTAACACGATATTGCTCATATTGGATTTATGCTATCATAAATATGATTTTAATTTAGCATATTATTTAAATAAAAATAAAATCATAATAGGTACATAAGCAAGAGCAAAAATTGTAGAAAATAATACTGCTGAAGAAACTTTGTCAGGAAAAACATCAAGTGCAGTTGCAAAAATTACAGTATTAGCCGCAATTGGGACAATAGATAGCAATAAAAATGCTCGGTAAATTTCAATACTATACATATGGAAAACATAATAATCTAACAAAACTAAAGATGACGTCAATAAGGGCCAAATTAAAAATTTACCTATGAAAGACAAGCTTATAAATTTGTAGTCAAAAGAAAAATTTTTTATAGAAGATATCCCAAAACCTATTAACATCATTCCTAAGGTTACATAATCGCCTTTCATACTAATAACAAAATTTTTCATAGTATCTGGAAGTTTTATTTCAAAATAAAGAAAAATAACTGCAAATAAAAAAGCATATATAGCCGGTAGTTTCTTTAATCGAGAAAAAGATTCTTTTACGGAATACCTACCTCTTGCTGTTAAATAATAAACTATGGTATTTTCAAATATAGTTACACCAAGGGTGCCTAAAATATAAATACCAAATATATTTTGATTAAAAAGTAATAACGCAATAGGAATTCCAAAATATCCAGTATTACCCTCTGAAGCAACGATGGAAAGAACATTTGCTCTTGCGTCTTTATATATATACTTTCCATATTGATAAAATATAAAAGCTATCAAAGAACATATTAGGAATATTATTAATGGCAGTATAAATGTGCTCAGGGATAATTTTGAATGTGTAATAGCCTCAAAAATTACAAACGGAGCTATAATATAAATTATTAATTTTCCAATACCTTTTGCTTCTATATTTAAATATTTTCCTGCTATGAATCCTATTATTACAAATATGTATAAAGGTAAGATTTTTAGAAGTATTAAATATAAAATATCCATTAATAATACTATTCTTTGCTGTCAAGTTTTGGATTAATAAAATCTAAAAAAACATCGGTCACAAGGTATGGGCTTTTATAATTTTTTGTAAACAAGTTTTTTAAGTCTTTAGCTAATAATTTTGGATCATCTGAAACATTGTCATGAACAATTATACCTTTGTTTGTCTGCATAAAAACAAAGCCACTATAATGATTTAGGCCTTCAATTTTAAAAATATAGTTCTTTACTCCTACATATAAGATATATACATTAAAATCTAGAGCTTTTGATTGTAATTCTATTTTATCACCATCAGTTTTTATATTTTTTAGTTTTAGTTTTTTTAATCTTTTTTTAACTTCCAATGATGAAAATTCGTGGGATGTAAGAACGCTAATAGTGGAACTAATAAAAGGAACTAAAAAATCAGATCCTTGTTTAGCAAGGTTATTTCTTATTGATTCCTGTAATTTTGTGATCTTATTATCCATATTTAAATTGATAAAGTATTGCTTCGGTGAGTATAGGATTCGAACCTATGAAACGATTGCTCGTTTGCTACCTTTCCAAGGTAGTGCATTCGACCACTCTGCCAACTCACCAAAGATATATAACTTTATCATACATTGGCAGGTGTTTAGAGAATTATTAGCTCTCAGTATTATTTTTATTAGGAGGGATTGTAAAGTTTCCTGTTGGAAAATTTTTTATATTGGCGTCTGTCGATGTTATCTTAGCAGCTCCCTCTTTTTCTACTTCATCGATTCGTATAATATTATGGGAAGGGACAAAAAATCTTTTCACATTATTAAATTCTGTCTTTAGTTTTTCCTCGCTTGGATCAACCACTACACTACTGTTCTCTCCGAAGACAATATTTTCGATTACAATAAATCCATACATATCCGATTGATATACTTCTTTTGAATATATTTCATAAACGGAATTATGATTAAAGAAAGAAATTTTAAATGTTTGGCTCATATATAATAAAAGTTTACATGCAATCTATAATAGCATCTCCAAAACCACTACAAGTTACTAATGTAGCACCTGGCATCAATTCTTCAAGATCCTTCTTAATTTCCTGACCATGTTCGTGTTTCTTTACCAATGTCTGCATACCGGCTCTTACTCTAGCTAAATCATAAGTAACAGTTTTATTTGCTATCGCTTGAGCAACGCCAAGTAATACTTTATCTGCAGCTTCAGTCCATCCTAAATATCTTAACATCATTTCTGCTGATAATATTATTGAGCCTGGATTTACTCTATTTTTGCCAGCATACTTTGGCGCCGATCCGTGAGTTGCTTCAAATACAGCAACTTTGTTAGATATATTTGCCCCAGGAGCAATCCCAATACCGCCAACTTGCGCGGCTAAAGCATCAGAGATATAGTCTCCATTTAGATTTAAAGTTGCAATAACATCATAGTCTTCAGGTCTTAAAAGTATTTGTTGAAGAAAGTTATCTGCTATCACATCTTTAATAATGATTTCATCGCCATTGTTAGGGTTTATAATTTTACACCATGGCCCATCATCTATGATCTCTCCATCAAACTCATTAAGTGCAAGTTCATAACCCCAATTTCTAAAAGCTCCTTCAGTAAATTTCATAATATTACCTTTGTGAACCAATGAAACTGATTTCCTATTATTATCTATTGCATACTCTATAGCTTTTCTTATTAATCTTTCAGATCCCTCTTTTGAAACAGGCTTTATACCTATACCTGAGCTTTCAGGAAATCTTATGCCATCAACTTTCATTTCCTTAATTAAAAAATCTAAAACTTTTTTAACATCTTTAGTTTGAGCTGCCCATTCAATTCCAGCGTAAATGTCTTCAGTATTTTCTCTAAAAATTACCATATCTGTTGTGCTAGAGCTTCTAAGGGGAGTTCTTGTACCTGGGAAATATTTTATAGGCCTTACGCAAGCAAATAAATCCATTTCTTGTCTTATTGCAACATTTAAAGAGCGTAAGCCCTCTCCAACTGGAGTTGTTAGAGGTCCTTTGATTGCAACTACAAATTCTTCTATTGCTTTGAAAGTTTCTTGCGGAAGATAATTATGTTCGCCATATTTTTCTAAAGCCTTATCTCCAGCATAAACTTCCATCCAATGAATTTTTTTTTCTCCGCCATAGGCTTTTTCGACAGCATTATTTACAACATTTTGCATAACAGGTGTTATATCAAGACCTATACCATCTCCCTGAATAAATGGAATAATGGGATTATTAGGCACAACTAAATTATTCTTTTCATCAAAAGAAATTTTGCTTCCATCATCTGGAATTTTAATGTGTTTATACATATTATAACTCTTCCTAGTTATGCAAATTAGTTATTTTAAAACTGCTCTTCTTCAGTTGAGCCTGTTAAAGCTGTAACTGACGATTGTCCACCTTGAATTACAGTTGTGACATCATCAAAATAACCTGCACCAACTTCCTGTTGATGACTTACAAATGAATAACCTTTATCAGCAGCAGCGAATTCTGGTTCTTGTACTTTTTCTACATAATGTTTCATACCATCACCAGCTGCATATGAGTGAGCTAAATCAAACATGTTGTACCACATGTTATGGATTCCAGCTAAAGTAATAAATTGATATTTATATCCCATTGCGCTCAATTCTTTTTGGAATTTAGCAATAGTTGCATCATCTAAATTTTTCTTCCAATTGAATGAGGGAGAGCAATTATATGCTAATAGCTGATCTGGATACTTCGACCTAACACCTTCCGCAAATGTTTTTGCAAATTCTAAATCAGGAGTTCCTGTTTCACACCATATCAAGTCAGCATATGGGGCATAGGCAAGTCCTCTTGAAATAGCTTGGTCTATTCCATTGTTTGTTCTATAAAAACCTTCCGCTGTTCTTTCACCTGTTAAAAATGGCTTATCATTTTCATCATAATCTGAAGTGATTAGGTTTGCAGCCTCTGCATCAGTTCTTGCTAATAAAAGTGTCGGAACACCCATAACATCTGAGGCTAATCTTGCAGCTATAAGTTTTTGAACTGCTTCTTGAGTTGGCACCAAAACTTTTCCGCCCATGTGACCGCATTTTTTTACAGCAGCCAATTGATCTTCAAAATGAACGCCCGATGCGCCATTAACGATCATGTTTTTCATTAATTCAAAAGCATTAAGAACCCCACCAAATCCAGCTTCCGCGTCTGCTACTATTGGAGCGAAATAATCTATATAATCTTTATCTCCAGGATTAATATCTTTAGACCATTGAATTTCATCAGCTCTTTTGAAATTATTATTTATTCTTCTAACGACAGTTGGAACGGAATCATAAGCATAGAGGGATTGATCTGGATACATTGTTTCAGATGTATTGGCATCAGCAGCAACCTGCCATCCTGACAAATAAATTGCTTCTATTCCAGCTTTCACTTGCTGCATAGCTTGACCGCCTGTTAAGGCTCCCAAACAATTCACATAGCCTTTTTTTGCACTACCGTTAACTAAAGACCATAATTTATCAGCGCCTTTTTTTGCTAAACTACACTCTGGTACAAACGAACCCCTGAGTCTTACTACATCTTCTGCAGTATAGCCCCTTTTTACATTCTTCCATCTGGGATTAGTCTTCCATTCATTTTCTAATTGCTTTATTTGTTCTTTTCTATCCATCTTCGTCTCCTGATGTGTAGTAGAAATAATAATTTAAATTAATTCCTTATAGTTATAATTTGTATACTGAATATTATTGTAAATATAGAGTCATTATCGCGTGCGTATATTAGCAATTTATTGACGTTTAGTCCTTAAATATTTCAATAACTTTGATAAAAATTTTATATAATGATAAGATTCGTTAAATTAAATTTCAATAATATTTTAATAAAATACTATAAACCATTAATATATATGAAAAAAAATAAAAATTTTAAAACTGCAGACTTGTGTGACCTATACAGCGATAATCTTGTGATCTTACACCAACAATTTAATAGTTATGGCAAAAATGACTCATTTTGTGGTGAAATCAGTACAATTAAATGTCTAAATGATAACTCTAAAGTAAGAGAAGCAGTAAATTCAGATGGTGAAAATAAGGTTTTAGTTGTTGATGGTAATGCATCTATGGATTGTGCATTGCTAGGCGACATGCTCGCTGAGGCAGCATTTAAAAATAATTGGTCTGGCATAATAGTAAATGGATGTATTAGAGATTCTGACGTTATTGCGAATATTGAAATCGGAGTATTTGCATTATCAACAAAACCAGTAAAAAGTGTAAAAAAGGGGTTAGGAGATGCTGATATTGAGGTAAATTTTATGAATGTTACATTTAAACCAGGCGATTATATATACGCTGATAAAGATGGAATAATTATAAGTAAAACTGAATTATCTTTAACTGAATGAAGGTTTTCTTCTGTGGTAATATTTAATATCTCTGAAACTTGTTTGACCTTCAGCGCCAACACCTAAATACATTTCTTTTACATCTGGTCTTTCTAATAATTCCTGTGCTTGTCCTTTAAGAATCACTCTTCCGTTTTCAATGATATAACCTTCGTCAGCATATTTAAGCGCAACCATAGCATTCTGCTCGGCAATTAAAAAGCTTACGCCTTCTTGGTTTAAATTTTTAACAATTGCAAAAATTTCTTCAACTAATTGAGGCGCCAAACCCATTGAAGGCTCATCTAATAAAATTAATTTTGGTCTAGACATTAAAGCTCTTCCCATAGCAATCATTTGCTGTTCCCCTCCAGAAGTAAATCCAGCCAAACTCTTTCTTCTAATTCTAATTCTTTCAAAATGATCATAAACTCTTTCAAGATCTTGTTTTGCTTCTTTTGGATTTTCTCTAATGAAAGAACCTGTCATTATATTTTCTTCAACTGTTAGGTGAGCGAAACAATGTCTACCTTCTAGAACTTGAACAACGCCATCTTTTACAAGATTGTAAGCGTCAGATGTTGCTATGTCATTTCCTTGATACTCTATTGAACCTTTTGTTATTGCTCCTCTTTCAGCATGCAATAGATTCGAACAAGCTTTTAGAGTTGTTGTTTTTCCTGAGCCATTAGCACCTAATAAAGAAACTACTTTTCCTTCTTCAACATCTAAAGTAACTCCGCGCAATGCTAAAATTACATGATTGTAGACAACTTCGATGTTATTAACTTTTAATAAAGATTCAGACATTTTTTCCCTCTTTAGTTAATGTGGATATGGCCACATTCTTAATTTTTGTTTTGTAGTTCCCCACAAAGCCGCAAAGCCTCCTGGCTCTCTGATTAACAAAGCAATTATAAATACACCATAAACCATATTTGATACATTTTCTACAACAGCTGTATTAAAAGCACCTTGGAATAAATAGTCTCCTATCCAAGTGAATACTATAGGAAATTCGTAAACAAATATTGCGCCAAGCCATGATCCTGAGATAGAACCTAAACCACCAATAATTAACATAAATAATATAGTAAAAGATCTATCAATTTCATATATCATCAAATCAACATTACCAATATATAAGAAAGAATAAATTCCACCGGCAACACCGCAATAGAAACAGCTTACAAAAATGCTAAGAGTTTAGTTCTTGGAACGCTGATACCCATAACACTAGCAGCTATATCTCTATCTCGCACGGACATAAAATTTCTTCCAGTATTACTTCTTAATAGATTCTTTGCAAAATAAGTCAACCCTAGGCAAATAGTTAAAGCCAACAAGTATCTTGCTGGGTAACCTTGCATATCTACACCTAATAAATTACCTAGGCCCCAATAGTCATACATTTTTGGAGCAATAGCTACAACACCAGATGATTCATAATTTAAAAACCATGCGTATGAATTAAAAAACCACCAAACAAAATATTGTGCAGCAAGTGTGGATACTAGCAAATAAAAACCTTTAATTCTTATTGCTGGCAATCCAAAAATAACACCTACTAAGCCAGCAAAAATTCCAGAAATTAATAGAGCCACCGGCAAAGACATAAAGTTTTCTGGCACCCTTAACATTAAGTTATAAGTACCAAATGCACCTACACACATAAATCCAGCAGTTCCTAAAGATAATTGACCTGTTAAACCAGTTAATATATTTAAACCGACAGTTGCTAAACCAACTGCTAAAATAGGAATTATATGTGCACTTAAAGCATATTCAGACATTGTAGGCACATATAAATATAGAATTAACAAACCAAGAATGACAATTATTTTATCAAATTTTAAAGGGAAGATTTCTCTATCTTTTAAGTAATTCGTTACAAAATTTCCTGTTTCTCTATATATCATTTATTTATACCCTTTCAATTAATTTTTCACCGAACATACCTTGAGGCCTAAACACTAGGAAAATTAGCGCCATGAAATAAGCAAACCATAACTCAATTCCTTGCCCACCAAATACATCAGCTAAGTAAATTTCACCTAATTTTTCGCCAACACCAATTACCAATCCGCCAACAATAGCACCTGGTATTGATGTCAAACCACCAATAAGTATCACAGGTAAAGCTTTCATTACTGCTTCAATCAATGTAAATGATACACTTACTCTTTCTGCCCATAATAATCCTGCTACTAAAGCTATAACACCTGTCACAGCCCAAACTACAGCCCAAACTGTTTGCAATGGTATTCCTACAGCCATCGCTGCCATATGATCATCAGATACTGCTCTTAATGATAAGCCAGTCTTTGTCTTTTGAAAGAAGAATGCTAAAACCACAATAAGTGATCCTGCAACTAATGATGCAAAAATATCAAATTTTGGAATTAAAATATCCAGCCATGGAATGTGATCTGACATAAATATTGGCGCAGGGTCTAATAGTCCAATATCTAAGAATTTACTCATTTGTAAACCATGAACATCTGAGTCCCAAATAAACTGCGAAAATCCTTCTTGGAAAGTAGCCAAACCTACTGTAGCCATAAATAAAGCTAAAAGGTCTTGGTTAGCTAATGGTCTTATAACATATCGTTCTGTGGCCACACCAAAAATAACCATAATACCAGCGGCTATAAATAAGGCTGTCCAAAAATCTATACCATTTTCTGTCATCTTAACAAAAGTTAAGGATGCAAAAAGAAGCATTGTTCCTTGTGCAAAATTAAATATGCCAGATGATTTATATATCAATACAAAACCAATGGCAACAAGCGAGTACATCACGCCTGACATTAATCCACCAACTAATACTTCTATTAAATAAACCCAATCCATACCAATACCCCTTTTAGTGACTTACCCCAAGATATGCATCAATAACATCCTGGTTTGCCATAACTTCTTTTGGTGAACCATCACCAATTTTTTTACCATAATCTAATACAACCACATGATCTGAAATATCCATTACAACTCCCATATCATGTTCAATCATAACAGTTGTAATTCCTTGCTCTTTATTTATTTCTAAAATAAAACAAGACATATCAGCCTTTTCTTCTAAGTTCATTCCCGCCATTGGTTCATCAAGTAATAAGATCTTTGGCTCAGCAACTAGTGCCCTACCTAACTCTACTCTTTTTTGCAAACCATATGGTAGTTTAGCTACCGGAGTTTTCCTAATAGATTCTATTTGTAAAAATTTTATTACTTTTTCAACGGCAAGCCTATTAATTTTCTCCTCTTCTCTTGCTCTTCCAATATTTAAACCTTGCTCTAACCAAGTAGACTTCATAAACAAATTTCTACCAGTCATAATATTTTCTAAAACAGTCATTCCCTGAAATAAAGCAATATTTTGGAAAGTTCTTGCCATTCCTGCAATAGCTGCATCTCTTGGATTGATAGATCTTCTTGCAACTCCATCGTATGTAACAGTACCAATTTGAGGTAAATAAACTCCATTAATAACATTTAACATTGAGCTTTTTCCTGCGCCATTTGGTCCAATTACTGCGCAAATTTCTCCTTCTTTGACATTAAAGCTAATATCAGTAATAGCTTTTACACCACCAAATTGAAGAGTTACATTTTCTACTTTTAGAATATCTGTCATCTTTTTCTCTTAGCTATTATATTTTATTAATATTTAAATCATATGATAACTGATCGATATCATTCACTGTACAATTATCATTGTTTGCTTGAATTGCAGCAAAAACATCTTTTAAATTTCTTTCTAGATTACTTCTCATCACTTCCATTGTTTTTGAAACTTCGCCCTCTGACATTATTAATGTTCTATGAAGTACAACAAATCTTTTTACTTTTAGATCAGAATCAAGAGTTTCATTAACACAATTTAAATGTTCTTTTATCAAATCCCTCACTTCATCCTTGCTTGCTAACTCAGTATATCCAGTATATCTAATATTTTTTCTATCAGCCCATGAATTTACAGAATTTGGATCAATTACAACCACAACAGAATTAAAGTCTTGTTTATTTCCAACAATAATTGCAGATTTAACAAAAGGAGAACATGCAATTAAATTTTCAATACTTTCAGGAGAGAATTGTTTGCCTGATTTTAAAGTTATTAAATCTTTAGACCTACCTCTAATGACAATGTTTCCTGAATCATCAACGCTCCCTTTGTAACCAGAGTTAATCCAACCATCTTCAACATTTGATGCACCACTTATTGATTCAGCAATACAGTCAGATTTAAAACATACTTCTGAGTTATCATTTATTTTAATTTCTGTGCCTGACATGGCAGAACCAACATTTTCTGATGATACCGAATGATCAGGTTGAACAGAAATACATCCGCATGAAGAAGCCTGTCCAAATGAATGTTGAATTTCAACGCCAATTGCATGAAAGAAATCAAAATTAACTTTAGATAAAACACCGTCGCTCACAAAGGCATGTTTTATTTTGGTTAGACCAAATACATTTTTTGCTGGGGCAAATGTTGTTAGCATTACCCATAATTTTTTTATTTTGTCTGTAATAGAAATGTTTCCACTAATTTCTTTTTCATAAGTTTCCATTAAAATTTTATAGTGACTCATGTATCTATTGTAATTATCTTGTGATGCAGACTCTATTCTATAACTAATCGAGCTAATGATATGTTTAAAAACAAAAGAAGGAGCATATAATATTGTAGGCCCTATTTCTTGCAAATCTTTTTCTATTGTTTGATTGCTTTCTGGCAGATTTAGAGACATACCACTATTTAAAGACATTACATATGTAAACAATAGATTTGTTGGTATTGCTAAAGGAAGATATGAAACAATAGAATCCTTCTCGGTTAATGTATTTAAAGTCACAATCTTTGAGCTATTATTAATTATTGCAGCATGCGACACTTTATAAAGATCATCTTCGTGCTCGTCGAACATATAAAAAGCTATATCATTATCTCCGACTGCATTAATTTCATTTTCAATACTTGAATCATTTGCTTTTTCTAATAAAACATCATAAGAAACAAGAATGTCATTTTTGTATGTGGACATTCCTCTTCCGTCTAGATATATAAGATTTTTTATAGCGCAATCTGACTCAATATTTAAGAAAGTATCAACTTGTTGTTGGTCTTCGGCTATTAATATTTCTGCCTTTGATACTGATAATATTTTTTTTAATTCTTCCTCTGTAGACTCTGGATGAATTGGAACCACTACAGCGCCCAACGATTGAATTGCTGAAATAGAAAAGATAAGCTTTGGAACATTATTCCCATAAACTCCTACAACACTACCCTTTTTTATAGATAAAGATTTGAGTGCATTTGTTAACAGTGTCACTTCAGCATAGTAGTCTGACCAACTATATGAATTCCATATTCCTAATTGCTTATATCTAAGGGCGATGCCTTCTGGATTTTTTTGTTTATGTGACAGTACTAAACCTGGAATAGTTGCCATTTATATTTTTTCACTCCAATTATTCTTATATTTTTGATTATTAACGATTTTTTCGTTTATTATTATTATTTTAAATTTTATGAAATTTAAAACCAATCAAGATTTGTAAAGTACACCAATGCAGCCTTTGACACAAGGTATTAATAACAATATTTAATATATATTAAATGTATATAAGTATATAATAATTTAATTATTATATTGAAAAACACAATATATAGTGTTAAAGTTACATTCCAAGTACTAGGAAAAAGGTGTAATTTATCAATACTTGGAGCATAAAAAAACTTAACACATCAAACAAATATATAAACTTATATATTTTGCCAATAATCTGCACTTTTGGTTTTTCAGGAAGCGGCACATTCAAAAGTCTTGAACTTCCTCTTTCAACAAGTGAAGAAAAATGTTTTATAAAAAAAGATATCTATCTCTCTATAAATGAAAACAATAATTTAAATCAAGTTGAAAAAAGAATATTTATTAAAAAAATTAATAATAGACTTCCCAAATATATAGGATATTTTAAAAAACATACAAGAAACTCAATATTTTCGTGGGAACTAATTGCAGCGATATCTTATCAAGAGTCACACTGGAATCATAAAGCCGTATCAAAAACAAAAGTCAAAGGTTTAATGATGTTAACTAAAAACACAGCAAGCTATATAGGAATAAAAAATAGATTAGATCCAAATCAAAGTGTTTATGGTGGAGTCAAATATTTAGAAAATATTTTTAAAAGACTTCCTAAATCAATTGTTGGTTCGGATAGAATGTGGATGACTTTGGCTGCTTATAATGTTGGATTAGGGCACTTGGAAGATGCAAGAATAATTACAGAAAGATTTGGGCATAATCCAAATTACTGGTCTGATGTTAAAAAACATCTTCCGCTTTTAAGGCTGAAAAAATTCTACAAAAATACTAAATATGGTTATGCAAGGGGAAATGAGCCTGTGAATTATGTTAAAAGAATTCAAGCTTATCTAAAAATCATTCATGAAGATAAACCGACATACTTAGCCTCTCTTAGTCTTAAAAAAATTTTTAATCAACGCTGAACACTCAGCCTCTAAAATTCCTCCAATAAATTTTGGCGTATGATTTATATTAAAATTTGTTTTTAAACTATTAAAATTCTTGCGGAAATTTATTTCATTACTAGTATAAGCGCCAAAAACCACGCTATCTATTCTTGCTTCGCATATAGCAGAAATACACATCAAACATGGCTCAAGTGTTACATATAAAATAGCGTCATTAATCCTATAATTATTTATTTTTTTACAAACATCTCTTATTACGTTTATTTCTGCATGTGCAGTTGGATCATTTGAACTAATTGAAGTGTTATGTGCTTTTGAAATAATTTTATCATTTTGTAATATTATAGCTCCTATTGGTACTTCTCCATTTAAAACAGATTTGTTTGCCAATGAAATGCACTCTTTCATATAAAATTCATTTTTCATTAATATCTCATGGAACTAATTTATTTATATTGCTATCATACTTTAATATCCGAACAGTATTAAATTAAATCTAAAAACATTCAAGGAGTATGTATATGAGCGATAGAATTGTAATGAGAGTTGCAGAATCTTTGGTAGCAGGAGGCCCTCCCGGGACTGCCGCAGAGCCAGAAATAATTATAGGTGAGCTAGATGGACCTGTAGGGACAGCATTTGCGACACTTCTTGGCGATCAAGTTAAAGGCCATTCTAGAGTTTTAGCAATAATGAATACTGATATTATGGTTAAGCCAGCAACATTAATGGTAAGCAAAGTAACTGTAAAGGATACAAAATATACAAATATATTAATGGGTACAGTTCAAGGTGCAATAGCAAATGGAGTCCTTGACGCGGTCAGAAATGGCGATATTCCAAAAGAAAAAGCAAATGATTTAGGAATAATAGTGTCAGTCTGGTTGAATCCATCAGTAATCAAAGATGATAATCTTGATCATAAAGTTTTATTTGATATTCATAGAAAGGCAACATCGCAAGCAATACATAAAGCGATGAAAAATGAACCAAGCATAGACTGGTTGCTGGAAAATCAAGACAGCATAGTTCATAAATATTATCAAATGGGTATTGATGGTAAAATTTAAAAACTAAAAAAAACTTTTTTAAATTATTTAAACTATAATTAATTTAGTGTAATAAAAACTATTCTGAAGAAGAAAATTTCATAGCAAATGGTTATGCTTCTGCTTTTAAATTAATTAAATTATTATAAAGTAAATTGTAAATATAAAATTGATATTTTTTATAGTGAAAAATTATTTACATCAAACCCAAAAATATATTTAATTAATAAAATACTTACAATTGTAATAACAAATATAGAAATTATATTTAGCAAAAATCCTGCACGAATCATATCGCTCATTTTAATTTTTCCACTTCCAAAAATTACTGCATTTGGCGGTGTTGCAATAGGTAACATGAAAGCGCAACTCGCTGCAATTGTTGATGGTATCACCAAAAATAAAGGGTTTTGATTAATCCCAAGCGCAAAGATAATTAAAATTGGAGCGAAAGTTGCAATAGTTGCAGTGTTAGAATTTAGTTCAGTAAAAAAAATTATAATCCCCACAGCAATTATAATTAACAGATAAAATTCATAGTTCACAAAATAGCTTGAAAAACTTCCTATCCATAAGGCTAATCCTGAAGAACTAAAAGCTTTGGATAATGAAATGCCGCCACCAACTAAAAGCAAAACTCCCCAAGGTATTTTATTAGCGATTTCCCAATTGCATGCTCTAGAACTTTTTCCTGTTGGTATTAAAAATAATATTAAAGCTCCAAATAATCCTATAGATGTATCATTTAGATTTAAATTAAAAATTTCATTTAAAGTTTTTCTAAATATCCACGAAAAAGCTGTCAAAAAAAATACAAATGCTACTATTTTTTCTGTGAATGAAATAGCTCCAATTTCTTTCCTCATTTGGACAAGGGTATTTTCTAAAGCATTAGATTTTTCTTTTGAAACTTTGAAACTAATTTGTGTCAAAAAAAACCAAATAATTGGCAACAAGAAAAATAAAATTGGCAATCCAATCATTAACCAATCTTGAAAATCTATTTCATAATTATAATTATCACTTAAAATTCCAGCCAACATAACATTTGTTGGAGTACCTATCAAAGTTGCAGCACCTCCAATTGATGCTGAATAAGCTATAGCTAATAACAAAGGAATTGCCAAATCCTTACCTTCTATTTTTTCCTGTTTTGAAAATATTGTAATTACTGAAAGTGCAATTGGCAGCATCATTATTGTTGATGCGGTATTACTTACCCACATACTAATTAAAGCTGTCGTTAACATAAATCCAGCAATAATTTTAGCTGGGCTAGTTCCTGATATAGATAAAATTTTTAATGCTATTCTTTTATGTAATCCACATGCTTCTATTGATGATGCAATAATAAAACCGCCTAAAAATAACAAGACCAAAGGATGCGCATAGGAGCTCGCTATTAAATTCAAATCATAAATATTGAGCGTCGGAAACAATATAAGTGGAATTACTCCTGTAAAATATATTGGAATTGCTTCAGTAACCCACCAAATTGTCATTAGAAGTGCTACCCCTGCTGTTAGCCAAGCGCTATAACTAAGATCTTTCGGTGGCTCAACATATGCGAATACTAATAAAATAAATAAGCCAAAAAATAAACCAAATAAAGAAACTGTATCTTTTTCAATCACTATCTTATTCCCATTCAATTGTGGCGGGAGGTTTGGAAGAAATATCCAAACATACACGTGATATTTCTGGAACTTCATTAATTATTCTAGTAGATACTTCCTCAAGGAAGCCAAATGGAAAATCAAAAGTTTTTGCAGTCATGAAATCTACTGTTTTAACAGCTCTCAAAGAAATTACATTTCCGTAAGATCTGCCATCCCCAGTTACACCTACTGATTTAACTGGCATAAAAACAGTGAAGGCTTGTGAAATATCATTATACAGACCTTTATCATCAAGCATTTCTATAAATATATTATCAGCTCTTCTTAAAATATCTGCATATTCAGCTTTTACCTCGCCCAATATTCTGACCGCTAGCCCTGGCCCAGGAAAAGGATGTCTATTGATTAATTTCGATTTTATACCTAAATCAATACCCAGTTTTCTTACCTCATCTTTGAATAATTCACGTAATGGTTCTAATAATTTTAAATTCATATCTTTTGGTAAGCCGCCCACGTTATGATGGGATTTTATTAAATGAGCATTTTCAGATGATGCTGCTGACTCAATAACATCAGGATAAATAGTTCCTTGAGCGAGCCATTTTGCATTCTTTATCTTTTTCGCTTCAGATTGAAAAACATCAATAAATGTTTTTCCAATAACTTTTCTTTTTTCTTCAGGGTCTGATATACCCTTTAGTCTTTCTAAAAACATATTTGATGCATCAACATACATTATTTTTATATTTTCAAAATCCTTAAATCCATTCTCAACTTTATTTCTCTCATTAAGCCTCAATAAGCCGTTATCAATAAAAATACATGTTAGTTGCTTCCCTATAGCTTTATGTATTATTGCTGCTGCAACGGATGAATCAACTCCACCTGATAAACCTAGAATTACATTATCTTTTTTTACAGTATCTTTTATCTTATTTATTTGGTTTGTAATAATATTTTTAGTTGTCCAACTACCCTTTGACTTACAAATATTATTAATAAAATTATAAATTATTTTTCCTTCGTCTAAGGTATGGGTAACTTCAGGATGAAATTGAATACCATATATTTCCTTATCGTTTGATTTAATAGCTGAGAGACCTTCTTGATTTGTTGTTGCTATAATAGAAAAATTTAATGGACATTTTATGACACTATCACCATGAGACATCCAAACTTCTAAAGAACTTTTAAGATCCTTAAATATTTCAACTTCTTTTATAATCTCTAATTTACTTTTGCCATACTCTCTAGATGTTGATTCTTTTATCTCGCCATGAAATTTTTTACAGATTAGTTGCATCCCGAAACAAATTCCTAAAATTGGAGTATTATTTTCAAATAAAATATCTGGCAAATCATAAGAATTATTATTGGATACAGAATTTGGGCCACCAGATAGTATTATCCCAATTACATTTTTATATTTTTTTAAATCATTTAAAGATTCTGGTTGAAGTACTTCACAGTAGGCTTTATTTTCTCTTATTCGTCTTGCAATCAATTGTGTATATTGTGATCCGTAGTCAACTACTAATATTTTTTTTTCATGCATTACTTGTCAACTTGGTAATTTGGGGCTTCTTTTGTGATCATAACATCATGGACATGACTCTCTTTCATACCAGCATTTGTCACTTTTATAAATTTTGCCTTGCTATGTATTTCATTGATATTAGAACACCCAAGGTATCCCATGCTTGATCTAATGCCTCCAGTTAACTGATGAATAATATTTGTTATGCTGCCTTTATAAGGGACTCTTCCTTCAATACCTTCTGGAACAAACTTGTCTGACGTAAAATCAGGATTTTGAAAATACCTTTCGCTAGAACCACTTTTCATAGCCCCTATGGATCCCATGCCTCTGTAATTTTTATATGTTCTTCCTTGATATAGTTCTATTTCACCAGGCGCTTCTGTTGTTCCTGCAAGCAAGCTACCAAGCATTACAGAGTGAGCACCTGCTGCTAAAGCTTTTGATACATCTCCTGAAAATCTTATTCCACCATCTGCTATAACTTTAACAGTTGTTCCTTTAACAGCTGAAACAACATCTGATATTGCTGTTATCTGAGGAACTCCTACACCAGCTACTATTCTTGTTGTGCAAATAGACCCTGGTCCAATACCAACTTTTACGGCATCAACCCCTGCTTTTATTAATGCTTTTGCAGCATCTTTTGTTGCGATATTACCTGCAATCAATTGTATTTTAGGATGTTGTTTTCTAATAGTTTTAACGGCATCAATAATCATTTTAGAATGACCGTGGGCTGTATCTATAACTAACACGTCTACTTCTGCCTCAATCAAGTTTTTAACTCTCTCACTCATATCCTTTCCAACGCCAATAGCTGCTCCAACTCTTAATCTTTGAAGATTATCTTTGCATGCGTTGGGAAACTCTTTTGATTTTTGCATATCTTTAACAGTAATCATTCCTTTAAGTTGAAATTTCGAATTAACTACCAAAACTTTTTCTATTCTATTTTTATGTAATAGGGCTTTCACTTTATCTTTTGACGCTCCTTCCTTAACGGTTACAAGTCTTTCTTTTGGGGTCATAATAGTTGATACTTTTGGTGAAACTTTATTCACAAATCTTAAATCTCTTGAAGTAACAATACCTACAAGATTCTTTCCTTCAACAACAGGTACTCCAGATATATTATGCTTCGAAGTTAATTCTATAACTTCTTTTATTGAACAGTCTGGAGAAGTTACAACTGGTGCTGTAATTACGCCACTTTCATGTTTTTTTACTTTCTTAACTTCACTTGCTTGATCATGAGGAGAAAGATTTTTATGAATAATTCCAATGCCACCTTCTTGCGCTATAGCAATAGCTAACTCAGATTCAGTAACTGTATCCATAGCTGCAGATATCAAGGGAATATTTAAATGAATTTTTGACGTAAGTTGTGTTTTTAATGATGCTTCAGAAGGAAGAACTGTAGAATGATTGGGCACAAGAAGAACGTCATCGAATGTTAGAGCTTCTTGAATCACTTTTAGCATATAAACCTCTCTACAAAACGGTATTATAGGTTTATTTTTGAAAAAGTAAACAAAAGTATGTTTTTATTGTATATTTAAAATATCATGGAAAATATGCTTCAAGATGTCTTCAGCGTAAGCGATATAAATAAACATATTAAAGAAGTTGTTGAATTGTCTTTTTCTAATCATATTATGGTTGAAGGAGAGATATCTCAGCTTCAAAAAAGCCAGCTAGGTCATGTTTATATAACGCTTAAAGATGAAAAATGTTCAGTCAGATGTACATTGTGGAGTTCACGTATTTCAAATATGCAGATTGAGCCAAAAGTTGGGCTCAAAGCGATTATTAAATGCAAAGTTTCTTTTTATGAAAAAACAGGGTCATATCAATTAGATATTTTTGACATAACTTCATCGGGAACAGGTAAGTTTCATGAGCTATTCGAGAAATTAAAACTCAAATTGAAGAACGAAGGTTTATTTGAAACCAAATTTAAAAAAAAACTACCGATGTATCCCAGGACAATATCAATTGTTACTTCTTTAACAGGGTCTGTGCTACAGGATATACTTAAAATACTTCATAGAAGAATTTCTGGAATTAATATAGAAATATATGGATGCAATGTTCAAGGAGAAAATTGTGCTAAAAGTATAATTAAGCAACTAATCACTATAAATAAAAAAAATACATCTGACGTTATAATTATTGCAAGGGGTGGTGGATCTCTTGAAGATCTAATTGAATACAATAATGAAACTTTAGCAAGACAAATATACAATTCTAAAATACCAATTATTACTGCAATAGGACACGAAACAGATACAACAATTGCAGATTTAGTATCCGATATAAGATCTGCAACTCCGTCTGAAGCTGCTGAGATTGCTTCTAGTAGAACTTTTCTAGATATACAAAATGACATTGATGACTACAAAGATAATTTAAAGGAAATTATAATAAAGCGTATAAATAATTTAAGATACGATCTTAGAGAAAAAATTATTAATGTTGACAAAAGTAATCCAGCAACAAGGATATTTAATTATTTTCAAAAAATTGATTTATTCAGTGAAACAATTAAATCAAAATTACTTTCTAACTTAATTCTTGAAAGAGATAATATTAATTTGTATAAAATTAAATTAAAAAATAGCAATCCAAAAAATAAAGTTATCGAGCTAGAATCTAAACTTAACAGTAAAAAAAATCATATAAAGAGCTTACTTGTAAATAATATAAATAAAAAAAGAAATCTTCTTGAATTAAAAAAGAATACTATAAAAGACATTAGCCCCTTAAGTATTTTAGATAAAGGTTATTCTATTGTTTACACAAATGGCAAGGTAACTAATAAGATCTCAAATTTTAAAATAGGTAAAGAAATTAAAATAAGAGTTAAAGATGGTGAAGTAATTTCTAAAATTAATAAAATTAATCTTCTTGACCACTAGATTCTTTATTTTTCCATGTCCATGGAGTTTCTTTGCAAATCACAAAATAAATATAAACATTTATTAATAAAATTATTAAAAGAGCTAGTCCTGCACCTAGTGACCAAAGTATATCATGTGGATTATTTTGAAATCCAAACATATTCATGCCCCAAAAACTTAGGGATGTAAAAACTATCATTACTATTGCTGCTATATATTCTCTCACTTGAGTTCTCCTCATTAGAAATTTTTGTCATTATTTTACAAATTATAACAGAATTTTCAAATTCTTTTTATTTTGATCCAGAATCTAAGAATTTATCGAAAAATATCTCCTCATTAGGCATTCCTTCAGATGTAAATTCCTTTATGGCTGCGTCTATCATAGGTGGAGGACCACATAAGTACCCCTGACATTGCTTCATGTCTAACTTTCCTTTTTCTATGTAATCAGATTTCAAGTAGTCTGTTACCATGCCTCTAGGTCCATCCCAATCAGAATCTTCTGGTTCCATATTTAAAACATATACAAATTCAAATTTAAAATTTGGATTCCATTTTTTCTGAATTTCTTCTAAATCAGATCTGCTGTATATATCGTCTTGAGTTCTTGCGCCGAATAAATATATTGCATCTCTTTCAACTTGGTCTATTGCAGCCTGCTCTAATACTGCTTTTACTGCACTCATGCCACTTCCGCCTGCTATACATACCATAGGCCCTTTACCATCACGATAATAAAATGATCCAAATGGAGTTTTGACCTCTAATTTCTGTCCGGTGGGATCCTTTGCAAATAACCATCTACTAAATCTTCCTTTTGGAACATTTCTTACAAAAAATGATAGCTCGTTCGGATTTTCGTTTTGTGGAGCTTTAGCAAAGGAATAAGATCTTGATGACCCTACTTGTTTAACCATAAGTTCTGAATATTGACCTGCAGCTCCATTATGTTCTAAATTATCGATCCCTATAGTTAGCTCCATAATATCATGTGTTAATGGAGTAACTTTCTTCACAATGCCTTGATATGATTTTGTAGCACTCGCTTTTGCATCACCATCAATTGATACATCTATACTGACCGGTGTTTTAGCTCTAGATTGACATGCTAAAATCATTCCATCTTTTAATTGCTCTCCATCTAAAACATAACTAAAGTCTGCTGTCGCAGTGATCTTTCCATCTGTTAGTTTACATGCGCATGATCCGCAACTACCAACTCTGCAGTCATGAGGAAAAGCGACACCAGCCTTTAAAGCTGCATCTAAAATATTTTGATCAGGCTCAACTTCAAATTTATATTGATCAGAATTTAAGCTGACTTCCTGAGGGCCTTTCTTTTTACCTAATCCAAACATAAAATATAGTAATTCCTTGTGTTTAAAACACTAACTTAGTTAATTAAAAATATATTTTCTAGTACGCAAAACTTATACTACACTACATTAATCCCTACATTTCTAAGTGTACCAGATTCAACGTCTTCTTTTGTTGGAAGACAAGTATATGGAACAATATCTTCTTTACTAGTGGATGGATGACTTTTAACTGCAGCACACCACTCACTAACTTTTGCTCTTGAAGATATAACATCATTCCCAGAAATTTCTAGGGCATTAACACATGCCATCCAATGTATATCGGCTAATGAAAACTCGCCACAAATGTATACACCTTTTTTTAATTTTGGATCTGGTGGGTTTGCCAATATATTTTCTAGGATATCAAATGATTTATTTACAATATCCATGTTTCCCCCGGAACCAGTTAACATGCCATAAGCTTCCATTTGAACATAGTCCGATGCTATATGCGCATATTGATACATTATAGCTCTAATAACACCGTTTCTAGGAACTAAAGAGGGGCCAAATCCTTTATCGTCTAAATAAGAAATTATTGCATTCGGTCCATAAACAATATTATCCAGGTCTTTCAAAACTGGAGCACTGTGAAGTGGAGAAATGTCTGCTGCTTCCTCTCCACTGTTAATTTTATGGGTTTCAATATCTACGCCTTTTTCAGCTGCTGTCTGCAGAGCCTTCGCTGTATTTATACAACTAGGATTGCCATATAACTGCATCGCCGATGCTAACTTATCACCGATCATATTTCCCTCCTAAGAGAATATTGTTTTAATTTATTATTCTATCTTTAATGCGCCTGATGGACATTCTGATACAACATCAGTTATTTTATCTTCTGAACTTGCAGATGTATCAATAACAAACTTTCCATCTTCAATCTTAAATACTTCTGGCGCACCCTGCACACACTTTCCTGCGTGTATACAGACGCTTTCGTCCCATGATACTTTCATATCGTTCTCCTCTCATTTTTAAACTTCGACCTTTATTTTACCGAAAAAACTATACTCTGCAAAGCCTTATATCTATAAAGTAATATTTTAATTATATTATGATTTTTCAAATTTTAAACTTAATGAGTTTATACAAAATCTTTTAAAAGATGGACTTGGGCCATCATTGAAAACATGTCCTAAATGACTTTGGCACTTTGAACACTGAACTTCTACTCTATTCATTCCATGACTACTATCTTCTAGAAATAAAAGGTTTCCTTCTTTTGCTTCAGAAGTAAAGCTTGGCCAGCCTGTGCCAGAATTAAATTTATCTTTAGAATTGAAGAGATAGCTTCCACAACATTTGCAAAAGTATTTTCCATCTTCAAAAAACTTATCATAACTACCAGAAAATGGAGGCTCAGTTCCTTTTTGTCTGCAAACAAAAAACTCTTCTTTTGATAGTATATCTTTCCAGTCTTTTGACATTTAAATATAAAAAAGCGCTATTAATCTAAACCTTTCATTGTTAGCTTAATTCTTCCTTGTTTATCAATCTCTAAAACTTTAACTTTTACGATTTCGCCTTCTGTTACTTTGTCAGTAACATTTTCAACTCTTTCTTCGCATATTTGAGATATATGAACCAAGCCATCTTTCCCTGGTAAAACAGTAACAAATGCACCGAAGTCCATTATTTTTGCAACTTTACCTTCATATACCTTATCAACTTCAACATCTGCGGTTAATTGCTCAATTTTATTTTTAGCAAGTTCTACTGCATCTTTATCGACAGCCGAAATTTTTATTGCTCCACTATCATCAATATCAATGACTGCGCCTGTTTCTTCAGTTAAAGATCTTATTGTTGCTCCACCCTTACCGATCACATCTCTAACTTTGTCAGATTTTACTTGTATAGTAATAAATCTTGGAGCATTTTCTGAAACCTCTTCTCGAGAAGAATTAATAACTTTATTCATCTCTCCTAAAATATGAATTCTACCATCTTTTGCTTGATCCAAAGCAATTTTCATTATTTCTTCTGTGATACCGTTTATCTTAATATCCATTTGAAGTGCTGTGACTCCATCTTTGGTTCCTGCTACTTTGAAATCCATATCACCCAAATGATCTTCATCGCCTAAAATATCAGAAAGAACGACAAACTCATTGTTTTCTTTTATAAGTCCCATAGCAATTCCTGCTACTGGAGATTTTATTGGAACTCCGGCATCCATTAGAGACAAACTAGTACCGCAAACACTTGCCATTGAGCTTGAACCATTTGATTCTGTAATTTCAGAAACAACTCTAATAACATATGGAAAATCCTCAGATGAAGGTAAAACTGGAACTATTGCTCTTTTTGCTAGCTTACCATGGCCTATTTCTCTTCTTTTAGGCGAGCCTACAAAACCTGTTTCTCCAACTGAAAAAGGTGGAAAATTATAATGCAACATAAATTTATCTTCATATTTTCCATCAATCGCATCAATTATTTGACCATCCCTATCAGTTCCTAAAGTCGCGACTACTATTGCTTGGGTTTCTCCTCGTGTAAACAAAGCGCTACCATGTGTTTTTGGTAAAATATCAACTTCGATTGATATATTCCTAACAGTTTTATTATCCCTGCCATCTATTCTTGGCTTGCCAGCTAAAATATTTTTTCTTACAACATTTTTTTGCAGGTCATGAATAGTGTCTTCAATGCAGTCTTTTTTTGAATCTTCTTCAATATCAAACTCATCAATAGCGTTTTGTCTTATTTCAGAAATTTTTATATTTCTTTCCGCCTTATCTGATATTAAATAAGCTTCAGTAATTTTTTCCCTATAATTATCATGTATCTGTTTTTCAAGATCTTCATTTTCATTTACAGGTTTATCCCAAGTATAATTTTTAATTCCAAATTCTTTTGCAAAATTATCAATTTCATTGATTAAGGTTTGCATCTCGTTATGGCCAAAAGATACTGCGCCAAGCATCACATCTTCACTAAGCATTTTTGCTTCCGATTCAACCATAAGAACCCCATCTTTTGTGCCAGCAACCATTAAGTCTAAGTCTGATGATGTTAGTTCTGTTTTGCTAGGGTTTAGAATATATGATCCATTATTATAACCTATTCGAGCAGCACCTAATGGGCCTTGAAAGGGAACTCCTGATATTTTTAATGCTGTTGATGCTCCTATTATTGATACTAAATCAGCATCTATCTCAGGATTTAAACTCATAACTGTACATATGACTTGAACTTCATGAGTGAATTCTTTTGGGAATAAAGGTCTTATTGGTCTGTCGATTAATCTTGAGGTCAAAGTTTCTTTTTCAGCAGGTCTTCCTTCCCTTTTAAAAAATCCTCCAGGTATTTTTCCAGCTGCATATGTTTTTTCTTGATAATTTACTGTAAGCGGAAAAAAGTCTCTAGATTGACCATCATCTTTTGCTACAACTGTTGTTAAAACTACTGTGCCTTCAATATTAACTAAAACTGCTGAATCAGCTTGTCTTGCAATTTTACCTGTCTCTAATATTACTTCGTGATTTCCATATTGGAATTTCTTTTTTAATGGTTTCATTGAACTCTCTTTTGGTTATCTTCTTAAACCTAATGAAGAGACTATTGATTGATATCTTTCAACATTCTTTCTTTTTAGGTAATCAAGTAGCTTTCTTCTGGTATTCACCATCTTTAATAATCCATGACGAGAATGGTGGTCTTTTTTATGAACGCTAAAATGATCGCTAAGAAAATCAATCCTTTTTGATAATAACGCTATTTGTATTTCCGGAGAACCAGTATCCTTATCTCCTTTTTGATATTGCTCTATAACTTTTATTTTTTCTTCTGTCGATAATGCCATATTCTTCACATATTCATTAATTTAAGGGCGCATTCTATCACGTTATATTCATGATACAAACATTAAGTTTTATAATAATATTTTTTTTGGTAAAAGCTCAAAATTATCATTAATTTCTCCAATACCTATAAACATATTACAAGTGTTATACATTCTAACAATTTTAGATGCATTTTTATGAATTTTTACTTTATTTCCATTAATTATTTTTTTTGCATCATTTTCTAAAAGTTGGCAAGAAGGTATATTTGTAAATAATAAATCTACATTTATTATATATTTATCTAATATTTCTTTTTTTGTACTTAATAAAAAACTTTCAAGATCCACTGACTTTGAAATATCAATATCTCCTATTTTTGTTCTGTGTAATTCAGAAATCAATCCTCCACAACCTATTTCTTCACCTATTTGCTCTGCCAATGTTCTTATGTATGTTCCTTTTGAACAATTAACTTCTATAAATAAATTTTTTTCATCATATACATTCAAGCTAATATTATTAATTTGAATATTCCTTGCAGGCCTAGGAACTTCTATTCCTTTTCTAGCATATTCATACAAACGCACGCCTTTATGTTTTAAAGCAGAATACATCGGCGGTATTTGGTCTATAGAACCTGTAAATTTTTCTTCTATCTTCTTTAAATCAATTGTATTTATATTCGGTACTGGAATTTTTTTTATAATCTCACCATTTATATCACCTGTTGTTGATTTCATGCCAAGCCTTATCATTGCTTTATATGACTTGTCTGAGTTTAAAAAAGATGAACATAATTTTGTAGCTTTATTTAAAAATATAATTAACAGTCCGCTTGCTAAAGGATCCAATGTTCCGGAAAAACCAGCTTTTTTTTGATTTAGCTTTTTTTTAACTTTACTTAAAGCATTATTGGATGAAATTCCTGATGGCTTATTTAAGATAATGCAGCTTTGATTTAAGTCACACATTTTAACTTAGGTTTTTATTAATTAATTCTTCTAATTTAAAAGCTTTAGATTCTGTATTATCATATATAAATCTTAAATTTGGAACTGATCTAAGATTTGAATTTTTTGATAATTTCTTTTTGAAAAATAATTTTGAGGAATTTATTGCTTTAGATAATAAATCAATATCTTCTTGACTTTTATTTTTTTGGTTAAATATAATGAAAAATATTCTTGCATGTTTTAAATCTTTTGACATTTGCACTTCTGTAATAACAATATTTTTTATTCTTGGATCATTAATTTCATTTTGAATAATTTGAGCAATCTCTTTCCTAATTACTGAACTTATTCTATAAACTCTTTGATTATCAGAATCATATTTCATTATTCTATTTTTCTTGCAATTTCGATTTTTTGATATACTTCAATATTATCGCCAGTTTTAACATCATTATAATTTTTTACTGCTATACCACATTCTGTGCCTAATTTAACTTCACTTACATCATCTTTGTGCCTTCTTAATGACTCTAGTTCACCTTCATAAATAACTATATTATCCCTTAATACTCTTATAGGATTACCCTTTTTTACCACTCCTTCCACTACCTGACATCCTGCAACTGCTCCCATTGCTGAAGATTTAAATACATCTTTTACTTCTGCTAGACCTAAAATTTCTTCTCTGGTTTCAGGTGATAAAAGTCCACTCATGCCTGCTTTTACATCGTCAATTAAATCATAAATAATACTGTAGTATCTTAAATCAATTTTTTTTTCTTCGACTGTTCTTCTTGCTTGGCTGTCAGCTCTTACATTAAAACCTAAAATTATTGCATTTGATGCCTCTGCTAAAGCAATATCTGATTCATTTATTGCTCCAGCTGAAGAACTTATAATTTTAACTGTAACTTCATCTGTATTTAGTTTAGATAAAGACTCACAAATTGCTTGGGAGCTCCCTTGTACGTCTGTTTTTAATAGAATATTTAACGAAGGAATTTCTCCTTGTTTCAAATTACTAAAAATATTATCTAATGTTGGAGCCTGATACTGAGATGCAAATTTATTATCTCTAATTTTTGTTTTTCTAAATTCAGCAATCTCTCTAATCTTTTTATCATTTACAGCAGATAATACTTCATCACCTACTTCAGGTGCGCCTGATAATCCAAGAACAACAACTGGTGTTGAAGGTGTTGCAGAATTTATTCTTTTTCCTTCTTGATCTATCAAAGCTCTAATTCTTCCAAACTCCTTCCCGCATATAATGTTATCGCCAGTATTCATGCAGCCCTTTTGAACAAGAACAGTTGCAGTGGCACCTTTACCTTTATCTAATGCTGATTCTAATACGATCCCAGTTGCTGAACCTTTTGAAATTGCTTTTAGTTCCAGCACTTCTGATAATAAAGAGATTGAATCTAATAAATTATCAATGCCTGTGCCTTCTTTAGCGGAAACTTCCACAAAAATATTCTCTCCTCCCCATTCTTCAGGAATGATTTCATATTTTGTTAATTCTGTTTTTACGTTTTCTACATTTGCACCTTCTTTATCTATCTTATTAACTGCAACAATTATTGGGACTTCAGCAGCTTTGGAATGTTCAATGGCCTCAATCGCTTGTGGCTTTACTCCATCATCAGCAGCTACAACTAAAATTACAATATCTGTACAATTTGCTCCACGCGCCCTCATTGAGGTAAATGCAGCGTGGCCAGGAGTATCTAAAAATGTAAGGAGACCATGATCAGTTTCTACTTGATATGCCCCTATGTGTTGGGTTATTCCACCAGCCTCACCAGATGCTACTCTACTAGCTCTAATAAAATCTAATAATGAAGTTTTTCCATGATCCACATGTCCCATAATTGTAATTGTTGGCGGTCTCAATTCTAATTCATATTTGTCATCAGACTCTATAGTCAAAAGATTCTTCTCAATATTTTCATAGTCTATAGCAGTAACTTTGTGTCCCATTTCTTCAATAACCAAAGAAGCAGTATCCTGATCTAATGACTCATTTATAGTTGCCATGACACCCATTTTCATTAACGCTTTAATTACTTCAGCAGATTTTACTGAAATTGCAGCAGCGATTTCTGATACTGTAATGAATTCACCTAATTTTACTGTATAGATTACTGGCTCTGTTGGTTTTTCAAACTGATGCTTATCTTCACTATCTTCATTTTTAATTTTCTTTGTTGGATTTTTTCTGACGATCCTATTTTCATCAGAGATGTGAATTTTCTTTCTTCTTTTTTTAGACTTTACAACAATATTTGTCTTTTCATCATTATTAACAAACTTAGTCTTTGATTTCTTTTTTCTTTTTTTATTATTTTTATCTGATTCTGAATTATGAGGAGTCTCATCAAACATTAGTTTCAGAAGATGGCTCATCATTATCAATATTTAAATCTAAATTTTCTTCTTGCGAAGAATCATTTTCTTCAGTATCTAATTTTTTATTATCTAAAACACTATTTTCTTCTTTATTTGATTCTAACTTTTCTGTTATCTGATTATTTTTTTTTGAGAAAACTTTTTTTCTTCTCGCTACTGTTTTCTTTTTTTTCGGCTCTAAAATCTCATCGGTACTTTCGGTGTCTGCTTTAGTGTTATTAGTGTTTTCATTGTCAATTTTTTTAGTATCTTGATTATTTCTAACAAAGTTTAACAGTTGCATTTTTTCTTCGTCACTAATTAAATCATTTTCATTTTTTTTGTTACACCAGCAAGCTTTAACTGATCGATTAAACGATTTACAGGTAGTCCTACTGTTTTTGAAAATTCTTTAACTGTAATATCTGTCATTTTTTTACTTTGCTCCTTCAAACATTGGCGCTCTTGCTGTCATTATTAATTTTCCAGCCAATTCTTCAGTCATGTTATTTATTGGCATTAACTCATCTACCGATTGATCAGCTAAATCATCTATTGTTATAATTCCTCTACATGCTAATTCAAAGGCTAAATCATTAGTCATTCCTTCCATTTCTAACAAGGCTTTTGATGGTTCTGCATCCATGTCCAAAGATTCTGGGTTAATAGCTTGTTTTAATAAATAATCTCTAGCTTTGTTTCTAATATCCTCAACAATACTTTCATTAAATGCTTCTATCTCAGTCATGTCTTTTGGAGGAGCATAAGCAATTTCATCAATACTTGAGAACCCTTCTTGGGCTAAAATCAGCGCAATATCTGCCTCAAGACTTAAGTGTTTTACAAAATTTTCACTTATTTCTAATGTCTCAGCTTCACTTTTTTCATCAGCTTGTCCTTCTGTCATTACATTTAAATCCCAACCAGTTAATTGACTTGCAAGTTTTACATTTTGGCCGCCCCTTCCTATAGCCTGAGATAACTTCTCCTCTTCTACAGCTATATCCATACTTTTTGATTCTTCATCCATGACTATTGAAAGTACAGCAGCTGGAGACATAGCATTTATTACAAATTGTGCTGGATTCTCATCCCATAAAATAATATCTATTCTTTCCCCTGCAATTTCATTTGACACTGATTGAACCCTCGATCCTCTCATGCCGACGCATGCGCCAACAGGATCTAACCTAGGGTCATTTGACTTGACTGCAATTTTCGCTCTTACGCCAGGATCTCTTGCTGCGCTAAGAATTTCGATTAAATCCTGTCCTACTTCAGGAACTTCTAGACTAAACAGATTAATTAAAAAGTCAGGATGAGTTCTTGATAAAAATAATTGTGGTCCTTTTGATTCCTCTCTAACATCTTTTAAAAAAGCTCTAACTCTATCACCATTTCTTATAGCTTCTCTAGGGATAAGATCGTCTTTTTCTATGAAACCCTCTGTATTATTTCCTAAATCAATCAAGACACCATTATGTTCTACACGCTTAACAATACCCATAATTAACTCACCGACTTTATCTTTAAAAGAATCAACTATTCTTAATCTTTCTGCTTCTCTTACCTTTTGCACTATTACTTGTTTTGCCGTATGCGCAGCAATTCTTCCAAAAGGAACCGACTCAATTTCTTCTTCGATCGAGTCACCTATTTCAATTTCTTCATATTGTTTTGTTGCATATGAATGAAGTATTTGTGCATCTGGTGATGTAAATTCTGGGTCATCGTCTGAAAGGACAATCCATCTTCTAAATGTAGTGTAATCACCAGACACTCTATCGATTGAAACTCTCACATCTACTTCTTTTGAATATTTTTTTCTAGTAGCAGTTGCTAAGGCTATTTCTATGGCATTAAAAATAATTTCTTTATCTACGCCTTTTTCATTTGAAACTGCATCTACTACGTTTAAAATTTCTTTACTCATTTTAATCTCTCCAGATTATATCTTTAACCTTGCGTTTTCTATTGAGTCATATTTAATCTTATATGTCTCATTATTTTCATTAATAATTACGTAATCTTCTGTAACATTTTCTATTAAACCTTTTATATTTTTTCTGTTATTTACCAGCCATTTTAACTTAACTTTTACTTCCTCATTTATGTATTTGTTAAAGTGCTCACTAGTAATTAATACTCTATCAAATCCTGGTGACGAAACTTCTAATATATAATCTGTGTCGCATAATTTTTCAGTGTCTAAAAGATGAGTAACTTGATGGCTTACTTTTTCACAATCATTAATTTTAATTCCTTTCTCACTATCAATATACAAAGTAAATTTAAGAGAATTATTTTGTTGTGAGATGTTTAATCCCCACATCTCATAACCCATAGCAGAAACTATTGGTTTAATTGCCTCTGTTATCTCATTTTTCAATTCACATACCTCAAAATACTATAATTAAGCCCCTAGACGAAAAAAACCCCATATAGGGGCTCTAAAAAAATCCATGTTATAAGGGATTTGCTAGTTTTAAAACATTACATTCATAGTATATTTTGGATAGAGTCAAACATCAACATATTTTAAAAATGTGCATATTTTCATAAATTTGTAATAAAAACCTAGAAAATCTATTTATGTTAATAGCTTTTACCACTAAGTTTTATTAAGATCTTTGTCTCTAATATTCCTTTTTCGGACATTAGGATCTAAATATCTTTTTCTTAAACGAAGGTTTTTTGGAGTAACTTCTAAAAGCTCATCATCATTTATATATGACATCATTTGTTCCAATGACATTTTTCTTGGTGGCACTAAAGTTACTGCTTTATCAGTGCCAGATGCTCTAACGTTTGTTAATTGTTTGCCTTTCAAAACATTTATAGACAAATCATTATCTTTGCTATGCTCTCCAACTATCATGTCTTGATATACTTTTGTTTGCGGTTCGATGAACATTATTCCGCTAGATTGGAGATTAAAATATAGCATATGCCACAGAAGTTCCAGTTTCTGTAGAAATTAATGCACCATTTCTTCTTGCTCCCATTTCGCCTTTGTATTTTCCGTAAGAGTGAAAAACTCTATTAATTACTCCTGTGCCTCTTGTATCAGTTAAAAATTTGCTTTGATAGCCAATTAGTCCTCTTGAAGGTGATAAAAATATAAGTCGAACTTTATCTCCCTCTGTTGAATTCATATCTATCATCTCTGATTTTCTTTTATTCATACTATCAATAACAGTACTCGAAAATTCTTTATCTACGTCTATAGTTACCTCTTCAATCGGTTCGAGTTTATTACCTTCTGAATCTTCTTTTAGAAGAACATTTGGTCTTGAAACAGTTAATTCAAAACCTTCCCTTCTCATTTGCTCAACGAGAACCCCAAGCTGAAGTTCACCTCTTCCTCCAATTTCAAATGCGTCTTTATTTTCATTCTCAGAAAATGTAATAGCAACATTAACCTCTGCTTCTGCCATAAGTCTTTCTCTAATTACAGTTGATGTCACTTTTTTTCCTTCAAGACCTGCCAAAGGAGAATCATTTACCAAAATTGTAACGGACATTGTGGGTGGATCTATCGGTGTAGAACGAATTGCCTTCATGACCTCTGCGTTACATATAGTATCAGCAACCGAAGTTTTAGTTAAACCTGCAATACATATTATATCACCAGCATAAACTTCACTAACTGGCACCCTTTCAGCACCATTGAATCTCAAAAGTTTTGTTAATCTTCCTGTTTCTACTATTTCTCCATCAAGATTAATGGATTTTACGCTATCGTTAACTTTTGCGGAACCTTGTTCAACTCTACCTATTAAACATCGACCTAAGTATGGATCAGAATCAAGAAGTGTTGATAGCATAGCAAATGGTTTTTCACTTTCTACTTTTGGAGGTGAAACATAGTCTAATATTAAATCTAGTAGTGCGTGCAAATTCTTTCTTTCCTCTGAAAGTTCTTTATTGCACCAGCCGTCTCTGCCTGAAGCATACATAATAGGAAAATCTAGTTGCTCATCATTTGCATCTAAAGATACAAATAAATCAAAAACTTCATCAATAACCTCGTCGGGTCTTCCATCGGATCTATCAACTTTATTTATTATAACTATCGGTTTTAAACCTTGCGCTAAGGCTTTTCCTAATACAAATTTAGTCTGCGGCATTGGTCCTTCAGCAGCATCAGTTAGAAGAATAACGCCATCTGCCATGCCTAAAACTCTCTCAACTTCACCGCCAAAATCTGCGTGTCCAGGTGTATCTATTATATTGATTCTTACCCCTTTCCATGAAATAGATGTTGGTTTAGCGAGAATTGTTATTCCTCTTTCCTTTTCTAAATCTCCAGAATCCATTAATCTTTCTTCTACTTGTTGATTTTCTCGAAAAGTTCCGCTTTGTTTTAAAATTGAATCAATTAATGTTGTTTTTCCATGGTCAACATGGGCAATAATTGCGATATTTCGCATACCTTCTGACATAAGCACCTGTTATTAAATGATAAAAGAATTATAAATGGTAGCGGAGGTAGGATTCGAACCTACGACCTTCGGGTTATGAGCCCGACGAGCTGCCAGACTGCTCCACCCCGCACCGTATGTATGGAGTTTACTTACAGTAGTAAAATTTATCAAGTAAGTATCCTAAAAATATGATCAAGAATTATATCTGGGAATAAAAATATTATAAAATTGCTGCAGGTATGATTGATAAAATTAAAATAGAAAATTTTCCTTTTACATTGAGAAGACTATTAAAATCTTTTTCAAAAAACATAAACCAAATCACTCTTAAATAATAATATAAGCCAATAACTGTGAGTAAAACTACTATTACAGCAGTGATTATAAAATCTCTGTCAACTAATGCATCAAGAACAAGATATTTTGCATAAAACCCAATAGTTAATGGTATGCCTGCAGTTGATAATAACGTAATCATAAATAAAGCAGATATATATCCTGATCTATGCGAAAGACCTTTTAAGTCATTTATATAAACTAAGTCAAATTTCTTTGAGGAAATAAGAGTGATAATTGATATAGCAGATACAGCTGCTAATGAGTAAGAAACAATGTAAAAAGAAGCAATAGAAAAATTATTTGAAATAGCAGAAAACATTGCTAGGAATATAAAACCTGCATTTGCAACTCCAGAATAAGCCAACATGCGCATAATTTTCTTTTGGGCAAGAGCATATAAGTTTCCTATTAATATTGAAAATACTCCCAAGAAAAGTAGCAACTTAGAAAAATTTTCTTCGTAAATGATAATATTATTATCTAAAAATCTATATGCCAAAACAAAAAAAGCAATTTTTGGAATCGATGCAATAAAGTTAGTGATTGGTAGTGGTGCACCTTCATAAACATCTGGTAACCACATATGAAATGGTGCAACAGCAAATTTAAAAGCCACCCCAATAAATACTAAAACATAGGAAAATAAATAGAGATTTGACATTCCATTGATGTCTGAGAATTTTGATATACTCTCAATAGATAGAGTATTTGTAATTCCATATAAATATGAAAATCCAAACAGCATAATGCCTGATGCAATTGTGCTTAGAACAAAATATTTTACTGCCGCTTCACTTGACATAAAACTAGATCTGTTTAAAGCTATTAAAGAATATAAGCTTAATGAAGATAGCTCTATTCCAAGAAAAAGAACAATTAAATTATTTGCAGATATTATTATTAGACAACCAATTAATGCAAATACAAGTAACGAGTAAAACTCGCCAGAGTAAAGATTTTTTTCTTTTACAAAGTCTTTTGATGCTAAGAGTTGTAGTAAAAAGATAAAATAGCAAACAAATTTAAAAAAATCATTTATTTCATTTTTAATTAAGAAACCATTAAAGATTAAAATCGGTTCTAAAGAATAATTTTGTATGCCTACAAAGAAAGCAGCAATTATAGAAAAAACTGTTATATGAAAAACATACTTCTCAGAAAATTTAAAAATTCCAGCCATAAGTATAATCATCGCCATAAAAGATAATATAATTTCGGGAGCAAAATTATACAAACTGATAATTGAAATTCCTTGGCTCATATTTTTATAATTATGTTATTAGTCATATTTTCTAAAGTGGCATTCATAAAGCTCATAATGTAATCTGGATAAAATCCAAGTATAAGTACAATTATAGCCATAGTAAAAAGCAATATTTTTTCATAAATGTTTGCATCCACACACTCTTTCATTTTTATCTTGATTTCACCAAAGATTACTCTTTTTACTAACCATAAAGAATAAACTGCAGATATTATTAATGTAGTTGATGCTAAGAAAGCATAAATATAGTTAGCTTTAAAAGAATGACACTATAACAAGAAGCTCTCCTACAAAACTTGAGGTGCCTGGCAAGCCACAATTTGCCAATGCAAAAAAAACAAAAAACCAACTATAGATTGGCATTTGATTTAACAGTCCACTTAGGTCAGATATTTTTTTTGTTTTATATCTGTCATAAATAGAGCCAACGCATATAAATAAGGCTGCCGAAACAAAACCATGTGAGATTATTTGATACATACTTCCTGATAGGCTAATTACTAAATCCTGGCTACTTGAAGAATTTTCAAATAATTGAAAAATTATAAAAAATCCAAGAGTTACGAATCCCATATGTGATATTGATGAATACGCAATTAATTTTTTCATATCGTTTTGTGAAATAGCAACAATACCCACATAAAAAATTGCTATCAATGATAAAACTATAAAATACATATCTAATGATTGAACCCCCAATGGAACCACTGGCATAACATATCTTAAGAATCCATATGCCCCTACTTTCAACAATATTGCAGCAAGAACTACAGAGCCAGAAGTTGGTGCCTCAACATGTGCATCAGGCAACCAAGTATGGAAAGGAAACATTGGAATTTTAATGGCAAATGCTATAGCCATTGCCAGAAAAAGCCATTCTTGTTCTTTTGTGGAAAAGTTCGAATCATAAAAAGAAACTACATTAAATGACGAAATTGACGCATTTATATATAGGAACGAGATTAAAAGTAATATAGAACCTAAAAATGTATATATAAAAAATTTAATTGATGCATAGATTCTATTCGAACCGCCCCAAATGCCAATAATTAAAAACATAGGTATCAATAGCGCCTCAAAAAATATATAAAATAATATAGCATCAAGTGCGGAAAAAACTCCGATAGTTAAACCATTTGCTATTAGAAAACTTGCGTAATACTGACTTCTTTTTTTAATCATTAAAGTCGAGTTATAAAAAGATACAATTAGAAAAATAATTGTATTTAGCAAAATTAATAAAACAGATATAGCATCAACACCTAGAAAATAATATATATTTAAAGAAGGAATCCAAGATATATTTTCAACATATTGAAAATCAGAAGTATTCTCATTAAAATTCAAAAGTAAATATAATGAAATTAAAAAAACTATAAGATTAATTAAAATATTGTAAATATTAAGAAAAGCATTTTCTTTTTTATAAAATAATAGTAATAAGCCTGCTAATATTGGAACCCATATTAAAGAAGATAAAATATATTCCATCATGTAATCCTCATTAGCATGATTCCAAAAATTATAACTAATGAGAATACTATAGAAAATGCATAATGATATAAGTATCCACTACTAATATTTCTTAAAAATCCAGAAATAGCGTTAATTTTTTTTGGAAGTCCATTTACTATAAAGCTATCTATTAATCCCAAATCTAACTTTTGAGATGAAAATGAAGAACAGTTTTTTAATAATTTTGAAAAATAGATAAAAAATTCGTCAAATTTATATTTACTTTTAATAACAGAAACTACATTTTCAAAAACTTTATTTTCTAAAATTTTAATTTTAATATTATCTTTATATAATTTTTTAGCTATATAGAATCCAAGGATTAATGTTAGCGAGGCAGGCGATAATATTCCATGCTTAATAAAGGCTATTAAGTTTTCATAATTAATATCTTTTGCTTCATACATAAATATTGGAAGATCTATGAATATTTCAATTAAATAACCAGAAAATAATGATAATAGAGATAAAATTATTAATGGTATTGTAATTACACTCGACTGTTCGCGAATGTGATTAAAGTCTTCACCTCTATATTCATTATAAAATACCAAGAACAAGAGTCGTATAGAATAAACAGTAGTTACTAATGCACCTATTAGCAACATTATATATGCTATAAAAGATAAAGTTTCATTATCATAAAGCATTACTTCTAATATTAAATCTTTTGAGAAAAAACCTGATGTTAAAGGAAATCCTATAATACATAATGTACCTATCATAAAGCTTATATAAGTTATAGGTAATTTTGATTTTAAACCCCCCATTTTTCTTATATCTTGATTATGATGAAGAGACATTATTACAGATCCAGCACATAAGAATAAAAGAGCCTTAAAGAAAGCATGTGTATACAAATGAAAAAATGATACGGTATATGCATTGATACCTAATGCTGCCACCATATAGCCTAATTGTGAGATAGTCGAATAGGCAATTACTTTTTTTATATCATTTTCAAAAATTGCAATTACTCCAATAAACAATGCTGTCGAGGCTCCAACTAATAAAATAAAATCATTTGTAAATAAAGTAAGTTCGTAGATTGGAGATAGTCTAGCAACCATAAATATACCTGCTGTAACCATAGTAGCGGCATGTATTAAAGCCGATATAGGAGTTGGGCCTTCCATTGAATCTGGAAGCCAAACGTGTAATGGAATTTGTGCTGATTTCGCCATAGCTCCTAAGAATAATAATAAGCATGCAAAATCTAAATAGCCTAAACCAAAGTATGAATCTAAATTAGCAATATCGGTTATACTTAAATTAGAAAATATTGTTCTATAATCAAAAGAATCAAAAACTGCATATACCATTGCTATTCCCAAAATAAAGAACATATCTCCTATTCTGTTTATAAGAAAGGCTTTTAAGTTAGCCTTAATAGCTGATTGCTTTTTGTAAAAAAAACCGATTAATAAATATGAAACTAAACCTACGCCCTCCCAACCAATAAATAGTTGGATTAAGTTATTTGAAATAACAAGTAATACCATTGAGAAAGTAAATAACGCTATATAAGAAAAAAATCTTTTAAAATCTTTTTCGTCTTTCATATATCCTATACTATATAAATGCACAACTGTTGATATAGATAAAACAACTACTAACATAATAGAAGAAAGTTTATCAATCAAATAACCCATACCAATATTTAAACCATTAATAGATATCCAATCATAAAAATTGTCGTAGTATATAACTTGATCGCTTGAGTATATTTCAACTAATATAAAGATAGATACGACTAAAGAAATAAAAACCAAAAAAGTGCTTATAATTCCGGAATAGAGATTATTTAAAACTTTGGTACTTAAACCAGTAATTAAAGAGCTTAATATTAGAAGTATAGGTATATAAATTACTAGTGATTCCATGCTACCTAGCCCTTAAGTTTATTTATTAAATTAATTTCTAATGAGTTTCTAATTCTAAATAGAGATACAATTATTGCTAATCCTATAGCAGATTCTGCTGCTGCAACTGCTAAAATAAAAAATACAAATACTTGTCCAGTTATGTCATTACTAAAGTGTGAGAAAACTATAAAGTTAGTATTTACTGAAAGAAGCATCAACTCTATAGACATTAATAGAAGTAAAATATTTTTTCTATTAATAAATATTCCAGCAATGCTAATACAGAAAAGTAACGCGCTAAAAACTAAATAATGAGACATGGTTATCATAAATCTTCACCTTTAATAATTTTAAGCCTTGATTCTTTGGTTTCTAAAATTTGCTTTCCAGGGTCTTGGCGTAATGATCTTTCTCTAATGGTTAAGTTAATTGCTATAGCTGCAATAATAGCAACTAATAATATGAAAGCAGTTACTTCAAAAGAAAATATGTGTTGAGTAAATAACATAAGACCTATTTCATATGTATTATTTACTTCTGATATTGAGTTTAAATTAGTTCCATTACTGAAATCATGATAAAAAATTATCATGTAAAGCTCAGCAAACATAATTAACGATGTTATTAAGGAAAATAACAAATATAGTTTTTTATCAGTTGTCTTTTTAACAGGGATATCTAGAAGCATTATTACAAAAAGAAATAGCACTAAAACTGCTCCAACATAAACTAACACTAAAACAATTGCTAAAAATTCAGCGTTTAACATTAACCATAAAATAGCGCTATTAAAAAATATAAGAACTAAAAGAAGTGCTGCATGAACAGTATTATTTACAATAACAAGACTCATTGAAGAGAATATAACGACCGAAGTAACCAAATAAAATAATATAGTTAAAATATCCATTTACATCCTGCTTTGATTTTTTAAATTTAAGTCTGTTACTATCTGCATTTCGTATTTTTCACCAATTTTCAAAAGATCGCTTTTTTTCATAATGTTTTCGCCACGCTCTTCAAAGTGATATTCATATATTCTTGTTTCAACAATTGCGTCTACTGGGCAAGCCTCTTCGCAAAAACCGCAAAATATACACTTAAACAAATCAATATCATATTTTGTAGTTCTTCTGCTGCCGTCATTTCTTTCTTCAGTATCTATAGTAATTGCTAATGCTGGGCAAACAGCCTCACAAAGCTTGCATCCAATACATCTTTCTTCGCCGTTTGGATATCTCCTTAAGGCATGGAGACCTCTAAATCTTGGGGATTGAGGTGCTTTTTCTTCTGGATAACGCAATGTAATTTTCTTTTTAAACATATTAAGAAATGTTACTTTCATACCAAGCAACAATTCATAAAGAAAAAAACTTTTTAAATAATTCTTCATTTTTTTATCCTTAATTAAACCATGGTCCCACTTCATAATATATAAATAGCATTTCAACAAAAATCCAAATTAATGTTATTGGAATAAGTATTTTCCATCCGAGTCTCATTATTTGATCATAACGATATCTTGGAAAGGTTGCTCTAAACCATATAAAACAAAACATGAAAAAAAGAGTTTTTATAATAAACCAATGAATACCGTCGTTTACAAGAAATAATAAAATATTGTTTGTAAAATTATTTATTTCAAAAATTCCTAAACTACTTATATTAAATGGGGATAACCAGCCACCAAAAAATAAAATAGCAGTTAATGCAGAAATTAAAATCATATTTGCATATTCTGCTATAAAAAATACTGCGAAACCCATGCCTGAATACTCTACATGAAATCCTGCAACTAATTCTGATTCCCCTTCTGCAACATCAAATGGAGCTCTATTTGTTTCAGCCACACCTGAAATAAAATAAATAACAAATAATGGGAATAATGGGACCCAGAACCAGTTAAATATTGAGCCTTTTTGGCTACTAATAATATCTCCAAGATTTAGGCTACCAGAGATCATTATTACCCCAACAAGAGCAAACCCCATAGCAATTTCGTATGCGATAATTAAAGAAGCTGATCTCATTGCTCCTAATAAAGCGTACTTTGAATTTGATGCCCATCCAGCAATAATAATTCCGTATATGCCTAATGATGTCATTGCTAAAACATACAAAAGGCCAGCATTTATGTCTGACAAAACCATAATACTGTCAAATGGTATTACTGCCCACGCTGCAAAAGCCACGGTAAATGTTATAACAGGTGCTAAAAGAAACAAAAATTTATTTGAATCTGTAGGTATTACAATTTCTTTAAAGAATAATTTTACACCATCAGCCAATGGTTGCATTAAGCCTTTAGGTCCAACAACATTTGGCCCAAGTCTTACCTGCATTGAAGCAATAATTTTTCTTTCAGCATAAGTATAATATGCTACAACTATCAAAAGTGGCACCATAATCATACCAATCATGATTAAAGTATGAGGCAGCACACTTAGTTCACTGTAAAAAGTTAGAATTACGTCTACAATGTTGTTTATATAATCAAACATTTTCAATAATTATAGGTTCGAATTGTTTTCCAAGTTCATAATGTTCTTTGTTCGAATTAATAATATGAACACATCCATCTGAAACATTTTCATCAATTACTAACTCAGCTAATAAAGAATTTTCGCCTTGCTTTACTAATACTTTATTTTTTGATGCATCTATATTATTTTCTTCTAAAGTTTTTCTGTTTATGCTAATAGAATTTTTGCTTTCATTTACTTTATTTAAAGAGCTTGCTCTCCTAACAACATTATCAATAAAATAACTGCTGCTTCCTCCAGATCTAATTAAAGAACCGTTATGGGAAGAATCTTTTATGCTTATATCTTTATACTGAATATTTGCAAAAGATTTATAATCTCTAACAGCTGAATCCACTTCATTTAAAATATCTATATAATCTAAAGAATTTTCTACATTTGCTCCAAAAATGGATCTTAATTTTGTTAATATTTTCCAACCTTCTTTTGAATTATAATGAGGTTTGCACGCTTGGACAAAGGACTGCCATTGACCTTCAATATTTATAAAAGTTCCAGGACTTTCAAAAATAGTTGCTAAAGGCAAGATTACATCATAATAATTTTTTTCTTCTTCTGTAATAAAACTTTGAAAACCAAGCACAAACTTTGAGTTTTCAAGTGAACTTTTTAGTTCTGAGTAGTAATAAAAATCAATTAATTCTAGATTATAGATTATATAACATTCCATGTTTTCAGTAATAGAGTCATGAGTATTAAATCCATTATTTTTAACTTGGCGCAATCCTACTGTTCTATTAGGCAAGCATCCAGTTAAATATGCACCAGCTTCATTACTACTATTTCCAAGGTAAGCTTTATTTGATTTCGTTAGCGTAGAAATTATATCTACAAGGATTTTGAAAAAAGAATAATCTGGATGATTTTTTAAATTTGACCCTAAAATTATTAACGAATTGTTTATCAAAAGATCATTACTTATTTCAATAATTTTTTTATTCGATAAACCTTTAAATTTTTTCTTAATACTGTCAGGAACAATAAACTGTTTTAATGATTTATCGTTAACTGTTATTACAGTTAAATATTCAATAATATCTATGAGCGCTTCTGTTAATTTATTTGGGTTTACTAGAACAGAATTATTTGTATCAAAATTAAACTTATAGTTGTATGAATGAATGGAATTAATTTTTGTGTTTTTTAAAAATGCTTTTCGCACTTTATGAGATAATATTGGTTGTTCATATGTAATGTTACTGTCTATAAGTAATATAGATTTTGTATTTTCTATTTCCTCAATATTAATATCTATCTTTGGAAAAATTAATTCATCCTCGTATTCAAATTTATTTTGAGATACTCTATGGTCTATATTATTTATATTAATTTCTCTTAACCATTTCTGAAAAAGATATTGCTCTTCAACAGTTGAGTTAGCGCTTATAAAACCTGCAGATTTATTAAATTTAATTTTATTAATTTTTTCATGAATAATCTCAAAAGCTTGCTCCCACTCAACCTCAACATGGCGCCCATTTATTTTTGCAATTGGCTTTTTAACTCTATCACTATGACTTATAGCCTCGTATGAAAACCTATCTCTATCTGATATCCAAACTTCATTAATTTTTTCGTTTTCATGCGGAACTACTCTAAACACATTGTTATCTAATACGTGTAAATCCATATTAGATCCTACGCAATCATGTGATGATATATGTTTAACTTCCTCAAGTTCCCAGGTTCTGCCTTTCATATGAGATGGTGCAGCGTTTAATGCTCCTACTGGGCATATATCGACCATGTTGCCTGAGATTGGAGAATTTATTGCTGTCTTTAAATACGTCCTAATTTCCATTCCTTCTCCTCTACCAAACGTACCAAACTCTTTAATGCCAGCTATTTCCTCACCAAATCTTACGCATCTTGTGCAATGTATACACCTCGTCATATTTGTTGTAATTAACGGGCCTATTTTATAATCCATTACAATTCTTTTTTCCTGCTCATATCTTGATTTTACTCTTCCATGCATCAAAGCTTGATCTTGTAGTTCACACATACCTCCCTGATCGCATACTGGGCAATCAAGCGGATGATTAATTAATAAAAACTCCATGGTATTTTTTTGTGAATTTTTAGCTATTTCAGATTTGGTGAAATATTCTTGATTTTCTATAGCAGGTGTCGAGCATGCTGGCTGAGGTTTATTGATTCCTGCCTGCTCAACTAGACACATTCTACAATTTGCAGCAATTGATAATTTATCATGATAGCAAAATCTTGGTATATGAATACCATTCCTATCAGCAACTTGTATTACAGTTTCACCTTGTTTAAAGCTACATTCTTTATTATTTATTTTAATTTTCATTTTTGTAGCATCAAAAATTCTTTATTATTATCACAATTATCTACAACATCTTTTTCATCTTTTATATAATTTATAAACTCATTTCTATAATTTCTTATAAAACTTTCTACTGGCATTGCAGCAGCATCTCCAAGTGCGCAAATTGTACTTCCTGCTATCATGCCGGGTATCGATTCTAAAGTTTTTATATCTTCTAAAGTGCCTTTACCTTTCAATATTTTATCTATAATTTTATACATCCATCCTGTGCCTTCTCTGCATGGTGTGCATTGACCACAAGATTCAGAATAATAAAAACGCGCAATTCTATGAATAACTTCAACCATATTTGTATCCTCATCCATAACAATAACTGCTCCTGAGCCAAGCATAGATCCTGCTTTAGCTATGGATTCATAATCCATATTTGTTTCCATCATAACTTTTCCTGGAACAACAGGCACCGAAGAACCTCCAGGTATTACAGCTTTTATTTTTTTTCCATCTTTCATTCCCCCAGCTAATTCTAATAATTCCTTAAATGGAGTGCCCAAAGGAATTTCATAATTACCTGGTTTATTAACATGACCTGAAACAGAAAAACATTTAAAACCTGGACTATCTTTTGTGCCAAGCGAGCTAAACCATTCAGGTCCATTATTTATAATCTTGGGTATTGAAGCTAATGTTTCTACATTATTTATTATTGTAGGAGAGCCAAACAAACCTTTTACAGCTGGAAATGGTGGTTTATATCTGGGAAAGCCTTTTTTACCTTCAATAGATTCAAGCATTGCTGTTTCTTCACCAACAATATAAGCACCGGCGCCTATTAAGTCATGGAGCTCGATATTAATATTACTATTTAAAATATTTTTACCAATTAATTTATTTTGATAAGCATCACTTAAAGCTGATTTAAAAGTTGTATAAACATCATCTATGAATTCCCCTCTAAGATAACAATATGAAACCTCTGCACCTATTGCATAGCTTGCAATCAGCATGCCTTCGATAAGTGCATGAGGGTTATATCTTAAAATATCTCTATCTTTACATGTTCCAGGTTCTGATTCATCGGCATTACATACCAAATATTTTACATCATCAGAATCTTGATTAATAAAACTCCACTTTCTCCCGGTAGGGAATCCTGCTCCTCCTCTACCTCTAAGACCAGATTTAAGAACAGTATCAATTATTTCTTTTTTATCCATTGAATTTGTAACAATTTTTTTCCACGCATCATAACCGCCATCGCTAACATACGTATTAAAAGCATTAGGTTTGTCACTAGACAAAGTTGAATAACATAATTCATTTATTCTAATTTTATTTTCCATCATCTAACTCACTAATTATTTCGTCAATCTTGTCTTTGGTTAAATTTTCATAATATTTGTGATTAACTTGCATCATTGGCGCTCCCGCACAGGCTGCTAAACATTCTCTTTCATCTTTTAAAAAAAAATTTTCAGAAGAACATCCAACTTTTATTTTAAGTTTTTTTTCGAGATAAGATAAAATCTCATCCGATCCATTTAACATGCAAGATACATTTGTGCATACTGAAATTGTATTTTTACCAACTTTATCTAATTCAAACATAGAGTAAAAAGCTGCTATCTCATAAACATCTATTTTTTCTACTTCAAGAAATTCGGCAAGTGCATCAACATGCATGCTTTGAATGTATTTACTATCTTTTTGAATTAAATGCAGAGCATAAATTATCGCAGGCTTTTTTTCTCCAGCAGGAAATTTTTGCAGCCATTTATTAATTTTCGAACTAACATCACTTGGTATATTATAAAAATTTTTATCATTCATAAAAATTACCTATCGATTTCTCCAAAAACAATATCCTGAGTACCTATTATTGCTACAACATCAGATATCATATGACCATTGACCATTTCATTAAGAGCAGCTAAATGAGGGAAGCCAGGTGCGCGTATCTTTACTCTGTAAGGTTTATTTGATCCGTCAGAGATCAATGTGACGCCAAACTCTCCTTTTGGATGTTCAACAGCACTATAAACTTCACCTTTTGGAATGCAGTAGCCCTCAGTAAAAAGTTTAAAATGATAGATCAGAGACTCCATATCCTCATTAATTTCATCTCTTGTTGGAGCTGTAATTTTATTATTATCTGACATTACATCTCCATCATTAACCTTTAGCCAGTCAACACATTGCTTAATAATTTTATTTGACTGTCTCATCTCCTCTATTCTTACAAGATACCTATCATAACAATCACCATTTGTCCCGATAGGAATATCAAAAGATAAATCGCTATAAACTTCATAAGGTTGTTTTTTTCTAAGATCCCAAGCGACACCTGAACCTCTTAACATGGGTCCAGTAAATCCAAGTTGTAAAGCCCTTTCTTTAGAAACAATACCTATATCAACTGTTCTCTGTTTCCATATTCTGTTATCAGTCAGCAAAGTCTCATACTCATCAATACATTTTGGAAATCTATTTGCAAAATCTTCTATAAAATCTAACAAAGTTCCTTCTCTTGACTCATTAAGTTTATTAATTTCTTTTTTTGATTTCCATTTTGATTCTTCGTACTTGGGCATTTCTAAAGGCAAGTCCTTTACAACTCCACCTGGTCTGTAATAAGTCGCATGCATCCTTGTTCCAGAAACTGCCTCATAACAATCCATTAAGTCTTCTCTTTCTCTAAATGCATATAAAAATACTGACATCGCCCCAATGTCTAAAGCATGTGCGCCTAACCACATAAGATGATTAAGAACTCTTGTTATCTCATCAAACATAACTCTTATATATTTTGCTCTAATAGGAATATCTAAATCCAAAAGTTTTTCTATAGACAACACATAAGCATGTTCATTGCTCATCATTGAGACATAATCTAACCTATCCATATAACCGATGCTTTGATTATAAGGCTTACTTTCTGCGAGTTTTTCTGTTCCCCTGTGAAGCAAGCCAATATGAGGATCAGCTCTCACAATAACTTCTCCTTCTAACTCTAAAATAAGTCTTAGAACACCATGAGCAGAAGGATGTTGAGGTCCAAAATTCATTGTATAACTTTTAATTTCAGGCATTTTTATCTTCCTCGTTTGAAACCTCTCTAATAACTTTTGGAATTAAAACTCTTGGTTTAATAGTTACAGGCTGATAAACAACTCTTTCTTTCTCAAGATCATAATTTACTTCAACGTTTCCAATTAAAGGGAAATCTTTTCTTAACGGGTGTCCAATAAATCCATAGTCAGTTAAGATTCTTCTTAGGTCTGGATGATCTAAAAATACAATACCAAATAGATCATAAGCTTCTCTCTCATACCAATTCGCAGAGGCCCAAATTGAAGTGACAGAAGGTAGTGTCGGATTTTTATCATCTTCGCAATAAAATTTAACTTTTAATCTAAAATTTGAATTTATAGATAGTAAATTATAAATGGCCGCGAATCTTTTTACAGGTTGATTGTAGTTCGTTTTTGCAGATTCATAAGTATACCTACCACTACTATCTTTTGTTATTCCTCGACTATATCCTTTATTATTTGCATTTTTAGCATTCCACTCGCTAATACCATAATCAGAGTAATCTAAAGCAATAATATCTATAAGTGTTTCAAAAGAAATATAACTATTATTTTTAAAAATATTCATAACTTTTATAAATTCATTGTTTTCAAAAATTACAGTATCCTCATTTTCAAATAAGTATTCATAATCGCTAAAACTATTCTCAAAAAGTTCTTTCAGCATAATATTTTTTTCTAAATAAGTTTCATTGGTTGCTTTGCTTTGATTTTTCATAGTGAGCGCCTATTTCTTATAGAAGATTATCTTTTGATAGATTTTGTATTATGAATTTTATTTTTTAATTGCATAATTCCATATAATAATGCTTCTGCTGTAGGTGGGCAGCCTGGAACATAAATATCAACTGGAATAATTCTATCGCAACCTCTAACAACAGAATATGAATAGTGGTAATATCCTCCTCCATTTGCACATGAGCCCATAGATATTACCCATTTTGGATCTGCCATTTGGTCATAAACTTTTCTTAGTGCTGGCGCCATTTTATTAACCAATGTACCTGCAATTATTATTACATCTGATTGTCTCGGACTAGGTCTAAACATCATTCCATAACGGTCAAGATCATATCTTGATGCGCCTGCATGCATCATTTCAATTGCGCAACATGCTAACCCGAAAGTCATCGGCCACATTGATCCTGTATTTGCCCAATTTATTAAATCTTTTGACGATGCAGTTACGTAACCATTATTGTTATTGTTTAAAGATTCTATAATATCCATAGTTTAATCCCAATTTAGGGCTCCTTTTTTCCATTCATACACAAAGCCTATAACTAAAATCATCAAAAAAATACTCATAGCAATTAGCCCAGAACTACCTAAACTTTCTAGAGCAACCGCCCAAGGAAATAAAAATGCTATTTCTAAGTCAAAAATAATAAAAAGTATTGCGACGAGGTAGAATCTAATATCGAATTTCATACGAGCATCACTGAAATTTTCAAAGCCACATTCGTAGGCAGAATTTTTAGCTTTATTTTTTTCACCTTTATTTATTACTCTAGAGGCAATTATTGGCAAGGCGCCAATAACGATGCTCACTATGATAAACAATAAAATTGGAAAATAGTTATTTAACATAATATTTTCTTGCCTTTAATTTATAAAAAACAATCATATCTGAGAAAATAAAAAATATGAAATGGTTTTACATAATTTAACATAATACATATCCACTCAATAATATTTAAAATTACAACATATTATTTAAATAATTCAATAGATTATTATGAAAAATATTTTATGGGAGTATATACAAACCCTATAAAGGATATTTATTGGTGCCGATGGCCGGAGTCGAACCGGCACAGCTTTCGCCACTGCCCCCTCAAGACAGCGTGTCTACCAATTCCACCACATCGGCAATATTATAAACTAGTCAGGAATAACTAGATCGTCTTGAGAACCATCTATTTTATTAGGGTTTTCACTTTTATCGTTTACAAGATCATCGGAAGATGATGATTCATTTTGAATTATTACACTATCATTTTCTAAAGACTTATTTTTAGCTAAATATGCTAAAGCTAAACAATTTAAAAAGAATAGAACCACTAAAAAGGTAGTTAACTTTGTAATGAAATTTCCAGCACCGGATGCTCCGAATACTGCACCAGAGGAGCCGCCACCAAACATTCCACTTGCATCCCCTTTTCCCTGTTGCATTAGAATAAAAAATATTATCAATATTGATAATATAACTGCGACAACTAATAAAATTGTATAAATCATATATATTCCTTAAATTTTTAGATTACATATTTCGGTAAACTCTTTAACATCAAGCGAAGCTCCGCCAATTAAAACACCATCAACATATGGTGCGCTAAGTATCTCTTTAGCATTTTTAGAGTTTACGCTTCCCCCATAAAGCACCATTATATCTTTTTCTTTCAAAAAAGGGTGGTTTTCTGAAACATAAGTTTTAATGAATCTATGCATAAAAGAAATTTCATCTATTTTTGGAATGTTGCCAGTCCCTATGGCCCATACTGGCTCGTAGGCAACTATAACTTTTTTGGGAATTACTTTTGGATAATTTTCTTTACGGCATAATTCTTCAAGTTGTCTACTTAATACGTTTTGAGTATTGCCATTCTTTTTAGTATCTGCACTTTCACCAACACAGAAAATAACCTGAAGATCATTTGAAGCATACAAACTGTGACCAGCTTCAACATATGCAACGTCAGACCCTCTTACTTCGGAATGCCCAACTAAAGTATAATGACAACCATTATCAATAAACATATGGCTTGAATGGCCACTTGTAAGAGTTGAATCATCACTTACATATTCTATATTTTGACTACCAAGCATAAAATTTTTTTTTCTTCTGTAGTCATTAACTTGGCTAATATAAATATCTGGAGGAAAAATGATTATTTCGCTATTGGAGTCTACATTCTTTAAAAAATAATCAAAGTAATCTTTTATAAACTTTTTACTTCCATTATTTTTCCAATTTGCAGCAATAATTTTCTTCATAACAATGTTTTAAGCTTGTTTTCAATATATTTTTTAATACTTATACTATTATCAGTAACAATATTTTTATCTTTAGCTTCCAACATAACTCTAATACAATTTTCAGTTCCAGATTTTCTAATTATCAACCTCTGCTCTTTATCGTAAAATTTATCTGAAGTCTCTTTGATTGCAATGTCGATAATATTCTCTGGTAAATCATGATCAATAAATATATTTGTGATTTTTTGTGGATATTTATCCAATACACTATTTATGTTGTTTTTATGAAGAATATCAGAATAAAATAAAAATTGTAACGCTGCTGTTATAGAATCACCTGATGTTGAATGATTAAGCATCAATATATGACCTGATGTCTCGCCGCCTAAATCATAATTATTTTTTTTCATTTCTCTGAGGACATTTTTATCTCCTACATTAGCTCTAATAAATTCTATGCCTTGATTATTCAAATAATTTTCCAGAGCATAATTTGTCATTGAAGTACCAACAACCCCAGAAACTATTTCATGATTAATTTTCTTTCCTCTTATGATATTGTACAAGATATCGTCTCCATCAAAGACATTATTGTGTTTATCAATGACAACTACCCTATCTCCATCACCATCTACAGATATACCGTATTCAGATCCATCAACTTTAATTTGACTCGGCAGGTTTTTTAAATACGTTGAACCGCATTTATCATTAATATTTCTTCCGTTGGGATTATCGTTATAACAGTTAACTTGGTAACCTGCTTTAATAAAAGCATCTTTTGCAACCTCAAAGGTCGCTCCATTAGCTAAATCTAGAGTTAATTTAATTTTATTATTAGCAGTCTTATTTAAATTTATATTTTTTAAGCATGATTCGATATATTCTTTCTTAATATCTTTAGAAACGTCAATTAAATTATAGCTATTTTTTTTACAATCATAATTTTCGTTTTCTAGTTTCTCAATATAATTCTCAATATAATTTTCGTCCTCCAAGCTAATCTTATAGCCATCCTTATCAAATATTTTTATTCCGTTATCTTGATACAAATTATGTGATGCGCTAACTACTATCCCAAGATCGTATTTATTTTTCTTTGTATAAAAAGCTATTGCAGGGGTTGGAATTATTCCTGCATTACTAATATTGCATTTCTCTGAGCTTAATCCTGAGGAAATTAAATTAATTATTTTATTAGATGATTCTCTTGTATCACATCCGAATAAAATTCTTTTTTCACAATTTTTAGATTTGAGAAGTGATTTTGCTATTGCTTCACCCAATAGAATAAAGAAGTTTTCTGTCAAAGGCGGTACTCCAAATTCTCCGCGAATTCCGTCGGTACCAAAATACTTCTTAGGCATTGTCTTTTTTAGTGATTGCTTGCCGGATCAGAAAATCCTGATTCTTTGATATCACTGCTGTTAGAAGAAGATTTATTATCATCATCATTTTTATCATCCCATCCTTTAGGTGGGCGAGGTTTTATTCCAGCCATAATATCATCAATTTGATCTTTATCTATAGTTTCATAAGTCATAAGTGCTTCTGACATAGCATGAAGTTTATCCATATTATCTTTAATCATCTTAGTAGCTGTAGCATATGATTTGTCGACTAATAATCTAACTTCTGAATCAATATCGTTAGCAGTATCATCAGACATTGTTTTAGTTTGAGTTACAGAACGCCCAAGAAAAACTTCACCTTCTTCATCAGAATAAGACATTGGTCCCATTTTTTCGGATAAACCCCATTTTGTTACCATATTTTTGGCAATTTCTGTAGCTCGTTCAATATCATTAGATGCACCAGTTGTAACTTTGTCCTTACCATAAATAAGTTCTTCAGCAATTCTTCCTCCGTAAAGAGTGCAAATCTGACTTTCTAGACGCTGCTTATTATTGCTATATCTATCATCTTCAGGTAAAAACATTGTTACTCCCAACGCTCTTCCTCTAGGAATAATAGTTACTTTGTGAACTGGATCATGCTCTGGAACTAGTCTTCCAACTATTGCATGACCTGATTCATGATAAGCTGTTAATTCTTTTTCTTCTTCACTCATTACCATAGATTTCCTTTCTGCGCCCATCATAATTTTATCTTTTGCTAACTCAAATTCATTCATTCCAACTTTATTATTATTTGCTCTTGCTGAAAATAAAGCAGCTTCATTTACAAGATTAGCTAAATCAGCCCCAGAAAAACCTGGAGTTCCTCTAGCGATAATCGAAGGAACAACATCGTTTGCGATTGGAACTTTTCTCATATGAACTTTCAGTATTTGTTCTCTACCCCTTATATCTGGAAGAGGAACAACTACCTGTCTATCAAATCTTCCAGGACGCAAAAGTGCCGGATCTAAAACATCAGGTCTATTTGTAGCAGCAATAACGATTGTTCCTTCATGCCCTTCAAAACCGTCCATCTCGACCAGTAATTGGTTTAAAGTTTGCTCTCTTTCATCATGTCCACCACCTACTCCAGCTCCTCTATGTCTACCAACAGCATCAATTTCATCTATGAAAATTATGCAAGGTGCGTGTTTAGTAGCTTGAGCAAACATATCTCTTACTCTAGATGCGCCAACACCAACAAACATTTCAACAAAATCAGAACCAGATATTGTAAAGAAAGGTACTTTTGCTTCTCCAGCAATAGCCCTCGCTAGTAAAGTTTTACCAGTTCCAGGCGATCCAACCATCAATACACCCTTTGGAATCTTTCCTCCAAGTTTTTGAAACTTTGATGGATCTTTTAAGAAGTCAACAAGCTCTTCAACCTCTTCTTTTGCTTCTTCAACTCCTGCCACATCTGCGAATGTAACTTTATTTTGATCTTCTGTCATCATCTTAGCTTTACTTTTACCAAACGACATAGCTCCTTTTCCGCCTGAGCCACCTTGCATTTGTCTCATAAAAAACAACCAAACCCCAATGAGAAGCAACATCGGGAACCATTGTATTAATATTTGTAAAAATAACGATGGTTTTGCTGGAGGTTCTGTCAGAATTTCGATGTTATTAGCTAAAAGATCATCGACTAGTTTTGGATCATTTAAACCATATGTTAAAAAAGTTGTTCCGTTTTTATATGTGCCGGATATTGTTTTTCCATCAGCTTCAATTAATACGCTCTCAATTTGATTATCTTTAACTTGATTTATAAATTCCGAGTATGAAAGATTTGTGGAACTCTCTTTTTGGGGAACAAAGTTATTAAAAACCGACATAATCACAACAGCGATTACAATCCAAACTAGCATATTTTTTAACATATCATTCATAATTTAATCCTGAGTTATTCATTTATTTTGAGCATTGTTGCTAACATATATATCTCTCTACTATTTGATCTTGAAGCTTTTGGTTTAATAATTCGAACCTTTTTAAAAAACTGTCTAATTTCTTTAATAAAATCATCGGTTCCTTTTCCTTGAAACAACTTTATTAAAAGACTTCCGGATTCGTTTAAATTATCCAAAGCAATCTCAGTAACAATCTCAGCTAGATTAAGCATGGCTGGGACATCTGCACTGTCTATACCACTTATATTAGGGGCAATATCTGACATTACAAGGTCAATTTTATCAAAACACCTATTTTTTAGGTAATTTTTACCAAAAATCTCAATATCTGCCTGTACAAAATTAACATTTTCTATACTTTCCATGTTAAGAAGATCAACAGCAGTAATACTAATATTTTTATGTTTTTTTGATGCATATTGACTCCATCCACCCGGGGGAGCATCCAAGATCTAAAATCTTAGAATTTACGGTGATTAAATTATATTTTTCATCAATTTCTTTAAGTTTATAAACAGCTCTTGAACGCCAATTTTCTTTATTTGCAAGTTTTACAAACTCATCATTGACGTGAGTGTTGTACCAATTAGATTTTTTCTTACCCATAAGAAATATCTAAAATCTCAAATTCTTTTTCACCACTTGGTGTTTTTACAGAGGCGATATCAGCCACTTGTTTCCAATTAAAGATCTAGCAATCGGAGAATTAATTGAAACCATACCACTTTTTATATCAGCTTCATCATCTCCTACTATTGAATAAGTAATTTCTTTTTCATCTTCAAAATCATAAAGTTTAACTTGAGCACTAAAGACAACTTTATTTGTTGAAATTTTTTTTGGGTCAACAATTTCAGCATTTGAAAGTTTCAATTTAATATCTTTAATCCTGCCCTCAATAAAACTTTGTTGCTCACGAGCAGCATGATATTCAGCGTTCTCTTTCAAATCACCATGCTCTCTAGCTACAGAAATTGCATCAATAATTTTTGGCCTTTCAATATTGGTAAGGTTATCAAGTTCGTCTCTAAGCTTTTTTTCGCCGCTAACTGTTATTGGAAATTTATCCATATAGTAATTATGAAGTTGATAGGATTTTTACGCAAGTTTAAAAATATCTTGTAACTTATATACATCTAGATTTTTTGAGTAATCTATTGCCTCAGCTAGAGCATTTGCAGCAGCAATGGTTGTGGTGTAGCAAACTTTATAATTTAAAGCTTCTCTCCTAATTAGATAAGAATCTTTTATAGCTTGTTTTGATTGTGTAGTGTTTATAATTAAATCTATTTGATTATTTTTTATCATATCAACAACATGAGTTCTTCCTTCACGTACTTTATTAATTCTTTGGCACTTAATTTTATTTTCGTTTAGAAAATTTTGAGTTCCATGAGTAGCTATTAAATTAAATCCTAGCTTTACAAGTTTTTTTGCTACTTCTATTATATTTTTTTTATCTTCATCTTTGACGCTTATAAAAGCAGTCCCCTTTTCTGGAATTATTACACTAGTTGCAATTTGAGACTTTGCGAAAGCTTCACCAAAATTCTTTCCTATTCCCATAACTTCTCCAGTTGACTTCATTTCAGGTCCCAAGATAGGATCAACTCCAGGAAACTTCAAAAAAGGAAAGACTACCTCTTTTACATAACAAAAATCATATTCTAAACTTTTTGGAAGTTTTTGATCTTTAATATTGACGCCTAACATACATTTTGCGGCAATTTTTGCTACAGATATACCAATAGATTTTGAAACAAAAGGTATTGTTCTAGACGCTCTTGGGTTTACTTCTAATACAAATATTTTATTATTTTTGATTGCAAATTGAACATTCATTAAGCCTTTTACATTTAATTCATCTGCCATTTTTCTAGTATTCTCTTTGATTAAATATTTTTGCGACTCACTTATCGAGTATGTTGGTATTGCGCATGCAGAATCACCAGAATGCACGCCTGCTTCCTCAATATGTTGCATTATTCCTGCAATAAAAACTTCTCCATTTAAATCTCTAACTGCATCAACATCAATTTCAACAGCCTCATTTAAAAATTTATCAATTAAAACTGGTGCATCATTTGAAACTTTAACAGCTTCATTTATATATTTTTTTAATTCTTCAGAATCATATATGACCTCCATAGCTCTTCCTCCTAAAACATATGATGGTCTTACAATAATTGGATACCCTATTTTTTCTGCTTCTTGAAGAGCTTGTTTTTTATTTCGTGCAGTACTATTTGCAGGCTGAAGTACATTAATTTTTTTTAAAATATTTTTAAATTTTTCTCTGTCTTCTGCAGCATCTATTGACTCAGAAGAAGTTCCAATAACAGGCACTCCAAATTTAGCTAAATCATTTACTAGTTTTAATGGCGTTTGGCCACCATACTGCACAATAACTCCATCTGGTTTTTCTATATCAACAATATTTAAAACACTTTCTAAGGTTATTGGTTCAAAATACAATCTATCAGATGTGTCGTAATCTGTAGATACAGTTTCTGGATTACAATTTATCATAATAGTTTCATATCCTAATTCTTGAGCTGCTTTTGATGCATGAACACAACAATAATCAAATTCTATTCCCTGACCAATTCTGTTTGGCCCACTTCCGATTACAATAATCTTTTTATTATTTGTTGGTGATGACTCACAAAACTGCTCATATGTAGAATATAAATAAGAGGTTGTTGTTGGAAACTCTGCTGCGCATGTATCTACTCTTTTATAAACAGGTTTAATGCCATATTTTTCTCTTTTTTTTCTAATCTTATGTTGAGTGGTATTTGTTAAGGAAGCGATTTTTAAATCAGTAAAACCTCTTTTCTTATAGAATAAAAGTTCTTCTGATGAAATATCATTTAAATCTTTTTTTAAAATAATTTTTTCAATTTCAATCAAACTAAAAATTTGCTCTAAAAACCATGGGTCTATTCTTGAAATCTCATGAACTTGATTTACTGTATAGTCTTTTCTAAATGCTTCTGCAACATAAAGGATTCTACTCGGTCCCGGCTCTTTTAATTCATATTCAAAATTTGAGATATCTAAGTCTCTTAGCTCATCAATTTCATCAAGTCCGCTAATATCTAACTCAAGACTTGAAAGTGCTTTTTGCAATGACTCTTGAAAATTTCTTCCAATTGACATAACTTCGCCTACAGATTTCATCTGCGTAGTAAGTCTATTATTTGCATTTGGAAATTTCTCAAAAGCAAATCTTGGGATTTTTGTTACAACATAATCTATAGTTGGCTCAAACGAGGCAGGTGTTGCACCACCAGTTATTTCATTCTTAAGTTCATCAAGAGAATATCCAATAGCAAGCTTTGCAGCTATTTTGGCTATAGGAAAACCTGTAGCTTTTGAAGCTAATGCAGATGATCTTGAGACTCTCGGGTTCATTTCTATTACTACTAACTTTCCGTTTTTTGGATTAACTGCAAATTGAACATTAGATCCTCCTGTATCTACACCAATTTTCCTTAAAATCGCAATAGACGCATTTCTCATTATCTGATATTCCTTATCAGTTAAAGTTTGTGCTGGAGCTACTGTAATAGAATCTCCAGTATGAACTCCCATTGGATCAAAATTTTCAATAGAACATATAATTATACAATTATCTTTTGAGTCTCTAACAACTTCCATTTCATACTCTTTCCATCCTAATAAAGACTCCTCTAAAAGAATTTCAGTAGTAGGAGAAACATCGAGACCTCTAGTTGAAATTTCAATAAATTCCTCCATATTATAAGCTATTCCTCCACCACTTCCACCTAAGGTGAAAGAAGGTCTAATAATAATGGGAAATCCTATTTCTTTTTGTTTATCTAGAGCTTCGTTTATATCATGCACAATAAAAGATTTTGCAGAGTCTAAATTTATCTCTTTCATTGCCTCTTTAAATTGGGCTCTATCCTCAGCTAAATCAATTGCTTTTTTCGAAGCACCAATCATTTCTACATTGTATTTTTTTAAAATACCCAATCTATCAAGATCTAAAGCACAATTTAAAGCTGTTTGCCCACCCATTGTTGGTAAAATTGCATCTGGTTTTTCTATTCTAATAATTTTTTCAACGATATTGTGATTTATAGGTTCTATATAAGTTGCATCAGCCATTTCTGGATCAGTCATAATGGTTGCTACATTTGAATTCACAAGAATTACAGAATAACCTTCTTCTTTTAAAGCTTTGCATGCTTGTACTCCAGAATAATCAAACTCACATGCTTGTCCAATAACTATTGGGCCAGCTCCTAGTATTAATATTTTTTTTATATCATTTCTTTTTGGCATTACTATTCTTCATAAGTTTAATAAATTCTTCAAACAAATAATTTACATCTTGTGGTCCAGGGCATGCTTCTGGATGTCCTTGAAAACTAAATATGGGAAAATTTTTATGTTTTATTCCTTGGATTGTGCTGTCAAATAATGATCTATGTGTTATTTCATATTCTTTTGGCAGTGTTTTTTCATCAACAACAAAACCATGGTTCTGGCTGGTTATCATCACCTTTCCAGTTTTCAAATCTAAAACAGGGTGATTGGCGCCATGATGTCCGTATTTCATTTTTATTGTTTTCGCACCACTTGCTAAAGAAATTAATTGATGACCTAAACAAATTCCAAATATTGGAATGTTGCTATCAAAAAGATTTTTTATTGAGTTTATAGCAAAATCACATGGCTCAGGATCTCCTGGTCCATTAGATAAAAATATTCCATCAGGATTGAATGATAAAATTTCATCTGATGAAGTTTTTGCAGGAACAACTTTAACATCACAATTCATAGAGTTTAGAATTCGTAATATATTTTTTTTAACTCCAAAATCATATGCAATTACTTTAAATTTTTTATTTTCACTATAATCTTTTTCTTTATATTGAAATATATTTTCTTTAAAGCTATATTTTTTACTTGCAGAAACTTTAGTGGCAATTCAGCTCCCTCAACAGCTGAATAATTTTCTAATTCTTTTTTAGCTTTATTTATATCTTTTTCGTCATGAATTATACAGGCGCTCATTGCACCCTTACTTCTTATAAGAGACGCGATATGTCTTGTGTCTAAATCAGCAATACACACAATTTTTTTATTTTTAAATAATTCGAGAAATCCTGTGTTGATCTCCAGTTAGATGGATTAGTAGGGACCTCGCTTAGAACTAAACCACTTACATATGATGAATCTGACTCCTGATCCTCGCTATTGATTCCAACATTTCCAATATGCGGATATGTAAAAGTTATAATTTGATTTTTATAAGATGGATCAGAAATAACCTCTTGATATCCTGTCATTGCAGTATTAAAAACTATTTCTCCATAAGAATCTTTTTTGTATCCTACAGATTTACCATAAAATATTTTTTCGTTTTCTAAGATTAAAATTGCCTGTTGCAAAAGTATTTCCTATTTATCATTTAATTTAATTTATGTATTTTAGAGTGAAAGTGCATCACTCATAGAATACAAGCCTTTATTTTTATCAGATATCCATTTTAAAGCTAATATTGCGCCCTCAGCGAAAATTTTTCTATCAAAACTCTTGTGGTTTATTTCAATAGATTCGTTTTCTAGGGAAAATTTTACCATATGATCTCCAACAACATTACCTACTCTTAAACAATGATGATTAATATCTTTATTTCCTGATAATTTTTTTTTAATAATTTCTTCAAACGCTAAAGATGTTCCAGAAGGCATATCAACTTTATGTTTATGATGATGCTCAATAATATCTATATCTGAAATATCTCCTATTGACGAAGTTACTTTTTCAACAAGCTTTAGGCATAAATTTATCCCAATGCTCATATTTGAAGATTTTAAAATTGATATTTCTTCGCTTGCCAATTCTATTTCTTTAATATTGTTATCTGAAAATCCAGTGGTTCCTATAATTAATTTCTTATTATGTTTTACGCATTCTCTAAGAATTTCCATTGAATACTCTGGTCTTGTAAAATCAACACATACATCACAATTTGATATTGCGTGATTTAAATCTGAAGTAATAATTTTCTGATCAAAATTAAATGGAGTATTGCTCGATTTTATGTGGTCCCTTACGATAGCAGAAGATAGTGTTATATTAGTATTATCTAATAATACTAGTTTTGCTATCTCCATTCCCATTTTTCCTGAAATTCCAGGTACGCAGACGCTTATAGACATTGTAAAATTTTTTATGATGTTAAAATTACATTATATTAACATAGAGTTTGGCAAGGGCTAAAAGAAAATTTCTATTTAAAGAAATTTTTTAATCCATCTATCCATGATTCAGACTTTGGACTATGCTTTTTTGTACTATTTTTTAATTTTTCGTCAAACTGAGCAAGTATATTTTTTTGTTCATCTGATAAATTAACAGGAGTTTCAATCTGAACTGAACACATTAAATCCCCAATACTACCTCCCCTAACTGACTTTATACCTTTTCCTTTTAGTCTAAAGTATTTCCCTGTTTGTGTGCCCGGAGGTATATCAATTGAAACTTTATTGTTGCTAAGGGTTGGAATTTCAATCTCAGCTCCTAATGTTGCTTCTGCAAAAGAAATTGGAACAGTGCAATACAAGTTATTTCCATCTCTTTCAAAGATTGAATGTTTTTCTAAAACTACTCTAATAAAAAGGTCTCCTGGTGGCCCCTGATTAATACCTGGCTCGCCTTTGCCAGACAATCTAACGCGATCTCCGTTATCAACACCAGCGGGAATTGAAATTGATATTTCTTTATCTTCATTCTTTGTTCTAAATTTTACAACTTTTTCAATACCAAAAGCTGCCTCTTCAAGAGTGAGTTGAAGATGGTACTCTAAATCAGCACCTTTGTAGGGTCTATTTGGATTTCTAGCACGGCCTCCTCCAAAAATATCTCCAAAAAGATCCTCGAAAACATCTTCAAACCCAGAAGCATTGAAACCGCCTTGAAAACCTCCTTGAGATCGGCCACCAAAACCTCCTCCAAAATCAGTTGTTCCATATTGATCGTACATTGATTTTTTTTGAGGATCTGAGAGAACATCATAAGCTTCTTTTGCTTCTTTAAATTTTTTTTCTGCAGATTTATCGTTGCCAGTTCTGTCGGGGTGAAATTTCATAGCTTTTTTCTTAAAAGCTTTTTTAATTTCTTCACCAGATGCTCCTTTACTAAGACCTAAAATCTCATAGTAATCCATATTGTTGTTACGCTCTTCAGTTATTTCTTATCGTTATTTACTTCTTTGTATTCCGCATCAACAACATCTGCATCATTTTCGGAAGTTGTATTTGCTGCATCAACTGAAGATTCTGCATTCTCCTGAGCTTTTGCTGCTTGCTCGGCGTACATCATTTCAGCCATCTTTGCAGAAGCCTCGGAAAGCTCTTTTATGCACTTCTCAATAGAATCTTTGTCTTCAGTTTTCAAAGCCTCTGTAAGAGCTTCATTTTTTTCCTTAATATTTTTTTGATCATCTTCAGTAACCTTGTCTCCAAGCTCATCTAACGATTTATTTGTTGCATGAACCAGAGCATCACCTTGATTTTTTAACGAAACTAACTCCTGAAATTTTTTATCTTCTTCAGCATGAAGCTCAGCATCTTTAACCATTTTTTCAATCTCATCATCTGACAGCCCACTAGACGATTTAATAATTATCGATTGCTCTTTATTTGTAGCTTTGTCTTTTGCTGAAACATTTAAAATTCCATTTGCGTCGATATCAAATGTGACTTCAATTTGAGGCATTCCTCTTGGAGCAGGAGGTATGTCTGAAAGATTGAATTGACCTAAAGATTTATTACCTGATGCAATATCTCTTTCTCCCTGAAGAACATGAACAGTAACAGCAGTTTGATTATCTTCAGCTGTAGAAAATGTTTGATTTTGTTTTGTAGGAATAGTTGAATTTTTTTCTATAAGTTTTGTCATTACCCCACCCATAGTTTCGATTCCTAAAGATAATGGAGTAACGTCCAGTAATAAAACGTCGGTAACATCGCCAGCTAAAACTCCACCTTGTATTGCAGCACCAGCTGCAACAGCTTCATCGGGATTAACATCTTTTCTTGGTTCTTTACCAAAATACTCTTTAACAATTTTTTGAACTAAAGGCATTCTTGTTTGTCCGCCAACTAAAATAACATCGTTAATGTCATTTTTTGACAATTTGGCATCTTTTAAGGCAATTTCACAAGGTGTAATAGTTCTCTTAACCAAATCTTCAACCATTGACTCAAAAAGCGCTCTTGTGATTTTCATGTTTAAGTGTTTGGGACCGCTTGCATCAGCAGTGATGTAAGGGATATTTATATCAGCTTGCTGACCATTTGATAATTCTATCTTTGCTTTTTCAGCAGCATCTTTTAATCTTTGTAATGCTAAAGGGTCAGATTTTAAATCAAAGTTTTGTTCTTTTTTAAATTCTTCAACAATATGATCAATTAATTTTGAATCAAAATCTTCTCCGCCAAGTTGTGTATCTCCGTTTGTAGATAAAACTTCTATTTGATTTTCGCCATCAATATCAGAAATATCAATTATCGAAACATCAAAAGTACCACCACCAAGATCATATACAGCAATTTTTTTATCTCCTTTCTTTTGATCGAGGCCATATGCTACGGCTGCAGCTGTAGGTTCATTAATAATTCTTTGCACATTTAAACCGGCAATTTTACCTGCATCTTTTGTAGCTTGTCTTTGGGAGTCATTAAAATATGCAGGTACAGTAATAACCGCATCTGTAACTTCTGCGCCCAAGTACTCCTCAGCAGTTTTTTTCATTTTCATCAGAACTTTAGCTGAAATTTCTGGCAAAGCCATTTTATTGTCATCGATTTGAATCCAAACATCTCCGTTATCCGCCTCAACTATGTTGTAAGGTAAAATAGATTTATCCTTCTGCACTTCTTTATCAGAGTACTTTCTTCCAATAAATCTTTTTATTGCATATACGGTTTTTTCAGGATTTGTCACAGACTGTCTTTTCGCTGATTGTCCTACTAGAGTTTCAGCGTCAGTGAAAGCAACGACTGAAGGAGTAGTTCTATCACCTTCGCTGTTCTCAATAATCTTTGGCCTATCGCCTTCCATTACTGAAACACATGAATTTGTAGTTCCTAAATCAATACCAATAATTTTACCCATTTTTCAACCTCTTAAATTTAGTTAATATCATTTATGATTTATATATGTGGGCAAAAGTAAATAATTCAAGAATTTATTTATTTTTTTTTGAAACTATAACTAAAGCTGGCCTAAGTAATTTTGATTTTAGCTTATATCCTTTTTGCATTACCTCTAGGACAGTATTTTCGTCACTTTTCTCATCTTCTTTTGTAGCCATAGCTTGGTGAAGTTCTGGATCAAAACCTTTATTCAAGGGGTTAATTTCTTCAATACCAAGTTTTTCAAACACTTCTGCTGTAGTTTTTAATAACATGCTATTTCCCTCGATGAGATTATCTATTTTAAGATTAGAATCTTTAGAAAGCTTGTTAACAGTCTCTAGACTATCCATAATTATAAGTAATTCTGATGATAATTTTTCAGTTGAGAATAATTGAGCTTGCTGAACTTGTTTGATTGTTCTTTTTTGTAAATTTTCAAAATCAGCTTTTGATCTTAAAAGCAAATCATTTAATCTTCTATTTTCTTCAGCAAGTTCATTTTGACTATCTTGAATTTCAGCTTTAATATCTATATTGTCTTTAAAATCTTTTTCATTGGCTTGATCATTGCTGATCGGTTCAGGACTATTTTTACGACCTTTATTTTCTTTATTTTCTTTATTTTCTTTATTTTCCATTAGATACCTAGCTTTTATTAATTTTTTTTAGACATTTCTTATATGAGGATTAATTTGAAGATTTCAAGGCTTCAGTTAATAATTTAGCCGTAATGTCTACTATTGGAATAACTCTATCATAAGCCATTCTTTTTGGGCCAATCACACCAAGAACTCCAACAACGTCATTATCAAATTCATACGGCGCACTTATAACACTACAATCATCTAAGACATTGTAACCTGACTCTGCTCCGATAAAAATTTTTACACCATCTGAGGCTATACTTTTGTCTAATAAGTGAAGAATATTATTTTTTTCACTAAAAGCATCAAATAATGTTTTAAGCTTTTCTATATCAGACAGCTCTTTACAGTTCATTAATCTTGTTTGACCGCTAACAAAAAGATCGTCATTGTTTTTTTTATCATCAGTTTCTAAGAAAAGTTTTTTTCCAAAAGTTATTGCTGATGACATAATGCTATTCATATCCTTCCTCATGTCTTCTAGTTCGTTAAGTAAAATTTTTCTAATATGGTGGATAGATTGACCAGATATTATTGTATTAAGATAATTTGAAGCTTGTTGTAATTCGGAGGAAGTATAATTTTTATCTAAACTTATAATTTTGTTTTCAACATCATTATTTTTGTTTATTAAAATTGCTAGTATTTTATTATCACTTAATTTTAAAAAATCTATTTGCTTTAATTCAATATTTTTATGAGTAGGTAAAGAAATTATACCTGCTAGACCAGTTATATTTGATAAGATTTCATTCGTATTTTTAACTATATTCTTTCTTTCAAAATCTTTTGTTAAATTTGATTTAAGTTTTTTAATTAAATTATTATTTACAGGTTGAACTTTAATCATTTTATCAACGAACATTCTATATGCTAATTCTGTTGGAACCCTTCCAGCAGATTTATGCGGAGAATAAATATAACCTAGGTCTTCTAGATCAACAAAAACATTTCTAATAGTTGCAGAACTTATGCCAATATCTGACGTCTTAGATAGTTTTGTAGAGCCTACTGGTTGTCCGTCTGAAATAAAGCTTTCTATAAGGGCTTTTAAAAGTAATTCTTGTCTTGTATTCAAGTTTTCCATATAAGTACATAGTTTTTTTAATAATATAATATTATAAAATATATTATAATAATTTACATATAATGTTATATATATGTAAATAGGGGGCTTAATGTCAATATTTAGAAAAATTGCGATTATTTCCAAAAAAGATGATGATAGCGTTAAAGATAGCCTAGATACTGTAATAAAATATCTTAATAATAAAAAGATTCAATATTTTTTGGATAAAAATTCAAGTATTTTATTAAAAAATGATTCGTACTCATCTATTGAAGATATTAAAAATAATTGTGATATAGCTTTTATCATTGGAGGTGATGGTACGCTGCTGCGCTCTGCTCAAGAATTGGCAAAAGCAGACATACCAATTTGCGGGATAAATAGGGGTAGATTAGGATTTTTGGTAGATATATCGCCAAATCATATTGAAGAAAATTTAAATAGCATACTGTCGGACAATTATTCTGTTGATGAAAGAATTTCACTAACAGGCACTGTGATAAGAAATGGAAAAGAAATTTCAAAGAATATTTCATTCAACGATGTTGTGGTTCATAGCAAAGATGCCGTAAGAATGATTGAGATGGATACAACTTTAAATGGTGAAAATTTATATAGAGTTAATGCTGATGGATTGGTTGTTTCAACACCAACGGGCTCAACAGCTTATTCTTTATCAAGTGGTGGGCCAATTTTAGAACCAACAATGGATGCATTAGTAATAGTCCCAATATGTCCACATCTATTGAGTAATAGGCCCTTTGTAATTGACATGAACAGTACTATAGAAATTAAGCTTTCAGAAAAATCTGATACAAACGCAAGTGTAACATTTGATGGTCAGATAAATATTCCAATTCAAGCAAATGATATAATTAAAATTAGTAAGGGCGAAGTTACTCTAAAGTTAATTCAACCTCCAGGAATAAATTTTCTATCAATTTTGAGAGAAAAATTAGGATGGGGATACAAACCCTAAGTTTATATGCTATCAAGTATTTATATCAAAAATTTTGCAATTATTGATGAGATAGAAATAGATTTTCATGAGAATATGTCTGTATTAACAGGAGAAACAGGTGCAGGGAAATCGATTTTAATTGATGCTATAAATGTTGTTCTAGGAAACAAGAAAACAAATAAAATATCAAGAAATGAAGAAGTTGATACTGAAATTATCTGTCAATTTAATATATCAAATAAAAATATATTTAAGATCCTAGAAGAAAAAGATTTGTTGGATGAAGACAACTGCATATTTAGAAGGAAAATAAATCAAAAAAATATTTCAAAAATATTTATAAATGATAAACCAGTTACTTCTGGAACAGCAAAATTAATAGGAAGTCTCATTATAGATATTCATGGGCAGCATGAAAATCAATTAATACTATCTAAAGATGAACAAAGAAATAGATTAGATAATTATATTGATTTGACTTCAAAAAAAAATGGAGTTAAAAGAATATTGTCAAATATAAGTAATATAAAAAAGTTGCTTGGTGAAATAGAGGTTGACCATAGTGAATATGACGATAAGGTTTCTCTTTTAGAGTTTGAGATAAATGAACTTGAACAGAATTGTGTGGAAAGTGAAGAATACGATGAAATGTTTGAGGAGTATAAAAGACTGTCAAATGCTTTAGCGCTTAAAAATAAAATCATTGAATGTAAGGATATGATTAGATCAGATAATAATATTGATTTAAATTCATTCCTGTCAAATGTCAATAAAGTGCTTGAAGATGTGAATAATATTGATGCAAGCGCAGAAGAATTACTAAGTATAAATATTAATATTCTTGATCAAGTAGAATTTCTAACAAAATCTATAGAAAGATATGAAAATACTATAGAAATAAATGATGAGAGACTTGCTTTTTTAGATGAAAAAATATTATCACTAAATAAATTGGCACGAAAATATAATGAAGATGAAAAAGATCTTATAAACGTTCTAAACAATAAAAGATCGAAGCTAGAAAATTTGATAAAAAATAAAGAAAACATAGAAAATTATAATACTGAAATAAATGAAAATATTTCTAATTATCATATTGTTGCTGACGAAATTTCAAAAGCTAGAAAAAAAGAGTCCTTAAAATTAGAAAAAAAAATCACCATGGAATTGAAAAAACTAGGTATGAATAATTGTGAATTTAAAATCTCTATAACCAGTGATAATAAATTAATTAGTAAGCATGGGTATGATAAGGTTATGTTTCTAATTAAAACAAATGCAAAATCCAAACTATTGCCTCTTAACGAAATTGCTTCTGGCGGCGAACTATCACGTTTAAGTTTGGTTATACAATTAGAAACAAGATCTAACAATGATTGTGAAACAATGATTTTTGATGAAATTGATACCGGTATTGGTGGTGCAACAGCAGAAGTATTAGGGAATCTTCTTTCTAAATTATCGATCAAAAACACAAGTTTTATGCGTCACACATCTTGCGCAAGTAGCAGCTAAATCTAATCACCATTATCTTGTTAAAAAAGATGATAAAACTTCTTCAACAGAGCTGATATATCTTAATGATGAAATGAAAATTAATGAGCTAGCGAGAATGATTGGTGGCATAGAACTTACGGACAAAACCTTACAATTTGCTAAAGAACTGCTATCTTAAGAGATTCTAATCTTCATCTAAAAACTCTCCGTATAAAATCATACTATGATCTAAAATTTTAAAATTATGCTCTTTTGCTAATTCTTTTTGTCTATTTTCTATAATTTCATCATAAAACTCTACTACTTTTCCAGTTTTTAAAGAAACCATATGATCATGGTGGTCTCCATGATTGAGTTCAAAAACTGCCTGACTATTATTATCTGAATCAAAGTGATGTCTTATAACGATTTTTGCTGCTTCGAATTGAGTAAGCACCCTATAGACTGTTGCTAAACTTATAACTTCACCATCTTTTATTAATTCTTTATAGATATCTTCTGCAGACATATGATGATTATCAGCATTTTCTAATTTATTTAATATTTTAACTCTAGGTGAAGTTATTTTTAAACCAGCATTTTTTAATTCTATATTGCTCATAATTACTATATTATCCTTATTTAAAAGAACAATATAGTAAAAAAGTGAAAAATATTAAATTATTAATAATATCAATAATTGTTGCGCTAATAACAGGCTGTCAACTCTTGCCAGAAAACACACAGTTAAGAAGTTATAGAGTATTGGTTCAGCAAGGGAATGTAATTGATGAGAGTAAAGTTGACTCTTTAAAGATAAACATGACAAAAGAACAAGTAAAATTTTTATTAGGTGAGCCCATTTTAAATAACATCTTCAACAAGAATAGATGGGACTATGTTTATTATAGAAAAAGAGATCCAGAAGAAACAAAATTAAATATGATAAGCATATTTTTTGAAAATGGAAATAGTTTAAGCATGAAAAGAATTTCAAAGAATGATAGTGGTTTATTTGAAATAACAAAAAAAAATAAAAATTTTCCAGACTTTACAAACGAAAGTAAGACAGCTTCTATAGAAGAAAATATATTTGACGAAATTATATTACAAAGTGAAGATAAAGATAAAAAAGATAAAAGAAGCGAAAATTCTGAATTGAATAAATTAGAAGAAAAAAAAGATAATGAAAATAATAAAAAAGTAGGAAAAATTGATTCTAAAATTTCAAAAAACAATATTAAGGAAGAATCAGAAACAAAAAAAACAGAAGATGTTGTGAAGAAAAATATACCTCAGGATAATTACGAAGAAAAAGTAAGAAAAAATGATTATGAAATTGTCAAGTCTGTAATTCAAGAATGGAAAAAATCCTGGGAAAATAAAGATACTAAAAAATACTTTTCTTATTATTTAGATAATTACGCTTCTGAAAAATTTAATGATCATAATCTTTGGAAAAAACATAGGTTAAGCCGTATACAAAAAAATTCTAGCATAGAAATTAAAATATCTGATTTAGAAATTGAATTTAATATAGATATAGATGAAATTTCTCATGTTTCATTTAAACAAGAATATAAATCTAAAAGCTACTCCGATGCTGTAATTAAAAAAATTATACTAATAAAAAAAAGACAATAATTGGAAAATTATTAGTGAAAAAATTATTGAAAATATTTATTGATTTCTTTTAAAATTATGTTTTCTTTTATCATTGGGGCTCATTTTTAGTTCATCTAGTATCTCAATGCGGTCATTCTCTTTTATCATGTAGTCTGAACTTATTATTTCCCCGTAGCAACCAAAAATCTTTTGAGATAAAAATTCTTTTGAAAATATTGATTTTTCAACTAAATCATTTAATACCGATTTCAAAGTAAGATTTTTTGAAAACGTAATGTTATTAATGATAATTTTATTATTTGAGCTAATGTAAATAATTTCGATATAACTATGATTTTTCATAGTTGTTTTTTCGATTGTGCAACAAATGATTTAACAAGAATATCTGATATTTTTTCTAATGACCTCCCCAAAGCATAATCTATTATTTTGCTTTTTGATTTCATAGTTAAGTGATAACTCTATTATCGTTTTATTATCTACTTCTTTAAATCTCCATTCACCATCTAATTGCTTAAAAGGTCCTTCAATTAATACCATTTGTATAGACTCATTACGCTTAATAATATTTTTTGTTGTAAATGATGTTTTTATTCCTCTTACATCGAAGTCTAATTTTGCTTTCATTAAATTTTCTTCTTCTGAAATAATTTTTGAATCCACACAGTAAGGTACGAAATTTTTATATAAGTTTACATTATTTACAATATCAAAAACGCTTTGTCTTTTTTTAAGTATTATAGCTTCTTTTTTTATTTTCATTTTTCTTTACTAGAAAATATTTATATCAAGCCCAATTGCGTTTAACATTACAAATATTACAGCTATTGGAGCTATAATTCTTGCCGAGAAATACCAAACAAATTTTAAAATTTTTGATTTTATTTTTAGCTCTGAATCGATATTTTCTTTAGAAATTAGCCAACCTACAAATATTGTTATCAAAATTCCACCCATTGGTAATAAAATATTTGATGTTAGATAATCTAATAGTTCAAATATAGTCATCCCAAAAATCTTAATGTCCTTGCCTATATTAAATGAAATAATTGTTCCTATTCCTATAAACCAAGCAAAGCTTGTAGCAATTGTTGCAGCCTTTATTCTTGTTATATTATATTTCTCTATTAGCCAAATTATCATCGGCTCTATTAAAGATATTGACGATGTCCAGGCAGCAAAGATTAATAATATAAAAAATAAAGTTCCAAATAGCTGTCCGCCTGGCATTGCTGCAAAAGCAACTGTGAGCGTTTGAAATATTAACCCTGGACCCTGAGTCATTTCTAAACCACTAGAAATCACAATTGGAAAAATAGCTAAGCCTGCAAGTAGAGCAACGATTGTGTCAAGCGTAGCTACAATTACACACGTTTGTGGTATTGATATATCGCTAGATAAATATGAGCCATAAACCATTAATGCGCCCATTCCTAAACTTAAACTAAAAAAGGCTTGACCCATAGCAATTAAGACTGTCTCCCATGTTATCTGCGAAAAATCAGGATAAAGCATAAAAGTCAATCCTTCATAAAATTTTCCTTCAATTGCCGAAAAAATTACAAGCGCTAGTAACAAAACTAACAAAGCTGGCATCAATCGTATCACTGCACTTTCAAGGCCAGATTTAACACCTTTCGCAACAACGATTGCCGTAATTATTGTAAATATTGTATGCCAAGCTAATAGTCTTTCTGGATCTGATATCAGGTTCTCAAACATTGTTGCTGCTGCAATAGCATCTATATTGTTCAAATTACCAAATGCAGTTCTAACAGAATATGCCATGGTCCAACCAGCTATTACAGCGTAATAAGATAAAATTAGTATTCCAGATAATATTCCTATAAAGCCAATAATTTGCCAATTTTTTGACCTTTTTTCTTTATCAGATATATATTTGATAGAAGCTATGGGATTTAATCTTCCCCTTTTGCCTAAATAAACCTCAGCCAACATAATAGGTATTCCAATAAAAATAACGCACAGAATGTAGATTAATACAAAAGCGCCGCCTCCATTTTCTCCGGTTATGTATGGAAATTTCCAGATATTACCTAATCCAACAGCAGAGCCAGTTGCAGCTAAAATAAAAGCTGTTCTTGAAGACCATTCACCATGTGAGGATGTTCTGTTTATTGCCATTAGTAGCTAGTATTTATTATGTTAATATTGTCAATATTATGGGAAAAAGAACTAAAGTTACAGAAAATATTATCGCTGTCAACAAAAAAGCGACTTATGACTATTTTATTCTTGAAAAAATGGAAGCTGGCATTGTGCTCGAAGGGTGGGAGGTTAAAGGCATTAGAGATTTAAAAGTTCAAATAAATGAATCTTATGTAAAAATTAGTAAGGGAAATATAATATTAATTGGTTCAAATATTACGCCTCCATCTTACATTAATAAAGATACAGTAAAAGATCCATCAAGAACAAGAAAGTTATTATTAAATCAAAAAGAGATCAATACATTAATTGGAAAAGTTCAAAAAGAGGGTCTAACTTTAATTCCACTTACTCTTTATTGGAAAAATAATAAAATAAAGTTACAACTTGGCGTCGCAAAAGGTAAAAAGAAATTTGACAAGAGGCAATCAGAAAAGAAAAAAGATTGGGCTATTGAAAAAGATCGAATTGCAAAAACTAAATTAAAAAGTAAGTAAATTAATCTTTATTACAAGAGAATACTTCTTGCTCTAAATTCATTCCACTTAATTTTACACCCTCAACACAATCTACATAACTACTATATTCTCCAATAACACCTTCGCTGCTTGTTGCAACCCAGTTTCCTGAATCTTCGCTATACTTCAAGAAGCCCCAAAAACCGACTATAAGTAGGATTATTAGCATAAAAATTTTATCCATCAGATTTCCGCCTTTTATTAATTTAATTATTCGATCTATTATATCAAAACTTTGAAATATTCCAAATACAACTCCCTTCAGAATCTTTATCTATTTTTTCGCAAAATTCCCTGTGTTCTCTCAGCTCATCTTCACTAGCTCTATAAACTGGTGATTTACCAACATGTTTTTTTTCATAAACAATATCTTTAATTTCTTCGCTATCTTTAACTAAATCAAAAGAAGTTTGCCCTCCAGTGAGAAGCAAATAAACATCTGCAAGAATTCTTGCGTCTAACAAAGCACCATGAAAATCACGAGAAGAATTATCTACACCATATCTTTTACATAAAGCATCAAGACTATTTTTTTGGCCAGGGTGAATTTTTCTAGCAAAAACTAGTGTATCAAATATTTTACAACTTTTACTAATATCTATTCTATGGTTAGCTTTTTTAAATTCGGCCTCTAAAAAACCAATATCAAATGGAGCATTATGAATTATTAGCTCCGAATCATTAATGAAATTAAACAGTTCATCTTTTATATCACTAAAAATAGGTTTATCTTTTAAAAATTCATTAGTAATACCATGAACACTAATAGCACCTTGATCTATTTCACGCATAGGATTTAAATATTGATGAAATTTATTACCAGTAAATTTTCTATCTATTAATTCTATGCAACCAATTTCAATTATCTTATGATTTCTTGTTACATCAAGTCCGGTTGTTTCAGTATCGAGAATAATTTGTCTATTCATTTTTGCTATCTCCTTTAGTTTTTATAGCAAGATTTGCAAGACTATCAGCTGTTTCATTTCCTTTATTTCCACTATGACCTTTTACCCAATTCCATTCAATAGAGTTCATAGAATTCAATTTATCAATAGTTTTCCATAAATCAATATTTTTTACATCTTTATTTGTAGATGTTCTCCAATTATTTTTTTTCCAATTATGAATCCATATATTAATTCCGTTCATTAAATATTTTGAGTCAGTATAAAGAATAATATTCGATTTATCGCCAACATATTTTATTGCCTCAATAGCAGCAATTATTTCCATTCTATTATTAGTTGTGCTTTTCTCATAACCGTATAATTTAATTATAGAATTATTTACCTCTAATAAAGCGCCCCACCCTCCTTCTCCTGGATTTCCTTTGCATGCTCCATCTGTATATATAATAATATTATTTTTCATAGTTGTTATGAATCATTGGTTTGGAAAATTTTCCTAAAATGATATTATTTTTTTTATGCCAGTTTTTTATTGATATAAATTTATATGTATTTTTCTTTGCATGCAAAATATAAGTATTTCCAAAAAAATTTATTTTAGAAAATATGGAATTGTTAAGAAATCTAAAATACTGTAAAAATTTTTCATTCTTGAATGGTGGTATTTTATTTATATTAAATATTCTATAAATTTCGTAAGAAAATAATTTTGACCAGTCTTCGAGTCTACTCATGCTTATATAATTTTTTCTTTTAAAAATGGAATCAATTCTCAGAAAATTAAAAATACCTATAAAACTATTCTTATTGAAAGAGGCTATAATAATTTCCCCATCATCAACAAGAACTCGATTTACTTCTCTAAAAGCTGCATGTGGATCTTTATTGATTTCCAAGGAATGAATAAGAACAACACAATCTATTGATCCTTCCTCAAATGGTAATTTTTCAATTTCAGCTTTGATATCACATGTTTCAAAAGTTGAAATATAAAAATTTTTATAACTAGAATTATCATTTATTATGTTTTTTATTATAATGCTTGGGCCAATATAAATTATATTTTTATCAAATTTATTACTAACAATATGATTAATTGAACTCTTGACTAAGATTTTATTTATTTTTCCTGACTCTGTTTTATACCAATTATTAAGTTCTTTTATGCTAAAGTTCATATTTAATTTTTAATTTGTGGCACAGATTTTAAAAGATTTTTCGTATAATTATTTTTTGTATTATTTATTATATCAGACGTTTTTCCACTCTCAACTATCTTTCCTTTATACATTACAGATATTGTGTCTGAAATATTTGATATTAATTTAATGTCATGAGATATAAATAAGTACGATATTTGAACTCGATTTTGAATATCCATTAGCAAATCAAGAACCTGTTTTTGAACTGTAACATCTAGTGAGCTTGTAGGCTCGTCACATACTAGCAATTTTGGCTCTAAAACTAATACTCTAGCGATAGCTATCCTTTGTCTTTGGCCTCCAGAAAACTCGTGAGGATACTTATATAAAGAATCAACATCAAGACCAACGCTTTTAATAACATCTTCTACAAGATTATTTGTTTCAGTCTTATTTAACTGAGGTTTTAGGAAGCACAAACCTTCTTTTATAATGTTGCCAACACGCATCCTTGGATTTAATGATGAAAAAGGATCTTGAAAAATCATCTGATAGAATTTCCTAAAATTTCTCATATTTGATCCATATAAAGTTGTAATATCTTGATTTAGTATTTCTATATGTCCAGAAGTTATATGCGTTAATCCCATTATTGCTTTTGCAATAGTTGTTTTACCTGATCCTGATTCTCCAACAATAGAATGTATAGATCCTTGTTTCATTGAAAAACTTACATCATCAACAGCTTTTATATAAGATTCGTTTCTAGAGAACATAGTATTTTTTTCCTTAAAGTACACCCTAAGATTTTTGATATTTAAAATATTTTCATTAGGTAAAGAAATATTTTCTTTTAATTTCCTGCTATAAAATGATGATTCTAACAATGATTTACTGTATTCATCTTTTGGTTTAATAAAAAATTCTTTACTTTGGTTATTTTCAATAATAGTCCCGTTTTTCATTACTATAATTCTATCTGATATTTGAGAAGCCACAGCAAGATCATGTGTAATAAATAAAATAGCCATATTTAATTTTTCTTTAAGTTCTAAAAGTAAATCTAAAACTTGTTTTTGAATTGTCACATCTAAAGACGTAGTTGGCTCGTCAGCTATTAATAATTTTGGCTTACAGGAAATAGCCATAGCAATCATTACTCTTTGTTTCATGCCTCCAGATAATTGATGTGGGTATAAATTAATTACACGATTAGCATCATTGATACCAACAGAAATTAAATTTTGAATAATTTTAGAATCTATATCTTTATCTTTATAATTATCATAAGATTCTAGTAATTGATCTCTAATACTCATTACTGGATTTAATGATCTCATTGGTTCTTGAAAAATCATAGATATATCATTTTTTCTAATTTTTCGCATTTCCTTTTCTTCAATTTGCAGTAAATCTTTATCTAAAAATTTTATTTCTCCATTAACTATTTTGCACGATTTTTCTAATAACCTTATTATTGATAATGCAGTTAAAGATTTGCCACTTCCTGACTCACCAATTAAAGAAACAACCTCAGATTTTTTTATTTCGAAGTTTATATTTCTTAATATCTCATTTTCTTTATTGGATTTAATTCTTAAATATAAATTTTTTACTTGAAGTAAGTTATTCATAATTTTTACTCGCTCTAGGATCAAATGCTTCTCTTACAACATCTGAGAATAAATTTGCAAATAATACCAAAATAAACATGAACAAAAATGCTGAAAATAATGACCACCATACAATTGGCTCTCTTGACATCTCTAAGCGTGCAGCATTAATCATATTTCCCCAGCTGTAAGTTGTAGGATCAACCCCAATATTTACGTAAGATAGTACTGCTTCTGCAAGTACAAGTGCACTAAAATCAAGAACTACAGTTATAATTACTATATGCATGATATTTGGAATTATATGCCTTACTATTATAGAGATTTTTTTTAATCCAAATGTATACGATGCCTGAACATATTCTACTTCCCTCAACTTCATAGACTCACCTCTCAAAAGTCTACATAAACCCGTCCAGCTTGTTAAACCTAAAATCATGCACAGAAAAAATAGTCTTAAGTCAGCTCTCTCATAAATATTTTCAAATTCAAGAGGATTATTTGACATATAAACTTGAAGCATCAAAATTGCTGAAGCTATTAGCAAAACGCTTGGTATAGAATTTAATGTTGTATAAATATATTGAATTATGTCATCTACATACCCGCCAATATATCCTGCAAAAATCCCAAGAAATATTGCAAAAGGAAGCATCACTATAGTAGTTAAAGTACCAATTAATATTCCAGTTCTAATACTTTTTATACTTTTATATAAAACATCTTCGCCTACTTTATCAGTGCCTAAAACATAATATTGAGTACCAAGATCATATAATAATAATAATATAATTATCATTGTGGATAATGATAGTAAGAGAGTCTTGTTATTTTTAAAAGGTAGAAGAAAAGAATTTTTTCTTAATATATATTTTCGGAAGAATAAGGTATAAATAAAAAAAACAAAAATAAAGGATTTGAGAACCGATAATAGAGATGTAAACAATATATTTCTAATATTATCTTTATAATATTTATTATGATTTCCCTTATAAAGAAGCTTTGGATAATCTCTTTTTTCTTTATTATTTTCAAGCTTCATCGTTTCCTTAGAATATAAATATGAAGAAAATGGAGAAGAATAACTTTTTTCAGTATTCATATGGATAGGCATTAAAATAATATCTAAGGCACTTTTTATTTCTTGCGAATAGACATATTCTTTTTTTTCATCATTGTAAATTTTTTCTTTAATATGTATTGAGTCTAATAATGCTGTTAGCATAAAAAAAGAAAGAACGACTATAGATATAATTCCAGTTTTCTTTTTAAAAACGTATGACCATGTCTCTCTAATATCTGGCGTCCTTCTTACGTAATTAATATATAGAATTAAAGAAATAAATATAATGTAAAAAAATATATCTGTTAGTAAAAATGTAAACATCATTTCAACCTTACTCTTGGATCAACCAAAGTATATGATATATCTGTTAAAATTAGGCCAAGGATATATAAAATAGTGCCTAGAAATACCATCGCTCTCACGATAGCAAAATCTTGACTTTGTATTGCATCTATTGTGTAACTTCCAAGTCCAGGTATACCAAAAAATGATTCAACTATTAAGCTTCCTAGAAATAATAATGGTAAAATCACAACAACACCGGTTAATATTGGAATTAAAGCATTCTTAAGTACATGATTAAATAATACTGCGCTTTCCGAAAGCCCTTTTGATTTTGCAGTTTTTACATAATCTTTCTCTATCTCTTCTAAAAATAATGATCTATACCATCTTGTGCCTGAGCCAATACCATAAACAACACTAATAATTACAGGAAGAATAAGAAACTTAATTGATTCATAACCATGGGCGTACCCAGAAATCGGAACCAAGTGTAATAACTTGCTAACGAGATACTGTCCGCCAATAATATAAAACAAACTGGATATTGACATTAAAGCAACACAAAAAATAACCCCAATATAGTCAACTCTTGTTGACCTAAAAAAAACAAAAAAGAGAGCAACTGTAATATTCATAAATAGGCCAACTAAAAGCGAGGGAAGAGCTATAGCTAAGCTAGGAAGCATCCTTTGTTTTATGTCATATTTTATATCTCTTCCGCTATCAGAAATACCAAAATCAAAGAGAAAAAGTTTTAAAGACTTTTCATAAAAAATTGTTTTTTTAAAAACGTCTAAACCTTGTTTTTCACTGTTATAAAAAAGTGGATTATTATAACCTCTCTCTTCATTCCATTGTATAATTTGTTCTTGAGTAACTCTTTTATTTCCTAAATGTAATCTTGCTACTTCTTCGGGAGAATTAACAACAAAAAACAAAGTAAAAGTTAATAAATTAACTCCTATTAATATTGGTAAAGCATATAAGAATCTTTTAATTATGTATTTAATCATAAACTTTTTCTCTTTCTTTTCTTTTAATTATTGAAAGTACTGAAAACAAAATAAAAATTAAAGCTAAAACGAAAATATATAGCAGGCTAAAATTTGGCTTATTCCAAATCTTAATATTTTCTAGTCTATTAGATACATTTATATCTTTATATTTTAAAGTATTGTTTGCCATCAAATTTGATTCTGTATTCTCTACCCAGCCATGAGACAGAGAAAATGATTTTGGATGAAACCCCCAAATCCAAGGGCTATCTACTTGGATTATTTCTAACATTTCTTTTATTATTTTTTTTTCTATTTAATGAGTTTTCCATATTTTTCATTTTTTTAAAAAGTTTATCAAAATTTTTATTTTCATAGTTTGCTGCATTTTCTCCCCCATGCTTAACTTTCCCATTTTTACCGTACAATAAAAATAAAAAATTTTCTGGATCTGGATAATCTGCATTCCACCCCCATTGAAATATTTGTCCTGTACCATTAATCATTTTCTCTTGAAATCTATTATAATCAGTTACCCTAGTAACCAATTGTATATCTATTTTTTTAAACTGTTTTCTTAACCAGTTCAGAAAAGCATATGTATCAGGACCTGAGCCTGTTGCTTCAAAATATAATATTAGTGGTTTTCCAGTTTTTTCGTCTATTCCATTACTATATTCAGCTTTATTAAGAAGTTTTTTTGCTTCATTAATATCTCTTTTTACTATTTTATTATTTTTCATCTTAAATACAGTACTATTATAATCTTCAATTCCATCTTGATGTCCAAATATACCAGGTGGTAATGGGCTTTGAGCTAATATACCTCTCCCATTTGTGAAAATAGAAATATATTCATCGTAGTCAATAGCTATTGTTATAGCTTGCCTAAGTAATCTTGATCTTTCGTTATTACCACCTACTATAGGGTCAAGCATATTAAATCCTATGTAATAGGTAGATGCAGCTGTTGCAGTAGTCAAATAAATACCTTTATTTTTTAAATCATCATTTAGTGATATATCTCCAGAATTATTTAGTGAAATTGCTTGGTCATAATTATCTGAAGCAATTCCAGAATTATCATAATAACCTTGCAAAAATTTATTCCATCTAGGTATTTGTTCTTTTTCTAAAGAATAAATAGCCTTATCAATAAAAGGAATTACTTTATTTTTATTACGATAAATTATTTCATCATTTACAATCCTATCATTTAGAGATGGATAAACTTCTCCTCTAAAATTTTCGTTTCTTTCTAGTACCATTCTTAAATTTGGGTTATTTTCAGTTAATTTAAATGGGCCAGTACCAACAGGAAACCAATTTAAAGTTATATTCTTTTTTTGAAGAGATTTTTGACTATAAAATAAATCTACCTCCCATGGCATTGGAGAAAAGAAAGGCATTGCTAACCAATAAACAAACTGCGGATATTCTTTTTTGAGAATTATAGAAAAGGTATAATCATCAATTTTTTGGACACCTTTGATAGAATTAGTTCTAATATAATTTATCCTTTCTAAACTTTTTAAATTTTTAAGATCTCTAATTTTCTTTTTATATTCACTAAATCCAAGAATATATTCTTGCATAACTCCTGATATTGGAGAATGATTTTTATAGTCTGCCAATCTTTTAATTTGATAAATATAATCATCTGCTATAAGTTCTCGTGAGGATTCTTTTTCAAAATCTTTAATAGTTTCTATTTCTTTTAAAAAATCTTCACTTAAGGTATGATACAGGATAACTATTTTTATTTTTATAAAATGCTGGATGATTTTGATATAGAATTCCATCTTTAATTTTTAAAATATACTTTACGTATTTTCTGCTTTTATTATTATTGGTAATCTTTAAATTTTTATCTAGATATTCCAATGATGGCATTTTTTTTGCTGTCAATGGAATCAATTGATATGGTTTTTTTAAATAATGATATTGAAATAATGGTTCATATATTTGAGCTAAAAAAGCGTATTCATTTGAACTGTATGAGCGAGCAGGATCTAAGTGTTTTGGTCGTTCTTGGAAAGATGAATAAAATATTTTTTCGTTTTTTGTATCTTTTCCATAAGGACTATTTAAAGGACTATCTGAACATCCTGATACTACAAATATTAATATCAAAAATATGTATTTATTAAATCCTAACATTATGTGAAACTCGAAAAAATTATTTATATAATATTATATATTTTACTCCATAATAAATAAAATTTGATATACAATATATAAATGAAATTTCTTGAAGGCAAAAAAGCATTAGTTTTAGGTATAGCAAGCAATAGATCAATTGCTTGGGGTATTTCCGATTCTTTGAGACGAAATGGCGCTGAGCTAGCATTTACCTATCAAAATGATAAATTAAAAGATAGAGTGGAAAAATTAGCAAAAGAATGTGAATCAGACATTATAATGCCATGTGATGTTTCCGTAGAAGGAAATATAAATAATATGTTAGATAAGCTTTCTAGTAGCTGGTCTGAATTTGATATAATTATACATTCTTTAGCATTTGCTCCAAGAGAAGAGCTCGAAGGTAATTACTTGGATAAAACTACAAAAAATGGATTTTTATCTGCACATAGTATTAGCAGTTTTAGCTTGCTTGAACTTTGTAAAGAAGCTAAACCAATGCTAAAAGGTAAAAACCCTTCAGTTATATCTTTGTCTTACTTAGGAGCTGTTCGAGGAATGCCAAATTACAATGTTATGGGTGTTGCAAAAGCAAGTCTTGAAGCAAATGTTAGATACCTAGCTTATTCTATGGGCGAAGATAATATTAGAGTTAATTGTATCTCTGCTGGTCCGATTAAAACTTTAGCTGCTGCAGGAATATCTGATTTTAGAAAAATGTTAGATCATGTTGAAAAGAACTCACCTTTAAGAAGAAATGTAACAATTCAAGAAGTTGGCGATACAGCATCTTTTCTTGCATCAGATGGAGCAAGCGGTATAACAGGACAAGTTTTATATGTCGACTCTGGATTTAATATCATTGGCATGCCAGCAATAGATTAAGCTTATTATTTCCCTATAACGCTAACACAGCAAGAATCTCCAAAGACATTAACACTGGTGCGCAGCATATCAAGAATTCTATCAATACCTAAAATAATTCCTACTGCCTCAAATGGAAGGCCAACAGCACTTAAAATAACCAAAATAGCTACAAAACTTGCTGATGGTATTCCAGCTACTCCAATAGATGTTATTAATGCCAAAGAAAGCACTAAAAATTGCTCTAGGTATGATAAATCTATACCGTATAGTTGCGCAATAAAAATTACAGCAACGCATTCGAAAAGCGCTGTGCCATCCATATTTATTGTAGCGCCTAATGGGATAATGAAATTAACACGGTCTTCTTTATAATTAAGATCTTCAATTAAACATTTAGTTGTAACAGGAATTGTAGCTACAGAAGAACTTGAAGAAAATGCTACAAGCATAGCAGAACTCATACCTCTGAAATGCTGTAAAATATTTATTTTAAAAAAACGAAGAATAATCGGATAAAAAATTAGTAAGTGAACAAATAATCCTATTACCACAGTTAGAAAAAATTTTGATAAAATTAAGTAGCTTTCAGTATCAAAGTTGATTGTAGTCTTTACAACAAGACAAAAAACACCATAAGGCATGAAAAATAATATATATCTCATAATTTTTAAAAATACAAAATAAATTCCTTTCCAAAAATCCTTTATTGCATTTGTATTTTCATGATTAGAAGATCTTATAGCCAATCCAAAAATAAAACTAAATAGAACAATAAATAACATATTGCCATTTGCAATAGAAAAAAATATATTTCCTGAAAAAATATTTAATAAAAAAGTATCTAAAGAATAGTTATTTTGAGAATTAACAATAGAATCTATTTTTGGATCAGAATTTAAACCTAATATATTCGCAGCACCGGCGCCATTAACTTCCCCTGGTTGAATAAAATTAACAATGAAAATGCCTATTATGATGGCCATAAAACTTGTGCATAAATAAAAAATGATTGATTTTAAACCAAGTCCGGATAAATCTTTAGATGAACTAAAAGATGCAATATTATAAATTAGTGATGACATTATTAAAGGAACAACAATCATTTTTAATGAATTTAGAAATATTGTTGCAAACAAATCAAAAAAGCTATAGATATTTATGCCAAACAACATATCAGACTTTTCTAAATAAATACCTGTCAAAAAACCTAAAAATAAAAAAAGAAAAATAACTTTTGAAGATGGTAATTTTTCCATTATATTTAACTATAAGTTTTCTGAGTAAATTTTTATATTTGCCTTTTCTCTAAGACTTTGAATAACAGCATACAAAAGTGAATTTACCTGCTCATTATTGATCATAGTTTTTAAAGACTTTTCACTAAGATCTGAACTACCCTCTTCAATGCTTTCTAATAAAATTAGCTCATAGTTACCAGTGCCTGATTCTATGCTAGCTACATTATCTTCTTTTGTTAAGGAAAATAATTTCGATAAAATTGATGGTGGGATATTATTGTCCGTTCTACTAACATTAGAATAATATGTTGATTTTTTATTTGTTAATTTTTCTATTTCATTGATATCAGAACCTTGTTTGATCTTATTTTCGATATCTTCTATTGTTTCTTTCATTGATAGAATAGATCTTTCAGTATTTATTAAAGACTCAATTTCATTTTTTACTGAATCATATTTCTTGTACTCAACTGGAGATTTGTCATTAATTCTTAATATAATAATATTTTTTCCTGCCTCAATTGGCTGGCTATTAAGTTGCTCTTTATATACCGTATTTGATGCTATAGTCTGCAACACTTTTTCATTGTTTAGGACCTTATGCGTGTTTTTAATTTTAGATAATGTAGATAACCCAGTAGATTTTTTCTTAACAGCTAAAAATTCTTCAGCTTTTGATAATGACTCGGGATATTCAAATAAAATATTTGATACTTCTTCAAAAATACTTTCATATCTATTGGTTAGTAAAATATTCTCGTAGTCAACTTTCACTATGTCTTTAACTTCCATATAATCCTTTATTTTTGCATCTCTGATATCGCTTAATTGAAATATATAAAAACCTTGTTCTGTTGATATAATTTTTGAAAAATCACTTATATTTTTCAAATTAAAAATCTCATCGGAAAGATTTTTTGCCAACTCGTTTCTAGATATCCAACCAATGTCACCACCCTTTTTATTTGAAAGTTTATCATGAGAATAACTTTTTACTAATGATTCAAATAAAATACCTTTTTTTAAGTCGTCTTGAATTTTTTTTATTAAATTTGAATTTTTTTCTTTATCTACTTTTTTATTTGATAGAAATATTTGTTTTATTCTTCTTTTTTCTTGCGTTATATACTTAAACTTATTTTCATTGTAAAAGTTTTTTAAACTATCAGAACTTATATCTAATTGACTCTTTAATATTTCTTTATTAAAAACTATGTACTCGATATTTAATTTTTCTGGCATAGAGAATATATTTTTATATTTTACATAAAAATCTTTTTTTTCCTTTTCTGTTGATTTAATTTTATTATTAACAAAATCTTTATAGCTTAAAGAAAGTAATTTAAAATTTCTTTTTTGGTATTTTAGATTCTCTAAATCTGAAATTTGTTGAGATGATAAAAACGATGAGTATACAATATTGTTATAAAATTGGAGTGTTTTGAGTTCTGATTTTCTAATATTTTCATATTCTGCTATTTTAATTCCTTTGCTTTCTAATAATCTTTGATATCTCTCTGGATTAAATTTTTTTTCGGTATGAAAAATCTTAGTATCTTTTATGTCTGTAATTAAAGCATTTTCTGACACTTGAAATTTATTTTTATTAACAAAATCTTTTACTAAAATGCTATCTATAAGCTCGTCTAATACTGTTCTTTTAATAATTTTTTTTTGTATCTCTGCTTCGTTTTGGTCTGAAGAGACTATGTCCTTCATTTGTCTTAGCCGATCTTGATATTCGTTATTTAATCTTTCAGCAGATATTTTTGTCTCATTCACTTCAGCTGCTATTAAGTTGCCTCCAGTAAAATATTGGTCAATTCCCCATAAAGCAAATGGAATGCTTATGCCGATTACTATTACATAAGCTATCCACCCTGTTGATTTATCTCGTATATTTTGTAACAACTGTGTTTCCTTTTAAAAATTTTCCATGGCGGAGTGGACGGGACTCGAACCCGCGACCCCCTGCGTGACAGGCAGGTATTCTAACCAAACTGAACTACCACTCCTAAACTCTCTTAATGGTGGGTGCTGAGGGATTCGAACCCCCGACATCCGCCTTGTAAGGGCGACGCTCTACCAACTGAGCTAAGCACCCTGAAAGATCAAGGGCGGGCTTAGTTTAGAGCATCCTTAAGAGCTTTACCAGCTTTGAATCCAGGTGTGTTTGAAGCTTTAATTTGTATTGACTCACCAGTCTGAGGATTTCTTCCCATTCTTGCATTTCTATGTCTCACTTCAAATGTTCCAAATCCCGGTATTGTAACTTTTTCACCTGCTTGTAGTGTTGAAGTAATTGCATTAAGAACAGCTTCAAGAGCTCTTCCTGCTTCAGCTTTATTTGAGCCAGTGGAATTTGCTATTGCATCTATTAAGTCTGATTTATTCATTATTATTATCCTCTAGTTTTATGTGTGTATTTTTAAAAATCTATGAATCTATTTTATCCCAATCTCCCATGTTATTTATACAATAAGGAGAATTTCTCTGTCAACAAAAGAAATGAATTTTATATCAATTAATACTAAATTATAATATTATGTTAAACTAATTAACAAAGTTAAATATATGAATTAATTATAAATATCAATTAATGAGTCCTAATGTCTTTAGTTTCAGATTTCCCAGTAATTTTTGCTTGGGGCATTTCAAGGCCTGGAACTGGATTCTCTAATGCAATAGATAAAACTTCTTCTACCCATTCAACAGTTTTAATCTCAAGATTATTTTTAATATTATCTGGAATATCAGATAAATCTTTTTCATTTTCAAGTGGAATAATTACTGTTTTAATTCCTGCTCTTAAAGCAGCTAACATTTTTTCTTTCAAGCCACCGATTGGTAAAACTTGCCCATGCAAATTTACTTCTCCAGTCATAGCGACTGTTGATTTTACTGGATTCTTTGTTAGGGCAGATACTAAAGAAGTTGTGATTCCGACACCAGCACTTGGCCCATCTTTTGGGGTAGCTCCTTCAGGAAAATGTACATGTATATCTTTAGTTTCATAAAAATCTTTCTCAATTCCAATATTTAAAGCCCTTTTTCTGACAATTGTCATGGCAGCTCTTATTGACTCTTGCATTACATCACCAAGTTGGCCAGTTAGAATATATTTACCTTTGCCAGGAATTACTGCAGTCTCAACGCTTAACATTTCTCCGCCAACTTCAGTCCATGCCAAACCATTTACAAGGCCAATAACATTTTCTTTTTCAATTTCGCCGTGTTTAAATCTTTTAACACCCAAATAATCATTTAAATTATTTTTATCAATTTTGACACTTTTTAGCTTTTTACTTAATAATAGTTTTTTTACAACTTTTCTGCATATTTTAGATATCTCTCTTTCAAGATTTCTCACACCTGCTTCTCGAGTATAAGACCTGATTATTTCTAAAAATATATTCTTATTAAATTTTATATCTTTTTCTGTTAAACCATTATTTTCTAATTGCTTAGGCATTAAATATTTGTTTGCAATACTTTCTTTTTCATTTTCTGTATAACCAGGAATTCTTATAACTTCCATCCTATCAAGAAGTGGTCCAGGTATATTCATTGAGTTTGAAGTTGCTACAAACATAACATCAGATAAATCAAAATCTACTTCTAAGTAATGATCTGAAAATGTATCATTTTGCTCAGAATCAAGAACTTCCAATAAAGCAGATGATGGATCTCCTCTAAAATCCATTGCCATTTTGTCTATTTCATCTAACAAAAATAAAGGATTTTTAACACCCACTTTAGATATATTTTGCATTATTTTTCCAGGTAAAGATCCAATATAAGTTCTTCTGTGCCCTCTTATTTCAGCTTCATCTCTGACTCCACCTAGTGACATTCTAGTGAATTTTCTGCCAGTAGCCTTTGCAATAGATTTCCCAAGGCTTGTTTTACCGACTCCAGGAGGTCCAACTAAACAAAGTATAGGCCCTTTTAATTTTCTAACTCTTTGTTGTACGGCTAAATATTCTAAGATTCTTTCTTTGACCTTTTCAAGACCATGGTGATCATCTTCTAGAATTTTTTCAGCTATTACTAAATCTTTTGTTACTTTAGATTTCTTTTTCCATGGAACATTAACTAAAACATCAATATAGTTTCTTAAAACTGATGCTTCTGCAGACATTGGTGACATCATTTTTAATTTATTAACATCACCTTTTATCTTTTGCATCACATCTTTTGGCATTCCTGAATTTTTAATCTTTTGTTCAATTTCTTCAATCTCGTTTGGAACATCATCCATATCACCTAATTCTTTTTGAATAGCTTTCATCTGTTCATTCAGATAATATTCTCTTTGACTTTTCTCCATTTGATTCTTAACTCTACCTCTTATTTTTTTCTCGACCTGAAGAATGTCTAATTCACTTTCAATTAAATTAATAATATTTTCTATTCTATCTTTCACATTACTTACTTCGAGAATAGCTTGTTTCTCTTCCATTTTTAAAACCATATGCGCTGCAATGGTGTCAGCTAATCTTGATGGATCATCAATTCCAGATAAAGAAGTCATTACTTCAGGAGCGATCTTTTTATTCATTTTTACATATTGATCAAACGAATCAATTACAGATCTAGAAAGTATTTCAATTTCTCTATCGTCTACGTAATTTTCATCAATAATGTTGACTTTAGCTTCAAAATATTCATCTCCATAAATTTCACCATGAATTTCTGCTCTGCTTGAACCTTCGACAAGAACTTTAATAGTTCCATCTGGAAGCTTTAATAATTGAAGAACGGTAGCAAGTGTCCCATATCTGTAAATATCTTTATCTTGAGGATCATCTAAATCTGCAGTTTTTTGCGCTACCAACATAATCTGCTTGTTAGTATCCATAGCTACTTCTAATGATTTTATAGATTTATCTCTCCCAACAAAAAGGGGTATGACCATATTTGGGAATACGATTACGTCTCTTAAGGGTAGTACGGGAAAGATTTGTTCATCAGAATTGCTTTTTTTCATAGTTTTATCCTTAAAATATGTTACACATACCATTATTATGTGGGTATATTTAGATATTTCAAGGTACTTTTAATCTTTAACTGCTTTTTTTTCTGTCAGATTTTGATCGTATATAAGATAAGGTTGGGTTTCGCCATTTATTACTGCCTCGTCAACAACTACCTTTGACACGTCAGAAGTTGATGGGAGGTTATACATTGTATCTAATAAGACATTTTCAAGAATTGTTCTAAGTCCTCTTGCGCCAGTTTTTCTCTCTTTTGCCTTTTTTGCGATAGCTAATAGAGCATTTTCTCTAAACTCAATTTCAGCATTTTCCATTTTAAATAATTTGCTATATTGTTTTGTAATTGCATTTTTTGGCTCTAATAAGATTTTTATTAACGCATTTTCATCTAATTCATCTAATGTTGCGATCATTGGAAGCCTGCCAACAAATTCTGGTATTAAACCATATGATATTAAGTCCTCTGGCTCAACATCATGAAGAATCTTTAAAGAATCTGTATCATCTTTAGAATGAACTTCTGCAGAAAAACCAATACCACTTTTTTCAGTTCTATCTTTTATAACTTTATCCAGTCCAGCAAAAGCTCCGCCAACAATAAATAATATATTTTTTGTATCTACTTGAACAAATTCTTGTTGAGGATGTTTTCTACCACCTTGTGGAGGCACAGATGCTGTTGTTCCTTCAATTAGTTTTAGAAGTGCTTGTTGAACACCTTCTCCAGATACATCTCTAGTTATTGATGGGTTATCTGCTTTTCTAGAAATTTTATCAATTTCATCAATATATACTATTCCATTTTGTGCTTTTTCAACATCATAATCACATTTTTGTAGTAACTTTTGAATTATATTTTCTACATCCTCACCAACATAACCAGCTTCCGTTAATGTTGTGGCGTCTGCAATTGTAAAAGGGACATTAAGGAGTTTAGCTAGAGTTTCAGCAAGTAAAGTTTTTCCACACCCTGTTGGGCCAATAAGCAATATATTGCTTTTAGAAAGTTCTACGCCATCGTCTTTAGAAAATTGTGATTCTAATCTTTTGTAATGGTTATAAACTGCAACAGACAAAACTTTTTTTGCTCTTGATTGATCAATTACATATTCATCTAGCGATGCGTTAATTTCGTGAGGCTTTGGAAGTTTTTTATTTTCGCTTGGTTCTTGGTCAAGCAATTCTTCTCTAATAATATCATTACATAGCTCGACGCACTCATCACAAATAAAAACTGATGGTCCAGCAATTAATTTTTTTACATCTTGTTGGCTCTTTCCGCAAAAAGAACAATATAATAATTTATCGTCATCACTTTTTTTATCATCACTCATAATAAGGACCTTCCTATAATCTATTTTATCAAATCAACTATTTTTTTATATCCTTTCTAGATTCAAGAACACTATCAATAATGCCGTATTCCTTTGCTTCATCAGCATTCATAAAATTATCTCTATCGGTGTCTTTCGATATTTTATTAATATCATTTCCAGTGTGTTTAGACAAGATAGAATTTAAGTTTTCTCTGACTTTTTGTATTTCCTGCGCATGTATTTGAATATCAGTAGACTGGCCTTGAAATCCACCAAGTGGTTGATGGATCATAACTCTTGAATTAGGAAGAGCAAACCTTTTGTTCTTTGAGCCACCAGCTAATAAAACAGCGCCCATACTTGCAGCTTGCCCGATACATAAGGTGCTAATATCAGGCTTACAAAATTGCATTGTGTCATATATAGCCATTCCGGAAGAAACTGAACCGCCAGGAGAGTTTATATATAGAGATATATCTTTCTTTGGGTCTTCAGATTCTAAAAATAATATCTGAGCAATAATTACATTTGCCATATAGTCTTCGACTGGACCAACTATGAAAATAATTCTTTCTCTCAATAATCTTGAATATATATCGTAAGCTCTTTCACCTCTTGATGACTGCTCAACTACCATTGGGACAAGATTTAGATTATTAATGTTTTCAATATTTTTACTCATAATTATGCATATTACCAAATTTATATTTTTAGTCTATCTAAGTTCCATTAAGTCATCAAATGTATAATCTTTTTCAGTAACAATTGCATTTTCAACAACCCATTTAATTGCTAAATTTTCCAAAATTACAGACTCCATATTTTTTTTTGCCTCTTCATTATTCATATAATAATTTTCTATTTCTGTTCGATTTCCTTGTCCTCTAGAAATAGTATCAAGCCAACTATCTATATTTTCTTTGGACAGTGAGAACTTTTCAGTATTAATGATTTCTCTTAAAAGTAAGCCTGCTTTAACTCTTTCTGACGCTTCTTTTGAATAAAGTTTCTTTATATCGGCAGGATTAATCTTTACGTCTCCATTAGGATTATTTTCCTTTTCTATCCTTAAAATTTCATCATTTACAAGACTAATTGGAACATCAAATTTTTGAGATTTACTTAAAGATGAGATAACATTTTTTTTCAAATAGGATTCTATTAATGTTTCAGAATCTTTTTTCATGCCTTCCTCAATTTTAGAGTATAAAGATTCAATTTTACCATCTTCCACTCCAAGTTTTTTTATAAATTCTTCGTTAATTTCAGAAACTTTTGGTTCTAAAACCTCTTTAACTTTAATGTCAAATACAGCTGGCTTAGATGCTAGTTTGCTATCTTGATAATCATCTGGGAATACTATATCAAGTTTTTTTACATCACCAGCTTTTACGCCTTTAAGCCCATCTTCAAAACCAGGTATTAGTTGTTTGCTGCCAATCTCAATTAAAAAATCATCAGCTTTGTTATTTTCAAAATCTTTTCCATCAATTTTTCCTATAAAATCTGCTTTTACCCTATCTCCATTTTTTGATTTTCTGTTCACCAAAATCCATTCTTTATATTGGTCAGCAATTTTATTTGCTGCTTTTTTTAGATCCTCTTTTTTAACTTTTAAAACTGGTTTTTCTAATTTTATTTTATCAATATTTTTTAACTGAATTTCTGGTAATACCTCAATAATAGCTTTAAAAGTGATGACATCTTTATTTTTTGCTTCTTCCATTGAAATTTTTGGTGGCCCAACAGGGTTAAGTTTCTCATCCAATATTACTTTGATATAATTTTGTTCTATATGCTCACTCAATGATTCATTAAAACATTGTTCATAATACTTACTTTTAACAACATTCATCGGGACCTTTCCCTTCCTAAACCCTTTAAGATCGAGTGTTTTGCTGAGTTTTGCAAGTTTTGAATTTATTGTTGGCTCAATTTCCTTTGAGTCAAAACTTATGGTTAATTCCTTTTCTAAACCCTTTAGACTTTTTACTTTTGAAGCCATTTAATCTCCTAATATTAAATTTGGTGGGCTAGGAGAGACTCGAACTCTCACGGGTTGCCCCACTGGTACCTAAAACCAGCGCGTATACCAATTCCGCCACTAGCCCAATAATGCAGTCGCACAATAATAAAATAAATAAATAATGTACAATCTCACAATGTATTATAATACATGCATGAGTAGAATATTGTTCTTTACAATTTATATATTATTCTTTGCAGTGATATCATCACTGATTTTTTCCCTATTGTACATGCAATTTGATGAACAACCAATGCTAGCGCTAAATAAAGCCATTAAGTATGGTGCCATATTTCTTTGTATAATATTTATTGCTCCAACCCTAAAGTACCTTGGCATCTATAAAAAGGAGTTATTGGGATTCACTGAGAAAAAGATAATTTTTCTACTTAACACTTTAAAAGGATTTTCTTTAAGCATTATACTTTTACTGCCATTAATTTTCTTTTTTGATTTTTTTGAATTAAGAAATCTTAACAATCTTGATCTAATAACGGTTAACAGGACTTTTTTATATATCTTAATTTATACATTTTTAATAAGCTTCATAATTTCTTTTATTGAAGAATCATATTTTAGAGGAATCATGATTCAAAAGAAAAATAATTTGATTTCTATATGCCTTATAGTTGCTTTTAGTAGTCTAATTTATTCGTTATTTCATTTTATAAAAATACCATTAATAATTGATGAAAAAATTTTTTGGAATACTGGTTTTTTGGAGTTATTACAAGTATTTTTTAATTTTTTTAAAACAATAGAGTTTGATGCCGCTATAACACTTTTTGTTTTTGGAATTTTACTTGGAATTATTAGGCACAGACATCAAACTATATCTTATTGTATTGGCATACATGCCGGCTTTATTTTTTCTATAAAAACTTTTAAACAAAATTCTAGTGTGAATTTTAGCTCAGAATATAATTCGTGTTTAAGTTCATATGATCATTTTACTGGTAACATTGCTACATTATGGGTTTTGTTGGTTGTAATTTCATATTTAATATATATTTACAAAACCAAACAATAACCCATAAAAATTAACAATTTACATCATAGTAGAAAACCCTACATTACATTTAAAATCTGGATCCATTTGGGGCCCATCTACGTCTTCATATATTGGAACACCGCATTGAATACCGATTCTTGATTTTGAATTTGGTAGTTTAAAATTTAAACCAATATTTGATGATACTCTTAAATGCGAATGAAAATATTCATTCCATGTTGGTGTATTATTATTTCTATTTGATGATTTTCCATTAATATTATCTTGATGTTCAACGTCTAAACCAAATGACAAACTTACTGTCTGTGAAACTGGTTTTGCTACCCAAGCTGACAATTCTCTTCTATCGCCATATCTCCAATCTTCACTGTTGTAGTCAAATCTTTTTGTTGCATTTAATTGAAAACCATATGACCAATCGTCATGTATTTCCTGAAAACTATAACCTAATGTAAGATCATATGTTCCTGAGCCAAGCTGCATTGGATAAGGCAAAACTTTTCTCATTCCCATCATATTATGATCTTTTTCATCATATTCACCTGTGGGAATCGATAAGGAAGCTTTTAAATTAGATTTTCCTGATAGTTTATATAGTCCTGCAATACTCAAATCACCCATTCCCCTGCTACTTGTTTTATGTGTGTTTCCCACATTCATTCCTGACAATTTAACCATTTCCATTTCTTTTTCAATATAAGAAATCATAGCCATCAAAGAAATCTTATTATTAACTGCGTACATTGCACTAAACATATGCATATCCATAGTCATGTCAGTAGGAGCCATGCTAAACCCTAAATTTTTTATGAAATCATTACTAACTGAGCTTGTGCTATCTTTGCAACAGTCCATTTCCATGGTTCCATATTTATAACCAAACATGAGCTTTTTAGACATCATATTTTTTCCACCTTTTACCCCTGCTGGAAAAACGTAATCCGGGCGCGCCATATTTTTCATCATATGACCCATGTCACCCATATCCATTTTCATTTTCATTGCAGTCATTTTCTTTACTGTAAAGACTGAAGAAAATTCGTCTCCGCTTTTAGTAATAAACGTAACATCAATTTCTTGATTTTCTTTGAAATCTTCTTCAGGCATCATAAACATTAAATGATAACTCATTGGCCTAAACTCAAATTTTGCATTTGCGCCAATTGTAACTGAATCTTGCTTTACCATTTTCATTACGTCACCATCTTTAACGGTATCGTGTATTTCCATAGAATTATATTTACTACTAGAAACTCCTACTATAGTAATATCCTCATCAGAATTATTTGTAATAGTAAAATAACCAGCTGTCATATTTGCACCAGGTGGCATTAATCTAATTTTAGGGCTTTCTATTGTCACATCAACTGCGTTTGCTGCATTTGTTGTAAAAATAAAAGCGATTATTAAAAGTACTTTTTTCATTTTTTTGTTCCTTTGTTTTATATATCACTAATTAGTAGTGATTATTTTATATTAAATTTGTGATTTATATAGCCAATTCTCACGAAAATAACTACCAAATTTTGATAGTAATAATTTTATAAATTGAATAAGAATTTAGATTTTGACTAGACTAGGTGGTGCTCTTATGAGGAAGTGATCATTAAGATTATTCTCATATATGTTATTTCTATTTATATCTGAAAAAGCATAAAAAACTTTTCTTTCTAATATGAAATTTTGCTTATTAAAAATGAAATTTGATTGAACATCCAGACAACAATGCATTATCTGAGAAACATCTTGATTTTCATTATTAACACCTTGGTCGCTTACTAGAACTTTCTCTATGCCATAAGGCGTACACAAATTAATAAAACTATCTTCACTTCCTGAAATAGATTGAGCAAAAACACCACTCAATTGTCCAAAAAGGATAGATGCTATTAAAAAGTTATTAATTTTTTTGACTTTAATACCCATGAGAAAAAATTATATACAAATTAGGTTTTTAATCAATGAATTAAAATTAATAGTAGGATTGAAAATATAATAATTAGAAAATTAATGATTACTGACATCATATGAAGAATTTTAAATCTTCTTTGATTATTCACATCTCTTGATTTATTAATCAAAGGCATCAATAAATAATTACTAAATACAAATAAAAATAATATTAAAATTGAAATATATAGAATATTTCCAGATTTTTCAGTATATAGCATTAAAATAGTTAAAATTAAATACTGCAAGCCATTGTATTTATAGTAAGTTGGAAATATAGATCTTACAAACTTTCCTGCTTCCTCATTTGAAAGGACAGTAAATATTTTGGGCGCTATTGCGATAGAAAAGAATAACATTGATCCTAATACTAAAGCAGGGATAATTTTGATTAGAAGTTCCATTTTTTATTCCAAATTTAATTATTTAAAATGAGCATAATTTAATTTTATTACTTATTTAACCTGTTCAAAATCATAATTATATTAATGGGGCGAGAGACGGGGATCGAACCCGCGACAACCGGTACCACAAACCAGCGCTCTACCAACTGAGCTACTCCCGCCATGTATGGCGCGCCTGGTAGGATTCGAACCTACTACCCTCGGATTAGAAATCCGATGCTCTATCCAAATGAGCTACAGGCGCATTACTGGTCGGGGTAGAGGGATTTGAACCCCCGACATCCTGCTCCCAAAGCAGGCGCGCTACCAGACTGCGCTATACCCCGAATACCTTATATTATACGAGAAAAAAAAGAATAACTTCACTAATATATTTAATTAATCAGCATGATATTATTCTAGATGAATGGTATTCTAATTAAAAAAAATAGACATACAAGGACAATAACAATTTAAATATGAAATATTTTACCAATTATCTACTTATAATTTTGTTAAACCTACTAAATATTGGAGTAAACGCAGAAATGACAACGAATACGATAATTTCTATTAAAACAACATCAGGTGATATAAAAATAGAGTTATTTGATGACAAAGCGCCAAAAACTTCGCAGAATTTTAAAGAATATATAAAATCAGGTTACTTCAATGACACTATATTTCATAGAGTAATTAAAGATTTTATGATTCAAGGAGGAGGTTTTACATTAGATATGCAGCAAAAAGAGACATTGCCTCCTATAGAAAATGAAGCAAATAACATGGTAATGAATGAAAGAGGAACGATTGCAATGGCTAGAACAAATGATCCTCATTCAGCAAGTGCACAATTCTTTATAAATCTTAAAGATAATAATTTTTTAAATTTTAAAGATGAAACAATTCAAGGATGGGGTTACTGTGTATTTGGAAAAGTTTTGGAGGGTATGGAAACTGTAGATGAAATTGCCAAAGTAAAAACTGGAAGCTATGGTCCTCACCAGGATGTACCGAATGAACCAATTATTATTAAAGAGATTATTATTGAAAAATAAAAATGAAAAATATTTATTTTATTTCAGACATTCATTTAGATCCAAATAATTCAGAAGTAACAAATAGATTCATAAACTTTATACATAACAAAAGCGCAGACATGAAAGAATTATATATTCTTGGGGATTTATTTGAATTCTGGATAGATGATAAATATGATATAACACAAAATAATCTTATTATATCAACACTAAAAAAAATTTCTGAAGATGGAACTAAGATATTTTTAATGCACGGAAATAGAGATTTTCTAGTTGGAAAAAAATTTACAAAAATGACAAATATCCAAATTCTCCCAGAGAATTTTATTTTAAACATAAATGGGACTAAAATTTTAATCACACATGGCGACCTTCTGTGCACTGATGATGTTGATTATCAAAAATTTAGAAGATTTATAAGAAATAAATTAACTTTAAAAATTTTTAATTTACTTAGTAACAATATAAAAATAAAGATTGCTTCATACTTAAGAGGAAAAAGCAAAGAAATTACTTCACAAAAACCAGAAAACATTATGGATGTTAATCAAGAAGAAGTTTTCAGTTTTTACCAAAAATTTAAAACAAATATTATAATACATGGGCATACTCATAGAAAAAACATTCATAAAACTAAAAATAATGGCATTGATTACACAAGATATGTTTTAGGTGATTGGCATAACGCTCCAAGCTATATTATTTTCAAAAATAATAAAATTCAATTGTGTGATATTTAAATTTATTAATAATTATTTTTTAATTGCAAGAATTAGATCCATAACATTGGTTCCTGTTGGGCCAGTTGTAACCAAAGAATTTGTTTTTTCATGATAATTTCCAGAATCTGCATTTTTAATAAATTCTTTATGATCTAATTTACATTCATTTCCTTTATTAATTGTATTGCCATCAACAATACCGCCAGCATCATTAGTTGGCCCATCTGTTCCGTCTGTGCCTGCAGATAAAAACACTATGTCTTTGTTTCTAATTTTTTCAGCCATTAATAAAGCAAGTTGTTGATTTCTTCCGCCTCTTCCAGGTTTTTCTGGAAGATTAACAGAACTTTCACCTCCCCATATGTGTAGACCTTTTTGACAATTTTCTAAATATTCTGAAAAGTAATTAGCCAGACTATTTACATCACCTTCTATAAAATTTTCATTAAGATATGTTTCGTAATTGAGTTTTTCCCCATGTGACTTGCAAGCAGATTTTGCATCATCAAGTTTTGCTATTATTTTAGTATTAATATTTGAAAACTTACTTATATCTGGGCAGCTGATAGGTCTTATCGATTTTATTTTATAAGTAATATCATCCTCATAATTATCTAAGTTTATCTTAGCATCGTCATATGATAATGGGCCAGAAGCAATCACCTTTGGATCATCGAAAGGAACATCTGATATTGTTAATACAGTAGTTTTTCTATTTTTTAGAAAACCTGCTAATTTTCCACCCTTTATTTGTGAAAAATGTTTTCTAATAGAATTAATATCATTTATATTATATCCTCTTGATAGCAATGCATCAGTAAGATTCATTAATTCTTCAAGACTAAAACCTTCAACAATATTCTCTACTAAGCTGGAACCGCCGCCAGAAAGAAGAAATAAAAACTCATCATCTGATTCTTTTGAATTGATAAATTTTATTAAATCAGCACCACACTCTAAACTGGTTAAAGATGGTGTTGGATGATCAGACTCTAAACATTTAACAGTTTTAGTATACTTTTCGAGCCCAATTTCTAGATGATTTCTTTTAGTAATCACTAAACCAGATTTAATCTTTATATTAGGATGTTCAAGTGCAGCAAGAGCCATTGAACTTCCAGCTTTCCCTATTGAAACAAGGTTTAAATCTCCTGTTATTGGGCTTTCATCTAGAAATTTTTTTACTGCATTGTATCCTAAAACTCTATCAACACCTGCTAAAAAAATTTCTATTAAATTATTTTTATCACTCATTATTATTTTATTTCGTAATATAGACGATGGATTTATGTATTTCCTTATCACACAACTCTATGATATCACTATTAGACATTCTAATACATCCATGAGAAGCTTTTTTACCCAATAATCCCTCTTCATTTGTACCATGAATATAAATATATCTAGAGTAACTATCTACATTATTTCCTTTATTTATACCAGCCTCTAGTCCAGACAACCAAAGAATTCTAGTGCAAATAATATCTTGATTACCTGGTTTTGTTTCTTTAATAATTTCTGCTAAATTTTTAGTATCTACTCTATTTCGAAAAATACTAAAAATCTCTGCATTATGACCAATGTATTCTTTTATAAAATGCACGCCCAAGGGTGTTTTGTTACTATTTGCCTCTTGGCCCTCTCCAAATTTTGATGTTGATACTTTATACGTATTAATTATTTTGAAATCTTTAAATAAGGAAAGTATTTGTCTGTTTATATCAACAACAATAAAATAATTATTATTAATATTATTTTGAGCGTAACTTGAATGTATTAATCTTATATCTTCCATTTCTAATTAAAAATACACTTACTAGTTATAAATAATTATGTAGAGTGTCTTTTCTTTTCTAAATCTTGAAAAAATTTATCATCAACATCGGTTAAATACTCACCTGTAAAAACTGAAGTCTCAAAATTTTTTATATTTTCATTTCCAGCTTGCACTGCATACACCAAATCATCAAGATCTTGATATATTAATTTATCAGCCCCAATTTCTTTGCAGACCTCATTTATATTTTTTCCATTAGCTATTAAGTCGTTTTTGTTTGGCATATCAATACCATAAATATTTGGAAATTTAATTGGTGGAGAAGCAGATGCAAAATATACTTTTTTAGCTCCAGAGTCTCTTGCCATTTGGACTATTTCTCTAGACGTCGTTCCTCTTACTATCGAATCATCTACTAAAAGCACATTCTTATTTTTGAATTCAGACACTAATGGATTTAATTTATAACGTACAGATTTTTTCTCACAGCCTGGCCTTGCATTATAAAAGTTCTTCCAATATATCTATTCTTAATTAAGCCTTCTCTATAATTTTTATTAAGTCTTATAGCCATTTCCAAAGCTGCTGTTCTACTAGTATCTGGTATCGGTATTATTACATCAATATCATTATCTGCCCATTCTCTTAAAATCTTATTAGCAAGCTGTTTACCCATTCTCATTCTTGCTTCTTGTACATTTACCCCATCAATTATTGAATCAGGCCTTGAGAAATATACATACTCAAATATACAAGGACTTAATTCAAAGCTTTTTGAATACCTAGAATTAAACATTTCGCCATCTGTGTTTATAAAAACTGATTCTCCAGGATCTAAATCTCTTACAGTTTCATATCCCAATAAATCTAATGCGACACTCTCTGAAGAAAGTATATAACTATAACCAACAGAGTTTTTTTTCTTTCCGAGAATCAAAGGCCTTATACCATGAATATCTCTAAATGCTACAAGTCCATATCCAGCAATCAAAGCTACAACAGCATATGCTCCAGAGCATCTGTTGTGAACACCATTAATAGCTTTGAAAATATCTGAAGCTTTAAATGATGAAGAATTAACATTAATCAATTCATGTGCAAAAATATTTAAAAGAACTTCTGTATCCGATTGAGTATGTATATGCCTTCTATCATTAATTAAAAGCTCTTTTCTAAGGGATTCTGCATTATCAAGATTTCCATTATGTGCTAGAGCTATACCATAAGGTGAGTTCACATAAAAAGGTTGAGCCTCATCTGTACTATGACTTCCAGCAGTTGGATAGCGCACATGGCCTATACCTAAATTACCTTTAAGATCCAACATATCATTAACGTCAAAAATATCATTAACGAGACCTTTTGCTTTCTTTTGATGTAGGTTTTTATCATGACATGTAGCTATTCCTGCTGAGTCTTGGCCTCGGTGCTGCAAAACAGTAAGACCATCAAATAGACTTTGATTTACAGATACATCGTCAACTATTCCAATGATTCCACACATAAGGCAATTGTACACCATATTGTAAAAAATAATCTAAAAACAATGAGTTTTTATCTAAATTTAAAAAGTATTCCAAAAAACTATAATAATTAGCCAATAATAAAAAAGCAGTAATATAAATAAATCCTTTAAAAAAACCAGCAAAAATGCCTAAGATTTTATTTAATAATATGTTTTCTGAAAAAAATGAAAATCCAAATAATATATTTCTCAAGGAATAGTTTATGAATATTGCTATAAAGTATAATACTAAAGCAGAAAAAAAATAATAAATGTATTTAGAATAATAATATTTATTTATATCTAATAAATTTCTAGATATTTTCTCAATATCTGAGATAAAAAAATAATAAAGAAATATAAATATAAAAATATTTATTATAGTTATTGACTCTTTTTTAAATCCTCTAAAAAATCCTAAAAAAGAGAAAATTAAAAGTAATAATAATACTATTAAATCTAGCATACATTATTTTCCATATTAATTATTAATTAATTTTTAAGATTTTGCTCTAAAATATAAGATTCACTAAAATTTTCATTTTTTATAATTTTTGAATAATTCTTTTTAACATCCTCAATTGAGAAAAAAGGCCCAATATTTACAGAATATAAATTTTTATTATCCTTTTTAGATTTAATTATAAATGATGATTTGTATGTTTTTTCAAGACTCTTAAGTTGATTCTGAGCGTTGCTTTTTTTTGAGAAAGAACCGACTCTTATAAGCCAAGTTGTTAAGTTAGATTCATTCTTTTTTTTATTATCTAAATCTTTATAACTTATTATTTTGCTGCTAGATTTTTTTTTAATTTCTTCTATTTTTATTGATTTTTCTTGATTTAACTCCTCCACTTCTTCAGAATATTTAAATATAATATTTTTTTGTTCTTTTATTTTTTTAAACTTCAGAGTTTTTTGTCCTGAACCTTCAAATAACATTGGGGCTATAATAGCCGCCAGCGCTATTAATATTATTACTCCAACAATTCTATTTTTTAAAACTTCATTCATTGTTTATTATATTATTTATTATAGGGGAGACTGTATAGCTCGACCCAAAAACCACTATAATATCTTTTTTATCTTTAATATAGTTTCGAGCACCATCGTATGCTTTTTCAATACTATCATATACATTTGCTTTTTCTGTAATGAAAAAGCTATTTTTTTTGAGAACATTCACATCTAATCCTCGCTCATTTTTACTATTTGAGATATGCCAACTCATAAATTTTCCTTTTAGTATATTTAAAATTTTATCAACATCTTTATCCTGTAAAATAGCAAAAACTGCATGCAATCTATTATTAGGATAATATATTTCTAAATTTTCTAATAATTTTTCAACGCTCTGCTCATTATGAGCAATATCTAATATTGTCATTGGAGAGGTATTTTCTATTTGAAATCTTCCAAGTATAGTAGCTTTTCTCAATCCAAGATTTGTTTTTTCTTTATCTAAAATTATCTTTTTACAACAATATATTGCTTGTATTGCTGTAGCTGCATTATTTATCTGAATAATTCCATTGATACCTGGATTATCATATTCGATTTTTACATTATCAGAGTTGGAGAATAGCCAATTTTTATCTGATAAAACCTTATATGAGTATTGTTCGTTCAAAATATGCAAATTAGATCCAACTGCTTTTGAGTTTTTCTTAATTGACATATGTGGAGTATCATAACCAACTATAGTATGTTTGTTTTTTCTCATTATTCCAGATTTTTCATATGCAATTTGCTCAAGGTCATCACCCAAAATTGCAGTATGGTCTAAACCTATATTAGTAATAATAGAAATATCAGGATCAATTATATTTACAGCATCAAGTCGTCCACCCAAGCCCACTTCTAAAATAACTACATCAAGATCTTTTTTACTAAAAATTAAGAATGCAGCTAGCGTACTATACTCAAAAAAGGTTAATGTTATTTTCCCACGAGCTTCCTCTATAGTCTCGAATGCAAAACATATTTCTTCTGTGCTAGCTGGAGTCTTGTTGATTTTTATACGTTCATTAAATTTTACAAGATGCGGTGATGTATAGGAGCCAACTTTAAAATCATTTTCAATTAGAATTGATTCAAGAATTGCAACAGTAGAGCCTTTTCCATTAGTTCCTGCTACAGTAAATACTGCTGATTTAGTTTTATGGATATTTAGTTTTTTAGCGACTTGTTTAATTCTGCTAAGATTAAAATCCATATTGGTAGAATGTAAATTACATTGCCATTCTATCCACTCTTCTAAAGTAAAATTTTTCAATTTAAATACTTAATTAATTAATGATTATATCTGCTTTTACTGAAGGATTATTTGTTAATGTTTTTATTAAATTTGTTATTTCAACTTTCATATTTCTTCTATCTATAATCATATCTATAGCACCATGTTCTAATAAAAATTCACTTCTCTGAAAGCCTTCAGGTAAAGTCTCTCTTACTGTTTGCTCTATCACTCTAGGTCCAGCGAAACCAACAAGTGCTTTCGGTTCTGCGATATTTATATCCCCAATCATAGCTAAACTTGCTGAAACCCCACCCATTGTCGGATCGGTTAAAACTGAAATAAATGGTATTGCATTTTTTCTCATATCAGAAATTACACTTGAAGTTTTTGACATTTGAAACAATGATACAAGAGATTCTTGCATTCTTGCACCTCCGCTGGCGGAAAAACAAATCAGAGGAATTTTTTTTGAAATAGATTCTTTCGCTGCTCTTGTAAATTTCTCTCCAACTACCGAACCCATAGATCCACCCATAAATGAGAATTCAAAGGCAGCGGCTATAACTTCTATTCCATTTATTTTTCCTTTCATGACTAACAACGCATCATTTTCATTAGTTTTATTTTTAGCTTCAGAAATCCTGTCTTTGTATTTTTTACTATCTTTAAACTTTAAAAAATCTTTTGATGATAACTTTGAAAATAATTCTTCCTTGTTGTCCGAGTCAAGAAAAAGATCTAGTCTATCTCTTGCACTAATTCTCATATGATAACCACAGCTGGAGCAAACATACTTATTTTGAATAATATCTTCTCTATAAAGAACAGTTTGGCAGCTTGGGCATTTTTCCCAAACGCCTTCTGGTATGACTTTTTTGGTTTTACTTTTATCAACTCTTATCCTCGAGGGCATTAATTTTTCAAACCAACTCATATCTTATCTCCAGAAATGATATTTTCATCGAGTTTTAATCTTATTGGATTCATTAAATGCATTATATCATCATTTGTTTTAATATTATTACTCTGTTCATTCTCGATAATATTTACAATTGCACTTCCAATTACTATAGCATCAGCTTCTTTAGATAGTATTTTTGCAGTTTCTGCATCTTTAATGCCGAACCCTACAGCCAAAGGAAGTTTTACATTTTTTTTGATTAGTTTTAATTGTTCATTTGTTTTATCAATATCTAATGAAGATGCTCCAGTCACACCTTTTAAAGAGACATAATACAAAAATCCTGACGCATAATTTACTATTCTTTTAATTCTTTCTACCTTGGTATTTGGTGCAATTAAAAAAATACTTTCAAGATTATATTTTTTAAATATATTTACTACATCTTCTGCTTCTTCATAAGGAAGATCTACAACTAATATAGCATCTACCCCAACTGAACTTGCAGATTTAGCAAATAAGTCGTAGCCCATTCTTTCGATTGGATTTAAATAACCCATTAAAACTATTGGGGTTTTAGAATTATTTTCTCTAAATTTCTTTACTAAATTAAAAATATCTGAACAAGATGTTTTATTACTCAACGCTCTTTCACATGCTCTTTGAATTGTCGGTCCATCAGCCATTGGATCTGAAAAAGGGACGCCAAGCTCAATAATATCGGTACCGGAATCCACCAAGGTATTCATTATATCTAAACTACAATCAATTGACGGATCTCCAGCTGTGATATATGAAATTAAGCAGGTTTTTTCACTTTTTTTTAATTTTTCAAAAGTTTTATTAATTCTACTCAAATCTCTATACCTTCTAATCTAGCAACTGTATTTAAATCTTTATCGCCTCTACCAGATAAATTTATAACTATATTTTTACCTTTTTTCATATTAGCAGCAAGTTTAATTGCATACGCAATTGCATGACTTGTTTCCAGAGCTGGTATTATTCCCTCAACTTTTGAAAGCTCATGAAAAGCTTCTAATGACTCTTTATCTGTAGCTGATTCATAATTTACTCTGCCTAAATCTTTAAGTAATGCGTGCTCAGGTCCGACACCAGGATAATCTAACCCGGCAGAAATACTATGAGTTTCTATTATTTGACCATTTTCATCTTCCAATAAATAAGTCCTGTTGCCATGAAGCACACCAATTTTTCCTCTGTTTAAGGGTGCAGAATGTTTTTCAGTATCTAAACCATCACCTGCAGCTTCAACACCATACATTTCAGATTCACTATCAATAAAAGGGTAAAAAAGTCCGATAGCATTTGATCCTCCACCAACACAAGCTACAAGAGCATCAACTTTTTTATCTATATTTTTCATCTGATCAATAACCTCTCTGCCTATAATAGCTTGAAAATCTCTAACTAATTCAGGATAAGGAGAAGGTCCGGCAACGGTACCAATAATATAAAAAGTATCATCAACATTAGTAACCCAATCTCTTAAAGCCTCATTTAATGCGTCTTTGAGTGTCCTTGAGCCTGATGTTACTGGTATAACTTCAGCTCCTAACAATTTCATTCTGTATACATTCTGTGACTGTCTATAAATATCTTGTTCTCCCATAAAAACAACGCATTCCATGCCAAGTCTTGCGGCAACTGTTGCAGAAGCTACCCCATGCTGCCCAGCCCCAGTTTCGGCGATGATTCTTGTTTTGCCCATTTTTTTGGCAAGGATCGCTTGTCCAATTGTATTATTTATTTTATGAGCGCCCGTATGACATAAATCTTCTCTTTTGAGAAAAATATTTGCACCGTTTATTTTATTTGTTAATCTTTCTGCAAAATATAATGGAGTAGGTCTTCCTACGTAATTTTCGTATTCTGAATAAAGCTCTTTTAAAAAATCTTCATCCTTTTTTAATTCATGATACATATTTCTTAAATCTGTAAGAGGCTCTATTAAAGTTTCCGCAACAAATGTTCCTCCAAAAACTCCGTAATGCCCATTTTTGTCTGGATATCCATATTTAATTAAATTAAAGTCACTTAATTTTTTATTTTGATTCATTTTTTGTTTTTAGCCTTGCATATAAATTTTTTAATTAAACTTAGGTTTTTTTTACCATCATCTGACTCAACACCACTACTTACATCCACACCATATGGTAAAAATACTTTAATTGCATCCTCTACATTATCACAATTTAATCCTCCAGCAATCATTATAGGCTTTGCTGTCTCAAATGTAGAGTGAGTCCAATCAAAAGTTTTCCCAGTACCTCCAAGCCCATCATTGCTATGACTATCTATAATAAAAGCCTTTGCATTAGGGAATTCTTTATCTAAATTATTTAATTGATTGTAAGATGCTGAAATCCCTTTTATATAAGGTAAATTATACTTTATACAATCACTATCAATTTCATCGCCATGAAATTGTATTATATCTATATTTAAATTATTTATTACTGATTTTATATGACTTTCTTCATCATTGGAAAATAAAGCAACCACAGATGTTTTTTTTCTTAGATCTAACAATATTTTTTTGGCCTGATTTATAGATATACATCTTTTGCTTTTTTTACAAAAAACCAAACCAATGTAATCTGCACCATTTTCTTCAGCAACCAATGCTGATTCAGAATCTTTAATGCCGCAAATTTTTACTTTTATATCATTCATAATTTAAGCTCTAATTATATCTGGGATAATAAATATTATCTCCAAGGTTATGCTTCGATTCATATTCTATTCCAACTAAATATAAGCCTTCTGGAGGAAACTGTTTGCCAGCGAGTTTTCTGTCTTTTGAGTTGAGTAAATCTTCCATCCATGAAATATCTCTTTCGCCAGATCCCACTAAGACTAGTGAGCCAACAATATTTCTTACCATATTATATAAGAAAGAGTTAGCATTTATATCAATATATATATAATCATTTTCTCTTGAAATAACTATATCATTTATCTGTCTAACGGGTGAGTTTGATTGGCAATGTGAAGATCTAAAACAAGAAAAATCTTTTTTTCCTAAAAGCTTTTTTCCCGCTTCTCCCATCTTTTTTTCATCTAAAATATTTAAAAAATACCAGCCAACTTTATACCTGTTTATGCATGGCTTAACTTTATTATTATAAATAATATATCTGTATGATCTGCTTAAAGCCGAAAATCTTGCATGAAAATCACTATTAACAAATTTAACATTTTTTATTCTAATATCTTCTGGTAAAAATGAATTTAATCCTAAAAGCCATTTCTCTTTAGGTCTTTCTATAGAAGTTTCAAAATGCGCAACTTGCCCAGTCGCATGAACACCAGTATCTGTTCTTCCTGCAACTACTAATTTAATATTTTCTTGTGAAAATTGATATATTGCTTCTTGAATTTTGCCCTGAATAGTATTTGGCTCTTTTTGCTCCTGCCATCCGTGATAATTTTTTCCATCATACTCGATAGATAATAAAATTTTCATGAAATTTTTTATAAATAATCTCTAATTAATAATTCTGCTATTTGCACACTATTATATGCAGCACCTTTTCTAATATTGTTGCTAACTACCCACATATTAATACCATTTGGTATAGAAATATCTTCTCTTACTCTTCCAACAAAAACATCATTACTGTTTTCGCATTCATTTGCAGCACATGGATAACCGCCATCTTTATGATCATCGATTAAAACAATATCATTACTTTTATCCATAAAAATTTCTTGAACTTTTCTTGCTGTTATTTTTTCTGATAATTCTAGATGGATTGCCTCAGAATGACCATAAAAAACTGGTACTCTAACAGTTGTTGGATTAACTTCAATTTTTTCATCTAATATTTTTTTTGTTTCCCATACCATTTTCATTTCTTCTTTTGTATATCCGTTATCCATGAATTTATCGATTTGTGGTATAACATTAAAAGCGATTTGTTTTGGGTATACTTTACTTTCAATACTTTTATTTTCAACGTAAGCGCAAACTTGGTCATTAAGTTCCTTAATCGCAAGATTTCCTGATCCGGAAACTGCCTGATAAGTACAAACATTTACTCTTTTTATTTTACATACATCATGTATTGGTTTGATTGCAACAAGCATTTGAATGGTGGAACAATTTGGATTAGCAATAATTCCAGTTTCACTATATTTTGATATTTCATCACCATTGACCTCGGGAACAATCAATGGAATATTTTTTTCATATCTAAAAAATGATGTATTATCAATAACAATAGTGTTGTTTTTTGTCGCTATGCTTGCATATTTTTTTGATATTTCACCGCCTGCTGAAAAAAGTGCAATATCAACATCTTTAAAGTCAAATCCATCAAGTGAATTTATCTGATAATCGTTACTATTTATTTTAATTTTTTTTCCTTCAGATTTTTTACTTGCGAGCAAATATAATTTATTAATTGGAAATTTTCTTTCTATTAATATTTTAATCATCATTTGACCGACAGCACCAGTAGCTCCGACAACTGCTATATTATATTTTTTGCTCATTTTTTTTCATCCATTAGTTTTTTAACAATAAGGTCACCCATAATTTCAGTTGAAATATATTCATTATTAATTGCTATGTCTTTAGTAAATTTCTTTTCATTTAAAACTAGTTTAACCGCGTTTAAAATACTATTATAAATATCATTTCTACCAAAAGTGTGCTGAAACATCATGGCTACAGACAAAATAGTTGCAATTGGATTTACTATATTTTGTCCTGCAATATCTGGCGCTGACCCGTGTATTGGCTCGTAAACTCCAAAGTTAAATTCGTTTATAGATGCTGAAGGTAGCATTCCTATTGAGCCAGTTAAAACAGAAGCTATGTCTGACAAAATATCGCCAAATAAGTTTTCAGTGACCAATACATCAAATTGCTTAGGGTTTTGAACTAGTTGCATTGCAGCATTATCTACATATAAATGAGATAACTTTACATCGGAATATTGTTTAGATATCTCTTTTGTAGTTAATCTCCATAATTGAGAAACTTCTAGAACATTTGCTTTATCTACAGAACATAATTTTTTATTTCTAATTCTAGCTAACTTAAATGCATAATCTGTGATCCTACTTATTTCAGATTTGCTATACCTCATCGTATTAAAAGCTTCAGTATTATCTTTATTAAAACCGCGAGGTTCACCAAAATAAAGCCCGCTAACCAATTCCCTTATTATTATAATATCTAAATTATCTATATATTCGCTTTTTATCGATGAAGAGTTTGATAATTCAGGAAAAGAAATTATAGGTCGAATATTAATAAATAAATTTAATTGTTTTCTTAATTCTAATAAACCTGATTCAGGCTTTTTCTCTTTTGGTAAATTATCATATTTTAATCCCCCAACGGCACCCAATAAAACAGCGTCAGAATTTTTTACTTTATTTTTAGTTTCTTCGGGATAAGGGTTGTTGTATTCATCGACTGCAATACCGCCAAATAAAGCATCATCTATTTCGATATCTAATTCATATATATTAGAAATTACATTTATTACTTTTTTTGCTTCTTGGGTTACTTCAGGACCAACACCATCGCCAGGCAAAATTAATATTTTCATTTTATTGTTCATTAAACAACCAAGGAGTTTTTAAAGATTTATTATTTTCGTAATCTCTTATTTTATCACTTAACTTCAAAGTTTCTGATATATCATCTATGCCTTCAATAAGAACCTCTTTTCTTCGAGTGTCTATTTCAAATTTAATTGTAAAATCCTTGCAATATATTGATTGATGTTCAAGACTCACAGTAAGCACGTTATTATTTTTATTAATATTTGTAACTATTTTTTCAATATCTTCTTTTTTTAGAACTATTGGTAAAAGTCCATTTTTAAAGCAATTATTATAAAAAATATCTGCAAAACTTGAAGATATGACTACATCAAAACCATAATCCATTAAAGCCCAGACAGCATGCTCTCTAGAAGAACCGCAACCAAAATTATCCCCTGCAACTAAAATTTTAGCATTTTCATTTTTCTTATCATATAAAAAAAACTCTGGATTTTTTTTTCTTTTGCTATGATCGTCACCTAAATTACCAGACTCTAAATACCTCCAATCATCAAATAAATTTTCACCAAAACCTTCGCGGGTTACTGCTTTAAGATACTGCTTAGGAATAATAGCATCAGTATCAATATTTTTTCTATCGATATAAGCTGCATTTGATTTTATTTCTCTAAATTTTTTCATATTTTATATATCTCTCACATCTACAAAATGGCCATATATAGCAGCAGCAGCAGCAGTAGCTGGACTAACAAGATGAGTCCTTCCTAACCTACCCTGCCTGCCTTCAAAATTTCTGTTTGATGTTGATGCGCATCTCTCATATTCATTTAACTTATCATCATTCATCCCTAAGCACATAGAACAGCCTGGGCTTCTCCATTCAAAACCAGATTTCGTGAAAATTTTATCTAATCCTTCATTCTCAGCTTTTTCTTTAACTAATCCTGATCCTGGAACTATAATCGCGCTTTTTATATTTTTTGCAATTTTTTTATTCTTTACTATATCAGCAACAATTCTTAAATCCTCAATTCTTGAGTTAGTGCATGATCCTATAAATATTTTATCTAACTTAATTGAGTTAACATTCTGCTTTTCTTTCAAACCCATATAAGAGAAAGCATTTTGTAAATCTTGTTTTTTTGCAAAAAAATCTCTCGTCATCTAAGTCTGGAAGATTTTCATCAATACCAACAGCCATTTCTGGAGAAGTTCCCCAAGTTAACATTGGGCTAGATTTATTCACATCTATATTTATAGTTTTATCATAAGCAGCGCCGCAATCAGAAACTAAATTTCCCCAGTATTTTTTTGCTTCTTCAAAATCCTTACCTTTTGGAGAATACGGTTTATCTGCTACATAATTAATTGTTTTATCATCTACAGCAACTAATCCAGTTGTGGCACCCGCTTCAATAGTCATATTACATAAAGTCATTCGCGCTTCCATTGAGAGGTGTGTTATTGCAGGCCCAGTATATTCTATTGCATACCCAGTTCCGCCAGCTGTACCAATTTTGCTTATTATTAAAAGCGCTAAATCTTTTGAGTAAAAATATTTTGGCATTGTTCCATTTACATTAATATTCATATTTAATGATTTTTTTTGAAGCAAGCATTGAGTGGCAAGCACATGTTCAACTTCAGACGTTCCAATTCCAAATGCAAGTGAGCCCAAAGCTCCATGAGTTGATGTATGCGAGTCACCACACACAACAGTCATACCAGGAAGTATTATTCCTTGCTCTGGACCAACTACATGGACAATGCCTTGCCTGTTATCTTCTAGATCAAACTTTAATAAATTATTACTCTTACAATTTTTATTTAAAGCGTCTACTTGTATTTTTGAAATAGGATCTTTAATTCCATTTTCTCTCATTATTGTAGGAACATTATGATCAGGGACTGCCATGATACTTTTTTTATTCCATATTTGTCTTTCAGCTTGCTTTAAGCCTTCAAAAGCTTGCGGAGATGTGACTTCATGTATTAAATGCTTATCAATATAGATTAAATTGTAACCATTCTCATATGAATGAATATGATGTTCGTCCCAAAGTTTGTCATACAGTGTTTTTTTCATAATTTATATTTCTTTAAACGGATCTGTAATTAGATTTTACTAAGATAAACGACACAATAAAACCTAAAAAAGCAAATAATGACGCATATAAATATACTGCAGATCCGCCAGATGTTTCCCAAAAATAGCCGCTGTAAAAGCTCCCAATTGATCCGCCTAAGCCAAAGCTAATACTGGAGTATAAAGCTTGACCTCTTCCTTGTAATTCCCCTGTAAAGTATTCATGTATTAAGGATATTGACACAGCATGATACATTCCATATGTAACAGCATGGAATAGTGTAGCGGCTGCAACAATTATAATATTGTCTGCGAAAAATGAAATTAGTATCCATCTTATCGCTGCAAACAGAAAGCTAATAATAAATAAGTTTTGTAAACCATATTTAGGTATCCATGAAGATATTTTCATAAAAATTAAAATTTCTGCAACCACACCTAAAGACCATATTGTTCCGATTAAATTAGTACTATAGTTATACTCCGACAAATAAATTGCAAAAAAAGCATAAAAGGGTCCGTGACTTAATTGCATTAGAAAGCACGACAGTAAAATTCCAACTACTGCTGGTTTAAATGCTATGCTCAATAAAGAATCATTGTGATTTTTTTTATCAATACCTGTGTTTTTAATTAATAAAGTGGTAGTAAAAGTAAAGAAAAGAAGAAATAAAATACAATTTGGCACTATACTTATTCCAAAATGATTTGTAAGAAATGATAAAGATAAAACTGATAATATAAAACCTAAAGATCCCCACAATCTAATTTGACTATACTTATTATAAGACGAACCCAAGCTGTTCATAGTTACAGCCTCAAATTGCGGTAAAGAAGCATTCCAAAAGAAACTAAAAAGAAATATTAAAGCAACCATGTTTAAAAAACTTTCTACAGATGAAGCAAAAGCAAATATTACAAAACAACTTAATGTTCCAAACTGTATAACTCTATGTCTTAATCCAGTCTTATCTGCTATCCATCCCCATATGTTTGGCGCGATGATTTTTGTGCCAATCATTACTCCAGTAATAATACCAATTTCATAGGCTGAGAAATTTTTATAATTTAAATACAAAGGCCAAAATGGTAAAAAAGCTCCAAGAGCTGCAAAATAAAAAAAATAAAATGATGAAAGGTTTATGTATGACCTATCAAACATTATTGGAGCGTCTAATATATTTCCTTTATATATCTTATTTTTTTTCAATTTAATTTCCTGTTAAGAATATTTAAAAACATAGCAAAAAAACTTGTTGTTATTATAGCGAATGAAAATGGCAGGGTTATCTTTAAAAATTATAAATTTTGAGCTTTTTGCCTTAAAGCATGATCTATTATTACTAAAGCAAGCATTGCTTCTGCTATTGGTACAGCTCGTATTCCTACACAAGGATCATGACGGCCTTTAGTGATTATCTTGGCATCTTTACCTTTATTATCAATAGTCTTACCTTCTAATCTAATACTTGATGTTGGCTTTATTGCGATACTTACTTCTAAATCTTGACCTGAAGTGATACCACCCAAAGTGCCTCCAGAATTATTACTTAAAAACCCTTCTTTAGAATCAATTTCGTCTCTATGTTCAGTACCCTTTTGTGTAACTGACAAAAAACCAGCTCCAATTTCTACTGCCTTAACAGCATTTATACTCATCATAGCTTTTGCTATATCTGCGTCTATTCTGTCAAATACTGGCTCTCCCAAACCTGCGGGTACATTTGAAGCCATTACATTTATTCTTGCACCTATAGAATTACCTTCTTTCCTTAAAGCATCCATATAATCTTCGAGATCTTTGACTTTATCAATATCTGGAAAGAAAAAAGGATTTTTTTCAATTTCAGAAAAATTAATTTTTTCTGGCAATATTGGTCCAAGTTGCGCTACATAACCTTGAATTTTTAAGTTAAAATTTTCTCTCAAATATAATTTTGCTATAGCGCCTGCAGCAACCCGCGTAGCTGTTTCTCTTGCTGAAGATCTTCCTCCACCTTTGTAATCTCTTAGGCCATATTTTTGATCATAAGTTATATCTGCATGGCCTGGCCTATATAAATCTTTAATATCAGAATAGTCCTTACTTCTTGCATCCTCGTTATAAATTATCAAACTTATTGGTGTGCCAGTAGATCTCCCCTCAAACACACCAGATAATATCTTAACAGAATCTGGTTCTCTTCTTTGAGAAGTATGTCTTGTTTTTCCAGGTTTCCTTCTATCTAGATCTCTTTGAATATCTTCAATATCAATCTTGAGATTTGGTGGGCAACCATCTATTATACAACCTATAGCTTCACCATGGCTTTCACCATATGTGGTTACTTTAAATAATTGTCCGTGACTGTTTCCTGGCATACTCAATATTGTACCAAAAATAAGAGCTTTAATAATAAAAAATGAAAAAAAATTTAAAAAAACTTGTCAATCAATTCAAAATCACATTGTTTTACATAGCTCCTTTGCATTTTATATCAAGTCTAACCTTTAGAGCCTCTAGGATTGAGGATATCAATATTAAAAATTTTTTAATTAAGATATATATTTCTATTTTTAAAATTTCGCTTGACGAATATAAAATTAAAAATATCGAAGAATACAAATCTTTAAATGATTTTTTTACTAGGGAGCTTGATTTAACTTTTAGAAATAAACTAGACTCGTCAAATAATATTATTTCTCCATGCGATGGGACAATTGCTGGTTATGGTGAAATAGAAGAAAATACATTTATTCATGCAAAAAAACAAAAGTACTCTGTTGCAGAGCTTATTAATGAAAAAAAGGATATTATTAAAGAAGGTAATTTTATTAATATATATCTTGAGCCGAAAGATTGTCACAGAATATATATGCCATGTGACGCTTCTCTTAATAAGATTACTCACATACCGGGATCTTTATACAGTGTCGCACCTTATGCGACAAAAGGAATTAATAAGTTGTATTCAAAGAATGAGAGAGTAGTCTTAAATTTTTCGAATCAAAACTTCAATATGTATTTAGTAATGGTAGGAGCAGTCAATGTTGGCTGTATATCTTTATCTGATTATGGAATAGTTGCGCCCTCAAAGCAAAGGAGCAGTGTCATAGAATTTAAAGATAAAGATAATGTTAAGTATTATAAAAAAGGTCAGGAAATTGGGATGTTTAATCTAGGATCAACTGTCATTCTATTAATAAGTAAAATAGATTCTCCTTGGTCTGAAAAAATGGGAGTAAATAAAAAAATATTAATTAGAGATGAGATTTTAAAGCCGGCTAATTTTTAACTCTAGAAGAATATTCTTTTGATCTTGTATCAACTTTTATCATATCACCTTCGTTTATAAACAGTGGCACTTGAATTGTTACTCCTGTTTCAAGTCTTGCAGGCTTTGTTGCCTTGGATGTTGTATCGCCTTTCAATCCTGGCTCTGTATGCTCTACAATTAACTCTACAAATATAGGTAACTCCAGACCTATTGGAACACTATTAAAAAAAGTTATTGAGCATATTTCTTCTCCTTTAAGCCACGCGGAATTATCACGAAGCAATTCATGATCTAATGATATTTGGTCAAAAGTATCCGTATCCATGAAAAAATAATTCGAATCATCACTATAAAGATATTGCATCTCAGAGACCTGAATATCTGCCGCATCTAAACTTTCTCCAATCTTTAAAGTTTTTTCAATTATTCTTCCGTTACTAAGATTCTTTAATTTTATCTTACTAAATGCTTGGCCTTTGCCAGGCTTATGAAATGAATTGTCTATAATTTCGAAAGGATCATCATTAATTAAAACTTTTAAGCCATTTTTAATATTACTTGTATTGTATGTCGACATATAAAACCTAGCTATTTCTTAATATTGATTCAATTCTAGATTCTATAGAAGGATGACTGCTAAATAAACTTTTGTATGATTTACTTTTCTGTCCAGATATTCCAAAAGCGGCCATTTGATCAGGTAGAGCTTGAGGCGATCTTACAGATAAAGTTTTTAAAGCTGATATCATTTTATTTGCACCAACAAGCTTTGATGCAGATAAATCAGCCGCATATTCTCTTTTTCTTGAAAACCACATAACTATTATACTTGCAAGGATAGATAATAGAATTTGAGCAATAATACTTGTTATATAATAAGCTGGGCCATGACCTCTTTGAACTTTAAATACAATTCTATCAACAAGATGACCTATTACTCTTGAAAAGAAAATAACAAATGTATTTATAATTCCTTGTATCAATGTCATTGTTACCATATCTCCATTTTTTATATGAGCTATTTCATGAGCTATAACAGCTTCAATTTCATCCTTGTTCATGTGATTGATTAGCCCAGTGCTTAAGGCAACCAAAGAATTATTTTTAGATGCTCCAGTAGCAAAAGCATTTAATTGTTGTGAATCAAAAATTCCAAATTCAGGTGTTTTTATATTAGATTTTAAGCTAATATCATCTAATATTTTTAGGAGCCATTTTTCTGTTTCATTATTACCGCTTTTAATAAGCCTGACACCCATACTTCTTTTAGCTACCCACTTAGACATAAGTAGTGAAATAAATGACCCGGTAAATCCAATGATAGCTGATATAAATAATAAAGAATTAAGATTGAGATCCACGCCATTACTCTGAAGAACACCATCTATTCCAAATACGGACATAGTTATACTCAACACCAAAAGTATTGCAATATTTGTTCCTAAAAAAAGTGCTATTCTAAGCATATTAAAAAATTAAATTTATTATTAAAAATATAATATTATATTAAATAATGAATATAAATAAATTTTTAGAACCTGGCAATAGTACAAATGTTATAGCAGCAGCTGGAACTGGTAAAACTTGGTTTATAATATCAAAAATATTAAGGCTTTTATTAGCAGGTTGTGAAACAGATAAAATTACAGCTATCACTTTCACAAAAAAAGCTTCTGCAGAAATGAAAAACAGGCTAAATGAGAAAATCGAAGCTTGGTCTAAATATAGTGATGAAGATATTAAAAAAGATTTAAAAGAAATAGGTATAGAAAAAAACTATAATATATATATAGAAAAAGCTAAGAAACTCTTTTTAGAAATTCAATTAGATCCAAAAGATATAAGAATATCAACCTTTGACTCATTTTTTATGGATATTCTAGGTCAATTTTATTTTGATAAACAAGTTCCTTATAATACAAAAACAAATGAATATCAAAAATTGGCTTCTAAAGAAATTGAAAAAAAATTTTTTAGTGAAAATTACTTAAACTCTAATCCAGAAATAAAAAAAAATATTAATTTTTTAAACGAGCATCTTGGAAGCTACTACAATGTTAAAAATTCAATCACAAGTATAATTGAGAAAAAATCATATTTTTTAGAAATTTACGAAAATTTATCTGATATAAAAAATTTTAACAATGAAACTATTTTTAATACCTCCAAAATAAAAAATAATTTTGTAGATAAAGTAATTTATGAATTTCAAAAAAATGAATTTCTATATAAAAATTACTCAGATTTTTTAGAAAAATTATTAGCTAACAATTATTGTGTTGATGAAAAAATTGTTTTTATTAAAGATTTCTTTCTGACAAAAAATGATAGAAAAATAAGAAAAAAAATTGCTAATGAATTTTCGAAAAAAAGTATAAATTTAAATAAGTTTTTGTCACATATATTTTGTTATGAGCTGAATATCTATAATGCTATCCAAGTTTCTTGGAAATTTCTTACAACTTCATTTTTTTGTGAATATCAAAACTTTCTCAAAGAAAATAATATTCATGACTATTCTGATAATACTTGGTTATGCTATAAAAAATTATCAGAACTAAATCAAGATAACTGGATATTTTATAAGATTGCGAACTCAATTAATCATATTTTAATAGATGAATTTCAAGATACAAATTATATTCAATGGAAAATAATATCTATGGTTCTTGGCTCTATGAACCAATTGAATTCTCATAATTCTGTAACAATAGTGGGTGATGCAAAACAGTCAATATATGGATTTAGAGGTTCTGAACCAAGATTATTTGATATTTGTAGGAAATACACAAATCTAAATTTTAATTCAAATGAATTATTTTTAGATGAATCCAGGAGATCGTCAAAAAATATAATAAATTTTGTAAATAATGTGTTTGAAACAGAAAATAATTTTTATACAAAAATTAAAACACCGGGATTTGTAGAGATTAATGTTTTAGATGAAAATGAAGAAATTAATACGATCACTGAAGCTGAAAATATCGCTCTTCAGATTAATAAAATAAAAAGAAACAAAAATATAAAATATGCAGATATAATCATTCTAGTAAAAAATAGAACACATATAGACTGTATAGAAAAAACTCTAATAAAAAATTTTATACCTGTATCAACTGACAAAAAAGAGTCCATTCTAGATAGCAAAGAAATTAAAGATCTTTTTTATTTATTAAAATATATGATACTTTGCGAGAAAAATAATTACGAGTTATTCTCAATATTAAAAAGTTCCATTTTTAATTATTCTGTAGAGCAAATTAATAAAATTAATATAAATGACTTTGACAGCCTAGAAAAATTATTGCTTTCTAGTAAGCATAAAAAATCTATCAAAAAGTGGAAAAGTTATATAGGCAAAATTCCTATGCATGATCTAATTGATATGATATATCATGACTTAAACATCATTAAATTATACTACACGGAAAATAATTTAGAAAATAAAAAGATAAGAAATAATTTTTTAAAATTTTTAAATATAAGTTTAAATATTAATAATGGCAGATATATATCACCATATCAATTTTTATACCAAATTGAAAAAATTAAAGATAGTCCAGAAACTCAGGAAAACTTATTCAATAATTCTGTAAGAATAATGACTATACATTCTTCTAAAGGTCTTGAGTCGGATGTTATTTTTTTGGCTCAAACATACCTACAAAATAATTTATCTCCTAATTCTAATATAGTACCGATTTTCAATGACGACTACTCTTGTAAAGACTTATTCCTGTTCCTGCCTAAATTTTTTAAAAATAATAATTTAATTGAAGAGAATTTTAAAAAACATAATGATAAAGAAAAATTAGAAGAGAATAATCTTTTCTACGTAGCTTGCACTAGAGCAAAAAGAATTTTAGTAATAAATGGATTTGATAATAAAAAATATAATCAAAGTTGGTTTGCTAATTTTTTATCTTCTCAATGATTTCTTTTGGACTTTTGTATCCCAAAATTAAATTGCCGTTTGGTAAAAATATAGTTGGTGTTGAGCTAACCCCTAAACTACTAATTAAATTCTGATGATTTTCAATTGGGTTTTCACAATACTTTTTTTTGATTTCTTTGCTACTTTTAAGTAACGTAAAAGCATCATTCTTATTTTTTGCACACCACGCAGATACAATTTTACTTTTCACGCTCTCTTTTCTAGCCAAAACTAGATATCTAATTTTGATTCCATTTTTCAGATATGTCGGTATATCTTGATGAAATTTTTGGCAATATCGGCAATCTATGTCAGTAACAACGTCAATATAATTTTCCTTACTTTGCCCATAAACAAATAATTGATTATCAGGAATATTTTTTAATAATTTTTTTCTTTCTACCGAGCTAGATGCTTCAGTCATATTTATGAAAACGTAATCATTTCCTTCTTTTTCAACTTTCTGTAAATTGCCACCCTCAAATATATATTTTCCGTCATCAGTTATGTAAATAATTGCTGTCCCATAATGTACTTCATAAATATTTTTTATCCCAGTTTTTATAATTTTATCAAATTTTAAAGTTGGAAATATTTCAGACATTTTTTTTTCTAAAGAAAATATTATCTTGTCGTCGGAATGACAAATTGAAATATTAAAAATAAAAAATGCTGAAATGATAACTAATTTTATTAAGCTCGCGGGTGATTTCTGCAATGTAACTCCTTTAATTCATTTTTAGCAATATGAGTATATAACTGTGTAGTTGAAAGGTCACTGTGTCCTAATAATAACTGAACAACTCTAAGATCTGCCCCATTATTAATCATATGAGTTGCAAAAGCATGTCTTAATGTATGTGGCGATAAGTGCTCTTTAATTCCAACTTTTAAGGCATACTTTTTTAATATATGCCAAAATGAATGCCTAGTCATTTCACTACCTCTATTGCTTAAAAAAAGTGAATCAGATTTTTTCTTATTCACAAACTCTGATCTAAAATTTTCTATGTATGTTTTTAAAAAGGTAAGAGCATAATCATTTATTGGAATTATTCTCTCTTTATTACCCTTTCCCATAACTCGTAAAAAATTACTTTCCATTGTAACTTGAGATAATTTCAACGTAACTAGTTCCGAAACTCTCAAACCGCAAGCATATAAAATTTCTAGCATGGCTTTGTCTCTTGCCCCAAACCTGGTATTGACGTCAGGAGCATTTAATAACTTATCAACAATCTCAGTATCAATAGTATGCGGAAGAGATTTGGCGTTTCGAGGGGTCTCAATATCTTCTGTAGGATTTTTTTTGACAATGTTATGAGTAGTTAAATATAAAAAAAACTTTTTTAAAGATGATATTAGCCTCATAATGCTTCTAGATGATATACCGCTTGAAAATCTCTCAGATATAAAAGAGTTGATGTCGGTATGTTGAACGCTCAATAAGTCAATTTTTTTATTTTGTAAAAATAGCAAGAAACTCTTTATATCATGCTCATATGATAATAAAGTATTTTTTGATAAGCCTTGCTCAGCCCATATGCTATCAAGAAAGCTGTCTAAGTTATCATTGTTTAATTTATTTTTCATATTTCTAAGAATATAATAAAGTAATTATAAACCTATTACAATATGGCAGAGTTATGCGTAACGTATCAATTTGGAGAAGATTTGGAGCAATTTTATATGATTCTTTTTTGGTGTTGGCAATATTAATAATCATGTCACTTCCACTTTATAATTTTGATTTACAAGGAAGTGAATCTCTAAAAATTACCATGCAAATTTATTATTACTTTATCACGCAGTATTTTTTTGTTTGGTTCTGGGTAAACAATCAAGGTACGCTAGGCATGAAAACATGGAAAATAAAAATTGTTAGTGACAATGAAGAACCACTAACATATAAAAAGGCAGTTGTTAGATTTAATATTGCGATACTATCATTTCTATTTTTTGGGCTTGGCTTTTTAATATCTATATTTAGAGAAGACAGAAAATGTTTACATGATTTTATCTCAAGAACAAACCTAGTAAAGCCTTAGAACCATAAAACCTTCTAATTATATATAATCCTAAAATAAGTAGGATTATTATTGGCAAGAAAGAACCTAAAAATGGTGGGATATTTATAATCATAGACAGCTTATTTATTGTTTGATTAAATAAAAATAAACTTATGCCAGTCAAGATTCCTATAAATATTCTCTGTCCATAACTTGCTGATCTTATATTTGAATGAACAAATGGAGTAGTTAATAAAAACATTACTAAGCAAGATAAAGGTATTGAGAATTTTGACCAAAAAGCTAATTGATAATTTTTAGCTTCCATAGAATTATTTTCTAAGTATCTTATATACTTTTTTAATTGCATTATATTCATTTGATTTGGCTTAATAATCATAATGTCGAATAGGTCCAAATCTACAAATTCATTAAAACTTGCAAATTCTTCATTTACTATTTCTATATTTTTATTTTGAAAATTTGTTTTAGTAATTTTTTTCATTAGCCATTTTTCGTTTATATAGCTTCCTTCCTCTGCATAAATTGATTCTATTAATTGTTGCTTTTTGTTGAAACGATAAATTGAAACTTCTTGAACAATTTTATCAGGATAAACTCTGGCGATATGTATAAAACTGCTTCTATTTTTTATCCAAATTCCATTGGTATTTTTCATACTTAATCTTGTAGACTGGCTTAAATTTTTAAGATTATTTGCAACTTGTTGTCCTTGTGGCGCGATAAATTCTCCCATAAGAAAAGTCACCAAAACAATTATAGATCCCGTTTTCAAAGTAATTTTTATAATTTTTGATAGTGATAGACCTGAAAATTTTGCAGCATTTAATTCATTTGTACTTGAAAGTTTACTTAGGCCAATAAGACTTCCCATTAAAGTTGCTATTGGCAAAACTTCATAGATATTTTGTGGAATATTTAATAATACATAAAGAAACGCTAATGTTAATGTATACCCTTCATCTACTTTTTTTATTTCGTCAACAAGATCTAACAACCCAACCACAACTACAAGAATTCCCAAAACTGAGAATATTGATAATAATATTTGTTTTGCAATATATTTATCTAAAATCTTCATTAGTTATTTTAAATAGCTTTTAAGCATACCTGTAAATTTTGAAAATAAGTTAATTTGTCTTTTCTTTATCATATATAATGAATAGCATAAAATTGCTGCTGTAATATGTACCCACCAGGATCCTATGAAAGTAAATAAATAGGATTCTTTTTGAATTTGATTTACGGAAACAATAACAAGGTTTGAATATAAAAAATAAATAACTATCGACGATAATAAGTTTGAATATTTATTTTGTCTTGGGGCAACATCTCCAAAAATAAATGCAAATAATATTAAAATTACAACAGATATTGGCGCAAATAATCTCCACTGTATCTCGGCAGAGGACAAAGCATGATTTTGATCATTTAATAACTCAAATATACTTTTCATTCTGTAATTTTGATTAAAATTTGGTTCAGTATGTAAAAGTTTAATCTCATGAGTGTTATATTTCATAACTTGAAAATTGCCGGTACCTGGAGAACCTGTATATCTTTGTCCGTTTTTTAGAACCAAGCTTCTTGTTCCGCTTTTAAGATACTCTTCTCCCTCTTCAGCAGTTTCTATAGATATTTTATTATTTTCTGAGCTTTTAATGAAAATCCTTTTGGATATATCATTTTCTAGACTTTCCACAAAAATTATCCAATTCTTGTCTTTCATTTGTATAAACTTTCCTGGAGATTTAAGGCCAATTTCAGATGTTGCGGCTGCTTCAATTTTCTTTTTTTGAATTTCTGTTATTAAATATGGTGAGACAAAAATATTAAGAACAAAAATTATTAAAAAAGAAGGGATAGCGACAAGATAAAAAATTTTGCTAAATATAGATTTATAATTTCCTGATGCTTTTATGGCAAAAATTTCACTATCTCTATAAAGCTTTGATAATGATATTACTATACTTATCATTAAGGCAAAAGGTAATAACAAAATAACTGATTTCGAAGTACTTAAAAATAACATTGAAAAGATCATTTCTATTTCGAATCTTCCATCTACAACATATTCTAATAGTCGGACAAATAGCCTTCCAACAATTACCAAAATTAAAACAGAGATTACCGAAAAAAATGAAAATATGAAGCTCTTTAGTATATACTTATCAATTATAGATAATTTCTTAAATTTATCAAAATTTATTGGATTTAATTTATAAGGAAATTTGAGATATAGAGTTTTTTTGTCAATTGATTTGATTAAATTAATAAGACAACTGAACTTCAGTTTAGATATTTTATAATTATCCAACCATTTTTCTTTAATTTTGGTATATTTAGAGTTTATTTTTCATAATCAATAATTACAATGAGGCTACAAAAATTATGCAATTCGATTTAACTGATAATATAACATCAATTAGTACTAAAGGCTCAGCAATATTTGGGATATTTGCCGATAAGAATATAAATATTTTGGCAAAATCAGTTAGTGCTAAGGATATGGAGAAAATTAAAGATATAATTAAAAAGAGTTCTTTTGAAGGAAAAATTAATCAGACACTATGCATATATGACGTATCTAACCCAAAGTTAGAAAAAATTTATTTGGTTGGTTTAGGAGAGAAAGATAAATACAATGAGAAAAATTTTTTAAAAGTTGTGGTTACTTTAAGTGATTTATGTAAAAAAGAAAATATTAATAATATTTATTTAGGCCTTGATTCACTAATTGGAAACAAAAAAATAGGTATTGATTGGGCAATAAGGAATATCTCTATACATATAAATGGAGCTGATTATGTTTACAGCGAAACAAAAAATATTACAAAAAATAAGATTATTTATAAGATTAGTAAAATAATATTTATTTGTGCATCTGTTAAGAGTCAATATAAATCTAAATTGAAAAAATACTTTTTACAAGGTTTAGCAATATCGAACGGAATAAAGCTTGCAAAAAAACTTGGCGATCTTCCAAGTAACATATGTACTCCAACATATTTAGCCAAAACAGCTACTTCACTAGGTAAAACAAATAAAAAGCTAAATGTGAAAATCCATAATGAAAAAGAAATGAAATCTATGGGCATGAATTGTTTGCTTTCTGTTGGAAACGGAAGTGAGGAACCTTCCAAGCTAATTACGATAAAATATAATGGTTCTAATAAAAACGATAAACCAATTGTGCTTGTTGGAAAAGGTATAACGTTTGATACAGGAGGAATATCAATAAAGCCTAGTAATGGTATGGATGAGATGAAATATGATATGTGTGGTGCTGCAAGTGTTTTAGGTACAATGAATGCTATAAGTGAGTTAAATTTAAAAATTAATGTTGTTGGAGTTATTGCGTCGGCAGAAAATATGCCAAGTGGAACAGCTACAAATCCAGGTGACGTTGTTACAACAATGTCAGGTCAAACTGTTGAGATCCTTAATACAGATGCTGAAGGAAGATTGGTCTTATGTGATGCTTTAACTTATGTTTCAAGGTTTAAACCAAAGTATGTGATTGACATAGCAACGTTGACTGGTGCTGTTCTTGTTGCATTAGGTAAAGTAGCAAGTGGTGTTTTGTCAAATGATGAAAAATTAACTGCGAAACTAAAAAATAGCTCAAATATAAGTCATGATTATATTTGGGAGCTTCCGATGTGGGAAGAATTTCAGTCAGAATTAGATAGTAATTTTGCAGACATAGCTAATATTGGAAAAAGGTATGCTGGCACAATTACAGCTGCTTGCTTTCTCTCTAGATTTACTGAAGATTACAGTTGGGCTCATCTTGATATAGCTGGAACAGCATGGAATGAAGGGGCAAACAAGGGTGGTACAGGTAGACCAGTTTCATTACTTACTCATTTTATATTAGATAATGCAAAATCTTTATAAAAAATACCTAAATATTTATTATTTGAATATTATTTTATGATTGATAATAAATACAATCCGTCAGAAATAGAAGAGAAATGGTATAAAAAGTGGGAAGATAATAAAATCTTTTCACCTTCTGGAGATGGAAGTGCTTATTGTATTATGATTCCTCCACCAAATGTGACTGGCACACTTCATATGGGTCATGCTTTTCAAGTAACCTTAATGGATATACTTTGCAGATACCATAGAATGCTTGGTGATAATACTCTATGGCAAGCTGGTACAGACCATGCTGGTATAGCAACTCAAATGGTTGTTGAAAGAAAACTTACAGCCCAAGGTATTTCGAGGACAGATCTAGGAAGAGAAAAATTTATTGATCAAGTGTGGGACTGGAAAAGTCAGTCTGGAGATATCATTACCAAGCAACTAAGAAGAATGGGCGCATCTCTCGACTGGGAAAGCGAAAGATTTACATTAGACGAAGGCTTGTCAGTTGCTGTTAATAAAGTTTTTATTGATCTTTACGAAGAAGGATTAATTTATAAAGGGAAAAGATTAGTAAATTGGGATCCAGTTCTACAGACAGCATTGTCCGATTTAGAAGTCATATCTTCAGAAGAAAATGGAAAAATTTGGGAAATAAAATATTTTTTAGATGATGAGTCTGGTGATTTTTTAGTAATAGCAACAACAAGACCCGAAACTATTTTGGGAGATACAGCTGTAGCTGTTAATCCAAAAGATGAAAAATACAAAAAATATATAGGCAAAAATATTATTGTTCCAGTTACAGGAAAAATCGTACCAATAATTTCTGACGAATATGTAGATATGGAATTTGGAACAGGATGTCTAAAAATAACACCTGCGCATGATTTCAATGACTATGAATTAGCAAAAAAGCATAATTTAGAAATAATAAATATCTTTGATACTTCTGCGCGAATAAAATGTAATGTGAAAGAATATAATAATTTAGATAGATATGCCGCAAGAAAAAAAATTCTTTCCGAGCTAGATGAATCTAAAAATTTAATTAAAGCTGTAGATCACAAAATGTTAATTCCAAGAGGTGATAGAAGTCACGCAATAATTGAACCTTTAATGACCGATCAGTGGTACGTAAAAATTAAGCCATTGGCTGAGGAAGCTATTAAATGTGTTAAGGATAAAGAAATAAAGTTTGTCCCAGAGAATTGGGAAAAAACCTATTTTGAATGGATGAACAACATCCAAGACTGGTGTATTAGTAGACAACTTTGGTGGGGTCATAGAATACCAGCCTGGTATGATGATGAAAAAAATATTTATGTTGGCAAGAACGAGGAGCATGTAAGAGAAAAATATGATTTAAAAGAGAACATTATATTGACCCAAGATGAGGATGTTTTAGACACATGGTTTTCATCTTCACTGTGGCCATTCTCAACTTTAGGATGGCCAAAGGAAACAGAGAGAGTTAAAACATTTTATCCGACAAGTGTTCTAATAACTGGATTTGATATTATATTTTTCTGGGTTGCCAGAATGATAATGATGGGTAAAAAATTTGTAGGAGAAGTGCCTTTTAAAGAAATATACGTGCACGGTTTAGTTAAAGATTCATCGGGAAACAAAATGTCTAAATCTAAAGGTAATATTATTGATCCTATAGATTTAATAGATGGAATTAATTTAGACAACCTAATTAACAAAAGAGCCTCTGACCTAATGCAGCCAGAGATGGCTAAAAAAATTATTCAAAACACAAAAAAAGACTATCCTGATGGCATAGGTGCTTATGGAACAGACGCATTAAGATTCACATTTGCATCGCTAGCTAGCAATGGTAGGGATATAAATTTTGATCTTAAAAGAGTTGAGGGTTATAGAAATTTCTGCAATAAATTATGGAATGCAGCAAGATTTGTAAAAATGCAAGGCGAAGTACAGATAAATGATTTAAGTAATTACTCTTTTAAAAATGAAGAACTTTGGATTAGAAACAAACTAGGTGAATTGATTCAAGATACAAAAAATAATTATAAAAATTATAGATTTGACTATGCAGCAAAACATCTTTATAGCTATATATGGCAAGATTATTGCAGCTGGTATATAGAAATTTCAAAATCTAAACTTAATGCAAAAGATGTTAATGAAAATGAAAAGAATTTAATAATATTTAATCTCAGAGATATTCTAAAAAATATTTTATTACTCTTGCATCCAATTATGCCATTTATAACTGAAGAAATTTATAAGGATTTATTCAATGAAAATAGATTTTTACAAGACAACAATTATCCTAATTCTAAAGATTTTTTAATTAATGAAAATACTGACAATATAACTTGGATGATCGAAATTGTTTCTGCTTTAAGAAAAACAAGATCAGAAATAGGTGTTCAGCCTAATAAAATGATTGACATATACGTTACTGGTGAAAATGATAAAGATAAAGTTTTCTTTAGCGAATCATCTTCGTTGATTAAAAATTTGGCAAAGATTAAAAATATAGAATTTGGAGAAAATACTGATAGTAATTTTTATACTTGTGTTTCTAATAATATAAAAATGCTTATTCCTTCTTCTGACCTTGTTGATATAAAATCCGAAATTGATAGATTAACAAAAGAAAAGGTTAAGTATGAAAACTCTTCTAAAGGAATAGAATCTAGATTATCCAATGAAGATTTTATAAAAAATGCTCCTGGCCATATAGTTGTAGCAGATGAGCAAAAACTAAAAGAGCTCAAAACGAAAATTTTAAAAATAGAAGAACAGATTAAAATTTATTCTAGTTAAGCAATATTAACGTCAAGAATACCTTCCATTTTTTCAGCAGTTTCTGACTTTCCAGTTCTACTATCTCCAATCATAGCAACCGTTACATCAACTTCTTGTGCATCATTACCTAACTTATTTCTTTTCTTTACTGCAAATTCTTTAACCGAAACTATTAAGGATTCAGCAAGTCTAGTTGGTCCTTCTTGCTCAATCTCTTCTCTATTTTTAAAACCGCATTCAAGAACTTTTTCATCTGTATTACCTTCATACACTCCTGCCATAAGCATACTATATGCGACACCTACTTCCATATCTCCTCTTTTAACTAATTTTTCTATATCCGAAATTAATTGTTCTTCAGTATCTGTATATTTTTCATACAAATCTTTATGAAGTATTGTTCCGTCGTTATCTTTTAATAAAGGAAATGGATTTGCCCAATAACTTATCTCAGTGCCCCCTCTTCCGGTTTGAGTACTGCCTGCAGCACACCTTCTTCCATCATGAAAATGTACGATAGCATCTTTTACTGGCATGCTTGTATCAACCATTGTTTCGCCTGGTTTTTTTAGATCATAATTGTTTATATACAATAACAAATCTAGATCACTTCCAGTTGAGACTTCTTTTTCTTCTGCTACGGGCACTATTTGTCTTGCATTTGTTCCTGCAGAAGCATTGTATCCAATTTCTCTACCTACTAATTGAAGTTTGGCTTGCTCACTAAAACCATCTAAACATGCAAATGCTCCAATTTCAGTGCCATAGAATTTTAATTTTCTGAGCTTATCATTTTCATCTTTATAAAATTCTGCTTTACCCATATCATCAGCTTTAATGTAGATATCAGATATAAATGGCTCATCTGTGTCTTTATCAAATCCAACAACATATCTATTGCAACCACAATGCAAAGGAAAATCTCCTTTCAAAATTGCTAGAACATTATGAAGAGTAAGTATTGGCTTTTTACAATAACCAAAATATCCATATTCAGGGAATTGCGGGACCATTCCTATTAGCACATCATTTTCTTTATCATGATAAAAACCTAAATCCTCTTTTTTTGCTCCTGGGTAGCCAAAGAAAAATATGCCATCTGGCTTTTTATTAACGAATTCTTTGTCAATTTTAAAAAGAGGAAACAAATTCAATAAACCTGGCTCCATTTCAATACAACCCCTAGATTTATGAATGTATGCAATTATCAACCATTTTCCAACACTTAAAGGAACTGCAACCCAATCATCTGGCTCAAAAAGATCCAAGTCTAAAGGATCATGATCCAACTCGAAAAAAGGAAACGCTCTTTTATTTACTGATGTTTCATAATGAACCCCAGTTTTAATATCTGCTGTTACTGTTAAATTTGTATGCGCAAGTTTTGAATAAGCTGCTGGAATATTTGCAAAGTGTCCAGAAATTTCTCCCGTAGTAACATTTGGTGATGCGTCTGAAACACTTGATCTTGAAATACTGTGACCTAAATCAACTCTCTCCAATAGTTTTCTTCTTGTGCTTAAAATTAATTCAGATAAATGTTCAGCTTTATTTGATATTTTTGTTTTAAATGCAGTTTGTGATTCTGTACCAGTAGTAACGACATCATTATTTATTCTAACTAATCTTGTAAATCCTTTTTTTCTGTAATGATGGTAACAGCCATCAAGAAATCTTACTATGGCTCTGTCTCTTTCTAGTTCCTTGCCAGTTGCTTCTCTTTCAAAAATTTTTAATATATCTTTTAAAGATAAATTAGCGATGAGCTCCATTTTTTGCTTTGCTTCTTGAGAATGTTTTTCACCCTTGATTTCTAAGTCCTCAAGATACTCTTTTTTATATATTTTTAAATATCTTGCGAAAGCATAGCTTCTTAAAAGTTGCTCTGAAGAAGTACAACTATCTTTGATTTCTAGTATAGATTCCACTCTGATACCCCTTTATTTTATCTGTATTTATTATAATTATTTTATCTTTAGCCTTATAATTTATAGTAATAAGCATATACATGAATTATATTAGCAAATAATATATAAATTATATTATTGAATTTATGAATCAAATTATAAGTAAAATTTATCCTAAAAGTAAAAAAAGCCTATATAGTGTGGATAATCTTTATTTAAAGCCCATGTTGTCCAAAATAAATAGATCTTATAAGCCTTATTATTACGCTAATTTTTTGTCTAGTTTTGATGGAAGAATTGCAACATATGACAAAAAAAACTCAAAATTGTTAACTCCTGATAGAATCAAGAGCAAAGTAGACTTTTCTCTTTTTTGTCAGCTTCATGCCCAATCAGATTGTTTAGTGACAAATACTGAGTATTTAAATGGTTTAAGTAAAGGTTATTATGGGGATATTCTTTCGGTAAAAAATCCCAAATTAATACAATGGAGAGATAAAAATAATTTAAAAAATCAAGAGATTATTATTTTAAGCAACAGCTTAAGTTTTCCTATTAGTAAGAATATTGAATTATTAAAAGAAAGAATAACAATTTTAACAACATCTAAAAATGAGAAAAAAATACAAAAATTTGAAAAAAAAGGTTTCAAAATAATACATTGTAGAGGAAAAAATGTATCAGCTATACAAACTAAATGAGTATATAATAGAGAATAGATTTAAATCCATCTATTTTATAGCTGGGCCAAGAATTGTTGAGCAAATGATTAGTAAAGATCTTTTAGATAAATTATACTGCAGTACAAGCATGTGTATTATGGGGTCAGATAAGTATGACCAAATTATAAGAGGTGATTTTATAAAAGAATCAAAAAATATCGAACTTAAAGAATTATACATGTACACAGATAAAGCCAAGAAAATAAGCCAACAAACGTTATTTCAAGTTTTTAATTTAAGGAAAAAATAAAATGCTAATAGAATTAATATCAAATTATGGATTATTTTTACTAAAAACTTTAACAGTTGTTATAAGTATAATAATTATTTTAGGTTTTGCGCTAAATTCTAAAAAAAGTAAATCAGAAGGAAGTTTATCTGTAACAAATATAAATCAAGAACTAGACGCTATAGAAGACAATATAAAAAAAAATATTTTAAATAAAAAAGATTATAAAATTTTTATAAAAGAAAAGAAAAAAAGTAAAAAAATATCTGAAAAAAAGCTTTTTGTATTAGATTTTAAAGGAAATATTAAAGCTAGTGAAATAGTGTCATTAAGAAGAGAAATTTCAGGAATTCTATTGTCTTATAACAAGGGTGATGAAGTTCTTTTAAGATTAGAAAATTCTGGTGGCACAGTACATGAACATGGTCTTGCAGCGTCTCAATTAAAAAGAATCAAAGATAAAAAAATTCCTTTAACTATATGTGTTGATAAGGTTGCTGCTAGCGGTGGATATATGATGGCTTGTGTAGCAAATAAAATTATATCATCCCCTTTTGCCATTATTGGATCTATTGGAGTTTTGGCTCAGCTTCCGAATTTTAATAAACTTCTTAAAAATAAAGGAATTGATTTCGAGCAACATACAGCTGGAAATTATAAAAGGACTGTTACTATGTTTGGCGAGAATACTGATAAAGATAGGGAAAAACTTAGCGAGCAGTTAGAAGATATCCATATTTTATTTAAAGATTTTATCGTTAGTCAGAGAAAGAATATAGATATTGAAAAAGTAGCTACTGGTGAATATTGGTATGGAAAAAGCGCTCTTGAATTAAATTTAATTGATGAAATTATGACTAGTGATGAATACATTATGTCTATAAAAGATAAGTTTAACGTCATTCACATTAAATATAAGCCCTTAACGAGTTTTGCTGACAAGATTACAAAAGTTTCTTCAAAGATTACAAGTAAATTTTTATACAAATTTGCACAAAAAAATTATGACGATTCATTTTTTAAATAATACCTTTTCTAATAATTTCAACAATTCCGTCTCTAAGTGCCTTTGCAATATTATTTTGGAACTTTTTTGTTCTTAGCTTTTTTTCTTCCTTGCTGTTAGATAAAAAAGCAGTTTCAACTAATATAGAAGGTATGTCAGGCGATTTCAACACTACAAACCCTGCTTGCTCAATATTTTTTGAATGAAGTTTTGAAACTTTTCCTAATTTTGCTAATAATATGCTTGAGGCTTTTATGCTAGTTTCTATGGTTGCGCTTTGAGATAAATCCAAAATAACTTGAGCGAGAACATTATCTTTATCCTCAATACTTACACCGCCGATTAGGTCGGCAGAGTTTTCTTTGTTTGCAAGCCATTTTGCTGCTTCGCTAGAAGCACCATGCTGTGACAACACATATACTGATGAACCTCTTGCTTTTCTATTTCTTGCCGCATCCGCGTGAATTGAAATAAACAAATCAGCTTTATACTCTCTTGCTTTTTTTATTCTATTCCTCAAAGGAATAAAATAGTCTCTATTCCGAATTAAAACTGGCTTTATATTTTTTTCTTTTTTTAACAGTTTATGTAACTTTTTAGAGATAGATAAAACAATATCCTTTTCTAAGGTACCACCTCTGCCAACTGCGCCTGGATCTTTACCGCCATGACCAGCATCAATTGCTATTATAAAATTAGTTTTTTTTATTTTCTTTGGTGTTTTATCAATTTTTTTGCTAGCCAAATTTTTTCCCATAAATATATCTAGTACATATCTATGACCATATTTACCATCTGGCTCTAGCAAAAAATATTTATGACTAAAGCTTCTTTTTGATACAAAAGTAAATTTTAGGTTATTTTTTTCTCTTGCTAATTTAAAGGTCTGGATATCTGGATTATCAATTTTAGGCTTCTTAAAAGCATTACTAATTTTAATATTTGTAAAAGTGATTTTTAATGCGCTATCTGATTTGTCTTTCATAAGATAGTTTATTTTTTTATTCGCATCAAAAACTATTCTTATCTTATTAGTTTGACCGTCATACGAAACTCTCATTTTGTTCAAACTACTTGATGGACTTGCTTCTATAGGGAGAAGTAGAAAGAATACGCTTAAAGCTGCTATTTTAAAAAAATTTTTTTTGTTGATAAATTTATAAAAAATCATATTTTCATATTTCTTATTAATTTTTTACCTTCGTTTGAATTCCCTTTAAAATCAAAAATACGTTGATCTTGATCATTTACAATCTTAATATCTATTAATATATCAGAATTATTCAGAATTTTATTATCATTTTCAATCCACTCAATTAAAAACAAACTTCTATTGTTATAATAGCTATGAAAATCAAAATAATTCATCTCATTTTTATTTATTCTATATAAGTCAGCATGCAATATATCTATTGAGTCATAATTATACTCCTCAACTAATCCAAAAGTTGGGCTTTTAACTATCTCGCAAACATTATATGTTCTTATTAGTTTTCTTATAAATGTTGTTTTACCCGCCCCTAAATCTCCATTAAAACCAATAATTAAAGGTGGGCGTATATATTTTGAGAATTGTTTGACCAATTCTTCTGTTTCTTTTTCTGAATTAACTGTTTTTTTCATTTTTATTTTCTATAATGTACAAACTTAGATTGCATCATTGCATATCAAAGAATAGAATAACATTAAATGTACATTTTATTTGGAGGTAAAATGAATCCTTTAAAATCAATACCTATGACTGTCGGATTAGGTTTTCTTTTAGCAATAATAATAAGTATTTCATTTGATCATATAGGTCCTGACATGCCAATGTGGTCTCTAGTAACATGGCTTCATGTTTTTTTTGGCATAATTTGGATAGGACTACTTTATTATTTCAACTTTGTTCAAGTTCCTGGAGTTGCAGCTGCATTAGCTGATAAAGACGGGCCTGGGCCTGCAGCAATAAATAAATATGTTGCGCCAACTGCATTATTTTATTTTAGATGGGGGGCTTTATTAACTTGGATCACAGGTGCCTTAGCACTTCATTATAGTGGTATTGGTGTTCATAATGCATTTACTCTTCAAACTGGTGCAGAAGTTATTGGTATCGGGGCCTGGCTAGGAACAATTATGTTATTTAATGTTTGGGGGCTTATTTGGCCGAATCAAAAAAGAATTCTTGGAATAGTTGAAGCAACAGATGCACAAATAGCAAAAGGTAAGGTTGTAGCATTAATGGCTTCAAGAACAAACACCCTGCTTTCTATACCTATGTTAATGTGTATGAGTAGCCATATGCACGGGCTACCTCTATAGCATTGAATTTACTAAGATTTAGCAGTAAAATATAAATATTAACCGGCAGCATTAGCTGCCGTTTTTATTTTAAGGTTATGCTATGAATTATTTAATGAAAAACTACAAGCCAATAGACATATCTTTTGATTATGGCAAAGGTTGTTATTTATATACAGACAAAAAAGAAAAGTACCTTGATGCATTATCAGGGATAGGTGTTTGCTGTATTGGACATGCTAATAATGAAATTACGAAAGTTATAAATGATCAAGCTAAAAAACTAATACATGTTTCAAATTTATTTAATATAAAAAATCAGCAGATTTTAGCAAATAAACTTTGTAAAATATCTGGAATGCATTCTGCATTTTTTTGTAATTCTGGCTCTGAAGCAAATGAAACTGCTTTAAAACTAGCAAGACTACATGCAAATAATAAGAAGTTAAAAAATCCAAAAGTAATAATGTTTGATAAATCATGGCACGGAAGAACTATCGCTACCTTAAGCGCAACAGGAAATAAGTCAGTTCAAGCTGGATTTAAACCACTACTTAGTGGTTTTATTAAGTGTCAATTTAATGATTTAAAAGCTGTAAAAAAAGCTATTAATAATAATAATGTTTCAGCCATTATACTTGAAACTATACAAGGTGAAGGCGGCATAAGATTAGCAGAAGATAAATTTCTTAAAGAAATTAGAAAAATTACTTCACAAAAAGATATTTTATTAATTGTGGATGAAGTTCAAACCGGAATGGGCAGAACTGGAAAATGGTTCTCTTATCAACATGCAAATATCAGACCTGACATTGTGACATGCGCTAAGGGGTTAGGTAATGGAGTTCCAATTGGAGCATGTTTGGGGAATAAGAAAGCGAGTAATTTATTTACACCAGGTTCTCATGGAAGTACTTTTGGAGGAAATCCTCTTGTTTGTTCGGTTTCCTCAAAAGTTATTGATGTGATTGAGAAAAATAAGCTATGTAAACAATCCGAAAATATTGGAGACTATCTAATTAATGAGATTAAAAATAAAGTGCAAGATCTAAGTGTTGTAAAAGAAGTCAGAGGGAAAGGTTTAATGATAGGCATCGAAATAAATATAAAAAATTCTAATATTGTAAAGGATTGTCTTGATAAAAAATTAATACTTAATCTTACATCAGAAAATGTTATTAGATTACTGCCGCCACTTATTTTAAAGAAGAGTGAGGCTAATTTTATAGCTAAAACGCTTCATCAAATATTACAAAGGTATTCAAATGAAAAGTAGACACTTCTTAACATTGCTTGATATTCCTAAGGTAGAGATAAAAAATCTTATCCATAGAGCAATTGAGCTTAAAAAAATGACAAAAGAAAATATTGTTTATACCCCTCTACAAAACAAAACGCTAGCGCTTTTATTTGACAAATCATCAACAAGAACTAGAGTTTCTTTTGAGGTCGGTATGACTCATTTTGGTGGAAACACTTTATTTTTATCTCCAAGAGATACGCAACTTGGAAGAGGAGAACCAATTGAAGATACTGCTAAAGTTATATCGAGCATGGTTGATTGCGTTGTAATAAGAACTCACGATCATGAGGATGTTGTAAAATTTAGCTCAAAGTCGTCAGTGCCTGTAATTAATGGATTAACTGAACTTGTTCATCCCTGCCAACTCCTTGCTGACGTAATGACATATGTTGAAATTAATGGAGATATAACAGGAAAAAAAGTTGCCTGGATTGGCGATGCAAACAATATGTGTAATTCATACATTAATGCTTCTAAACAATTTGACTTTGAGTTATCAATAGCCACTCCAGAAAAATATATTCCCTCTCTATATAAAGATGATAAAAATATTGTTCTAACTCATGATCCATTAGATGCTGCAAAGGATGCGGACTTAATCGTAACAGATGTTTGGGCAAGCATGGGGCAAGAAGATGAAGAAGATGAAAGAAAGAAAATATTTAAATCTCTTCAGGTAAACAAAAATGTTATGAGCGTTGCAAACAAAAATGCAATTTTTATGCATTGTTTACCTGCACATAGAGGAGAAGAAGTTACATCTGAAGTATTAGATAGTAAATCAAGTGTAGTTTGGCAAGAGGCAGAAAATAGACTACACGCTCAAAAAGCACTACTTGAATATCTTTTGGTTAAGGATATTTAATCCTCGTCGAGCTCGGATCTAACTTGTTCTACGGATGTATGTCTAATATCTTTTCCTTTAACTAGATAGATAGTATGTTGTGCGATATTTTTTGCGTGGTCCCCAATTCTTTCAATGCTTTTTGCACATGTAGATATAGAGAGAAAATTTTTGACTGCCTTATCATCATTTAATTTTGCAATATAAGATATTAATTCTTTCATGCATGATTTAAATTCTAAATCTATTTTTTTATCAGTTTGTATTACTTCTAGCGCTTGATCAACTGATTTTCTGGCGTAAGAATCAATAGAGTTATGTAAAATTGTTGAGGTGCTATTACCAAGGTGCTCCAAAGTTTTTAGAAGTGCAGGGTCAATATTTTCATAATTTAATTTTAAAGATAGTCTAGCTATTTTTTCAGCTTCATCGCCAACTCTTTCAAGATCAGTTATGATTCTTAAAATCACTATTATTGTTCTCAAATCAGATGCAACAGGAGTTTGAAGAGCTAGTATTGTGTTACATTTTTCATCTATATCGATTTCTAACTTATTAACCAAAAAGTCGTTTGTTGCAACCTTTTGAGATAATGAGCTTTCGTTATTTATTAGCCCGCGTAATGCATCGACATATGACGATTCTACTACTCCAGACATTTCAAGAGTTTTAGATTGTATCTCGCTCATAGCTTCATCATAAGATCGTGAGATATGCCCGGTATTTCCTTGATTTTCCTTCATCACCTTTTTTAATAATTAATTTTTTGTGTAATAAAACTGTAACAAAATCATGTTTTAATAATTGATATGTTTTTTAAATTATTTTTCATACTACTTTGTAAAAGAAAAAAAATCAAATAATACATAAATTTAAGACAATTTTTTATAATGAGTATCACATCAATATTGTTAATTATAGGTTTATTTAGCATTTCCGGTTATTATGCTGGTCTTAAAAAATCTTTAGTTTTGAGAGAAAATATAAAACTTCATTCTGCACCAATATATCATGGTGCTTTATTAGCAATAAACTCATCTTTATCTTCGATTTTTTTTATAATTTCCTGGCTAGTAATTGAAAAAAATTTTTATACTGACTTAGAGTCTTTTAGAAACATACTTTATATAATTTCAATTGTTATTTTTTTAACTGTGTCCCTATTAACTTTCAAAAAAATAAAGCACGATTTTCATGCGAGGGATAATTTAGAAAAAATTATTCAGTATTTCCTTCTTGTTTGTTCATTGTTGGCGATATTAGTCACGATTGGTATTTTTCTTTCAGTAATTTTTGAATCAAACAAATTCTTTGGTGTTATATCAATAACAGAATTTTTATTTGGCACGCACTGGAGCCCTCAAATGCCAATAAGAGAAGATCAGGCTGGCTCCTCTGGCGCTTTTGGAGCTGTTCCTTTATTCGCGGGAACTTTTCTAATTGCTTTTATTTCGATGTGCATAGCTGGCCCTATTGGATTAATGTCTGCCATATATTTATCTGAATATGCTTCTAAAAAAACAAGATCCATTGTGAAGCCTTTAACTGAAATTCTTGCAGGGATCCCGACTGTTGTTTATGGTTTCTTTGCTGTTGTTGTGGTTGCTCCATTTATTAGGAATACAGGATCAAATTTTGGAATTGAAATAGCATCTGAGAGTGCTCTTGCAGCAGGCTTGGTTATGGGAATAATGATTATCCCCTTTGTTTCCTCTATATCGGATGATGTCATAAACGCTGTACCGCAAAATTTAAAAAATGGTTCTCTTGGAGTTGGTGCCACTAAATCAGAAACAATAAAAAAAGTTATTATTCCCGCTGCTCTTCCTGGAATAATAGGAGGTTTACTTTTGGCGGTATCAAGAGCAATTGGTGAAACCATGATTGTTGTTATGGCTGCTGGGATGTCGGCAAATTTAACAGCTAATCCGTTTGAAGCAGTCACAACTGTAACAGTTCAAATAGTTGTTTTACTAGTTGGCGATCAAGAATTTGATAGTCCAAAAACATTAGCAGCTTTCGCGCTTGGATTAGTGCTTTTTATTGTCACATTAATACTTAACTATATAGCTCTTCACGTAGTTAGAAAATATAGAGAACAATATGAATAATTTGAAAGCAAGACTAGGAAAAGAAAAAAGATTCCAACTATATGGAATTTTATCTATTACTTTAGCTCTTACTCTTCTTTCAATACTATTTATAAGTATTTTTTCACAAGGTTACACAGCATTTCAAGAAACAAAAATACAGCTTGACGTAAATTTTGAACAAAGTGTTTTAGATCCAAAAAAAACAAAGGATTGGGACGTTGTCAAAAAAGCAAATTTCAATATATTAATCAAAAATTCAATAAATAAGTTATTCCCAGATGTATCGGGTAGAAGCCAAAAAAGGAAACTTAAAAAGTTAATTAGTACATCTGGCGAATACCAACTAAGAAATTATATAAAAAATAATATAGAGGCGATTGGTACTTCTAAAAAAATATGGTTATTAGCTGATGATGATGTTGATATGCTTATAAAGGGTCATATAAACAGATTGCTTCCTGAGAATGAAAGAAGAATTGATAATGATGAATTAAGGTGGATTGAGGTTCTAGAAACAAAAAAAATAATTAAAAAATTTTTCAATAAAACTTTTTTCACAAGTGGTGATTCTGCTGAGTCAGAGCAATCTGGTATATTAGGTGCGCTATTGGGATCACTTTTTGCTCTTAGTATTACCTTAATTATATCTTTTCCAATTGGGATTGCGACAGCAATTTATTTAGAAGAATTTGCTCCAAAAAATAATAAATTTATTGATTTTGTTGAGGTTAATATTAATAATCTTGCTGCAGTTCCCTCAATAATATTTGGCTTATTAGGTTTAGCAATATTTTTAAACTTTTTCGAGTTGCCGAGATCAGCACCACTTGTTGGCGGCATGGTTCTTTCGCTGATGACACTTCCTACTATTATAATTTCTAGTAGAGTATCAATGAAGGCTGTTCCACCTTCAATCAAAGAAGGTGCCTTAGGTGTTGGCGCATCAGAAATTCAAGCTGTATTTCATCATGTCGTTCCAGTAGCAATTCCTGGTATGTTAACTGGGACAATTATTGGTATGGCAAGAGCTTTAGGAGAAAGCGCTCCCCTATTAGTAATAGGCATGGTTGCTTTTATAGTCGATATACCTCAGTCGGTGACTGATCCAGCTACAGCATTACCTATTCAGATTTACCTATGGGCTGATACACCTGAAAGAGGCTTTGTAGAAAGAACCTCTGCAGCTATTATCGTTTTACTAATTTTTCTAATTTTAATGAATAGTCTTGCTGTATATTTAAGGCAAAAATTTGAAAAAGATATTAACTGATGGCATAGCAAATAAAATATGTATAATACAGACGTAATGAATGATAATAAAAATATAATTGATAGCGACGACTTGGTAAGTCAAACGCCTTCTAAACTGGACAATGCAAGAACAATTGGGGATATTCACGTTGAAGATCCTAGAATAATCGCTAAAAATATAAATGTATACTATGATAATAAAATTGCTATAAATAACGTAAGTATTGATATTGGTAAAAACGAAGTTCTCGCTATGATTGGTCCATCAGGGTGCGGTAAGTCAACTTTTCTAAGATGCTTCAATAGAATGAATGACACGATTGAGAGCTGTAAAGTTGAAGGCGAGTTATATTTAGATAATGAAAATATCTTAGATAAAAAAACAGATGTCGTTCCACTTAGGGCAAAAGTAGGTATGGTTTTCAAAAACCCAACCCTTTTCCAAAATCTGTTTATGATAATGTTGCATATGGTCCAAAGATTCACGGGATGGCTAAAAATAAAATTGAATTAGATGAAATAGTTATAAAAAGTTTAGAAAATGCTGGGCTTTATGAAGAAGTAAAAGATAGATTAGATACTCCTGGGACAAGTTTGTCTGGAGGCCAACAACAACGTTTATGTATTGCGAGAACAATTGCAGTTAACCCAGAAGTTATTTTAATGGATGAACCTTGCTCTGCTCTTGACCCAATCGCAACTGCAAGAATTGAAGAGTTAATATACGAATTAAAAGAGAATTTTACAATTATAATTGTTACGCATTCTATGCAACAAGCTGCTAGAGTTTCACAAAGGACTGCATATTTTCATTTGGGTAGTCTAATCGAAGTAGGTTCTACTGATAAAATCTTCACAACACCACAGCATAAATTGACAGAATCTTACATCACAGGAAGATTCGGCTAACTTCAAAAACTATGTTTTTGGAAATACACAAATAAATTTACTACCTTCATTAATAGTGCTTTCTATTTCCAATTTTCCATCGTGCCTATTCATTATATGTTTAACAATTGACAGGCCTAAACCAGTTCCACCATATTCCCTGGAACGCCCCTTATCAATTCTATAGAACCTCTCGGTTAATCTATCAACTGACTCTTCAGGAATACCCATGCCGTAATCTTTGACATAAAATTCAACTTCATTGTCGTTTCTGGCAAGGTAATTTATTTCTATTTCAATATTATTTCCAGAATAAGCAATAGCATTTGATAATAAATTTATTAACGCACTATATATCTCTTCATATGATCCTTTAATGAAAATATCATTATCAGATAATATAGTTACATTATTCTTATTTTTTAAAGCTTCTGGATTACATGCTGCTTTAATTTCATTTGCAACAGTTTTAAGATTAATTTGAGAAAAATCCTTATCTGGTATATCTGTCGATTGAAGCTTAGTAAGTTTTAAAAGGTCGTTTATAAGAGAATCCATTCTTTTTGATTGCTTAAGCATTTCTGAAATTATATCGTCATCAACATATCCATCATCAGAAAAACTCAATGTCTCAAGGTATCCAAATATCACAGTTAAAGGAGTTTTTAGCTCGTGAGAAACATTTGCAATAAAATCTCTTCTCATTTTATCAACTTGATCAGATTCAGAAATATCTCTAAAAGTTAGGAGATTCTTGTCCTCACCATAAGGAACCATAAAACATTTTATTGTTAAGTCATACTTTAATGGTGATACAAAATTGATAGACGATCCTATTGTATTTTTTTTTATAAATTCTGCAAATGAAGGATTTCTAATCATATGTGCTATTGGCTTGCCAACATCTATCTCTTTTAATGATAAAATTTTTACCGCAGCTTTATTAAACCATTCTGTTTCAAAGTTCCTATTAACTACTACAATAGCATCAGGCATTGATTCACTTAATTCTTCAAATCTTTTTTCTAATGCTAATAATTTTTCCTGAACTAAATTATGGTTTTTAAAATCAGAATTAACTTTTGATACAAGATTTTGATGTTTTTGATGATATGCACTTGATTTATTTATTCTAAAATTATAAAGCCATTTCTCAAAAATATAATTTGTATAAAGAATATATATTATAAAGATACTTAACGAGAAAATCAGACCACATAAAAATTGATTAAATAAATGACCGATTAATAGTCCGGCTATTATCAACAATATTAATTTTATTAGGTCACTTGCAATCGAATAATTTTTAAGTTTATTATCCTGATCATTCATAAATTCATTATATATTAAGTAAATAAATAGTATGTGTTTTTTTTAATTAGACATCCTGTACCCAGCACCTCTAACAGTTTGAATGCACTTAGAAGATTCAGAAACAAATGATTTTCTTAGTCTCAAGATATGAACATCTACTGTCCTTTCTTCAACATATATATTCCTACCCCAAACTAAATCTAAGAGTTGCGATCTACTAAATACTCTTTCTGGGTGAGTCATAAAAAAATGCAGCAACTTAAATTCTGTTGGCCCTAATTCTACATTACTATCTCCATCTGTAACTTTATGGGTCATAGGATTTAAAGTGATATTTCCATATTTAACGACCTCCATATCCTTTTGAGGTGCGGTCCTTCTTAACAAGGCTTTAATTCTTGCTACAAGTTCTTTTGGAGAAAATGGCTTGGTAATATAATCGTCTGCGCCAGATTCTAAACCTAACACTTTATCGGACTCGTCTGATTTTGCTGTTAACATAATTATTGGTATATCTTTTATTTCGCTAGATGATCTTATAATTCTAGATATCTCAATTCCTTGTTTGCCTGGCAACATCCAATCCAAAAGTATCAGATTAATTTCATTTTCCCTAAGTGCATCTAAAGCAGAATTACTATCCTCAGCTTCTAAAATTTCAAAACCATTATTTTTTAGAGTAAAACAAAGCATTTCTCTTACTGCTTTTTCATCTTCAATTATTAGAATTTTAGCTGCCATTATATTTATAGCCTTTTTTTCCAGTCTGCTTTAATATCTTATTTAAACATATATATGTTAACAAAATATTAAAATATTAAAGAAATATTAAAATATAGGGGGTTTATATGGAAGCATTAACAAATATATTTTCTACGCTTGGAGGAATAGCATGGGGTCCTTACATGCTCGCTTTTATCGCTTTTACCGGACTATATTTAACAATTGGCTTGAAATTTATGCCAATTATGAAAATTTCTTATGGCCTAAAACTTCTTAAAGCAAAATCAGACGATAAAGAGAAAGGAGAAATTCCTGCTCGTTCTGCTTTATTCACTGCTATGTCTGCTACTGTTGGCACTGGTAATATTGCAGGTGTTGCAACAGCTATAGCGCTAGGTGGTCCAGGTGCTATATTTTGGATGTGGGTTATGGGCTTTGTTGGAATGGCAACAAAGTATGGAGAAGCAGTATTAGCAGTCAAGTTTAGAGAGACAGATTCGAATGGTTCTTATGTTGGTGGGCCGATGTATTATATAAAAAATGGACTAGGTGAAAAATGGAAATGGCTTGGTTTTTTATTTGCATTATTTGGAACTATTGCTGCTTTTGGAATTGGCAATATGGTGCAATCAAATACAGTTGCAAATCAATTGCAAAATACTCTAAATGTTGAACCGCTTCTAACTGGATTAATTATAGCTTTTATTGCCGGCTTAGTAATTATTGGGGGTGTGAAGAGAATAAGCGCATTTGCAACCACTCTTGTTCCTTTGATGGCATTACTCTACATAATATCAGCATTAATAATAGTCTTAATGAACTTTAATCAAGTTCCAGCAGCATTTGGAATTATTATCGATAGCGCATTTAATGGTACAGCTGCAACTGGTGGATTCGCAGGAGCGACAGTTTTAATGGCGATAAGATTTGGAATCGCACGAGGTGTATTTTCAAATGAGGCAGGATTAGGAAGCGCGCCAATTGCTCATGCTGCAGCGAAAACAAACAGCCCTGTTAAGCAAGGCACAATTGCAATGTTGGGGACATTTTTTGATACAATAATAATCTGTTCACTTACAGCTTTAGTTATTGTAATAAGTGGTGCTTGGCAAAGTGGTGATAATGGTGCAGTGCTAACTTCAAATGCATTTGTTTTTGGTTTGTCATCAGCAGGTGAAACAATTATAACAATTTCGCTAATATTATTTGCCTTTACAACAATAATTGGTTGGAGCTATTACGGAGAAAGATGTTCAGCGTATATATTTGGTACAAAAGCGATAATGCCTTATAGAGTTTTATGGCTTTTATCAATAGTTTTAGGAGCATATGCATTAAATCTTGGTGGAACAACTGCAGAAAGTGTTAATTTGATATGGCTAATAGCAGATGTGATGAATGGTTTTATGGCTATACCTAACTTAATAGCATTGGTATTATTAAGTCCTGTAATATTTAAGTTATCAAAAGAATACTTTACAAGGAAATAATTTAGTGAATAAAAAAAATTTAGTAAAGATTGCAATGAAAGATGTTGCAATCGCAATTACTGAAGATCTAGGAACTGGAGATATAACTACTAATCTACTAGGAAAAGATAAAAATAAATTTTCAAGAGCTTTTGTAAAATCAAACGAAGACGCAGTATTTTGTGGGAAATTTTGGTTTAATAGTACATTTCAGTATGTACAAAGAAAATACGGGGGTACATTAAAAATAAAATGGCTAAAAAATGATGGCGACAAAATTAAGAAAGGAGAAAAGATATGTTTAATAGAAGCTCCTTTAAAAACTTTATTAATATCAGAAAGAGTTGCTCTCAATTTTATACAGTTTTTAAGTGGTATATCATCAAAAACAAAACTCTATTCTGAAAAGATAAAAAATAAAAGAATAAAATTGCTGGATACAAGAAAAACAATTCCAGGTTTAAGAATTTCACAAAAATATGCTGTAATTTGTGGTGGTGGCTATAATCATAGACACGGGCTATATGATCAAATATTGATAAAAGAAAATCATATTACAAATAGTTTAGTGTCCTATGAAGATTTCCTAAAAAAAATCAGTAAAAATATATCTTTTAGGAAAATATCAATAGAAGTTGAAACGCTAAAGGACTTGCGTATCCTTGTAAATTATAAACCTAAAAATATTTTATTAGATAATTTTAATTTATCAAATATTAAAAAAGCTACAAAAATAATTAATAAAAAAATCACATCAATCGAAGTATCAGGCAATATAAGTATTAAAAATATTAGTAAATACTCAAATCTTGATATTGATTTCATATCTATAGGCGATCTGACTAAAAATATAAAATCTATTGATTTTTCAATGCTCATTGAAAAGTAAAATTAAATTGTTCTAGTCTTCGTATGCTTGACATTTATACCAACATCATTAGAATTAATTTTGCTGGAACAAGTACAAAAGAATTGTACTAACGTAGGCATTAATAATTTTTAGGAAGATTTATTATGTTACGTTTTAGCTCATTTCTGATCATCTTTATATTTTCAAATTTCGCCATAGCATACAGTGAGGAAGTTCCATTAATCTATATTTCACCTAATCCAAGTAATATATTATTGGATAATTATTCTGGCAACATTGAAACTATTAAAATAAGTAAAAAAAGTATAAATTTTTCGCTTTCGGATATTTTAAAAACCAATACTAGCTTATCTTTTAGTCAATCTGGTGGAATTGCAAGTCAGAATCAATTAAGAATTAGGGGTGGTGAAGCAAATCATGTTCTGGTTTTAATAGATGGTATTGAAGTAAATGATGCAGCTTCAGGATCTGAGTATGATTTTTCACATTTATTCTCATTTAATATAAAAGATATAGAAATTTTAAGAGGCGCTTATAGTAATGTTCATGGTCCTGATGCAATGAATGGAGTTATTAATATTAAAACTAGAAATTCAAATGCAGCTAATATAACTACAGGAAGCAATAATATAAGTATTAAAAATTATTCAATACAAGGAGAAAATAAGATTTTCCAATATGGAGTGGATTTTAATTTTCTTGAATCTAGCGGAGTTGACACAAGTGGTTCATCAGGAGATAGAAATAGATATGAAAACGACAATATAAGATTGAACTTTAAATCAATAAATCATAATTTAACGATTCTCTATTTTGATATTTATAGGCAAAATGATAGAGATGCTTTTGGAAATATTTCTGATAATGAGAATGCTACAACCGATATAAATCAGATATATTCAAAATATGAATATAATAAAATGCTTTCAAAAAATATATATTCGAAACAGGGGTTACAATATTCCACTAACAAAAATTTAGACTCAAGCCCAAGTAACGGTAAATGGGAGTCAATCACACAATCTAAAAAATTTAAAATTTTTTCAAATACTTCAGTGAATCTCAAGAGCATATTAAAATCAAAGTTTGATCCAACTATAAGTTTTGGTATTGAATACGAAAAAATAAACTTCACCCAGTTAGTTGAAGACAATACTTATGGGAATGGAAATCAAATGCAAAAAGAATATAATGGGTCCTTTAGTTCAGAACTAATATATCCTATTAATAATTTTCAGTTTGATTTATCAGCTAGAAGAACTATAAATCAAAAATTTTCAAATAATAATACACATAGGGCTGGAGTAGCCTATATATTAAAAAAAGGTAAGGTTTTTTTTAATCACTCTACATCTTTTAAGAATCCAACTTTTACTGAGAGATATGGTTATTATGCTGGCACATTTAATGGGAATGAAAATCTTAAGCCAGAGAGCACCCTCCAATATGAATTGGGTTACTCATATAATATATTTGGCAACAATATAAATATCAGTCAAACATATTATAATATGAAACTGAAAAATGAAATTAATGGTTTTGTAAGTGATGGAGAGGGAGGTTACACAGCCAAAAATATGGGTAACAGGAGTCACAGGAGAGGTCTAGAAACAAAAATTTATTATAATATGAGCGAAACATCTAATTTATCTATCTCTCATGATTACGTCGATTCAACACAGTTTAATTCAACTGATAATACTCAAGAGCGAGAAGTAAGGAGGCCAAAAAATATAGTTAATATTAATTATAATAAAATAATTAATAATAATATTAGTATAAATTCGAATCTCTTTTATTCGTCAAAAATTAAAGATACAGATTTTAGTTCATACCCGTCAGTTACGAAATACCTAAGCGAATATTACTTGCTTAATACTACAATCAATTTTGATTTAGATCATACTAATAAAATCTCGCTTTTATTCAAAAATATATTTAATCGTGACTATGAAGAAGTTTATGGGTACCATTCTCCTGGTTTCGAAATACTTCTGAACTACAAAAGAAGTTTTTAGATAATTTTATTTTGGAATTTTAAAAATAATTTTATCTACGGAATCATTAATTTCATAAAATCTTATTTTTTCAGGTTTAATGTCTAGCTGTTTTTCTCCATGTGTCAAAACTATGCTAACTTGATTATTATCGTCAACGGTTAAAACTCCAAGATTTTGATTATTTTTACCTTTAAGCATAATAGTTTTAGCTGTAACTGTATGGGCTGTAATTGTATAATCGCCAAACATTCCCGTTTTCATAGCTGAATTATATATTAGAGCAGCTGCCATAATTAATATTACAAATTTGAGTGTACCAATTTGTTTTTCTAGTTTTTCAAATTTATCTTCATTATTTTTTTGCATAATTCATTCCATTTTTTCCAGAACGTTAATAATTTCATCAAAAGAATTAATAACATATCTTGATTCAATATTATCTTTTATTACATTATTGTGATTAATCCAAATATAATTCATATTTAGTGACATTGCACCGATTATATCCTTCTCGTAACTATCTCCCACATGTACCATTTGCGAAGGCATGCAATTAGCTTTATCTATAGCTGCTTGAAAGATCTCTTTATTTGGTTTCATATAACCAACATCAGAGGCTTTTATCTCAAAGTCAAAATATTTTTTTATGCCAATCTTTTCTAAAGATGCATTACCGTTTGTTATTGTACCAATAGAATACTTCTTCTTCAGTTTGGCTAAAATGCCTTCTACATTATCAAATAGCTCTACTTTATTTCTATATCTCATAAAATAATTAAAGGCATCTTCTGGCATATTTTCAGATAACCCAAAAATATTTCTCAATTTATTGTAAGCGCATATTCTTACTTTAGTTAAATCATGCTTAATCTTTGGGTTTTCTAGTGCTGTCTGTCTTATTAATTTTCTCAATTGATCAATACTTACGTTTTCATAAACTTGGTGATAATTCATTTTTAACCATTTCTGAAATTCAATTTCTGCCCGATTTATAACAGGCTCAATTTTCCAAAGAGTATCATCGAGATCAAAAGTAATGCATTTAATCATATTTTATTTTAATCCATTAAAATCTTTTTAAGGTCTTCATATTTTTCTGAAGTTTTTAAAACAATTTCTTCAGGTAATTCCGGTGCAGGCATTGTATCATTCCAAGATATGCTTTTCACATAATCTCTTATAAACTGTTTATCCAGACTAGGCGGACTAATTCCTTCTTCATACGTTTCTGAGATCCAAAATCTTGAAGAATCAGAAGTTAACAATTCATCCATTAATATTAATTCTCCATTTTCAGATAAACCAAATTCAAATTTGGTATCAGCTAATATTATATTGTTATATTTTAGATGCTCTTCAGCAAATTTAAAAATCTCTAAACTAATTTTTTTTATACTTCCAGCTAGATCACTTCCAATAGTTTTAGCCATTTCTTCAAAACTAATATTTATATCATGATCGCCTACTTCAGCTTTTGATGATGGTGTGAATATTAAATCAGGAAGTTTTGATGCCATTTTTAAATTTTCAGGAAGATTAATATTACATATTGATCCTTTTGATAAATAGTCAGAATATCCTGAGCCAATTAAGTAACTTCTCACGATCGATTCTATTGGAAGAGGTTTAAGTTTTTTTGCTATGACATATCTACCTTCAATTTGATCATATTCTTCATCTGTTATTTTTAAATTATTTTCATCAAGTGAGCTATTATGATTTTGAACTAAATTACTAAATTTGTTAAACCAAAAATTTGATACTTCGTTTAAAATAATTCCTTTTTTTGGTATCGGTGTTGGTAGAATTACATCAAATACAGAAACCCTATCTGTTGATATTATCAATATATTATCTTCATCAACTTTATAAACATCTCTAACTTTGCCTTGATAGATTTTCTCAAGGCTATTAATGCTTGATGAGTGTAATGTATTTTTCATAGGTTATTTTATATTTATAGTTGTTTAGCTCTATAGATAGCATGACTTTTATATACTATAATATCACATTTGAGAATAGGGGTAATATGTATGGCTGCAAGTAAAAATCCAATTATAGGTATAGTTATGGGTAGCGATAGTGATTGGCCAATAATGAAGCTAGCTGGGGAAATTTTAGATAGATTTAATATTGCGTATGAGTCAAAAATTATTTCTGCGCATAGAACTCCAGATAATATGTATGATTATGCTGAAAACGCAAAAAATAGAGGGATTAAATGCATTATTGCCGGTGCTGGCGGTGCAGCACATTTGCCTGGAATGTTGGCATCAAAAACAGAATTACCAATTCTAGGTGTTCCAATACCAACAAAACATCTTGATGGTAATGATTCTTTATTATCAATAGTGCAAATGCCAAAAGGAATACCTGTTGCAACATTTGCAATCGGTGAGGCAGGAGCATCAAATTCTGCTCTTTTTGCCATATCAATGCTTTCTATCAGTGATAAAGATTTGGAAGCTAAACTTCTAGACTTTAGAAGATCGCAAACTAACGAAGTCTTGAGCAAAAAATTAAAATAAAAAATGCAGCAGAATAAAAAATTAATTGCAATGCTAGGTGGCGGACAGCTGGGCTTAATGTTTGTTGAAAAAGCAAAAATGTTAGGGGAGAGAGTTTTAGTACTTGATCCAGATCAGGACTGCCCTGCAGGAAAAATTGCAGATGAATTTATAAATGCTGATTATTTAAATAAAGATGCACTAAAGACTATTATAGATAATTGTAGTTCTTGTACAACTGAATTTGAAAATATACCATTTGAAACTCTTGAAATTTTAGGAAATGAAATTGATGTTTTTCCAAAAGCAAATGCTCTTAAAATTACACAAAACAGAATTTTAGAAAAAAGCTTTTTAAATAAATTAGATATTGCAACTACTGAATATTATGAAATTAAGTCTAAAAGTGAATTAGAAAGTTTAAAAAATATTGAGAATTGGCCTTATATAATTAAAACAAGTACTTTTGGGTATGACGGTAAAGGACAAGTTATAGTAAATAATTATGATGAACTTAAGATTGCTTATAAAAAATTAGAATCTGATAATTTTATATTAGAAAAAAAAGTTGATCTAAAAAAAGAAGTTTCTCAAGTTGCTGCAGCATACTGTAATGATGAAATTGTTTATCTTCCGATAAGTGAAAATATTCATATAAATAACATATTACATAAATCGCTAGTGCCAGCAGAAATAAACCATGAATCTATAAATCAAATAGAAAGTATTACTAAAAAAATTATTAAAAATCTAGATTATAGTGGAATAATTTGCATTGAATTTTTTATAGATATGCAAAATAATATTTTAGTAAATGAGATTGCCCCTAGAACACATAATAGTGGTCATTACTCAATTGAGGGTTGTGACATTTCTCAATTTGAACATCAGGTAAAAATTGTTTCTAAACAGAATCCTAAAAATTCAACTTTGATAAACCCCTCTGTTATGATTAATCTGCTGGGTGATTTATGGGAGAAATCAACACCTGATTTTAATAATTTTAAAAATGCTCATATTCACTTATATAACAAAACTGTTCCTAAAATAGGAAGAAAAATGGGTCATATAACAATCACAAATAAAAGTTTGGAATATGCAAATAAAGAAGCAGATAAAATATTTAATGAATTAAATAAAAAATGAAAAAAAAATATCGTGCACTTGTAGTAAGTTATAATAATGATAAACATAAATTATCTTTGGAAAATAGAAGCTTCAGGGAAGTTAATAAAAATGAAGTATTAGTTAAAATAAAATACTCAAGTCTCAATTATAAAGATGCATTATCTGTTACAGGAAAAGCAAAAATAATAAGAAGAAATTGTATGATTCCAGGTCTCGATTTTTCTGGGACTGTTCAGGATAGTTCATCAAAAAAGTTTATTAAAGGTGAAAATGTTCTTGCTACTGGATCTGGCTTGGGTGAATTAATAAATGGGGGTTTTTCCGAATACGCATATGTTCCAGATGATATTCTTGTTAAAGTTCCAAAAAACCTAAGCTTACTTAGCTCTATGCAAATTGGTACAGCTGGTTTTACAGCAGCAATATCTATAGAAAAAATGCTCCTGAATAAGCAAAAAGCTGATTGGGGTCCAATCATTGTGTCTGGCGCCTCAGGTGGTGTTGGTAGTTTCTGTATTAATATATTAAATAATATAGGTTTCGAAACTATAGCTATTACTAGAAAAAGTCACCAAAAATCTTATCTTCAAAAAATAGGCGCGAAAAATATAATAATGTATCCAGAAGAATTTAATAAAAATCCATTAAATAATATATTGCACGCTGGCGCAATCGATAATGTTGGTGGAGAAGTTTTAGATTGGATTATAAAAAGCACAAAGAATAATGGAAATATTGTTTCGGTAGGGATGGCATCAAATTCAAAACTTAATACAACTGTATTTCCTTTAATAATGAGAGGCATTAACATACTTGGTGTGACTTCTACTAATTACCCAAACAAAAATAGAAAAAAGATATGGGAAAAATTATCTAATCAGTATAAACCAACAAAATTAAAAACAATTAATAAAAATTGTATAAATTTAAATGATATAGAAAAATTTTCAAAAGATTTTATCAATGGGAAAATATCAGGAAGAACTATAGTAAAGATGAGCTAGCTTATTTTTGTATTCTCAATTGATGAAAAAACGAAATCTTTTATTCTTGAAATTTCGTCTCTAATCTTAGATGCCTCCTCAAATTCAAGATTTGTAGCATTAATATACATTTTCTTTTCGAGTTTTTTTATTTTTTTCATTGCGATTGATGGACTAATATTTGAGTATTCTTCAAAAAATTTTTGATCAATATATTGTTTCTCATTTTTTTCTATTTGTTCCGCCTCCATAATATCTGAAACTAATTTTTTAATTCCTTTAGGTTTTATATTATTTTCTTTATTATGCTCTACTTGTTTTTTTCTTCTTCTATTTGTTTCGTCAATAGTTCTTTGTATTGATCCTGTTATTGTATCCGCATAAAGAATTGCTCTACCATTAATATTTCTTGCTGCTCTTCCAATAGTTTGCATTAAAGATCTATCTGTCCTTAAAAATCCTTCTTTATCTGCATCAAGGACTGCAACCAACGATACTTCCGGTATATCTAAACCCTCTCTTAATAAATTTATTCCAACGAGAACATCAAAATCTCCTAATCTTAACCCTCTTATTATTTCAACTCTTTCTACAGTATCAATATCAGAGTGCAAGTACTTAACTTTAATATTGTGTTCTTTTAAATAACTTGCTAAATCTTCTGACATTTTCTTTGTCAAAGTCGTGATTAAGACTCTTTCGTCTTTCTTTATAACTTTTGATATTTCACTCAATAAATCATCAACTTGACTCCCTGCTGGTCTTATTTCTATCTCAGGATCAATTAGTCCAGTTGGTCTTACAACTTGTTCTGTAATCTGATCAGATTTTTTAAGCTCATAATCTCCAGGCGTTGCTGACACATAAATAAGCTGAGGCGATAATAATTCAAATTCTTCAAACATTAAAGGCCTATTATCTAAAGCTGAGGGTAGTCTAAAACCAAAATCAACCAAAGTTTGTTTTCTTGATCTATCTCCTTTATACATCCCTCTAAATTGAGGAACAGTAACATGGCTTTCGTCCATAATCATTAAGGCATTTGAAGGCATATAATCGACTAAGCATGGAGGAGCTTCTCCAGGATTTCTGCCAGATAAGTATCTTGAATAATTTTCGATTCCTGAACAATATCCAATTTCTTTAATCATTTCTAAATCAAACTTTGTTCTTTCTTCTAATCTTTGTGCCTCAACAAGTTTATTTTGAGCTCTAAATTCTTTTAATCTTAAATCTAATTCAATTTCTATATCATCTATAGCTTTCAACAATACTTCTCTAGGTGTTACATAGTGAGTTTTTGGGTAAATTGTTAATCTTGGAACTGCTTTAATCACCTCTCCTGTAAGAAAATCAAAAAAACTTAATCTTTCAATTTCATCACCAAATAATTCTATCCTTACGGCTTCGTTTTCGGAGTCTGCTGGATGAACATCTATAATATCTCCATTGACTCTAAATGTTCCTCTTTTTAATTCTAATTGGTTTCTTGTGTATTGAAGTTCTGCTAGTCTTCTTAGAATCTTTCTTTGATCAATTATTTCTCCTCTAGATAAATGAAGAACCATTTCCTGATAAGATTTTGCATCTCCAAGACCATATATAGATGACACAGAAGCGACTATAATAGTGTCTCCTCTTTCAAATAATGCTTTTGTTGCTGATAGTCTCATCTGCTCAATGTGCTCGTTAATAGCTGCATCTTTTTCGATATATGTATCTCTTGCAGGCACATAAGCTTCAGGCTGATAATAATCATAATATGATACAAAGTATTCGACCGCATTATTTGGAAAATACTCTTTCATCTCTCCGTATAATTGAGCTGCAAGTGTTTTATTAGGAGCAAGAACTATTGTAGGTCTTTGAAGCTTTTCTATTATATTTGCAATTGTAAAAGTTTTCCCAGAACCTGTTACACCTAGTAATACTTGTGAGTTTAGGCCAGACTCAAGCCCATCAACTAACTTATCAATAGCTACTGGCTGATCACCAGCAGGCTTATATTTTGAGACTAACTTAAATTTTTTTTTATTCATTTTTATGCAAATAAATTGTTTTAATTTAAAAAAAGACTAGTTTTAATTTAAAAAAAGACTATGATTCTAGATTAGAATATCATAATATCCATGTAAGTTTATATAAAACATTTTGAAATAATGAAACTCTCAAAGAGAATCTCAAATACAAAAACATCTGCAACTATTGCAATGAGTATGAAAGCTCGCGAATTAAAAGCTCAAGGAAAAGATATAATATCTTTAAGTGCTGGCGAGCCTGATTTTGATACACCAAACCATATCAAAAATGCTGCTATAGAATCTATAAATGAAGGAAATACTAAATATACTCCTGTAGATGGAATGCAGCAATTAAAGACGTCTATCATACAAAAATTTAAAAATGAAAATGACTTAGAATACAATCATGATCAAATTTTAGTATCAGCTGGCTGCAAGCAAAGTATTTATAATTTATGTCAGGCTACTCTAGATAAAAACGATGAGGTCTTAATACCATCTCCATATTGGGTATCGTATCCAGAGATTGTAAAATTATCAGACGCATCTCCTGTATTTATAGAGACAGACAGTGAAAATGATTTTAAAGTTACTGGAAAAATGCTGCTAAATCATATTACCGATAAAACAAGAATGTTGCTTTTAAACAGTCCTTCTAACCCATCGGGATTTATATATAATGAACATGATTTAAAAGATATTGGAGAAGTTTTAAAGGATTATCCAAATATAATTATCGCATCGGATGATATATATGAACATATAATATTTAATAAAAAAAAATTCATTAATATATTAAATGTTTGTCCAAATTTATATGATCAAACTGTTGTTCTTAACGGGGTTTCAAAAGCGTATGCTATGACTGGTTGGAGAATAGGTTATGCAGCAGGAAATTCCAAGATTATAGGTGCTATGAAAAAAATTCAATCACAAAGCACATCATGCACTTGTTCTGTATCACAATCAGCAGCAGTATCTGCCCTAAGTAATGGTAATGAAGAAGTTTTTAAAATGGTAACTGAGTATCAAAGAAGGTCAGATTTTTTACACGAAGAATTAAATAATATAGATGGTATCAAATATAAAAAACCTGATGGTTCATTTTATGCATTTGTAAATGTAAATGGATTAATAAATAAATTAGATGGTATCGAGAATGATTATGACCTTGCGGAGTACTTTCTAAATTATGCGAATGTTGCTGTCGTTCCAGGCACAGCTTTTGGATCCGAAAATCATGTTAGAATTTCTTTTGCAACTAGCATGAAAAATTTAAAAAATGCTGTAAATAGAATTAAAGAATTATTAGCTTCGTGATATTTCCTTCATTACTCCATCCCAGAGTTGAATTCTTTTCTCTATTGCATTTATAGCAAATTCTATAGCTTCATCATATATTTCCTGGTCATTTTTACATGTATACTCAAATAATTGCATAGACAAAGGGCCGTGTCTTGAACTGTCAACTTCAATATGTCTTTCAATATATAATCTTAAATTATCGAACTTATTATTATTTCTATCAATTTTATTTAAGATTTTTACAAACATGTCAGGGATTGTAGTTTCTCTACCGAATGTAAATATGGCTGCAATATTAGAAAGTTTTGAAGTTTTTATACAATTAAAAGTATTATTAATAAATTCTAAACTTTCTTTAGGAATTTCTTCATTAGATGGAATTTTAATATCATTAACATGATCATAGCTGTTAATTATTTTAATAATTTTTGACGTGTCAGCTCCTACATCTTTCATTGCTTTTATATATAAATCAAAATGAGAAAAGTAATTTCCATTTTTATCTATATCTGACTCCTCTGAAAATACTATCTCATTAATTAAGTGTGCGATACCATTCTTAGTATACTCACTTGGTTTCCATGGAAAATTAGATGGGCAAATATGATTTTGTAATGATTTAACTATACTCATAAAATCCCAAACCGCGTAAACATGGTATTCCATAAGTATTCTCAATTCGGATATAGTGAAATTATCACTAGATTTAAATAATATATGAGAATTTAATTTTTCGATTTTATCTTTTAAAACTATAAAATCTTTGGTTTCTTTATTCATAGGTATATAATAGTATATTCATCAGAAAAAACTAATATCCAAAGTTATATACTTTAATTTAATATTATGATTAGGATTTTTAATAATTTATATAAATATTAAAAAAAATAAGTATAATAACAAAATTCAGCATATTCCCCTGTAGCTCAGTTGGTAGAGCGGGTGACTGTTAATCACTAGGTCGGCGGTTCGAGCCCGTCCGGGGGAGCCACATGCTTAAGTTTATTAAAACTTCATATTTTTTAAATACTCTTTTAATTTTGGAGCGATTTCCTTATGATTTAAGCCATATTCAATTGTCGCTTTCATGAATCCAAACTTATTGCCGCAATCAAATCGTTTCCCTTCAAATTCATAAGCATATACTTTTTCTTTCAATATTTGCATCGCTATCGCATCTGTCAATTGAATTTCGTCTCCAGCTCCTTTTTGAGTTCTTTCTAATATATCAAATATTGATGGCTTCAAAATATACCTGCCAACCACTCCCATATTGCTTGGAGCATCATCATTATTAGGTTTTTCAATGATGTTTGAGAGCACCCAATCGCTTGAGTTATTTTTAGTACCCTCAATGATTCCGTACTTATGAAGATTTTCCTTCTCTACTTTTTCTACAGCCAATATAGATGACTGAACTTCTCTGTATCTTTCAACCATTTGCTTCAAGCAGCCCTCTTTTTTTGATAAAATCATATCGTCTGCTAGTACAACAGCAAAAGGATTATTGCCGACAGCCGGTTTAGCGCAAAGCACAGCATGGCCTAAACCAAGGGCTTGATTTTGTCTAATATATATACATTTAACATTACTAGGCACAATATTCTGAACAAGCTCTAATTCTTTTCTTTTATTTTTTCTTTCGAGCTCAGTTTCAATCTCATATGCCTTATCAAAATGATTTGGAATGCTAACTTTATTTCTTCCTGTAATAAATATTAAAATCTCTATTCCTGCATTAACAGCTTCTTCTGTGGCATATTGAATTAATGGTTTATCAACTATCGAAAGCATCTCTTTAGGATTTGCTTTTGTTGCAGGTAAAAATCGTGTGCCCATTCCAGCAACAGGAAAAACTGCAATTTTCACTTCATTATGTTTTTTACTTATTGAGTCCACTATCAAATTCTTTTTTTATGTTTATAAGAGATTCTAAAGGATTTTTACTTTCAATAATAGGTCTGCCAACTACGATATAATCTGCTCCATATTTAGCAGCTTGTGTTGGAGTGATAATTCTTTTTTGGTCATTATTATCATCGCTATTGTTTCTGACGCCAGGACATACACAAATAAAATTTTCAGGAAATTTAGATTTTATTAATTTTGCCTCATGTGCTGAGCATACAACTCCATCTAGCTTGGACTCATAACATAGTGCTGCCATTTTAACTACTTGGTTTTCAATATTGCTAGCATACCCAACTTCATTTATGTCTTTTTCATTCATGGATGTTAAAATTGTTACACCTAAAACTAATGTCTGATAATTATTTCTGATAAGCTCCTTTTTTGAGCTTATCATCATATTACTCCCTCCACTTGAATGAATATTAATCATCCAAACTCCTAATTTTGATGCTGCCAAGCAACTTTTAACTACAGTATTTGTAATATCATGAAATTTGAGATCTAGAAAAATTTTATAACCAAGGGAATGAAGTTCTTCAATAATAGAGGGCCCACAACTGACATATAACTCAAGTCCAACTTTTATTTTACAAAGTGATGGATCTAGAAGTTTTGCCATTAAAAGAGCTTTATTTTTGCTTTCAAAATCAAAGGCAACAATTATCTTTGATTCATCTTTATCCTCAAACAACATAATGGTTACTTTTGGGCTTACTCGAAAAATTCTTTTCAATTGATGCCCACTTATGACAGCTAGGGCACTGCCAAGAATGATTTATGCTTTTATATCCGCACTGGGTGCATTTATGTATATCATTTTTTGTCTTGTAATTATCAACACAATTTTTTATATTATTTAAACTTTTATTATCAAAAGCTATTTTATTTTCCTTAATTAAATTCAAATATTCTGATAATTGCGATAAATCTACTCTGTTGTTTGAAAATTCATTTTCATATAATTCAAAAATCTCTTTACTATCAAGCTCCTGTGCTAAATTTTTGTCAATATTTGAAAAAATATCAATTGGGCTATTTATGTGGGCTATGCTTTTAATAAAATCTAAAAAATTGCCATTATTATTTAAATTATCATGGGTTTTTTTAATTTTTTTTAAAACTAAATATGAAGCTTCAGGATATTTTTCGTAAGCTGCTAAATATTTTTTCAGCGCTTCAGCGAAATTTTTATTCGCAAATGACGTATCTCCTAACAGTATTAACGCTCTGAGTGAATTTGCATTATATCTTAAAGCCTTATTAACATGTTTTGTTGCTTTATCTAAACTACCATCTTCCATAATATTTAATTCTAATTCAGCAAGCTCGCAATAATAGTGTGAAATTTGGTCGGATAAATCATTACTTGTATTCGATTGGATTCTTTTAGCTACATTAATAACTTTTACCCATTCTTTTTCCATTTCATAAATTTCTTTAAGGTAACTTAATGCTTGAACTGGTTTTTCCATTTCACTAGAAAGCTTTGTCAATATAATTTCTGCTCTATCTAATAAGCCTGATTTTAAATAATCTTTTGCTAGTTCTAATGAACACTGCTGTCTTAATTTTGGTTCTAACTCGGGTCTTGCAATTAAGTTTTGGTGAATCCTTATTGCTCTATCTACTTCACCTCTATTTCTAAACATGTTCCCCAAAACTATATGGGTCTCTACTGTATCTTTGCTAACACTTACCATTGACATAAATGAGTCAAGAGCTTTATCATGCTGCTCTGATAATAAATAATTCATACTTTGCAAGTATTCAACTGGTATAGAGTTAGAGTCATTTTTATAAAATGATTTTAATGAAATATAAAAAAGTACAGCTGATACTATTATTATAAAAATTATTATGGTTGATATTGCTATATACATAACCTACTCTTGTATTGGTATCCTTCTCAAATTTTGAACCTCTTTATTAATGAGTTCATAATCTTTTTTTAGAGCTTTATATTTCTTTCTTATGCTGAAAACTATTCCTATGATGAAAAAAGTTGCTACTAGAATGCCAAACATCATAGATAAAAATAGAAAAACACCTAATGGAACATTAGTAAATTGAATTATATGAAAATCTATTAAAAATGGTGCTTTATTGTAGTAGACTGCAGATACACTGACTACGCACATGATAATTGATAAAAATAAGGCTATAAATCTAAACATATTATTTATTTAATTTTTTTTAAATACGAATATATTATATGATTTTTATTAATCTATGTCGTGCAAATTATTAATTTTATTGCGTAAAACCTTTCCAGGCTTGAAATGAGCAGCATTTTTGCCAGGTAATGATACAGAATCTCCAGTTTTGGGGTTTCTGCCTATTCTAGGCTTTCTGTAATGAACTGAGAAACTTCCAAAACCTCTTACTTCTGTTCTATCCCCTTTTGCCATAGAGTCAATTATTTTATCTAATAGTGTCTTTACCGAAAGCTCTACATCCTTACTTCCTAATTGAGGAATTTTATCTGAAATTTTTTCTATTAATTCTGACTTTGTTACTGATTGTCTCTTTTCTTCCATAGCAATTTATTCTGAATATTTTACTTGTCAATTTGTTCTTTTAGAATATCACCTAATGATGAACCAACAGACTCATTATTTTTATTATATTCATCCAACGCCTTATCTTCATTTTGTTTTTCTAAAGCTTTCATTGATAAACTAATTGTTTGATTTTTTTTGTCAATATTTGTAATCATTAGCTCTAATTCATCGTCATTATTAATTGAATCAATACTTTTATCGGAAGGAAGTTCTGACAATTTTAAAGTTCCTGTAACTGAGTCTGAGAGCGACACAGATAGAACTTTTGATGATTTATCTAATACATTTCCTTTTACAATTGAACCTTTTGGATTTTCTTGAACGTATTCTTGAAACTTATTGACCGTTAGTTGTTTTACTCCTAAGGAGATTCTTTCTCTTTCAATGTCTGCAGATATTAGGGTTGTTTTCAGATCATCACCTTTTTTGTAGTTTCTAACTGCAACATCGCCACTCTCTGTCCATGATAAATCTGACAAATGAACTAATCCATCAATACCGTCATCCAATCCTATGAAAATTCCAAAATCTGTTATTGATTTAATTTTTCCAGTAATAATTTGACCTATTTCATGACTTTCAATGAATTTAGCCCATGGATTTGGCTGACACTGTTTTATTCCGAGTGAGATTCTTCGTCTTTCTGGATCAATATCTAATATCATCACTTCAATCTCTTGTCCTATATTTACAAGTTTTTCAGGATTTGCATTCTTGTTAGTCCAATCCATTTCAGAAACATGAACAAGGCCCTCTACACCATTTTGTATTTCTACAAAACAACCATAATCAGCTATATTTGTAATTTTTCCTTTTAGTTTTGATCCTTCTGGATGTGCTTTACTGATTTCAAACCAAGGATCTTCATTTAGTTGCTTCAATCCAAGAGAAACTCTTGTTTTTTCTTTATCAAATTTCAGAACTTTTACATCTATTTCATCGCCAACATTTATAAGTTCAGAAGGGTGTCTTACTCTCTTCCAAGCCATGTCTGTTATATGTAACAAACCGTCAACACCACCAAGATCAAGAAAAGCTCCATAGTCTGTAATATTTTTAACAATACCTTTAACAATCGATCCTTCTTCTAAATTTGAAATTAGTTCATCTCTTTCTTCGCTATTTTCTGTCTCAAGGACTGCTTTTCTCGAAACAACTACATTATTTCTTTTTTTATCTATTTTTATAACAATAAATTCTAGATCTTTACCTTCTAAATAAGTAGTTTCTCTGACCGGCCTAACATCAACCAATGATCCAGGGAGAAAAGCTTTTATATCTGCCAAATCAACAGTGAAACCGCCTTTTACTTTTCCCGTAATTCTCCCTTCGAGTATTCTCTTTTCTTCATATGCTTCTGATAACGATACCCATGCTCTTGCTTTTTTTGCTTTTTCTCTAGATAACTTTGTCTCACCAAAACCATCTTCGATAGCATCAACAGTAACTTCAACTGTGTCACCCTCTTGAACTTCAATTTTGCCATCAAAACCAATAAATTGATCTATTGGTATCATTCCCTCAGATTTAAGTCCTGCGCTAACAATTACTAAATCTTTTTTAACGTCAATAACCGTTCCATTAATTATGGTTCCAGCTTTGACTTGTAGTTTAGAAATACTCTCTTCTAGTAATGTTGAAAAATCTTCACTCATATATTTTTTATATTTTCTCTTATTTGTTTAATAACTATACTGAATACTTCAAGTGCATCAATATCGCTTGTGTCAATAATTATTGCATCTTTTGCTGGCATCAATGGAGATATTGTTCTCTCTGTGTCAGCTTTGTCTCGTAACAAAAGTTTTTGTATGAGGTTCGGCAAGTTAGCACTAATTCCTTGATCTTTCAACTGATTTAATCGCCTTTCTGCTCTTTTTTCTACTGAAGCAGTCAAAAAAAACTTGATATTTGCCTCAGAAAAGACTTTTGTACCCATATCTCTACCATCAGCAACTAAACCTGGCTCTACCAAGTATTTTCTTTGGAATATCTCAAGCTTATCTCTAGCTCGCCTGTCTTTCGCAATAATTGACGCCAGCTCCGCAACCTTTTCAGTTCTAATCTTTTCTGTAAAATCCTCATTATTTACAAATATTTTAGCTCCGAATTCTTTTTTATATTCAAAGTCTATAGATATATCAGCCATCCAGTAATCTAAATTGTCTATTACCTCATCAAAATTATTATTTTTTTCATATAACTTTAGTGCTAATGATCTGTATAATGAGCCACTATCTAAATAATTAAAGCAGAGATCTTCAGCAACCATAGAAGCAACTGTACCTTTACCAACACCACTTGGGCCGTCAATTGTTATTATTTTACAAGTCAAATATTTTCTATAAAAATTTTTAGTACTATGCTTTTAGCTAAGCTGTAAAACTCAGGAAATGAAGTTGAAATACTATCAGTATTTTGAATTATTATTGAATCTTTAGCAGATATTCCTGCAATTGCAAATGACATTGCCACCCTGTGATCTCCAAAACTGTCGACAATTGCCCCAGAGACCTCCCCACCTTCAATCTCTATACCATCGTTAAATAATTTATTTTTTATATTAACTTTTAGTAGCCCTTTTGACATAGCTTCAAGTCTATCACTCTCCTTATATCTCAACTCTTCAGCATTCTTCAGAATTGTTTTCCCAGACGCATTAGCTGCCGCAATAAATATTATAGGAAATTCGTCAATTGCACTTGCTACATATTGTTTTGGTATTTCTATTCCTTTTAAAATAGAAGATTTAACACTTATATCCCCGACTTTCTCTGGCCCATATTTTTTAATATTTGAGATAATTATTTTTGCGCCCATTAATTTTAAAACCTCAATACCACCTACTCGCAAATCGTTTAATCCGACATTTTTTATAAGGACTTCTGAATTCTTTGATATTAAACAAGCAACTATCAAAAACATAGCTGATGAAACATCTCCTGGAACATCAATATCTTTTGAAGTTAATTTATATGCTGGATCAACTATAATTTCTTTATTGTCTGAAGTTATATTTCCATTTAAAAAGTTAATCATATTCTCAGTGTGATTTCTTGTTGGTATATTTTCAATGATCTTCGTTTTGCTATCAGCATAAAGACTGGCGAGAATAATTGAAGATTTAATTTGCGCACTATCTATTGGCATTTTATATTCTATAGAATTTATTTTTTTTACAGGATTAATTTTTATTGGTGCTGTTTTATTTTTTGATAAATTAATATTTGCTCCCATCATACTTAAAGGGCTTGATATTCTCTCCATTGGTCTTTTACTTAAAGAACTATCGCCTATAAAACAGCTAGAGAATTTTTGAGTACACATTAATCCTGTTAAAAGTCTCATGCTTGTTCCCGAGTTGCCACAGTCAAGATTACTGCTAGTTTTTTTTAAGCCATGCAAACCTTTGCCATAAACTGTATAAGAATTTTCATTATTTTTTTCAATTTTTATACCGAGCTCTCTAAAGATCTTTAAGGTTGAAATGCAGTCTTCAGATTCTAACAATCCAGAAATTTTGCCAACACCTTCTGAAATAGATAATAAAATCAATGCTCTATGAGATATAGATTTATCACCTGGCACAGTTATTATGCCGCTTATTTTATTTGATGGATATACAGTGTATTGTTCTGTCATAAAAATATTTGAGAAAATTTATTATTTTTTTAGTTTAGATTTTTCCAAGTAAGATAATAAACCTTCTTGTTTTTGTGATTTTAAGATTGTTTTCAGAATTTCTAAATCTTCTACAAACTCATTAATATAATTTATTAAGTTGTCTTCATTATCCTTAAAGATATTTGCCCATGATTTTGCATCACTTTTTGCTACTCTTATCATCTCAGCTAAACTACCTTGAGTAGTGCTCCATGGAAATTCTTTAAGAGAGGGAGTTATATTTGATAAAGCAAATGATATTGCATGAGGACCATGACTTAAATAAGTTAAAAGCTGATCATGTTTCTCTAATGGTAACTGGTGTGTATAACTTTGAACTCTTTCCCAAAAAATATTTACTTCATTAAGCTTATCAGATTCTGAAAATTCTAAAGGGCAAATAAAAGTATTTGCACCTTTAAATAAATTTTCTTTTGAGTTTTTAATGCCAAAATTCTCAGTTCCTGCCATTGGATGTGATAAAATAAAATTTTTAGTATCTAGCATTTTATTATCAGTTAGAAAACTAACAATTGATCTTTTTATTGCTTAGAGTTTCTGTAAAAATTTTTTCACTGTTAAAAAAATTCTTTACAGTATCTAGTATTTCTTTAATTGCTTGAACTGGAGCGCATAGCACTATTAAATCAGATTTTTTTATACCTTCATTGAGATCTTCTGTAATTTCATCAACATAATTATTTTTTATAGCGTAGTTCATTACATTATTATCGACATCATATCCATAAATTTTCTCATAATTTGCATTTCTTTTTAAATCTCTACATAAAGATGCGCCGATTAATCCTAAGCCTACTACTAATACCTTATTAATGTTTGTATTTGTCTTATGTGACATTTTATTTACTTATTGCTGCAGGATATGAGCCTAAAAATCTATATAAACTGGCGTGTTTCTTTATTTCATTATTAGCTTTTCGTAGTGGCTCATCATGAATATGGCCATCTAGGTCTAAGTAAAACAAATATTCCCAGTTATTGTGTTTTGATGGTCTTGATTCAATTCTAGTCATACTAACTTTATTTTTTGATAGAGGCTCTAATAATTCATACAATGCGCCAGAATCATTTTTCGTTGAAACAACTATACTTGTTTTATCATTTCCTGAAGGCTCAGTATCTCTGATACCTATCACTAAAAATCTTGTTGAATTATTATGATTATCCTGAATATTTTTACTAAGAATATTTAAGCCGTAAATATCTGCTGCAGTTACACTTGCTATTGCTGCAGAATTTTTGTCTTTAGATGCAATTAAAGCTGCTTCAGCATTACTTGAGGAATTTATTTTATCGTAATCAAAACAATTCTTATCCAACCATTGTTTGCATTGCGAAAATGACTGTGGATGGGCGTAGATTTTTTTCACATCTCCCAACTTTTCTGAAATTGATAATATATTGTGATTAACTATGATTTCAATCTCTCCTGATATTTTTAAGGTAGATTTCATAAACATATCAAGTGTTGATGATACTATTCCTTGTGTAGAATTTTCTACAGGCACAACACCGTAGTGAGAGTCTCTTTTTTCTACTGAAGCAAAGACATCCTCTACAGAAGAAAATGCACAGGAAAGCACAGAGTCGCCAAAATGTTTTTTTAGTTGCAATATGAGTATATGTTCCCTCAGGGCCTAAATAAGATACCTTCAATGGCGACTCCATTGATAAACATAATGACATTATTTCCCTAAATAATTTTGAAATATTCGCGTCTGATAAAGGACCTTTGTTTAATTCCTGCAAACGTCTCATCACCTGGGATTCTCTCTCGGGATTATAGAAATTATCAGATTTTTTTGATTTTTGCTTTTCCTTAGAAATATTTATGGCTTCCTGAGCCCTTTCGTTTAATAATTTAAGAATCTCAGAATCTATTGAATCTATTTTATCTCTTATATTTTTTATATCTTTACTCATCTTAATTTTTAGTGTTTAAATTTCTTCTACTTTATCTTCTTCAACTTTTTCTATTTGTGACAGTTTTTCATTTTTACCAAGTTTTTGCAATCTCACCCCTTGCGTATTTCTTCCTAATTGAGATATATCTTTGATAGATGTTCTTGCTAAAGTTCCATGATCAGTAATTAACATCAAATCATCTTTTTCTTTAACTTTTAAAGCTCCTACAACTTCTCCATTTCTCTCGGTTGTTTTGACAGCTATGTTGCCTTTGCCGGATCTCTTTTGAATTGAGAACTCATTTATTTTTGTTCTTTTTCCATAGCCATTTTCGGTTGCTATTAAGATGTCATCCGAATCATCTTTGTCGCTTGTAATCATACTTATAACTTGCTGATCTTTTCCAATAGTAATACCTTTAACTCCTGAAGCGCTTCTACCAACGCAACTAACATCAGACTCATTAAATCTAATTGCTTTTCCAGTACTTGAAAATAGCATTACTTGTTTTTTTCCATCAGTTATACTCACTTCTATTAGATTATCACCATCTTTTAAATTTATTGCTATAAGCCCTGAAGCCCTTGGCCTTGAAAATTCAGATAACCTGGTTTTTTTAATAATACCCTTGCTAGTTGCCATCAATACAAACAAATTCTCATCATAACTACTTATTTTTTGAATCGCAGTAATTTTTTCAAATTGCGCTAATGAAAGTATGTTTACAATTGCTTTGCCTTTAGCAGATCTGCCTGACTGAGGTATATCGTAAACTTTTAACCAATATACTTTGCCCAAGCTTGAAAAGCATAAAATTGTATCATGAGAATTAGCAACAAATAATTTTTCAATAAAGTCTTCCTCTTTTACGGTTGCAGCAGTTTTACCACGACCTCCTCTTTTCTGTGCGCTATATGTATCTACTGGCTGAGCTTTTATATACCCGGCATTTGATAGCGTTACAACTAGATCTTCCTCTTTTGTTAAATCTTCTTTTGAAAAACTAACAAATTTTTCAAACTTTGTTCTTCTTTTATCGCCATAAATTTTCTGTATTTCTTCTAATTCTTTTCTTATCAAATCCATCAAAACATCATTATTATTTAAAATAAGCTGAAAATTTTTAATATCTTCTATAAGTTCTTTATAATCTGAAATTATCTTATCTTGCTCTAAAGCTGTTAATCTACTTAATTTCATTTCCAAAATAGCCTGGGCCTGACTATCAGATAAAATGTACTGATTCTTTATTAAACCAAGATTTTCATTTAAATCTTCAGGTTTTGTAGTAAGATTTTCTGAGCCATCTAACATTTTTAAAATTAAGCCAGCCTTCCATTTTTTAGATAATAATTTTTCTTTTGCTTCATGAGAATTTTTTGAATCTTTAATTAATTTAATTATTTCATCTATATTTGATAATGCTACGGCTAAGCCTTCTAATATATGAGCTCTTTCTCTTGCCTTTCTTAGTTCAAATATAGTTCTTCTAGTAACAATTTCTTTTCTATGTTCAATAAATGCTGAAAGTATTTCCTTAAGATTTACAGCCCTAGGTTTGCCATTTATTAATGCAACCATATTAATACTAAATGACGTTCTCATCTGAGTTTGTTGAAATAAATTATTTAAAAGAACTTCAGACATCTCTGATTTTTTTAACTCTATTACTACTCTCATTCCATCTTTATCAGACTCATCTCTTAATTCAGAAATGCCTTCCAATTTTTTATCTCTTACCAATTCAGCAATTTTTTCAATCAATCTAGCTTTATTTACTTGATATGGAAGCTCTGTGATAATTATTTTTTCGCGAGATTTTTTTTTATCAGTCTCAATATGAGTTAAGGCCTGCATGATAACTCTTCCCTTGCCTGTTTTATATGCAGACTCTATACCGTTATCTGCTTTATCTGTAGTTATTATTCCTGCTGTTGGAAAATCTGGTCCAGGAATATATTTCATTAAATCTTTTATTGTTAGATCTGGTTTTTTGCTAAGTTCAATAACTGCATCTATAACCTCATTCAAATTATGCGGAGGAATATTAGTCGCCATTCCTACTGCAATTCCAGATGAACCATTAACTAATAAATTTGGAACTCTTGTAGGAAGAACTACAGGCTCTATTTCAGTCTCATCGTAGTTTGGTCTAAAATCAACTGTCTCTTTATCAAGGTCAGAAAGAATTTCATGTGCTATTTTTGCCATTCTAACTTCTGTGTATCGCATAGCCGCGGGAGAGTCTCCATCAATAGAGCCAAAATTTCCTTGACCGTCAACTAGGACATACCTCATTGAAAAATCTTGCGCCATCCTAACTATTGTGTCGTAAGCTGCAGTATCTCCATGAGGATGATATTTACCAATTACGTCTCCAACGACTCGGGCAGATTTTTTATAGGGTTTATTTGAATAATTTCCCATTGATTCCATAGCATAAAGAACTCTTCTATGAACTGGTTTTAAACCATCTCTAATATCTGGCAAAGCCCTGCCAATAATAACGCTCATAGCATATTCTAAATAAGCTTTACTAGTCTCTTCTTCTATGGATACAGGCACTAATTCTTTTGCAAAATCTACCATTATGACTCTATTTAAAAAGTGTTTGGAATGTATATATTCTAACATGAGAAGCGTTTTTTCACTAGATTATCAGCTAAAAATACCTAAATTAAGGCCACTAATAATGCTTATTTTTGACAAATAAGATAATATATTAATCATGAATGTTAGCGATAAAGAAGTCCAAAAATTTGACGATATTTCATATAGTTGGTGGGACCCTGATGGTCCATTCAAGCCTCTACATATGTTAAATCCTGTTAGAGTAAATTTCATAAAAAATAGCATAGATCTAACAAATAAATCATTAATAGATGTTGGGTGTGGTGGTGGTTTACTATGCGAAAAACTATCATCAATGAATACAAAAATAAAGGGTATAGATATGTCAAGTGAGGCAATAGAAATTGCTAAAGCACATCAAACTTTAAATGATTTAAATATAGATTATCAAAACATAAGTCTAGAAAAATTAATAGATAATTCAAAGATGAGGTTTGATGTTCTAACATGTCTTGAATTAATTGAGCATGTGCCTAATCCTGAAAAGCTTATTGAAGATTGTGTAAAAATTACTAATAGTAACTCAGATTTATTCTTTTCAACATTAAATAGAAATTTATTATCATATTTAGTTTCTATTATAGGTGCAGAATATATCTTTAATATATTGCCACGTGGAACACATGATTATAAAAATTTTATAAAGCCATCTGAATTTTGTAATATTTTAAGAAAAAATTCTCTAAAAATTATTAACATTAGAGGAATAAGCTATAATAGTTTAAATAAAAAATTTTACGAATCATCAAAACCAACTATAAATTACATAATACACTGCAAAAAAAAATTATGATTAATAGAAAAATTGATGCGATGCTTTTTGATTTTGACGGGACATTAGCAGATACATCTTATGATATGATTTACTCTTTAAATATCTTACTAGAAAAACATAAAATTAAAAATGTTGAATTAAGTGATGCCAAAAATTATATTTCAAGAGGGGCAAATGGACTAATAAGTTTTTCTTGTCCAAATATATCAGATGACGAAAAGCAAATATTGATCCAGGAATATTTAGATATTTACGAGAAAAATTTATTTATTAAAACTCATTTATTTAAAGGAGTATCTGAAGTTATTGACTCATTAGTTAAAAAAAATTATAAATGGGGTGTTGTTACAAATAAACCAGGTTTTCTTGTGCTTCCTATTATTGAGATGCTTAATTTAACGCATACTCCAAATTGCATAGTTGCAGGTGATACACTCAGTGTAAAAAAACCAAGTCCTGAGCCTTTGATATATGCCTCAAAAAAAATATCTTGTGAACCAGTTTTTTGTGCATATATTGGTGATGATAAAAGAGATATTACTGCAGCTAAAGCTGCAAATATGTTCTCTATTGCTGCAGCTTACGGTTTTATAAATAATTCAAATAATATAAAAGAATGGGGAAGTGATTATATAATCAATTCCCCATTAGATCTAAAAATTCTAATTAACTAGCTTAAATTTAAAGCTTGAACAATTTCTTCGGTTGTTTTTTTAGCGTCCCCTAAAAGCATCATTGTTTTATCTCTAAAAAATAAATCATTATCTACTCCAGCATAACCTGAAGCCATTGATCTCTTTAAAAATAATGTTGTTGCTGCTTTTTCAACGTCCAAAATAGGCATTCCATATATTGGACTTTGCGGGTCAGTCTTTGCTAAAGGATTTGTTACGTCATTTGCACCAATTACAAAAGCAACGTCAGCTGTAGCAAATTCATGATTAATTTCTTCAAGTTCAAAAACCTCGTCATATGGTACATTTGCTTCAGCTAAAAGAACATTCATATGCCCTGGCATCCTTCCGGCTACTGGATGAATTGCATATCTAACTTCAACTCCCTTTTCTTTTAACAAATCACACATCTCTCTCAATGCATGTTGTGCTTGAGAAACAGCCATACCATAGCCCGGCACTATTATTACCTTTTGAGCATTTCCCATAATAAAGGATGCATCATCTGCACTTCCTTGTTTTACATTACCTTTTGGTTGAGATGCAGCCATTGCTTCTGCATCAGCGTCTCCACCAAATCCCCCAAGAAGAACACTAACGATTGATCGATTCATTCCTTTACACATAATATAACTTAGAATTGCTCCTGAGGACCCTACTAAAGCACCTGTAATTATTAAAGCAGTATTTTGTAATGTAAAACCAATACCGCAAGCTGCCCAGCCTGAGTAAGAGTTAAGCATTGAAACAACAACTGGCATGTCGGCTCCACCGATTGGCAATACTACTAAAAACCCAATAAAAAATGATAAACCTACTATTGCCCAAAAATATTGTTCTGTTACTGCATCCATTGGAGCTATAGCAGTCATATATATTAAAGCTAATATAGTTAAAAATATAATAAGATTAATTAGATGCTGGCCTTTAAAAACCAATGGATTTCCACTTACTAAACCCTGAAGTTTTGCAAAAGCAATTACTGAGCCAGAGAATGTTATAGCACCAATAGCTAAGCCCAAACTCATTTCTATCATGCTTCCTGTTGATATTAGCCCGCCATCAAAAAAAGCTGCCGGATTTTTATATGCTCCGATAGCTACAAAAACAGCTGCAAGACCAACTAAACTATGAAAAGCAGCTACAAGCTGAGGTAATGCAGTCATGCTAATTTTTCTAGCAAGAATAGATCCAAAAATACCGCCTATAGCAACTGCAATAATAATATTTGTGTAACTTGATAATTCTAAGCCTGAACCTGCTCCATAAAGCGTAGTCGCTACAGCGATTGCCATTCCTAACATACCATATGTGTTTCCTTTTCGTGCTGATACAGGCGATGATAATCCTTTTAAAGCAAGAATAAAAAGTACCCCGGAAAGAAGATATGCAAAACCAATTATTGTTGTATTCATTATATATTTACCTATTTATTTTTTCTTTTTAAACATTGCTAACATTCTTTGAGCAACCATAAAACCACCAAATATGTTTACGGAAGCTAAAAGAACTGCGATTAAACCCATTGTGCTAGATAAGTCTATAATACCTTTGCTAGCAACTGCTGCTATAAGACCACCAACAATTATTACTGATGATATTGCATTTGTTACGGCTAATAGAGGGGAATGAAGTGCTGGTGTCACGCCCCAAACAACATAAAAGCCTACAAAAACTGATAATACAAAAATTGAAAATAAACTTAAAAAATCCATTATGAAACTCCTTTTACAATTTCACTTATAATATTGCCATCTTTTGTTACCAAAGTATTTTTGACTGTCTCATCCTCCCAATCTAACTCTAATTTTTTTGTTTCAGTATTTATGTGTGGAGAAAGAAAATTCAGCAAATTTTTTGCGAACAAAGTACTAGCGTCTTTAGGAAGCTCTCCTGGTAGATTATCAAAACCAACTATCTTAACTCCGTCTGCATCGAAAACTTCATTCCTTTTTGTTAATTCACAATTACCCCCCATTTCTGCAGCCAAATCGACAATTACAGTACCTGTTCTCATTGATTTAACCATTTCTGCAGTAACTAATTTTGGCGCAGGTCTTCCAGGTATAAGAGCGGTAGTTATAACAATATCTTGATCACTAATGTGTTTCTTGATGACCTCTTGTTCTTTTTTCTTATATTCTTCAGTCATTTCTTTTGCGTAACCGCCTGAAGTTTCAGCTTCTTTCATTGCTTCCTCATCAACAATAAGAAATTTCCCACCTAAACTTTCAACTTGTTCTTTTGTCGCAGCCCTAACGTCGTATGCAGTAACTATTGCTCCCATTCTTTTAGCAGTTGCAATTGCTTGCAAACCAGCAACTCCAACACCCATAACAAAAACTTTTGCTGGGGCAACTGTACCAGCTGCAGTCATCATCATTGGAAAAGCGCTATTAAAATTATCTGCGCCTTTTATTACAGCTTGGTACCCAGATAAATTTGATTGAGATGATAAAACATCCATTGATTGAGCTCGACTTATTCTAGGCATTAAATCCATAGCAAAAGTTGTTAATGATGCTTTTGCGTATTCCTCTGAGTCTTTTTTTGTGCTCAAAGCAGACATATGAGACAAAATCATTGCGTCTTTTTTACACATTGAAATTTCATTAATTGAATCTTTAGAAGTCATTAAACGCTGTATTTTGAAAATCAAATCTGCATTTTCTAATGTTGATTTTGTATCAGCAGCAATTTCTGCTCCAGCATCTTTAAATATTTCATCAGTGAATCCAGAGTTTAATCCTGCTCCACTTTCAATAGTGACATCAAAACCCATAGAAACAAATTTTCTTACTACCTCAGGTGAAGCAGCAACTCTTGTTTCGCCCTCTCTATTTTCTTTTGGAATTGAAATTTTCATGTTGTTACCATTTGTTTTTTAATAATTATTAATCTTGATGGTACGACAATATATTCTAATATTCCAAAATACTCAAGACAAAAATACCCAAAATGGGCTATAAAATTCGAAAAACTAACAAAACTTTACGTTTTTAGTGGATATTTTCATTTTTAAATTCTTCCTGATCATGGCTTTCGGCATTTGAATTATTTTCTTCATTTTGAGTAGGATCTACTAAACCTAGTTGAATTTTTTCCTGATCAGATAATTCGATAATATCATCTAGCTTGGGCAACTGATTCAAAGAAACTAAATTATGTGAATCTAAAAATTCTTTTGTAGTTCCAAATATAGCCGGTTTTCCCGGAACCTCCTTGTATCCTAATATTTTTATCCATTCTCTCTCAAGAAGAGTTTTAATAATATTACTACTTACACTGACTCCTCTCACTGCCTCAATTTCTGTTCTAGTAATCGGCTGCTTATAAACTATTAAGGCTAAAGTTTCCATTAAAGCTCTTGAATATTTTTGCGGCTTCTCTGGATAAAAATTTGTCACCCATTCATTACAATCTTCAGATACCTGAAATCTATATCCAGAAGAAACTTTTATTAAATTTACACCTGATTGAGAATATTGATTTTGAAGTTCAGAAATTATCTGTTCTATAAGTTTTAAAGAAATGTCTTCATCGGAAAAATAATTTTTTATATCTTTTGACTTTATTGGAGACGGAGAAGAAAATATTAACGACTCAATAATTTTCTTAATTTTATTTTTTTCTAACATATAGCTGCTCAAATTTTTATTTTAATTTAATAAATATTGATGAATCATAATTTGCTTGAACACAATCAATTAACATAAGCTTAACTAATTCTAATATAGCTAGAAAAGATACTATTAAGCCAGATTTACCCTCTTTTAAATTAAGAATTTCTTTAAAATCTAAATATTTATCTTCTTTTAATAAATTCATAATTGATGTCATTTTCTCTCTTACAGATAAAAATTCTTTTTTAACATCATGCGGAGATAAAAATTTTGTTTGCTGCATTAGTTGATGAAATACAACCACAAGTTTTTCAATGTCTACATTTTGATATACTTCATCTTTTTTTATAACTGTATATGGTATTTTGTTTGATAAGTAAAAATCTCTATCAATTCTTGGTAGCGCATCTAATTTAAGGCTATCTTTTTTATACCTTTCGTACTCTTGTAATCTTCTTATTAATTCCGCTCTTGGGTCTTCTTCTTCTATCTCACCATCATCAATTGTAGGGAGCAATAATCTTGACTTAATTTCTGCCAAAGTTGCTGCCATAAGCATATATTCGGCAGCTAGTTCTAATTTTAGCTCCTGCATTAAATCAATATATTGGATATATTGATCAGTTATTTTTGCGACAGGTAACTCAAGAATATCAAAGTTTTGACTCTTAATTAAATATAATAATAAGTCTAAAGGTCCCTCAAAAGACTCAAGAACTACTTCCAAAGCATCTGGTGGCAGATATAAATCTTTTGGTATGGTTAGGTAAGGTTGCCCTTTAACATAAGCTAGCGGAACGTTAACATCTTCTGTTTCTTTATGTGTATCAGGTTTTATATCCATTAACTCATATTATGTTATTATTCTTTAAATATTGTATCACTTTATAGGCATACACTTAACATATTTCTATTTTTTTTTGAGGGTTATTTTGAAAGCATTTCTTGATTTTATACCAGTATTTTTCTTTTTTATATCATATATTTTTTATACTGATATCCCTATACAGTATATAAATGATGTCAACAGCTTTTTTGGAATTGAATTAAATTCAAAAAAATCTAGCGGGATATACTTTGCTACGCTAATTCTAATGATTACTTATTCTATTCAGTTCATATTTTTGCTACTCATTAACAAAACAAAGAAAATACATTACATAACCTTATTTATAATCTTAATAGCAGGATTAAGTACTTTATATTTTAAGAATCCAATGTTTATAAAAATTAAACCTTCAATTGTATATTGGGGTTTTGCTCTATTTTTTGTTATTAATAATCTTTTCTCAAAAGAAAACATAATTAAAAAATTACTGCAAGATCAAATAGATCTTGATAGTAAAAAATGGTCAATACTTTCAAATTCTTGGGTAATTTTCTTTATATTATGTGGGTTTTTAAATCTTTATGTTGCGAACTTCTACTCAGAAGAATCATGGGTTGAATTTAAATTTTATATTTTGGGAATAATATTACCAATTATTTTTATTGTGCTTAATGGAATATATATTGGTTTTAATACAAAAAAATAAAATAGTATTAGTCAGCTATGTCAGATGTTAAGTCTGAATCATCTAAGTTCCCATCAGATATTTCAAAACTTCTTTCTTCTAAATATGCATCTTTATAAAGTGTATACTTATCATTTGAGATTTCACTTGCAATATCTTCTTTCGCTAGTAAATTAGCTCTTGAGTCTACTGCATTCACCCCAACCATAATGTTTCTAAAAGACACATCATCAAGCCAAGCTAATGGATTTAGATACATAGATAAAATTGTGCCAGGGATGTCTCTAACACTATTAGACCCAAGAAAAGGTAATACAATGTAAGGCCCGGATCCTGCTCCAAGCACACCAAGAGTTTGTCCTAGGTCTTCAGGTGAGTGTGTTAGACCCATATGAGACGCAACATCAATTATTCCAGCTAATCCAATAGTTGAATTTATAGCTAGTCTTCCAACTGATGTCGCAAATTGTTCAGGTTTACCTTGAAATAAATTATTTATTGCATTATCTATTTCATTCAAATTAGAAAAGAAATTAGTTACCCCAGTTTGAACTGGTTTAGGTGTTACTGAGTTATATACTTCAGCCAATGGTTTGAATAAAGCTTGATCAAAAGCATCATTGACAGCAAAAACAGGTCTGTTAACTGACTGCCATGGGTCATTAGCATCTGCTATAGAATTAGCAGAGTATGTAGCACATCCACTCATTAACAGTGAAATTATACCCAATAAAAGTATTCTCAAATTTCCCATTTTTTCTCCTCTTTCTTGCTTATGCAGCAATATAATTCTTATTTTATTTGTATATAATATGCTGGATATTGCTATAAGTACAGTGTTAGTTTTTGCTCTTATTTTTCAATCTTAAAGCATTTAAAGCTATGAAACCCTCAGCATCCTTATGATCATAAGACCCTTTATCGTCCTCAAAAGTTGCAAGATTTTCCTTATATAAGCTAAAATCTTCAGATTTTCTTCCTTCAATAATAATATTTCCTTTGTAAAGCTTAATCTTTACAAATCCGCATACTGTTTTTTGAGTAGAATCAATTAATTTTTGCAAACTTTCTCTTTCAGGACTCCACCAAAAACCGTTATATATCATTTTTGCGTACTTAGGCATAATTTCTGTTTTTAAATGAGCCACTTCTCTATCTAGAGTGACTGATTCTATTGCTCTTCTTGCATGTAAAATTATTGTGCCGCCAGGTGTCTCGTAGCACCCTCTTGATTTCATGCCAACATATCTATTTTCAATAATATCTAATCTTCCAATACCATGTTTTGCCCCAATATTATTTAAAGATTCTAAAATAACTGCAGGACTCATTTTTTTACCATTTAAACTAACAGGATCTCCTTCAAAAAATTCTATTATTAGTTCTTCTGCCTCATTAGGTGCATCTTCAGGCGCAGACGTCCATCTCCACATATCTGCTGGAGGCGAAGACCATGGATCTTCTAAAATTTTTCCCTCATAAGATATATGAAGTAGATTTGCATCCATTGAAAAAGGAGGTGCATTTTTTTTATCCATATCTACTTTTATATTATTTGAAGCAGCATAAGATAAAAGCTTATCTCTTGAATTTAGGTCCCATTCTCTCCAAGGAGCAATAATCTTGATATCTGGATTTAACGAGTACGCAGACAATTCAAAACGTACTTGATCATTACCTTTTCCAGTAGCACCATGAGAAATTGCATCTGCTTTACACTGATCAGCAACTTCAATTAATTTCTTTGAAATTAATGGGCGTGCAATTGCTGTCCCTAAAAGATACTGCTCCTCATAAAGCGCATTTGCTCTAAACATTGGAAAAATATAATCTTTTGTAAACTCCTCTTTTAGGTCATCAAGATAAATTTTAGTAACTCCAAGATCTTTTGCTCTCTTTTTTGCAGATTCGATTTCTCCTTTTTGACCAAGATCTGCAGTGTAAGTTATTACTTCACATTTATAATTATCTTGAAGCCATTTAACAATTATTGAAGTATCCAAACCTCCAGAGTATGCCAAAACAACTTTTTTTATATTTTTCTCTCTCATATTTTTTATGCGTTTGCTTCATCTATCATTTTCTTTAACTCACCTTTCTCATGAAGCTCAAGAGTAATATCACAGCCACCAATAAATTCGCCGTTTATATACACTTGAGGAAAGGTTGGCCAATCCGCGAATTTTGGTAGGTTTTGAAATATTTCTGGATCCATCAAAATATTTACATAAGCAAACTCTACACCACATTGCTTAAGAGCTTCAGCTGTTCTACTTGAAAAACCGCATTGCGGCATTTGAGGTGTTCCCTTCATATAAATTATCACCTTATTATTTTCAACTTGTTCTTTTATCCTTTCTAAAACGTCCATAATTTCTCCTAATTTTAATATCTTAATCTATATTTACCTGAAACCATAATTCAGTAGCTGCGGCATGCCACAATTTGTTTCCTTCTATAGCAGTTGTATGGTCATTAGGTTGCCTTAAAAGTTTATTGATATAAGCTTTATTATACAACTTTCTATTATAACATTTACCTGAATTAAGAATATCATAAACAAAATCATAATATTCTCCTCTAATATACTTTAATGCTGGCATTGGAAAATAGCCTTTTTTTCTGGTAATAACTTCTTCTGGTAGCAACGATTCTGAAATGGATTTTAATATATTTTTTCCATTGCGCTTTAAATGAATTTTTGGATCTATTTTAATAGATTTCTCAATTAATTTATGATCTAAAAAAGGTACTCTTGCTTCCAAGCCCCAAGCCATAGTCATATTATCAACTCTTTTTACTGGGTCGTCTACAACTAGTGTTGTTATATCAAAATTTAAAACATTACCTATTAATGTTTCAGAATTGATTGCACTAAATTTATCTTTAACCATTAAAGCAGAATGATTACTTTTAAAATTAATATTTAAGAATTCACTTAATTCTTCATTACTTCTATCCGCATAATGTTTTAAAAAATTTAAATAAGTATTTTTTTCTGAATTTATTTTCGAGTACCAAAAGTATCCCGCAAATCCTTCATCAGCTCCTTGTCCAGATAATACTACTTTAACTTCTTTACTAACAATTTCCGATAGCATATAAAATGCTACAGCGTCCTGGGCTAACATAGGTTCAGACATAGAGGCAAAAGCGTTAGGTAATTTTTTTAAAACCAAATTATTATCAATAATAAATTTTTTATGATCTGTTTGATACTTATTTGCAACTTGATCAGAATAATAAAATTCACTGCCTTTTTCTTCCTTATCATCTTCAAATCCAATGCTATATGTTTTGAGATTTGGAAATTTCTTTTTTGCTAATGCAACTATAAGACTTGAGTCCAAGCCTCCTGAAAGCAAAACAACTTCATCAATATCTGAGGCTTCTAGTCTTTTATCTATTGAATCTATAAAAGCTGATTCAATTAATTCTTTTGCTTCATTTTCATTTGTAATAATATCGTTTCGCTTAGGGCTCTCTAAATTCCAATATTTTACTGTAGATATTTTTCTTTCCTGATCGATCACCATATAATGACCAGGAGGAACTTTTTTTATATGTTTAAAGATAGTGTTAGGTGCTGGCACTACCGCATGAAAAGAGAAGTGCATATGTAAAGATTTTTCGTCTAAGTCTAAGCCAATATCTTTTTTTGCAATTATTGATTGTAAAGAAGAACCGAATCTAAAAAAATTTTTTGAATTTGTAAAATATAAAGGTTTTACGCCAAATCTATCTCTTGCAAGAAATAGTCTTTTTTTGTTTCTATCCCAAATTGCTATTGCGAAATCACCTTCAAAAAATTTTACACAATTTTCTCCCCACTCTAAATAAGATTTTAAAACAACTTCCGTATCCCCAGAGGTCTTAAAAAAATGACCTTTTTTAATTAACTTATTTCTCAGTTCAATATAATTATAAATACATCCGTTATAAACCATGCTGACATTTGCATCTAAATCTTCAAAAGGCTGGTTTGATAACTCAGAAAGATCAATTATAGATAGTCTAGAATGTCCAAGACATATATTTTCTAAAACGGAGAATCCAGAATAATTCGGTCCTCTGGATTTAATTTTTTCAAGTAATAACTCGATATTATGGTCATAATCGTTACATTTATTCTTAAAATAATATTCGCCTACAATTCCGCACATTGTATAATTATAACAATAATAAATAGAAAGACTTAAATGAAATCTCAATTATTAAAAAATAAGATCATAAAATGGGCCGATGAATTAGGTTTTGATGGTGTGGGATTTTCTGATATTGATCTTAGAGAAGATGAAATTCATTTATTGAACTGGCTAGAAAATAAATTTCATGGAGAAATGCATTATATGGAAAAACATGGCCTTAAAAGATCTCAGCCTGAAAAATTGATGCCTGGAACCGTAAAGGTTATTTCATTTCGAATGAACTACTTACAAAATGATACTTTCGATTCCTCAAGAGTATTAAAAAATAAAAATCTTGCTTATATATCAAGGTATGCCTTAGGAAAAGACTATCATTTAGAAATGAGAAATAGGCTGCACGAAATTGCAAGAAAAATAAATAAAGAAGTTGATAATTTTAAATATAGAGCGTTCGTTGATTCTGCGCCAGTTTTAGAGAAAGCAATTGGACAGAAGTCTGGCTTAGGATGGATCGGTAAAAATACTTTACTTATAAATAAAAACAACGGTTCTTATTTTTTCTTAGGAGAAATATATACGAACATAGATTTTGAAGTAAGCGCTCAATCTAAAAACTATTGTGGTGAATGTAGTAATTGTATCGACAAATGCCCAACAAAAGCTATAGTTGCCCCACATGTTTTAGATGCAAATAAATGTATTGCCTATTTAACAATCGAGTTAAAGGGCTCAATACCAATTGAGTATAGAGATAATATTGGAAACAGGATTTTTGGATGCGATGATTGCCAATTAGTTTGTCCATGGAATAGATTTAGTGAAGAGACAAGGATTGAGGAGTTTACCCATAAAAATAAACTAGACTCACCAACTTTAATTAATTTATTTAATTGGTCAGAAAAAGAATTTAAAATCAATACAAAAGATACTCCTATTAATAGGATTTCCTATTTTCAATGGTTGAGAAACATAGTAATTGGCCTAGGAAATTCTGAAAAAAGTTCTAAAACAATTAAAATTCTTAAAGATAAAAAAAATAAACAAAATGACCCAATATTAAACGAACATATTGATTGGGCTATAAAAAAACTAGAATGCTCAAATTAACTAAGATATTTTTTAATAATTCTGCTACTTGTTTTGACTTTTTTATTTTTTATTAATTTTAAATTTGAATATATTTCTTTTGCTTTGATTTTACCAATTTCTACTGCCCACTGGTCAAATGAATTTATTCCATGTAACAATCCTAAAATGTAGGTCTTATGCTCATAAAATGCTATTAATTCGCCTAAGGACTCGGGCGATAATTTGTTTAATAAAATCGTATTGGTGGGTCTATTCCCCGATAACATTAAATTTTTAATGACTAATTCTTTTGATAATCCTTGATTAGAGAATTTATCTTCATATAATTTTTGAGCTTCAGATTCTGAAAAGCCATTCTTTAAAGTTTCTATATGACTTAAAAAATTTGAAAATAGTAAATCATGATTGTCTTGGCTTCCTGAATCAGTTTTTGCAGAAATTATAAAATCAGCTGGAATAAGAAAATTACCTTGATGTAATAATTGATAAAAAGAGTGTTGCGCACAACTACCCGATCCTCCCCAAATAATATTTCCACTCTTACCATACATTTTCTTACCATCATTATCTATTGATTTTCCGTTACTTTCCATTTCAAGTTGCTGTATGTGATCGTGCAAATACCTTAATCTATAATTATAAGGAAGAATCAAATGGCTCTGCGCCTCAAAATAACTTGTGTAGTAAAATGACAATAAAGCCATAATCACTGGTATATTTTTTTCGTATTTTTCAGTATAAAAATGCTCATCAGCAGACTTTGCTCCACTTAAAAATTTACTAAAATTGCTAAATCCAATAACAATAGCTAATCCAATACTGACACCAGACCAAATGGAGTATCTTCCTCCTAACCATTGCCAAATTTTTATTATGTTGTCTTTTTTAATTCCTAATTTTATTGCTTCAGACTCATTTTCTGTGACAGCTAGAAAGTTATTTAAAATATTTTTTCCATTTAAATCTTTATACCCCCATTTTTTAATTTTCTTAATATTTTCTAATGTCTCTATAGTTTTAAAGCTTTTAGAGACTATAATAAACAATGTTTTTTTTGGATCTAATTTAGAAAGTAAGTCCTTGTTTTCAGTAAAATCTAAATTTGAAATAAAATGAAGCTGAATATTATTGGAACTGTAATTTTTTAAACTTTCATAAATCGCTTTTATTCCAAAAAATGAACCTCCTGTTCCCACTGAAACTATATTAGTATATTTCTTATTGCAGCAAGATTTTCTTTTTCCTTTATAAATATCATCAGATAATTTTTTTATTAATCTTTTATGATCATTAATATCTTTAACTATATTTTTATCAAGTAAATGTTTTTCATTTCTTAACGCAGAATGAATAGCCATCCTGTTTTCTGACTTATTTACTATTTCCCCTCTTATTAATTTCTTATAATTACCTCTTATATCAGCTATATTTGCAAGATCTAAAAGATTTTTTATCGATTTTTTATCGATTATATTTTTTGAGTAATCAAAATAAATATTGTTTGTTTCGATGTAAAAGTTTTTATTTTCTTCTATTTTTTTTGAGGATTTTTTCAATCTTACAGAGTCTTTTTTTATTTTTTTTATTTGTTCTGAAAAAAGATTATTCATTTATTAATTTGCAACAATTTTTATACAAGCTGCATTGCTATACTGGCAGTTTTTTTAATAATTTTATTATTATTATCTAAATATACTAATATTGGCTTATGTTTATTTATTTGTTCTTGTGGGACATCAATATAAGTACATATTACAAGCTTATCCCCGGGATTTGCTTTATGAGCAGCTGCTCCATTAACTGAGATTATTCCGCTGCCTGGTTGAGCTAAAATTGTATAGGTTGTAAATCTTTCACCATTTGTAATATTATAAATATCAATCTTTTCATATTCATTGATTGAAGCTTGTGCAAGTATATCTGAATCAATAGCACAAGAACCATCATAATCAAGCTCTGAATGTGTTACATGTGCTCCATGTAATTTTGATTTTAAAAAACTTAGTATCATCTATTTGCCTTTTCGTATAACTTTAATAATTTTATTTAAGGTGTGATTTTATAATTATATTATCTATAAGTCTAACGGTCCCTAAATAACCCGCTATTAGCGCTATTAAATCATTATCGTTTGGTTGCTGCAATGTTTTTAAATCTCTAATTGTAAAATATTCAAGTTCAATAAGGCTTTTGGAAAAAAAAATATTTATTTCTTGGTAAATTTTCTCAATAGGAAAATTTTCTTTTAATAGCTCTTTTGATAAAAGTAAACTTTTGTAAATATCAGATGCTAATTCTTTCTGTTTTTTGATAAAATGATTATTTCTTGAACTTAATGCTAAGGCCATCAATGTTTCTAATTGTTGGTGATGAAAAATTCTAATATCATATTTCATATTTTTATTAGCTCTTTTATTACAACTATTTGCTGATAATCCTTCTCACCAAGAACAACTATATTGGGTTTGATAATTTGAAAAAATCTATGCACAATATCCATGACAGCCAAAAAATGTCCTTTTCTATATTTACCACACAAATCATTTGTTAAAATTTTTGGCTCTAAAACTGGATCAAAACCTTCAGAATTATTTTCTATATCTCTCTTTTCTGGAATTAGTATGTAATCAACACCAGTATCTTTAAGCCTTTTTATGTCTGCATCTAATGTTTTAGGATACGAATCAAAATCTTTTTTATCTGTAAATTGACTCTCATTTATATAAATACTGACGCATGTGTTTTTAGCATTTTTTTTTGCAACTTCAACTAATTGAAGGTGACCATTATGAAGGTTACCCATTGTTGGCACAAAAGCGTCTATATGTAGTTTTGAATCAATAAATTCGTCAAGAGAACTAAAAATTTTCATTAATTATATAATACTAATATTTTTAACGTATTTGTAAAATTTTTCTATAGCTGCGGGTATGCTTTTAGTATTTAATAAATAATTTTTAGAAAACTTTGGAGGATTACTTGAAATACCGATAATATCATATAAAACTTGCACCTGCCCATCACACAACTCCCCAGAACCAATTCCAATTACAGGAATACTTAATGCTTTGGTTATTTTCTCTGATAATTTTTTATCAACACACTCTAATAAGACTATATCAACACCAAGTTTTTCTAGAGTTTTTGCTTTTTCTAGAATAATATTACTCTCGGTTTCATTCTTTCCATAAACTCTTATATCCTCTTTTTGTGAAACATACTGTGGAAGTAAGCCAAGATGTCCACAAACTGATATATTTTTGGATATTAATTTTTTTATAATATTTTTATATTCATCTTTATATTCTACCTTCACAATGTCTGCCTTAGATTTAATTAATTTTTTTGCATTTAAAAGTGCATCTTCAGGAGTTTGGTAAGAATTTTTTGGCATATCAGACATTAAAATAAAATTATTTTTATTTTTTGCAACACATTCTGTATGATAAGAAACTTCTTCTATCTTTACGTCATGTGTATTATTTTCACCCTGTATTACCATACCTAATGAATCGCCAACTAATACAATATCAATTTTTAAATCATCTAAAATTTTACTAAATGATGCGTCATAGCATGTAATGCAAACTATTTGGTTAGAATCTGTTTTAAACTTAATAAGTTTTTCTCGGATATTATTCATTTATTATGCTTGCTAAGGGATTAAAATAGTGTTTTCCTTTTTCTATCGAGTAAATTTTATCTAATAAATTTTTATAATCTATTTCATTATTTACAAAATCAATATCTTCGGCATTGACAATCAATAAAGGAGACGATTCATACGTGTTAAAAAATTTTAAATACATTGAATTTAATTTCTCTAGATAGCTGCTTGTAATATATTTTTCAAAATTTCTTCCTCTTTTTTTTATTCTTTTAATTAAAACTTCAATTGGTGCTTGAAGATAAATTAATAGGTCTGGCTTTGGTATGTCTACCGTCATATATGAATACAATTGATCATATAGATCATATTCTTCATTACTTAATGTAACTTGTGCAAATAGCCTATCTTTTTGCAACATAAAGTCTGAGACTCTTGTCTTTGCAAAAATATCTTGTTGCTTAAAAGATTGAACCTGTCTTGTTCTTGTTAACAAAAAATATAATTGAGTCTGCAATGAAACTTCTCTTTGATTTTTATAAAACTTTGATAAAAATGGATTATCATCAACGTTTTCTAAAATTAATTCAGCATCCCATTCCAATGATAATTTATTAGCAAGACTTGTCTTTCCAACGCCAATTGGACCTTCTATTACAATATATTTTGAAGCTAGATCTTTCATTATTTATTTATTTTATTAATTTCATTATACAAACTGTCCTTTAATAAATCTTTAGCAAAACCTTGAGTTGGAATATATATATCTGGATTTATATCTATTAAAGGCAATAAAACAAAAGCCCTGTCAAAAGCATTTATGTGCGGTATTGTCAAAATATCTGACTTATAAATCAAATTTCCGTAAACAATAATATCTAAATCAATGATCCTTTCTGACCATCTTACCGAACTTTTTTTCTCCCCATAGAAATCTCTATATCTTTCAATGATAATAATATATCTTCTGGTGATTCACCACTTTTAAACATAACTGCCGCATTTATATAATTATCTTGGTCACTTGGTCCCATAGGTGCGCTTTCATAAAAACCAGATATTTTCATATCATTATAGATATCAAGAAATGAAATAGAGTCTATAGCTTTTTCAATCTGAGAAATAGGATTATCCAAGTTACTACCTAAGCCGATATATAATTCTCTAATCTCTTTTGAATTATTTATTTCGTCTACTGCCATAACGATTTTTACCTCTAATAGTTTTTTTACTTTTTACATCTTTTTGTATTTCATGCCATTCATCAGAAAATTTTCTTAGGTCTTTGTCTATCAAAGATCTAATATGGAAAAAATCATATGCTGCTCTAAATTTACTAAAACTTGTTAAATATTGAATATTCCTCTTACTTAAATTTAAAAAACTACTTTGTAATGACCATATTGTAAAAATTGTTGATTGAAAAAATCTGGTATCGCAATATATTTATTCTGACTTTCAATTGTTTTCTTGAATGCCTCATCAATACCTTGCGATTCTATTTCATCTAATTGTAAAAAATACGGCCATAAAAAAACAGCATATATAAAAGATGGATTGACATGCATACCTTTATTAACTCTCAAGTCTGTATTTCTTAAAGCTAAAAAAAAATTCATCATATATTTTATTATTTTTAAGAATTTTATATGTATAAGGAAATAAATACTTGAAATAAGTTTGTTTTCTTAAGCTCTTTATAACCTACTTCACCATTTCCTGAATGCATTATTTTTAGTATTTCATCAAACAATCTATAAGGTGACACATTATTTATTAAATGAGACATCTTTATAATTGATTCTTTACAATCGCTGGTTAATTTTAAATCTAATTTAGATTCAAATCTTAATGCTCTTAGCATTCTTACAGGATCCTCTTGATAACTAACTGATGGTTTTTTAATAGATCTAAGTTTTTTTTCTTTTATATCATTTACTCCGTTTACATAATCATGAAGTATGCCGCTGTCTAGATCTAAGTATAAAGAATTTATAGTAAAATCTCTTCTAAAAGCATCCTGGCTGATGGTGCCAAAGACGTTATCTCTTTTTATCATGCCCTGAGTTTTTTTAAATTTTTTTTGACTGGTCTTATTTTTTATATCTGACCTAAAAGTTGAAACCTCAAAATATTTTTTTTCATTCACATAAACATGAACGATCTTAAATCTCCTTCCAATAATTTTTGCATGTGAAAAAAGTTTGCATATTTCTGATGGGCTTGCGTCTGTGGCAATATCAAAATCTTTTGGTTCTTTACCTAATAAAATGTCCCTAATGCACCCCCCTACAACAAAAGCTTGATATCCATTACCTATTAAAGTGTCAGATATCAAAAATACATCAGAGTCTATGTCTTTTTGAAAAATTCCATGGTCTTCTTTAGAATATTGTTCTAATTTAGTCTTCATATACTTCTTGCAATAGTGATGAGTCATAATATATTAATTATCATGACTTATCACTTTATGATTTTCTTTTTTACAAGAAGTCTTTAGCTAGCTCATTTCTAATAGACTCATGAATTATATGTGACGCATCATACTCCACATGATTAACGCCCATTGAAACAGCCATATTATTCTTAAAATCTTTTATTTGATTATCATTAAATTCCCATCTTAAAAAATGTACAGCTGAAGTTTTTGTTTCATCTTCTCTTTCTAGATCTTCGTCAGCAATAGGATAAATAGGATCATTATTTCCTATTTTTATCCAGATTTTTTTTTCTCAATACCCTTTAATAATTTTAACTTTTTTTTCCTTAGATCTACATCTGCATATTCTATTAACATAGTAGCTTTTAAATTATTTCCATCTGGTATAAGCGGATTATAAGTATCTAATTCTTCCTGAATTAGTTCAGATTCAAAAATTTTTTCAATTCTCAACATTTCTTGAATTTGATATTTTATTGTTAATGAATTTTCAAATAATAAATTTATATTTTCACCTATTAAGACTGATCTATTTTTTTTAATATCTAAAACCTTTTGCTTGAAATTTTTTCTCTCTATTGAGTATTCCTCAAGTTTATATAAATCCTCTTTTTTTAACATAATATTCTCCCTGTCATTTAAATTCCATAAGCTGATTTTAAAATAGAAATAGGATGTAGCTTAACTTCTATCTCATTATTATCTAAATCATTACTAATGTGTTTTGCCGCCATTGGGCAGTCACTTGTAAAAATTTTATAACTATCTTTTTTGATTCTAGAAACAACTGGTCTTCTGATTTTTATGGAATTTTCAAACGATTCCAATTTAATTGCATATGTTCCGTCATGGCCTGAGCATCTTTCAATCATTGTAATCTCTGATTCAGGTATTTTAGATAATATTGATTTAGTTTTAGGTCCAAAATTTTGAACCCTTTGATGACATGCAGTTTGATACGCGATTTTACCTTTAGACTCCTTGAAATTCTCATTAAATAATCCTTCCTCATCTCTTAAATTCAAATACTCAAAGGGATCAAAAATATTCTTTTGAACTAATTTTACATCTTTATCATTTGGAAATAATAACGGCAATTCTTGTTTAAACATTAATACGCATGAAGGAACTGGAGAAACAATATCGTATCCATCTTTTACAGCTTTTGCTAAGTTAGGAATATTTTTATTTTTTAAATATTCTACAGATTTAAGATCTCCTAATTCAAGTTTAGGCATTCCACAACAATTTTCTTGATCAAATATTTCTGTCTGAATATTGTTATGAATAAATACTTTTATTAAATCCTCGGCTATTTCTGGTGTACTATTTGAGCAGTAACAAGTGGAAAATAATTTAACTTTCCCTTTAGTTTTATCTGTTTTAACAATATCTTCTTGCCCTATAATTTTTAAATTTAACTTTTTCAATCTTGTTTTTAAATTTACAGGACTCATTCTTGGTAAGTCAGCATCTCTATGGATCTTTAAAACATTTTCAAGAAAAATCCTTATTATTTTTTTAGAAAATATAAAATTAACTATATTTGCGATAACTGGTTTCGAAAGACTACTAAATAATATGTCAGTTGAACTCAATAAGTAATTTCTCAACTTTATAATTTTATTTTCCTTTTTTTCGTTATTCTTAAATTTCTCTGCTTTTGCTCTTAACATTAAGTGAGGAAAATCTATTGCCCATTCATGTGGAGGAACATATGGGCATTTAGTTTGATAACATAAATCACACATATAACACTCATCTACAACTTTCACGTAATCTTTTTTATCAACTGACTCCAAATCAAAATTCTCTGATTCATCTATCAGGTCAAAGAGAGTTGGAAATGCTTGACATAAACTTACACATCTTCGACATCCGTGACAGGCTTCAAAAACTCTAGTGAGCTCATCATTTATTGAATTTTTGTCGTAAAATTTATTTTCTTTCCAATCAATATTATGCCTAGTGGGCGCAGACAAACCACCCTCTGTAGTATTAACAGCCATAAATTACTCCACTCGAATTAAAAACTTATCTAGTGACATCCATGTCTCTAAAATATATTAAGCAACTTCGTCTAATGCTTTTTGAAATCTATTTGCATGAGATCTTTCAGCTTTAGCTAAAGTTTCAAACCAATCAGCAATTTCATCAAAACCTTCGTCTCTAGCTGATTTTGCCATTCCAGGATACATATCTGTATATTCATGAGTCTCACCTGCTATTGCAGTCTCTAAATTAGCAATAGTATCTCCAAATGGTTTTCCTGTAGCTGGATCTCCACATGCTTCTAAATATTCTAGATGACCATGCGCATGACCTGTCTCACCTTCTGCAGTTGATCTAAATACTGCAGCAACGTCGTTATACCCTTCAACATCAGCTTTAGCTGCAAAATAAAGATATCTTCTATTTGCTTGTGACTCACCAGCAAAAGCATCCTGCAAGTTCTTCTCTGTTTTTGAACCTTTTAAATCCATGATTTTCTCTCCTAAAAAAATTTAAATTTCAATGTTATTATCCATCTAAAATACATTGATTCAATATGTTTAAAGCTATATTATATATAGACATTACCTATTAACAATCTATTAATATAAAGATATACATATATATGAATATAAGAGATTTAGAGTATCTTGTCGCAGTTGCCAAACATAAAAGCTTTGTTAAGGCTGCATTAGAATGTCATGTGTCACAACCCACTCTAAGTGGACAAATTAAAAAACTTGAGGATATTCTTGGGGCACAAATATTTGAAAGGACAACAAAGAATGTATCTATTACAAATTTTGGCAAAGAAATTATCTCTAAAGCTAAGACAATTATAGACAAAACAGATGAGATAAAAAATTTATCCTCAGACTATAAAAATCCGTGGCACCAACCAATAAAAATTGGAGTTATACCTTCATTAGGACCCTATTTAATACCAAATTTCTTAGTGAATCTTAGAAAAAACAATAGAAATTCAAAAATTTTTATTGATGAAGATATTACAGAAAATATTACCGCAAAACTTGAAAGCAGAGAATTAGATGCAATTTTATTAGCAACTGATATTGACAAGGAAAAATTTGAACAAATAAAATTATTTGATGAGCCTTTTTGGGTTGCATATACAAAAAACAGAAAATTAGATGAGCTTGATGAAATAAAAACAGGCGATTTAGATTTGAATCATTTACTTTTACTATCTGATGGACATTGTTTGAGAGATCAAATAATGGAAATATGGGAAGCATATGATAAAAATAATAATATCTTATCTGAATACGACACAAAAGCATCAAGCCTTGAAACACTAATTAATCTAGTATCTGTAGGAGAAGGATTTACTTTTGTGCCTGCGCTTGCATTGCAATCTGCTTGGACAACAGATAAAGGCATACAAGTTAGAAAGCTTAAGCATAAAAAAGCATATAGAAAAATAAGATTAGTATATAGAAAGAATTATTATAAAAAAAATTTATTAATTGAACTTTCAAAAACTATAATAGATTTTTTACCTAATACTGTTATTAAGCTATAGAAAGGTTATGCTCCAAATCTAATAAAATTTTTTTTTATATATATAAAATTTCCGCCTACCTTTTACCCCATCTCCAGAATAACCTCCAACATTATTTTTTCCTATAACTCTATGACAAGGTATTAATAATTGTAATGGATTATTTCGACATGCATTTCCGACTGGTCTTGGATGAGAATTTAATTTTTTAGCTATATCCGAATAACATAAAGTATTTCCATATGAAATATTTAAAACATGATTTAATACAAGTTTTTGATATTCGCTACCATATAGTACATAGGGTAGGTTAAATTTATTTAATTTTTTTTTAAAATAAAGATCTAGCTGCTTACTTAAATCTTTGCAGATTTTTTTACTTGATTTTCTAGATTTAACTTTCTTAATAAATTTTAACTCGCAAATTTTATCTTCATCCAGATTGACTCCTATAGGTCCAATTGGACTTATATAAATCATTTCAAAATTTTTTGACATAGAAAATCATTTTCTTGGTGCAAGTTTTTCTTTGATTCTTGCTGCTTTACCAGATAGTTCGCGCAGATAGTATAGTTTAGATCTTCTAACTTTTCCTCTTCTCTTGAGCTCTATACCAGCTATGAGTGGACTATGAGTTTGAAAAACTCTTTCAACGCCTTCACCATATGATACTTTTCTCACGGTAAATGAAGAGTTGATACCACGATTTTTAACAGCGATTACAACACCTTCGAATGCCTGAAGTCTTTCTCTTTCGCCTTCTTTAACTCTTACTTGTACAACAATATCATCTCCAGGAGAAAACTCTGGAATTGATTTAAGTTGGTCTTTATTTATTTCGTCAATTATGTTCATAGTCAATTTCTATTTAGAAGACAGATGATATCTTCTGTTGGGGTTTTATGAAAGCTTTTTTTTAACTAAATCCTTTCTTTTCTTGCTTGTAAGAGATATAGACTCCTTTTCTCGCCATTTTTTAATATTTTCGTGGTTTCCACTTAATAGAACTTCTGGTACTTTCATATTTTCAACAACTTCCGGTCGTGTGTAATGCGGGTGTTCCAAATATCCATCTGAAAAAGATTCTAGTTTATTTGATTCCTCATGTCCTAATACACCAGGGATCATTCTTGCAATTGCATCAATTACCACGCATGCAGCGACCTCACCTCCACTCAAAATATAGTCTCCAATAGACCATTCTTCATCAACTTCTAAATCAATAAATCTTTGATCTACCCCTTCATACCTGCCAGCAATGATAATTAAATTTGTGTTTTCAGCTGCACTTGTTATTAAATTTTGATTTATCTTTTTTCCTTTTGGTGAAAGATATATACATTTAAAATTTTCTAATTTTGATTTAGCATAACGAGTAGCATCTATCAAAGGCTGTGCTTGAAGAATCATTCCTGGTCCGCCACCATATGGCTTATCATCAACATAACCATTTTTATCTGAGAAATCTCGTAAATTTATTGCTTCAACTTTTAATAACGATTTTTCTAAACCTTTATTCAAAACACCATAGTTAATAAAATTATTTATTAAGTCAGGAAATACTGAGATTACAAATATATGTCTAATTTCATTATTCATAATATAATTCATCAATTACAATTATTTTTTCTTCTAGTTTAATATCTTTTATAGATTCTCCTAATATATAAGGAATTAATAATTCTTTTTCACCATTAACTACTAAAACATCATTTGATCCAGTTTCTATTATATCACTAACAATTCCAATTTTATTTGAATTCTCTAAGTGCACATTTAATCCAATTAAATCTTTCCAGTAAAATTCATTATTTTTTAAAGGCTCTAGTTGAGAGCTGTCAATAAATAGGTTTTTACCAATAAAATCTTGTGTGTCTTCTCTGTTATCAAAGCCTTTAAATTTAATCTTTATCGATTTTTCAACTAACACTTTTTCTACTTGAAGATGAATATAATTACCATCTTTTTTTATAAAAAAAGAAGTATAATTTGAAAATTTTTCTTTAGTTTCGGAATATGAATAAACCTTAAGCCAACCTTCTAATCCCTGATGTGCTTGAATTTTTGCAATGAGAATTTTTTTAGAATCTAGCAATTTTATACTAGTCTTGCTTTAGTAATTTAGCAACTCTGTCAGATGTCTTTGCTCCAACCGATAACCAATAATCAATCCTTTCTTGATTTAAACGAAGTTTAATTTCTTGACCAGACGCCATAGGATTAAAGAATCCAAGTCTCTCAATATAACCGCTTCCTCTTCTTTTTCTAGAATCGGTTGCAACCAAATGATAGAAAGGCTTCTTCTTAGCACCACCTCTAGATAATCTTATTTTTACCATATTAAAATATCACTTTTTCTACATATTTTTAAAGAATGTGTATTCTACTTGAAAACGGTGTAATAAGTAAAGATTATACTTTATCAAAGTGTATAATAATCCAAAATGCCGCTGTGGTGGAATTGGTAGACACGTCGGATTCAAAAGGACTCAAAATCTTTTACTTTTGCCCTATAACCCTTTAGTTACAACATTCTTTATAAAATATAATACAGACCAAATACAGACAAGGACTTTACCAATCGGTTTTAATTTTGGTCTGTAAATATTGACTGAGTTTTTACACAAATTAAGAATCTTTAATTATTTTTTTTGAGTGCTTCCATTTTTTATGAGCATCTTCAATTATTTTAAGTGATTCTTTCTTGCCAATATATCGAAAAAAAACCATTTTTCCTGGTTTCTTATAGGATAAAAACCATAAACGAAGAATTTCTAAAACTTCTGGTTTCTCAAACATTAACTCATCAATAGTTTCGTAATTTTTAAAAACACCATTTTTATCTATAGCAATTAATTTTATATCTATATCTTTTTTATCTTCAAAATACATTCCGCCAATTATTTTTCTACTGACAAGTTTTACCACGAGTAACAGATTCCTCTAAGTCGATGACATCTATGGGATCATTATCACCACTAATAGTTTGAGGAATAAAACCATAATTCCCTGGATAAGACAAAAATTTTACGATTCTTTTTTTTCCTTTTTTTTCTTCCCATTCTAAATATCCATCTTTATTAATTTCCCATTTTTGTTTTGTACCAGCAGGTATTTCAACATAAAAATTATATAATTGATGAGAGTGTTTATATGTAGGATTTGCATACAAACCCAAAGAAAACAGAATACAAATTATTAATATTATAAATTTCATAATATGATAATAACTCAAACATATTAATATTTTATGACAAAATTAAAAAAAGTTTTTTTGAGAAAATTTATTTAGTTATGGTGAAATGAGAATAAACAGAGACTATACTTACTCTAAGTGTATAATAATCCAAAATGCCGCTGTGGTGGAATTGGTAGACACGTCGGATTCAAAATCCGATTCCCGCAAGGGAGTAACGGTTCAAGTCCGTTCAGCGGTACCATTTAAAAATCTATGCTTAGACCAAGTTGTAAATATAAGTCTTTTTCTTTATAAGACCTTGTGTAAACAATTACGAGATATGTTTCTTTATTATCAGCGTGCTTTACGAAACCAGTTTTAATAGACCCACTCATCCAATTATTTTTGTCAATTTTTGTAACATATGATGAAGCTTGATTTTGAAAGTTTTGTTTTAAATCAGTATCGCTTAAGTAACTATTATAAGAACCTGATAAAGAAATAAATGGTTTAAATTCGTTATCCGCTTTTGAAGTCACTAATTCTGAAAAACCTACAGAAGCTAATTGATAATCATTTTTTTTAACATGTATGTTTAGGCTATCTGCACCACCTTCGGTAAAAGATTCTTGATGGTTATATTGATAAGAAACATTAATTTTTGAATCAATATTGAAATTTGATATAGTTATAGTTTTTAAAGAATAATCAACATTGGCTCCAATCGAATAGTTTGTATAATCGCCTTTTGCTGTTCGATTAATTGATCCAAATCTTAAAAATCTTTCAGAACTCACATCCATTACTTGGATATTAGTTTGCACTGCATATCCTGACCCATCTTCATTTTTTAAAGCATAATAAGGTGAGATATTAAAAGAAGTATAATCTGTGTCACCTTCTGAATTATTACCTTGAATATTTCCTTCTTGTACTGATAAAGTGATACCAGTTATTTTATTGTCTTGCTTACCATCAAGTCCAAAAACCATTCCATAGTAGTCATCATCATAACCATTGTTTCCTATAAGATTTTCAGTTTCTCTATCAGTTATTCCACCGTAAAATTTAGACCACCACCCATCTGCTCCTTCTAAGTCAGAGAAAATTTGTTTAAAATTTAAGAAACTTTTATCATTTGATTGATCTATATAGCTAACTTTATTCATAGCTGATGAATTATTATTTGAAATCGCTAACCTTTGATTAATAACATTCTTTGTAAGATCGTTATGTTTAAAACTTACTTTATTAATTGCGCCGACAGTATTGTAATCTAATGCTTTAATAGCATTTGTGTAACTATCTCCACTTAATCCATTAATGGCACTTTTAATCGTTGCCATGTCGCCACTTGAAGTCAAATCATTAAAGTAAGACGAAACTGCGGAATAGTTTTTTGATCCAGTTGTAACACATCCATTCAAAGTAACAGTTATAGAAGAAGAACCATAAGAAACATTTGGCATACCGCCAGAACAAGTTGTTATCTCTGTGGTTGTAAAAGTTCCAGATATACTTGACCCTGATATAATGGTATAGGTTACACCACTATATGTTTCGCTTGTTTCTGGACTAATCTTAAGTGTACCACCAGCAGTAACAGATCCAGTTGCAACGATTTTGTCACTATTGCCATCTGCATCTACTTCAATCACTAAAATATTCGAAGAGCCTAATGTCACATTTCCGCTAACATTTAATGTGCCTATAGAATTTCCAGGGGCAATTGTTCCGCTATTTGCGGTTAATGTTCCAATGGTTCCAGCTCCACTTAATGTTCCTCCACTGACAGTTGCAGGTGATGTTCCAGATGAGTTATTAACATTTAATTCACCAGCTGTAACGTTAAAACCTCCGGTATTACTGAGAGCTCCTGTAATCTTAAGGGTACCACTACCAGTTTTTGTTAAAGCTGATGAACCACTAATAGTTCCGGATAATGTAATAGTATTTGAACTTGTATCTACTGTACTTGCTGAGCTTGTATTAATTGTATTTGATATTGTTGAGGTACTCGAAAGTTCTAACTCCCCTCCTTCAAGATTTACAGTACCAGATCCTAATTGAGTTCCACCTGCTACTTTTAGTGTTCCTTGGGTAACAGCTACTCCTTCCGAAGAATTATTTGTCCCAGTATATGTTAATGTTCCTGAACCAATCTTTGTCAAAATTCCCGCATTCAAATTATTAGTCAGCAATAGATCAACATCTGTATAGTAAATTGGATCTCCTGTCGGTAAAACATTGCCTAGTGTGCCACTTAGTGTAAATGCATATTCTGCTTCTCCGTTTGCAAGATTAATTCCTATAACTTTTTGGCTGCCTTCGCTTACCCCGCTAATGTCTTCAAAAGCATTGCTTACCCAAAACATATTATTTGCAGGACTTATTGCAACAAAAGTACTTGTTTTAGTTACACCATAAGTTCCAATTGAAGTTCCTACATCAACTGTTGGGCTTGGATCGTTAGCTGACAAGTCCATATAAACTAATTTGGGCCGCTTTTTTCCAATCCAATTTTCGTGCTCATTAATCATAGAAACATCACTATCAGCTAAGGCGTAAATCCTATGATTTTTCTCATTATATGCAAGAGACTCATAAAGATCTGTGGTAAGGGTAAAAGTAGAATCTATGCTGCCATCTTCTGTATCAATAACAACCCAGGTTTTTCCGCTGCTGTCGTCTGATCTTTGATAAATCTTTTTATTCTTTTTTGCATAAAAAACATTGGTTTTGCATAATCTTCAAAAGTAAAAGTTTCCATATTTGTATAAGCAGAAAAAGATGTGTCATCAATTTGTGCTGATAGAAGATCAAACTTTTTTAAAAAATAACTTCCGGAAGATAAATGGGATAAAAATAATTTTGAACTAGTTCCCGCTTTATCAATGCCAAGTATTGAATAATTTGGACCAATACTATTATCCATATAAATACCAGAAATATTATTAACTGAGGCAATACCATTACTATAAGTTGTCCAGATTCTATTCATCATTGGATCAAAGGTTACCCAATTTGTGATATTTCCGTAATCTTCTCTTTCGGAAACTATATTGCTTGAAAATGAATCTGCTCCAGTTTTTGTAACTTCTGTTACTGTTATTGGATCAACGAAAGTCCAAAAATCAGCAGCAAATAATGGCGGACTTGAAAAAAATAAATACCATATAAACATTTGGTATTTTAAATTTTTTTTTAATGGACATAATTTCTATTTTTAACTTTCGTACAATAATTAACATTATTCATTTTAAAAAAAAATAAGTAAAAATATCACCTAAAAAATTGTTATTATTATGAATGTAGTATTTACAATACATATCAAATTCTATAGCCCTGATGGCACAACTGGATAGCGCGTCCCCCTCCTAAGGGGAAGGTTGCAGGTTCGACCCCTGCTCAGGGCACCATTACAATACTCTGTTATGTTAGATTCTCACTTCCTCTTTTTATATCATTGAAATGTATTTATTCTACATTCATAAATGTTGAAAACGGTCCACTACCAATTGCGTAAACTTGATATTCATTCTCAGGCACACCCGAACTTGTCATCCACAAACTTGATGCTTGATTCACACCAAAGCTTACCGTAAACAAAGAAGAATCAGATGTTACCTCCACAGGGGTTGTGAATGTTTGAACACCAAATAGTCGATCAGCGGTTTGAACAGCACCTACAACCTGACCATTAGCATTGGTAATTAAATCAGCAGATAGCGTGCCGCCTGTAACTGCTGTAGCATCAACCGTATATTGATCAACATCAAAATTATCGAGAATTTCTGTATAGGTTCCTGCCGTACCTCCCGCTCCGCCACATTCAACCAAAGTTGTTCCATCTGGGTCCCAATCTTCGGCTTCAGAAGAATAATCGGTAGCATCCTTTGTCCAACAATAATTGCCACTTACTCCAGCTTCCCAGGTATGCATGGTATTGGTGAACTGTTTTTTCGCCTTAATACTGAAGGTATTTGCCATCAATATATAGCCATAAGAATAAGTGCCATTCGCAGGTCTTGAGACATCGGATAAGGTCATCTCACTCCCCGCAGCTAGGTTGACATCCTGACCGTCAGGACTATTTATGACATCTACACAAGAACTTACATCATAGGTATCGGTCGGCGTTGGTCTTGTTGGCGCTGATTGAGCAAAGGGCCATTTTATATATTTTTATCGTATATTCATCCGGTGCGAATGCACAAAACCCGATTGAGCTTTCATCGCCTGTAAATGTAATCACGCCATTTGCATCCTCACTCACCCCTGTTCCACTACAATATCCTTGCGCATTTGCGTTTGAAAAAAAACTCAGCATGGTGAGAGTCGCAATAATTTTAAGCCAATTCATCATACACCCACCGCCTTAGCTGTAAATCCTTCACCAATTTGCTTCACAATAATGTTCTTACGTCTGACTTTTTCGTATCTTCGATCTTCCATACTCTCTAATTTATATGCGGTATCGCTAAACCATTGAACTTGTTGTTTAGGTTTACTACTGAAGAATTCAGTAACATTAAAGCTCACTGTAATGTAATTTGAATCTTTTTCATCATCTTTAAAGTTTCGGCCTGCTTGAATTTCAAGCCCTGGAAGCATTGGTAAATAAGCTCTCAGTTGGGCGTCATAACCTTTAGCATCTCTACCACCATCAATGCCATCCCATTGATATCGTTTGAAAAATAATGTGGCCCAGTTCATATAAGGTAACGGGAAACCTGCTTCGATATCCCAACCATCTAAAGCACGTTCTTGTAAACCACGTTTTCCTGTTTTCCACTTAGTCGTAGCTTGATACATATTGGCGTTGACTTCACCGACTGTGGATCTGGCTTCTAAACCGACACTGTATCTGCCATGGTCATAATTAAACTCATGATCATAAAAAACATTCACACCAAGCATTAACGTATTGTCTGAGACTAAACGACGGTAACCTAAACCGACATTTAGTGTTGGTCTGTTATCTGTATAGAATGTACTGAATTGGGTAAATAACGTATTCTCAATATCTTTAGTATCTGATAATGGTGCCACAAATAATATCCCTGTTGTCGGCTTACCGTCTTCTTTGGTCTCAAAACCTACTTCAACAGTCGGGAAGTACTTTTCTAAAAAGCTTTGTGTAATCCTAACTCCTTCATCAGTCACTGCTTCAATCGCTTGACTCTTTACCCCTTTTAAATCACCTGCGACGACTATCTCAGAAAGATCAACAAAGATAGAACGATCCTTGTTATTAGCAGATGCATTATTTATGGGTACTTCTTCGACATTAGCCGAGTTAGATTTCCAATCGGCATAGGAAGCTGTATTAGCAATAAAGATATATAGTATAAATAAATACTTTTTCATTTATTTTTAATATTTTCATATTTATTGATTTAACACAATAAATTAAATTTAATAAAACTATATATTAGTGTGCAAAAAATAACAACACCTCAGGCAATTTCATGCAATATGTATTAAATCTATATATAAATTGTCGATTACTTAATTAATACTTGTCAATAGTATCTTTTAAAAACATTAAGTTACGGTTTATAGTTTTTTTAAAAATAGATTCACCAAAAACAGGAGGTAAGAAAATATCTGCTGTAAATTGTGATTTATATGATATTTTTGACCCCTTACTGCTTTCCTTAATCTCCCAATAAGTTTTTCCTGAGTAAACGGGACTTTCTTGATTTGGAAGTACTTCCGCATTTATTACACAATGCAATTTATCATCAATACAATAACTTAAAATGGATTCATACATAATCATTTCTCTACAAAAAAAATGTATACAGTTTCTAAATGTTGTTTTTAAAATAGTTTTTTCTTGATAATCTTTACCAATTATTTCTGTTTTATGAACTGACGGATTGAATCTATGAATCTTAAGAAAATCTGTTAAAAGATTAAAATTTTTTTTGACGCTATGCTTTGATTCGAACGTAAATTTTATATCAAAAAACCTAGTGCCATCAATTTTCTTTTTCATGAAAAATTGTAGTTTCAGAATATGTGTTTGAAAAAAGAAAAATATAAATTAAAAAAACTTTAAATATTTTTCTCATAAAATCAACAGTTATCGATAACAAAAAATTTTTTAAATGAACTTTTAACTGTCCAAACAGATTTTATGCCTTTATGAAAAAGAACAATATCTCCTTTATTAAGTTCATAAGTTTCAGTATCGGTTTTAACTTGAAGGCTTCCATCTAATACATGAATGTATTCATCTCCAGGAAATTCATAATCGAACTCCATCGGCTCACAACGCCACAAACCTGAATATGTTGCCTGCCCACTTGAATTAACAGTGACTAACCAATGAACTTCTCCAGCTTGTTTATCCCCAATCATAAATGGTTCATAGTTATTTGCTTCTGCTGTTGTTTTTAAAAAAGCTTTATTTTCACTCATCATATTTTCCTTTTATTATTAAATTATTTATGGAGATAGTCTAACAAAACCCCACTCAGCATTATATTTTTGAAATTTCAATCTATCATGAATTCGACCTTCATGCCCCTGCCAAAATTCTATTGTTTTGGGGACAACAATAAATCCACCCCAATGATCTGGTCTTGAAATCTCTTTTCCTTCATATTCCTTTTCTAACTCTTTAAGTTTATTTGTTATTACATCATAGTTCTCTATTATCTGGCTTTGATTTGATGCATGAGCACCAAGCTGGCTTAATCTAGATCTAGAAGAAAAATATTCATCAGAAATTTTCGGGTCGATCTTTTTTATTTCCCCCTCAACTCTAACCTGTCTTTCTAAAGCATCCCAAAAAAAATTTAATGCAACATTAGGGTTATCGATAATCTCTTTGGACTTTCTGCTCGTATAATTTGTATAAAATATAAAACCATTCTCATCATAGGATTTTAACAGGACCATTCTTGAAGAAGGGATACCTTCCTTAGTTGATGATGCAACATTCATCGCATTTGGGTCTTTTAGTCCAATTTCGTGAGCATCTTTAAACCAAATATCGAATTGTTTAAAAGGATTTGGATTTATATTGTCTTCAGTTAAATACATATTTCAGAGTTTATACTAGATACATTTAAAAATTAAGTTTATAATATCTTATACATTTAAATAACAAGTATATAAATCATGGCTGAAACACTATTAAAGAAAAATGATGACACAGGTTATATAATTGCTTGGAAACATAAGCAAAATCATGACGATTTAGGTAAATTTGACAAAAAAATGACTTATGGTGAAGCTTTAAAAGAATGCGACAAGTTAATTAGCGAAAATGAAGAGAAAACTTTTTGGCCTGAAAAAGCAGATGATAGCAAAGAAGGTTTTGCATTCCCTTAAATAATATCTAGATTTAATCCTAAACCCTTTATGCCGCAATAACCTTGTGGATTTTTTGCAAGATATTGCTGATGATAATCTTCAGCAAAATAGAACGTTATATCTTTTTTTATCTCTGTAGAAATTAGATTGTTTAAATTATTTTCTTTTATAACATTCTGAAAATTTTTCAATAAATCTAAAGATTTATTATATTGTTCTTCATTATTTATAAATATACAAGATCGATATTGCGTTCCTATATCATTTCCCTGTCTCATACCTTGGGTGGGATCGTGATTCTCAAAAAAAACTTTAATTATTTTTTCAAAATTCTTCATACCATTTTCAAAAACTACTCTAACTAATTCTGCATGTCCTGTTCTTCCAGAACAAATATCCTGATAAGTTGGATTTTTTGTATAACCACCACCATAACCAACAGAAGTGACATAAACAAATGGAAGTTGCCAAAATAATCTTTCTGCTCCCCAAAAGCATCCTAGTCCAAGAAAAATTTCTGAATAATCATTAGTGCTAAAATTTTTAACATCATTGTTATTAACAAAATGATACTGATTTATCTGAATCTTTTCTTCTCTATCTTGTAACGCGTTTTCTTTTGTAACTTCAATCATTAAATATAATTAAATTAGATAAAACAAAGGCCGCTTAAGCGACCTTAAGAGCTCAACATATATATTATTATTATTATTATTCTTTAGTTAGGACCATATGCAAATGGAGATGCTAAACCAACCTTTCCTGTTTGAGAAAAGTTTTTACCATTTCCTGTATATGTGTTCTTAACAGATTTAAAAACTTGTATGTCATATGGAGGCGCAACTGCTAACGGCATGTTACTAACTTTTACGGCTCCTCCGTCCATACCAACAACTGCAGCAAGTTCTTCATGGCCTACATCACCAATTTTTAGAACTTTTTTCTCAGGTGTATCTTCAATTGTTATTGGTGCTTTTTCTGCACTCATAACTTCGCCAACTAAACTAGCAATAACTGCTAAATGTCCGCCATGGTTTCCACTCCACAATTCGCAGATAGCGTTAAACTGCTCGTCAGTTGCACCATCATCAACATATAAAGCTAATGACCAGCCTCCGTCAGTTAGATTTCCAGTTTCACCTTTACATGGGGCATGCAACCAGGCAGCTACCTTTCTTCCACTTAGATCAACACCATCTAGATTACCCTCATCAATCGTCCAGCCAACTTGGGCTTCACAAAAACCTTGTGTTGGTGGCTCTAAAAATATACATGGGCATACTAAATCACAGTTACATGACTCGAAATAATTACCCTTAACGCTCCAATTATCTGACATTACATTCCCCCTTAGTTAATTCATTTATTTTTAAAATCCTACTAAAATATAGTAATACTTTATCTTCCCTGCTAATAAAGTCAATCTTTTATGATATGCCAATAAAATCATGTATTTAGGGATAACAATATAGTAAAAATATCACATGAATTTAAGAGTTGTTGTCTAATATGTTGAAATAATATGAGTAATGTATATATTCCTAAAATATAAAATTTACTAAAATAAAAAAAAATATATGTCCAGCCAAGAAAAATTAAGCAATATTCAGAAAAATACTGTTATCGGTGGAATACTAGCTGTCACTTTAGCTGGATGGTTTTTTCTTTTTGCTATGGATGCAAATATGAAGAGCATGGATATGGATATGTCAGGTGGTATGCACATGGACTTGAAAGCCGACCCAAAATCCGAAAGCAAAATGGAAATATCAACATCTGAAATTAAAATATCAAGACCTGTCGTTAGACTTGTGCCGCCAAATTTAGGCATGACAGCTGGCTACATTACATTAGAAAATTTATCAAATAAAAATGTGAGCTTAATTGGAGCTTCATCCAGTGACTATAATAGTATTGAAATTCATGAAACTGTTTTAGATAACGGCAAAGCAATGATGAAAGAGATTGAATCATTGGAAATAAAAGCAAAGAGTAAAGCTGAACTAAAACCTCTGGGGTATCACTTAATGTTAATGGGTCCATTAAAAGTATTCAAAGAGGATGATAATGTAATAATTAATCTTATTTTTACTAATGGTAAACAAATGAGTGTTGACTTTGTTGTCAAAAAAAATGTTATGGATATGGATATGGATGTCGACATGGACCATGGCGATATGGGTATGATGGATGTCGATACTTGGCTACCAAATACATGGTGGATGCCACCAATGCACAATATATGGAGCTCAAATGACTTTTACCAACTTGTCATAATGTGGGCCATAATGATGGTAGCAATGATGAGTCCAAGTATTATTCCAACAGTTTTAATGTTTGCTACTGTAAACAAAGCAAAGCAAAAAAATAATCTACAATATACTCCAACTTACATTTTTTACTTTGGCTACTTAATTGCATGGGTATTATTTTCAATTGCGATTTCTATTATTCAATACCCTCTTCACCAAATTAATCTAATGAATCCTTTGATGGCTTCAATGAATAATTATTTTTCTGCTTTAGTTTTTATACTTGCCGGGATATATCAATTAACTCCGTATAAAAATGCTTGTTTAGATAAGTGTAGATCACCTCTATCTCTAGTTATGTCTAAATGGAAAGACGGTAATATTGGTGCATTAAGAATGGGGGTTGGTCATGGATTTTATTGTGTATTTTGCTGTTGGTTCTTAATGGCAATATTGCTTGTGGCAGGTGTTATGAATTTATACTTTGTAGTTGCACTCACTATTTTTGTGCTCCTGGAAAAGCTTATTTTAACTCCAGAGTCTTTTGAGAATACTTTCCAGAAATTGATTACTGTAGTACCAGGCATAGCACTTATTATAGGCGGTATCTACTTTTTATTTAATTAAAAATATTTTCTTGCATAAGCAATAAATATCAGTATATGATATTGATATGTATGGAGTATCTCTCTATACAGCCATAAAGCATGGGAGAAAAGCTTACCTTAAGTTATTTTATAAGGAGGCAATATGTATACACTTGCAAAAATAATGGCGGCACATCCAAATAGAAAAATTAATGGTCAGTACAGAAGATTGTACTACCGTGGATTAATGCCTCATAAGCTGTAAGCTATACTTAACCTAATGTTAAGAAAGAGCCTGTCAATTTATTGATGGGCTCACTTGATTCATAGATTTTCTACTCTTTTCTTTAAATATATTTCAGATAAATAAAATGGCAACATATCACGATATTTTAATCCTAATTTTTTAGCTACATTTGTATCTTTTTCTTTATTTTGCTTTGTTACTTCTTTAGCTTCTAAGATTTGGGGATCTTTTTCTTGAATCTCTTTTTTTAAAACTCCACCCAATAAAAAAATCACTCTACTAGCATGCCTATTGCCAAGTAAAAATTCATCTACATCTTTAGATACCTCTTTTGAAACATGATTTCCTAAACTGTCAAAATTTAACTTACCTTCTTCTTTAGCAACAAACTCTTTGTTCATTAGATCAAATAGTTTTTTTTTCAAATTCTTTAAATTGATCTGGGCAAATATGATTCTCAAAACATAGTTTCAGTATAATTTGATCTGGCGAGGAACTATAAGGTTTTTTATTTGTGATTAACTCTGATAATGCAACTGTTTTAAAAAAATATCCAATCATATATGGGTCTGTCCACATTTTTTGAGGTATTTTTTTTTCTGGCGACCACTCTTCTATAGACTTTAATAGAGAAGACAAAGAGCCATAAATTTTTTTTGCTTTTGAAGCTTTTGATAATCCAAACATGTTTATGGTTTATTATTCACCTATGATATTAACAATTATTTTTCTATTATAACTATGATTCCTATGTTCATATAAATATATACCTTGCCATGTTCCAAGTTCAAGTTTTGAATTAATAATTGGTATAGAAACACTTGTACTTGTCAAAAGACTTCTTATGTGAGCAGGCATATCATCAGGACCTTCGGAATTATGTTTATATAGGGTTTCATCCTCTGGTACTATTCTTCCAAAAAAAGATTCTATATCTTTCAAAACATCAGGATCTGCATTTTCTTGAATTAATAATGATGCAGAACTATGTTTTATAAATAAGGAACATAGCCCATTTGAAATCTTTGAATTTTCCACATATTGAAAAACTTCATCAGTAATGTTATTTAAAAACTTTGGCTTTGTATTAATATTTAAATTTAAATTAATAGTTTTCATAATTCTTTTAAAGTATTATAAAGATAATTCTTTTGCAAACTAATTAAAAAAAATGATCATAAAAGAAAAATATGAATATAAAATTGGTGACAATGATTTTGAGGGTATCATTTGTTACGATAATGAAATTGAAGTACCTCTTCCTGGAGTTTTAGTGTCTCATCAATATTCAGGATGCTCAAAGATGGAAGAAAGAAAATGTGAATTTTTAGCAAAAGCCGGATATTTTGCTTTTGCAATTGATCTTTATGGAAAAGGAATAAGAGGAAGGACGCCAGAAGAATCTTTAAATTTAATGAATCAATTGTCTGAAGATAGAAAAGTATTGTCAGAAAGAATAAATCATTGCTTAAATTTATTGAAAAATTATGAACTAGTCGATAACAGTAAAGTCGCAGCTATTGGATATTGTTTTGGCGGTAGATGTGTTCTTGATTTGGCTAGATCTGGAGCAGAATTAAATTTGGTTGTCTCTTTTCATGGTATATATGACAGACCTAATATTGACAACCCAAAAAATATAAATACTCCTATACTATTATTACATGGCGATGAAGATCCTTATGCAACAGAGGATGATTTAAAAAAATTATTAAATGAACTTAAAGAGAAAAATTCTAGATGGTTCGTTCATATTTTTGGCGGCGTTGCTCACGCTTTCACAAATCCAGATGCTAATGATGAATCAAATGGACTCAAATATAATAGAGATGCTATGCATATGTCTTGGAAAATAATGAAAAACTATTTTAATAGATATATTCACGAAAAATTATAGATTTTGCACTATCAGCTTAATTGGTCCTATAAAAGCAAACTAGTTGATATTTTCTAAAAGTTATGTAAATTTTAATTATGAAATTAAAATTTTTATTTAAATACTTCTTGTCCTTCGTTTTAGTAGCTAACTCAAGCTTTTCTCTTGCTTTAAGCGATGATTGTATAAAAAATATAGATCTGATTAATAATCAAGATTCTGCCAAGATGTTTCATGACAACACTCAACATTGTCACGGGGCTTCTGAATCAGAAAATATACACCATAAAATTAGTATTCATGATTCGGAAGAATGTCTTGAATGTGAGTATTGTTCTATGAATAACCAAGTGACACATTTAAATTTAAATTCTGAATTGAATTTTTCACTACTTGATTTACAAAAAGAATCAAACGTAAATAAAGATTTTCATTCTTTCATTCTAAAGCCTAAAGGTCCGCCACCAAAAATATTCTCCTAAGATTTATCACTTTAATTAAAAATTAATATTTTAATTTATTATTTTTGGAGAATACGTGCGTTATACTTTTTATTTAATAATTTTTTTTGGAATTTTTATAAATTCCGCTTTTGCAAGACCTGTATCATACCCAGGTGGATGGACAGTAATGCTAAAAAATGACGGAAATTTAAATAGAATTCATACACACTTATCTCCAACACATAAATTATCACTTGGGTACAATTTAGAATATTGGCATGACGAAGAGTTTACTCTGAATTCTTTACAAATGAATAATTTAGTTAAACGTTGGAACAAAAAGAATAGTCAAGCTAACTTTTACATAAAATCAGGTATTGGTTTTGCGTACAGTGATAAATCTAATTTTGATGGTGAAATTAAACTTTCTGGTTTTACAGGCATTTCATATGACTGGGAAAACAGAAGTTATTTTTTTAAATACCAAAATCGATATACAGATGCAGATAAAATTTACGACGCATTCATGCAGTCAGTCACTTTTGGTCTGGCCCCATATCAAGGAGATTTTGGAGATTTGCATACTTGGTTGATGTTCAAAATAGAACATAAACCAGAGAATAAAGAAAGTTTTGAAGTTACTCCTTTATTTCGTTTTTTTAAAAGTGTCCATTTATTGGAGCTTGGTTTAAATGATCGAGGGAAATTTCTTTTTAACTACTTTATTCGTTTTTAATTTTATGAGGATATAAATATGAAAAATTTTAAATATTTTTTAGCTTCACTTTTACTATGTTTGAGTTTAAGTAGTAATGCCGATGAAAAAGATATATTTGGCGAAATTCACGTAAGCGTAAATGGCTTGGTCTGTGATTTTTGTGCCCAATCAATACAGAAATTATTTAATAAAGAGGAGTCTGTCGAGGCTGTCGATATTAATATGGATGAGGGTATGATCAAAATAGATTTGAAGGACGGTTATAATATGGATGACAATCTAGTAACAAAGCTCATAACTGACTCGGGCTATAATGTAGAAAGGATTTATCGTGTCGAATAATATATATAGACAAACAATATTTCCTATTTTAACTCTATTTACAAGTTTGGGGACATTGCTATGCTGCGCTCTACCAGCATTACTGGTAACTTTGGGTGCGGGTGTAGCACTAGCGGGTTTCATCTCAGTAGCTCCATGGATTACAGCTATCTCAAAATACAAAGTTGTAGTTTTTGTTGTTGCGGGAATTCTTTTAGCCTTATCAAGTTATTTTTTATGGGTAAATAGAAACACTCCATGCCCCATCGATGAGAAACAAGCAAAAGCTTGTATGTTTTTAAGAAAATTTAGCTTATATATAATAATTGTTTCAATAATTATTTATATAGTTGGCTTCTTCTTTGCTTTTCTCGCTGCAGAATTATTTTTTGGATAAATTAAATATGGTGGCTATGGGTGAACGCTAATATGCCTATTGATAGGTCTATTTGAGTCGCGGGATTTTCATATTCCCATGTATATTCCCATCCATGAAAACATTCATAGAAGATGGCGTAAATATTTATTGTTTAATTATTTTTATCATTATCATATTCAAAGTTTTTTATTAGACACATGTAAATCTAAAAAAGTAAAATTATGGTATCCAGAAGAAAATTTATAATGAGCGCAGAAGAGTGGTGTGTTTTACCAGAACTTGAAGTCCCTGCAATAAAGGCGCGTATTGATACAGGTGCAACAACTTCATCCTTGCACGCAGTAAATATAAAATCATTTGATAAAGATGGTCAAGCATATGTATCATTTGATGTATATCCCTTAGACAATAAAAATACTTGTATCCATTGTATAGCCCCACAAAAAGATAAAAGACTTATCAAAAGCTCATTTGGTGATACACAAATGAGATATGTTATTGGAACAACGGTAAAAGTAGGCAAACGCGTATGGGAAATTGAACTCACACTATCTAATAGAAGCTCTATGGGCTATAAAATGCTACTTGGAAGAGAAGCTATTAATCCTGATGTTTTGATAGATGCAAACTCTAAACTATTACATGGAGATAAGACAGAAAAAACTATCAAAAGATTATTTAAAAAACATAGTACAAAAAAAACAGGATTGCATATTGCTGTTTTAGCAACTAATCCATCGCTATATAGCAATAGAAGAATTATGGAAGCAGGAGAAAAAGCAGGTCATAAAATGACTTTCTTAAATATTAAACAATGTTTTATTAAATTAGATAATAATTTTCCGCAAATTCATTATAGAGGTGGAAAAGTTATTAATAATATAGATGCAGTAATCCCAAGAATACGTCCAAGCCAAACATTTTATGGGTGTTCATTGATTAGGCATTTTCAATCCATGAATATATACTGCCTAAATAATTCAGATGCAATCCGTAACTCTCGTGACAAACTTTATTCTTTGCAATGTTTGCAAGAAATGAATATTAATATTCCCGCGACTGGTTTTGCAAATTCACCAGTCGAGACAGATGAATTAATTGATATGGTGGGTGGCACGCCTCTAATCGTAAAATTATTAGAAAGTGCACAAGGCAAAGGAGTTGTTTTAGCGGAAACTAAAAAAGCTGCTCAATCTGTAATTAATGGATTTAAAGTGGTAAAAGCTAATTTGCTTGTACAAGAATTTATTAAAGAGTCATCTGGTCAAGATATAAGATGCTTTGTATTAGGAGGAAGGGTTATAAGCGCTTATAAAAGAATAGCGGCGCCAGGAGAGTTTAGAGCTAATATTCATTTGGGTGGTTTAGCAGAAAAAGTAACAATCACTTCAAAAATAAAATCTATCGCCACTAAAGCATGCAAAGCTCTTAATCTTGATGTGGCAGGTGTTGATATAATTAATTCATCAAGAGGACCTTTAGTTTTAGAAGTTAACTCATCACCAGGTTTAGAAGGAATCGAAGCTGTCAGCCAAAAAGATATAGCTGGATTACTGATAAAGCATATTGAAAAAAAATTAAAATTTAAGAGAAAAATAGTTACAAAAAATTAAATTTAATATTTCTGGTGGCTATGGGTGCATCTGAATATGCCTATTGATAGGTCTATTTGAGTCGCGGGATTTTCATATTCCCATGTATATTCCCATTGATTTTTATAACTTTGGCTGCACTGAATATCTATTTATTTTTCTGATGGCTTTATTAGCAGTTGCATTTTTTTCAAGTTGCCAATATTGATGGAATCTTTCGCCCGCGTTATCAATCGAAGTACACGCCCCATGATATCTTAAATAGCCAGATTTTTGTAACGCCCTATTTAAGTCTTGCGCAAAACCAGTACCATCTTTTTTGATATAATAAAAACTTTTATTAGGATAGGTTGCATTTGAGTCAACTGGATGAGCAAAAGTAATTTCATATCTATCAAGTTCATCTGAGTAGCTTCCCCTGCTTAAGCGTTTGTTACTAAATATAAATGCGCCATTAAATTTTTGTTTGGTAAAATTAATACTGCCTTCTGAATTATAATACAACCCTAAAGAGTAGGCTGTTGTTGTTAACACATCACTTAAGCTTCCAGAAAAAAAGAAGAATTCTTTTTTATTAGACCTATCTACACATTCTATGGCTTTAAAAATATGATTGTTAAATTCATTAATAGATATCAAACTATTTTTTGTTTGCTCAACCAATTCAATAACTTTTTGTGTGCCTAAAAACTCAAGTTCACTTTTACGAATTTTTGACAAATCATTGGGGATTGTTATCGAGTCTTCAACAGCTAAACTTCCAATAATATTTTTTGCTTCCTCTAGTGTATTAAAAAAAACTACTTTATTTGCAAATAATTCATCGTAGCCCCAAAAATTATCTTCACCATTTTTTCCATTAAAAATAACATACTTTTCAGAGATATCTGAAAGTGGGTATCTCTTGAGTCTAACTTTTTTTCAGATTTAAATCCTTGTTGGGTTCCATCATTATTTAAGATAATTACGGCTGACGGCTTTCCATCATAGAAATGTATTTTACCTAGCCATAAATAATTTTTGTTTTTACAAGGCCCTGTTTCTATTTTTCCGTCACAAGTATTTATAAAAAACTTGGGGCTCATCTCTAAATCTTTTTTACATTCTTGTAATTTTTGTATCCAAGCTGATTAAATATTTTCATTTGCTCAAGACTTGCAAAACCAAATTTTTTATATCGCTCCTGCCAAGATTTCATATCCTTATAACCTTGGCTAGTGATGCGCTGCATATGCTCTATTGAATTAAATCCTAAAGATTTGGCGAGCTCTAATTCTTTTTTTGATTGTAACTGCTTATTCCCCACATTGATAAAACTAATAAAATAGCTGCAGAAACAATAATAATTTTATTTTTTTGCTTCATAATATAATTTTAATTAATTTCATATTCCCATCTATATTCCCACGAAATGGTAAATCTAGGAAGTATTTTTAAGATATTTTAAAAAGTGAAGCGAATGAAATCAATAAGTTAAATTGCGGTGGGAAAATCCTGGTGGCTATGGGTGGAATTGAACCACCGACCCCAGCGTTATGAGTGCTGTGCTCTAACCATCTGAGCTACATAGCCAATAAGAAAAAACTATTATACTTAAACGTTGTACCTAAATACAACAATATCTCCTTCCACTACTTGGTATTCCTTACCTTCAAGTCGCATTTTTCCTTCATTTTTTGCATTTACTGACCCCTTTAAATTAACATAGTCCTCAAATGCTATGACTTCTGCTCTAATAAAACCTTTTTGAAAGTCAGTGTGAATTTTTCCAGCAGCTTCTGGAGCTAAAGCATCTTTTTTAATTGTCCATGCTCTTGTTTCTTTTGGCCCCGAAGTGAAAAACGTACCAAGATTAAGAATATCATATCCATGTTTTGCCACTCTATCTATTCCTGACTCCTCAAGATTATACAGTTCGAAATATTCTTTTTTTTCTTCATCGCTCATCATTGATAGATCATATTCAATATTAGCTGAAATTATTATATTAGAAATATTATTTTCCTCACAATATTTTTTTACATCTTGAGTGTATTGATTACCACCTATCTCATCGTCTGCAACATTCAAAATAAGAAAAAAAGGTTTTGCCGTTAAAAAGTTATATTGTTTAAGAATTTCTTTATTATCTTTATATATATCTTGTAGAAAGTTTCCATTATTTAATTCTTTTTCAATCTCTTCCATAACTTCTAACTCTGGTATTATTTTTTTATTACCTGTCTTGGAGAGTTTTTTTAGACGTACTAAACTTTTCTCCACTATAGCTAAATCTGATAATAATAATTCAGTGTTAATTGTTTGAATGTCAGATATTGGGTCTATCTTTCCAGCTACGTGTGTAATGTCAGAATTTTCAAAGCATCTAATAACGTGTGCGATTGCATCGGTTTCTCTAATATTCGCCAAAAATTTGTTACCTAAACCTTCACCCTCAGATGCCCCTGCAACCAAACCAGCGATATCAACAAATTCTATTACAGCTGGTATAATTTTTTTGGGTTTATCGATGTCAGCAAGTTGCCCTAATCTTTTATCATTAACTTCTACTATCCCAATATTAGGATCAATTGTGCAAAATGGATAATTTTCTGCTGCGACTTTATTTTTTGTTAGGGCATTAAATAAGGTAGATTTGCCAACATTTGGCAAGCCGACTATGCCGCATTTAAATCCCATGTTTACCTCGTATGCAAAATTTTTGTATATTTCTCATATTCGCCATCCAATAAAATATTTATATTTTCAAATGACTCATTTATAGAGATATTGATATCAAGCTCCTCAGATTTTGATGGATTACTAAGAACATGATTATGCACTAACTCCTTTCTTCCTGGATGATTAACTCCAATTCTTAATCTCCAATAGTCTTTACCTATATGATTAATTATATCTCGAAGTCCATTGTGACCGCCATGTCCGCCACCAAATTTTAATTTTACATCACCAGCATTCAAATCAATATCGTCATGTATAACTAACATGGAATCTGGTGTGATCTTATAGTATTTCAAAAAGCTTGAGACAGATTTACCGCTATCATTAATAAAAAAAGTTGGTTTGACTAAAAAGATTTGATTTCCTTGATGATCAATTTTACAAAATGAGCTATTAAGTTTTTTATCTTCAGATAAGGTTACATTATATTTATCAAGAAATTTATCTAGATACCAGTAACCAGCATTATGTCGAGTTTTTAAAAGATTTTTTTCTGGATTACCCAAGCCTACTATTAGTTTTATTTTTGGCAAACTTCCTTTATCATTATTAGACATAAGGTTTTAAAGTAATTCTTTACTCTTTAGATTCGTCTTTATCGTCTGCATTACTCTCATCATTCTTCTGATCAGATGCAACTTCAGATGCTTCGGGTGCTGCTGATAGGTCTTCTTCCACTTCCTGTACTTTTGCTTTGTGGATAACAACGACAGCCATATCTGAATCTTCAGCTCCATGTTGTAAAAGCGTAATTTCAACTCCTTCTGGAAGTTGTAATTCACTTAAATGAACAGACTTGTCTATTGGAAGATCAACTAAATCAACGGTGATATTTTCTGGAATGTCTCCTGGTAGACAAACAACTTCAAGCTCAGTTATCAAATGACTAATAATTCCGCCATCAATTTTTACCCCAGGCGCAATATCTTCATTTATAAAGTTAATTGGCACAGTTACATTAATTTTTTCATCTGCTTTGATTCTTTGGAAATCCATATGCAGAATTTCTCTTTTTGCAGGGTGTCTTTGAATATCCCTAAGAACAACCTGTTGTTTCTTGCCATCCAAAGAAATATCGAGAACTTGGCTATAAAAAGCATCATGCTCAAGATTTTTAGCTATCTCGAATTTATTCATGGTAATAGCTTCTACTGCATCACCTGCGCCATAAATTATGCCTGGCACTGAACCTTGTCTTCTAATGTTTCTCGCATAGGTTGTGCCTTTTTTATCTCTTTTTTCTGCGTTTATTATAAAATCCATAATTATGTAAAAATTATTTGTAAGGGGCGTATTATCAATTAAATTGCGGATAAGAACAAGTTTTTTTACTCAGTAAATAACGAGCTCAGGGATTCCTCTGTATGAACTCTTATAATTGATTCAGCCAATAAGTTTGAAACCGATAGTTGTCTAATTTTTTTACATTTTTCAGCTTCACCAGACAAATGAATGGTATCTGTTACAACTAATTCATCTAGTTCAGATTTATCTATGTTGTTGATGGCATCTCCGGATAGTACCGGGTGAGTTGCATAGGCCATAACTGCATTTGCGCCATGTTCTTTTAAGGCTACCGATGCTTTACATAATGTTCCCGCAGTATCAACCATATCGTCAACAATCAAGCATGTCTTTGATTTGACATCACCAATAATGTTCATCACTTCTGATTCATTCGCTTTTTCTCTTCTTTTATCTACAATAGCAAGATCGTCAACACCTAATTGTTTTGCAACTGCTCTTGCTCTTACAACCCCTCCTGTATCTGGAGAAACTACTACAATATCCGGATATTTCTTTTTCCACATATCTGATATTAAAATTGGTGACCCATAAATATTATCAACTGGAATATCAAAGAAGCCTTGTTCTTGATCTGAATGTAAATCTACTGTTAATAATCTGTCAGTTCCAACAGTACTGATTAAATTTGCTACAACTTTTGCAGATATAGGAACCCTCATTGACCTTACTCTTCTATCTTGTCTAGAATACCCAAAGTAAGGAATTACTGTTGTCACTCTTGCTGCCGAAGATCTTTTTAAAGCATCAACTAAAATTAATAATTCCATTAGATTTTCATCTGTTGGGTTACAGGTTGATTGAATCACAAATACATCTTTACCTCTAACATCTTCATGAAGCTCTACTTGGACTTCGCCATCACTAAACCTTCCAACAAAAGCTTTTCCTATTGGGATACCAATTTTCTTGGCGATTTTATCAGAAAGTTCTCTATTAGAATTTCCTGAAAAAACTTTTAAACTTTCATAATCAGACATGAGCGCCTTAAGAATTTATTATCATTTATGAATGCAATGATAATACAAAATGATTAAAAAAGAAGTAAAAATCGAATAAAAAAATGGCTGGGCCGGTAGGGATCGAACCTACGCATGTCGGGATCAAAACCCGATGCCTTAACCGCTTGGCTACGGCCCAACATCTAAAATTATATAGATATTATATTGTATTTAAACTATGCACAATATAGGTTTGGTATTTCTTTGGAACTAATTTACTTATTTTTATAGCAGTGGCTTCATCATCAAAAATTGAGAACACACAACTCCCAGAACCTGATACCGCACCATTATTATAATTTCTAAGAATTTCTAAAAGTTCTTTAATATCTTGATATTTAGAACATAATAAATTTTCAAAGCTGTTAAAACCTAAATTTTGATGCATATTATCTATATTTATATGCTTTATACAATCATTTATTTTATAACCTTGATACATATCCTTTGATGAAACGTTAATCCCAGGATAAATAACTAAAAAAAAGTTTTTTTTGATCTGGTGTTTTATCAAAATATTTCCTTTTCCTTTGCCATATGCAGAAAAACCATTTATAAATAAAGGAACATCTGCTCCTAATTTTTCTCCCAAGCTGTTTAATTGTTCTTTTGGAAGATTGCATTTCCATAAATTATTTAAACCTAGTAAAACCATAGCTGCATTCGAACTTCCTCCACCCAAACCTCCTCCAACTGGTATATTTTTTTTTAATTCAATTAAGGCGCTTAAATTTTTTTTTGACTTAACATGGCTTCTTAAAATTTCTGCAGCTTTTAAACACAAGTTATCATTAGTGTTTAATTCACTTTTATTCGAAATAAATGAAATATCAGATTCCTTATTTATCTTAAGAGATATTTCGTCATAAAGATTTATTAATTGAAAATATGTTTCAATATCATGATAACCGTCACTTCTTTTTTTAGTGATATTCAAAAAAAGATTTAACTTTGCTGGGGATTTTATTATCACTCTACATTTTCCCAATTTATAATTTTTAAATTAAAAGATATATTAAAAAAATCTACAAACATTATTACTGGTAAAAATTTATCATTGTACATTTTATAGTGAACTTTATAATTATCGTTTTTTATAAATTTATATAATCCATTTTCATATTTTTCAAAAGATTCTATGTTTTCAATTCTTCCGGTTAATATTTTTGAAAAATTTAATATAATTTTCTTAAAAACCTCTCTATTAATGACTTCTTTAATAGCTTCAGTATTTATATTTTTTTTAGAATTTTTTATAGTTATTTCATTATCTTTTAATATAAATGATATTACAGGGTTATTGAACATATTCAAAAACTCTATTTCCTCATTATTTCTATTTTTAATAAAATTAAATCTAGAAGAAATTTTTTGACTTCTATTTTCAAATTTAATAATACCTTTTGCATTAAAACTTTTGTATTTATATTCTTCAAGATTAATTTTATCTGAAGAATTTTTATTGAAAGCATTTTCAAAAGTTGCGCAACCCGATGCCATCATTAAAAAAGTAATAATTATAAATTTATGTCTCATTTAAAATTTTTTTTAACTCTATTAATATTTTATCTTTGGGGTTTTTCTTTATATATTTTTTATAAAGTTTCTTTGCATCTTTAATTTTGTTTAATTTTACAAGTAATTGTATTACATGACTTACAATTTCTGGATCATCATTTAAGTTCATTGCTTTCAATAGATATTTTTCTGCTTCCTTAAAATTTCCAAGTCTAAACATAACCCAACCTTTGCTATCTAATATAGCTGCATCATTTGGCTCGAGAGCCAAGGCTTTATCAATATATTTTTTTGCCTCATTTAATCTCATATTATTATTTGCCCATGTATAACCTAAAGCATTAAGTGCTTGTGCATTTTTTGGCTCTAATTTAATCAATTTTTTTAAGTCTTCTTCTAAAATATCAAAACGATCAACTTTTTCTGCTACAAGCGCCCTTGTGTATAAAAAAGCGCCGTCATCTTTGTATTTTGTTAAGCCATAATTAAATGTATCCATTGCGTAATGAAACTTTTCTTCATTAAAAAAAATTTCTGTCTCTACCAAAATTAGTCTAGTTTCAATTGTTGGTTTGTTATTAAGCTTTACATACTGTTCTTTGAAAATTTTTTTTAAAGATTGAAATTTATTTTGGCTAATTTTTATTTTTGCAACTTCTTGTATAGCATTAATATAATTAATATCTTCGACATTAATGCTCATAAAAAATTTCTCAGCAATGGAATTTTTTTTATCTTTAGCATTAAGTAAGCCATTCATATAATTATAACTATTTATATCTTTTTCTTTAAATGACTTAATAAAAGTTTTTGCATCAGATAAATTATTAGCTTCAATATTAAGTAAAGCCATTTTTTTTGCTGTATCAACGTTGCTGAAATTTATCAACTTATTTGCTGACATAAATCTATAATGCTTTATTGCTTCATTGTACATTTCTTGAAGAGTTAAGATTCTGACATAATATTCGTTTAAATATAAATTTTTTGGTGAGTATTGAAGATAATCTTTTAAGGTTTGAATTGAGAGTTCTTCTTCTCCAATTTCATAATAGGCATCAGCAAGAAATATCCCCCACCTGCTTTCTTTCTTGCTAAATTCTTTAAATTTTCCCATAGATTTAATTAAATCTATTGCCTCAGTATATTTGTTATTGTTTAAAAGAATTTGAACATAATAAAAATTAGCCAAATATTGATCTTTGTATTCTTCATATACGCTATCAAATATTTTTTTAATTAATTTGTCATCAAAAACTCTTAAAGTATCATATGCAAGTGCAAATTTATCTTTATCTTTAGAAATTTTTATTGCTAATAAGGTCTCTTTTGTAGCTTCATTTACTTTATCAAGAGCTAAAAATATTGAAATCCTTACATGTCTTACAGATATTTTATCTCTAGAAATATCTAACCATCTATTAGAATTTTTCAGCATTAAATGATAGTCATTTGCATAACCAGCTAATTGTGTCGCTCTTTTTGCAACCTCTTCATCTTCAGATTTCATGCATATTTGATGATATATTTCAGCTGCTTCTTTATATTTAAAGTCTTTAGCTAATAATTCTGCTTCAAAGGCTTTTTGCATTATATAACTATCTGAGTTTGTCTCAGTTACTTTAATAACATGATTTTTATAATGAGATGTATTACTTAATGGGTATGCAAGACTTATAAATAAAAAATTTATAATGGCAGTTTTCTTTAATAACAGTAATATTTTAACAATATACTTATTATTATATAGTCTTAAATATGTTTGCATAATTGGTTATAATATACTTTGAGTGATAATCAATCTACAAAAATGAAGAAAATTTAGTTGGAATATAAATGAGTTTAGTTGCTATTGGAATAAATCATAAAACGGCTTCTTTAGATATTAGAGAAAAACTTTCTGTGGACAAAGCAGAATCTCAGAGAATACTAAAAAAGCTTCATAATATGCCTTTAATTAATGAGGTATTTATTCTTTCTACATGCAATAGGACCGAGCTGTATTTTGAAATGAATGATCTGCACTATATAGATAATATTTCTAATTGGCTTTTAAGGCAAAAAGGTTTGCTCGCTGAAGATTTTTCTGAAAATATGTACAGTTATTCTGACAGTTCTGTTGTAAGACATGCTCTTAATGTTGCTTCTGGCTTGGATTCAATGGTAATTGGAGAGTCTCAAATACTTGGTCAATTTAAAGATGCATTTAATGATGCAAGTGATGCTGGTACTATTGGAAGAAATTTAAATAGATTGTTTCAATATGCTTTTTCTACAGCGAAAGAGGTTAGGACAGATACAAACATTGGAGCGAATTCTTTATCAATAGCAAATGTTGCGGTTTCATTAACTGATCAGTTTTACGACAACCTCTCAGATAAAAATGCTTTGTTAATTGGTGCGGGAGAAACCATTAGTATTGCTGCAAAAAATCTTCGAAAGAAAAATATAAAAAATATATTTATATCAAACAGAACAATAGAAAATGCGCAAATTATTGCAGATGAAGTTTCTGGAAAAGCTTGTTCTTTAAAAGAGATGCCTGAAAAACTTAAAGACTCTGACATTATAATTAGTGCTGTATCTAGCAATGTTCCTTTAATTGGTAAAGGAGCTATTGAAACAGCACTGAAACACAGAAAACATAAACCAATTTATATGGTTGATTTGGGCGTACCACGAAATATTGAATCAGAAGTTAAAGGGCTTAAAGATATATTTTTATACACACTAGATAATATTCAAGATCTTGTTAAAAAAAATTATAAAACAAGAAAAGAAGCTGCAGTTGATGCTCAAGAAATTGTAAATAATAGGGTTCAAGAATATATGAATTGGAGAAAATCCCAATCAGCTTTTTCTATTATCAAATTATATAGAGATGACTGTGAAGATATTCGTAAAGCTTGTTTAAATAAATCTTTAAATCAATTAAAGCTTGGAAAAAATCCTGCAGACGTAATTGATCAATTAAGTATTAATTTAACTTCAAAACTTACTCACAAACCTACTCTTGCTTTAAACAAAGCAGGACAAACAAATAATCGAAAATTAATTAATCTAGTCTGCGATATTTTCTTGATAAACAAGAAAAAATGAAAGTCTCCTTAAGAAAAAAACTTGATGAAATAAACACAAAACATCGCGAGATAGAAAAATTACTATCTGATAAAGATATTACTAATGATATAAATAAATATAAAAATTTATCCGTAGAGTATGCAAAACTAGAAATAATTATAAAAGATTATAAAAAATATTTAAGCCATGAGGAATCATTAAAAGATTCTGAGGAAATTGCAAAAAATGAAACGGGTGAATTAAAGAAACTTGCAGATCAAGAAATAAAAATATCTAAAGAAGAAATTTTAATGCTCGAAAAAAAATTAGAGATATCGTTATTGCCAGAAGATCCAAATGATAAAAGTAATGTATTCCTAGAGATTAGAGCAGGTACAGGAGGTTTAGAGGCGGCTATTTTTGCAGGAGACTTATATAAAATGTATTGTAGATTTGCAGAAAGACAGAATTGGGAAGTTGAGCTTTTATCTGAAAATGAAGGTGATAAAGGTGGATACAAATTAGTTATTATTAAAATTACTGGAGATAGAGCATTCTCAAAATTAAAATTTGAATCTGGCGCACATCGAGTTCAAAGAGTTCCTGAAACAGAATCTCAGGGAAGAGTGCATACATCTGCTGCCACTGTTGCTGTAATGCCAGAAGTTGAGGAAATTGAAGATTATAATATTAGTCCAGATGATTTAAGAGTTGATACATTCAGGGCAAGTGGGGCCGGCGGCCAACATGTTAATAAAACAGATTCAGCAATAAGAATAACTCATTTACCAACAGGAGTTGTTGTAGAATGTCAGGATGGTAGATCTCAACATAAAAATAAAGCAAAAGCTATGTCATTGCTTCATGCAAAATTACTTGACTCAGAGAGATCAAAGCAAATGGACGAACAATCTCAAATGAGAAAAAAGCTTGTAGGCACAGGAGATAGATCAGATAGAATTAGAACTTATAATTTTCCACAAGGAAGAATTACTGATCATAGAATTAATCTCACAGTTTATAATTTAGAAGAATTTTTAGATGGCAATATTTTGGCCATAACGACACAACTTATTAACGAATATCAAGCAGATCTTTTAGCAAATAATGAAATCTAATATTTTAGAATTTAAAAAATTTAAAATAAAAACAGATGAAAATGTTTTTTCACCTAGGCACGATGTAGAAATATTTCCGAGGGCCTTAAAAAAAATTATAAAGAAAAATAGTAAAATTTTAGAATTAGGAACTGGTACAGGGGCTATAAGTATTTCTTTAGCAAAAAAATTTGAAGATGTTTCAATCCTAGCAACAGATATAAATCCATTTGCTATTAAAATAGCAAAACAAAATGCAGTAATAAATGGAGTTGAAAAAAATATATTTTTTAAGGAATCAAATTGGTTTTCTAATATAAATAATAATAAATATGATTTTATAATAACAAATCCACCTTACCTTTCAAAAAAAGACTCAAAATATTTCTCGAATTTACGTGACCCTTATAATAGTCTTTACTCAGAAAATGAAGGCTTACATGACATATTTAATATAATGCAAAATAGTAAGGATTATTTAAATTCTAATTCATATTTGGTAATAGAACATTCGCATAAGCAGACACTTGTTTTAAAAGATTATGCTATAAAATTTGGATATAGTTATATAGAATCAAAAAAAGACGATGTGGGATTTAATAGAGTTTCAATTTTTTCAAATAGTATCTAAAAACTTAATTATTTTATCTTTTATAATACTAGGATCTGATCCTTTGGCTTCTTTCAATACTTGCCCTACAAAAAAACCAATTATTTTTGTTTTGCCACTCTTATATTGTTGAACCTGCTTTTCATTTTTTAAAATTATATTTTTAATTAAATCATCAATATTAGTTTCACTGGATGAATTTTCACTAGAATATTTTTCTACAATATTTTGCATGTCATAATTTCCGCTCCATATATCATCAATGATATTTTTTAAATCTTTTCTAGTTATATTTTTATTTTCAATTAAGTCTAATATTTCGCAAAATTCTTTCGCATTAATTTTTCCTTCTGATAATTTCAATTTTTCTTTATTAAGCTTTGCATATATGGAAGATATAAAATAATTTACAACTTTTTGTGGTTTAATGTTTGAGTATGATAAAGCCTGATCGATAAAATTTGTCGTATAAGAATTGCCTAAAATTATACTTATTTGATCATCTGAAAAGTTATAATTTGATTTATAAAATTCATTTTTTATATCTGGCAAGACTGGCAACGATTCTTTTACTTCGCCAATAAATTTTTTATCTAATTCAATAGGAAGTAAATCCGGATCGGGAAAATATCTATAATCATTAGCTTCTTCTTTTGATCTCATAGATCTTGTTACGTCTTTATTTTCGTCATAAAGCCTTGTTTCTTGGACTATAGTTTTTCCGTCTTCAAGTAAATCAATTTGTCTTTTTATTTCATAATTAATAGCTTTTTCTACAAATTTAAAAGAATTAATATTTTTTAGTTCTGTTCTAGTACCTAACTTCTTGTCGCCAATCTTTCTTACTGAAACATTAGCGTCACATCTAAATGATCCCTCTTGCATATTGCCATCCGATATATCCAAGTAAGTCACAATACTATGAATCTTTTTCATGTAAGATACTGCCTCATTTGCATTAGATATCTCTGGCTCAGAAACAATTTCTAAGAGAGGTGTTCCAGCTCTATTTAAATCGATAAATGTACAATTTTGTTCATTGCTATGTATTGATTTCCCTGCGTCTTCTTCTAAATGAGCTCTTGTAATATTTATTTTTTTGTTAGCGTTATTGGAATCTTTTATTTCAATATAGCCTCCCTCTACTATTGGCAAATCTAATTGACTAATTTGATAATTTTTTGGTAGATCAGGATAAAAATAATTTTTTCTTGCAAAAATTGATTTGTTTGTAATCTCTGCATTTATTGCTAACCCAAATTGAACAGCTTTTTTTATTACTTCTTTATTTAATACTGGTAATGTTCCAGGCATACCTAAATCAACATATGAAGCTTGTTTATTTGGATCTTTTCCATACATAGTTGATGAAGATGAAAATATCTTACTTTTTGTTAAAAGCTGAACATGGATTTCTAAACCAATGACACTTTCCCATTTACTCACAGTCAAACTCCTTTGGGGTTTGTTTATGCCAGTTTGTTTCTTGCTGAAAGAGATGAGAAATACGTAATATATTTCCTTCTGAGAAATCATTTCCTATGATTTGCATACCAACAGGCATATTATTACTAAAGCCAACCGGAATTGAAACTGCAGGAAGTCCAGCTAAATTAACCGGTGTTGTATAAATGTCAGACAAATACATTGCCACAGCATCAGAAGATTTTTCTCCAATTTTAAAAGCTGTAGATGGACAAGTAGGGGCAAATAAAAAATCTACATTTTCAAAAGTCGACATAAAATTATCTCTGATAATCCTTCTAATTTTTAATGCTCTCATATAATATTCATCATAGTATCCAGATGAAAGCGCATATGAGCCTATCATTATTCTTTTTTTTACTTCTTTTCCAAAACCTTCTTTTCTTGTTCTCAAGTATAAATCCTCAAGGCTTTTTGGCTTATCACATTGATGACCAAATTTTATCCCATCATATCTAGAAAGATTTGAAGATGCTTCAGCAGAGGCTAAAATATAATAAGCTGGGATAGTATATTCATGATCTGGCAAACTAACTTCTTTAATATTGAAGCCTATTTTTTTAAAAATTTCTATTGCTTCGTTCAATACATCTAAAATTTTCACATCTAATTTTGATGAAAAGTATTCTTTTGGAATTCCGATTGTAATATTTTTTGCATCCTGTTTTTTTAAATCTAATTTTATTTTTTCGTTTTTAAATTTAGAGTTACTTGTAGGATCATTATTATCATACCCTTTCATTTCATCAAATAATAATGCGCAATCTTCTGCACTTTGTCCTATTGGGCCTCCTTGATCTAGACTTGATGCATAAGCTATCATTCCATATCTTGATACAGTTCCATATGTAGGCTTTAAACCAGTCAACCCACAAAATGAGGCTGGTTGTCTTATAGATCCTCCGGTGTCAGTGCCGGTTGCAACAGGAGAAAGTCTCGCTGCTACTGCAGATGCAGAGCCTCCGGATGACCCGCCTGGGACTGTTTCTAAATCCCAAGGATTTTTCACAGGACCAAAATAACTTGTTTCATTTGAGGATCCCATCGCAAATTCATCCATATTAGTTTTTCCAATATTGACCATACCAACTTTAGCTAATTTACTAACTACAGTTGCATCAAACGGAGGATAATAATTTTCAAGCATTTTTGATGCACATGTAGTTAAAATTCCTTTCGTAGAAAATAAATCTTTATGCGCAACTGGAATTCCAGTGAGCAAACTTTCAGAATTATTTGATATTAGCTTATCAGCTAATTTTGCTTGCTCAATAGATGTCTCTTCATTTATCTGATATAAAAGAATTTAATTTTGAATCAAATGATCTTATCCTATCTAGAAAATATTTTGTCAATTCAAGCGATGACAATTCTTTTTTTTGAAGAAGTCTAGATAGCTCAAAGATTGATTTTTTATAAATATCCACTTCTTATTTACTCAATAACTTTTGGGACTATAAAATGACTCCCATTATGGCTAGGTGAAGAATTAATTCCATCGTTTTTTGGATTCTCATCAACTATATCTTCTCTAGCATGCAATGTATTTTCAGGCGCATGATAAAGTGGATCAACATCAGAAAGATTCAATGAATCAGTTTGTTCAACTAATTTCAAAAAATCAAAAATTTCTTCAGAGAAAAATTCTAAATCTTCTTCATCAATTTCAATCATTGCCAATTTGGCCACGTCTTTAACTTTATTTTTATCAAACATATGGTTTCCAGTAAATATTAAAATAACTAGATATCCTTGTAGGTTTAGTTATCCTCAGTTAGAATCTTCATAATAATATATAATATATAAGCATATCAGAAAACTCGGGGGTTTTAATGATTTTAGATTTATTTTCTAGTGATTTATCTATAGATTTAGGCACAGCTAACACAATAATATTTGTAAAAAATAAGGGTTTAGTTTTAAATGAGCCTTCAGTAGTTTCTATAGCTGATGAAAGTGGAAAGAAAAAAGTTAGAGCTGTGGGCATCGAGGCTAAAACTATGCTTGGCAGAACACCTACACATATTGAGACCATTAGACCCTTAAAAGATGGTGTTATTGCAGATTTCACAACAACTGAGAAAATGCTACAGCATTTTATTAAAAAAGCTAGTAACAAAAACTTTCTTCTAGGTCCAAGAGTTTTGATATGTGTGCCATCTGGAGCAACACAAGTGGAGAGAAGAGCAATAAAAGAGTCGGCAGAGGGAGCAGGCGCTAGGAAGGTATATTTGATTGAGGAACCTGTAGCTGCCGCATTAGGTGCAGGCCTACCAATAGCAGATGCAGTTGGATCTATGGTCTTTGACATAGGTGGAGGAACCACAGAGATTGCCGTTTTATCGTTAGGTGGAATAGTCTATTCAGAATCTGTACGAATTGGTGGAGATAAATTTAACGAGGCTATATCTAACTATATAAGATATAACTATGGGATCTTAATTGGTGAAGCTACCGCAGAAAGAATTAAACATAATATTGCAACAGCTTATCCTGGAAAAGAACTTCAAGATATGGAAGTTAAAGGAAGAAATTTATCTGAAGGTATACCAAGAAGCTTCAGAATAAATAGCAATGAAATTTTAGAAGCATTACAAGAACCATTGAAAGTTATTACTAATGCTGCAAAAAATGCTCTTGAAGCGACTCCGCCCGAATTGAGTACTGATATAGCTGAAAATGGTATTGTTTTAACTGGCGGCGGTGCTCTTCTCACTGGATTAAATAAACTAATACAAGAAGAAACCGGAATACCGGTAATAATTGCAGATGATCCATTAACATGTGTCGCTAGAGGTGGTGGCATGGTTTTAGAGATGATTGATAAAAAAGGGGCAGATTTCATTGCTCTAGAATAATTGTGAATAATAATCTTCATTTTAGGCAAAGTAATTTAACATCAATAAAGCTAATTTTATTCTTAGCAGCATCATTATTTTTTTTAATTATTGATAGTAATTTAGAAATAAGTAATAAAATAAGAAAAAATACTTCTTACTTGATTTTACCAATTTATACTATTGCAGAAATTCCCGTAAATATTTATGAAGATATTATTGAAAATTTTGAAAGCCGAAAAAGTTTAATTAATAAAAATAAAATTCTAGAAAAAAAAGTTTTTATACAATCAGGGATTATTCAAAATATTCCGTCATTAAAAGAAGAAAACAAAAGACTAAAGAAACTTTTAAATTCTTCGAGCCCAACAAAGAATTCAAAAATTCTGATAGCTGAACTCATAAAAGTAAATTTAAGTCCGTTTTCAAATAAAGTAATTTTAAATAAAGGTAGTAAAAGTAATATTTATGTGGGTCAGCCTGTAATTGATAGTATGGGAGTATTGGGACAAATCTCTGAAGTAAATAAGAAATTTTCTGTCACAACATTAATTACAGATCCTGGGCATGCTCTTCTTGCTATTAATACAAGAACAGAAAAAAGAATAGTTATATCTGGAACAGGTGACAACAGATATTTAAAAGCAAAATTTATATCATTAAATGAAGATATAATAGAAGGTGATATTTTAGTTACTTCGGGTTTAGATAATATATTTCCTGAGGGTTATTTAATTGGTGAAATATCTAAAATTCATAAAAATTTACAAAAGGATTTTTTAGAAGTAACCGTAATACCAAGCTCTAGTTTAACATCAAACAGAGAGGTCATGCTACTATGGTGATTTTTAGCAGAATAAATCTTGTAGTCATTTTGACACTTTTTCTTGGATTAATACTAAACATTCTTCCTCTTTCAGATATTTTAAACTCAATAAAACCGCCTATTTTACTTTTAATATTAATATATTGGTCCATAGCCTTTCCAAATCAAGTTAACTTAACTTACGCATTCATATCTGGAATAATTATAGATATCTTTTTGATAATGCCTCTAGGTTATAATGCTTTTTGTTATACGCTTACAATATTTTTAATATTACTCTATTATCCTCAAATTCGATTGCAATCGAACTGGAATAAAATGCTATCTTTACTATTTATCATGATACCTTATTTTTTAATGTCAACTGTTGTAAATAATATATTAGAAATTGATTACAATATTTTAAATATACTAATTTCAATAATAATATCTATAATCATTTGGCCAGCTTTATTTAAAGTGTTAAGATTCATTCGTCAAAAATATATTTCATAACGAAAATGCTAAATGTAAGTTTAATAGAAAAAGAAAAAGAAATAGAGTCTTTTGTAAAAGAAATATCTAATTCTGATAATATTTCTATAGATATCGAGTTTATGAGAAGAAATACTTTTTATCCCGAACCATGCGTTATTCAAATATCAAATGGACATATGCATGGCTGTATAGACTTAACACTTGATATAGATTATAAAAATTTGTTTCAAAGTATTTTTAATGAAAATAAAAAAATTATACTTCACTCATGCAGACAAGACCTTGAGATTCTGCATATGATTCTTGGTTATATTCCAAAAAATATATTTGATACACAGTTTGCTGCTTCTTTTTTAGGATATAAATATCAAATTGGTTATGCTGAACTTATTAAGGAGATTTATGATATTGATATAGATAAGACTGAGAAAATGACTGATTGGAAGAAGAGACCTTTGAGTAAAGAACAAATTAAATATGCAATTAACGATGTTGTGTACCTTAATAAACTTAGCGAACATCTAACAAAAAAACTTAATGAAACAAAAAAAATTGAATATTTCGAAGAGGAATTTTCAAATTATCTTAATGATATTAATTGGGAGCCAAGTGCAAATGAAGCATGGAAAAAAATAAAAGCCATTAATAACTTAAATAACGAAACAAAAGATATAGCCAAAGTACTTTCAGTTTGGAGAGAGAAGAAAGCGATGAAAAAAGATATTCCAAGAAATTGGATATTAAGTGAAAAAGAAATAATTGAAATTTCTAAAGAGTATTCTAAAAATAGAAGAATTCCTTCATCTAATAAAAAATTATATTTAGAAGAAATACAAAGTGAAATTAATAAATATATTTCTTCAGATAAAAAAATAACAACTGAAAAGAAAGAGTTAAAATATAATTCAAATTACAAAAAAATAACTCATGATTTGTATGAATATTACAAAAATATTTCAATAGAAAATAAAATTTCATATCAAATTTTATCTCCTAAAAAAATGGTAATAAGTTATCTTAAAACTAAGGATAATGAATCGAGGTTAGTTACTGGTTGGAGGAAAAAAATAATTGATATCGACAAAATAACAAAAATTACAAATCCATTATTTAATCCTGACTAACTAATCCACATTTCATATTTCCTGGAACTGAAATATCAATTTTCTTTGGCTTATCTAATTTTAGATTATCCATATTTCTAATAAATTTTTTAAGATCTACTTCGTTATTTATTAGTTCGTTGTCTATCTTCTGAGAATAAATTGTTGTAGAATTATTCATATTATAATCATGTGCTGGAAATACTTTTGTATGATCTGGCATTTTATAAAAGATATTTTTTATTGTTTTAAATAGCTCTTCTGAAGATCCAGACTGAAAATCTGTTCTCCCACAAGCATTTATTAATAAAGCGTCACCTGAAAAAAGAAATTTATTATTTCCAAAATTTATTACATAAGAAAAGTGTGTATCTGTGTGACCTGGTGTGTGTATAGCCTCCATTTTAATACTGTTCCCAATCAAAAGTGAGTCAGCATCTTTAAAATTTATATCTCTGCACTTTAAATTATCATTAGCTGGCCCTGCAACTTTACACCCAACAATTTCTCTTAAAGCCGAAGCACTTGTAATGTGATCTGCATGAATATGTGTATCAATTGCATAGGTTAACTTTAAATTAAGTTTTTCTATTATGCTTAAATCTCTATCTAGACTTTCCAAAACTGGATCTATTAAGATAGCTTCCTGTTTTTCTTGACATGATACTAAATAAGTATATGTTGATGATTCTTTTTCAAATAACTGTTTAAATAACATGGTATTGATTTTTAGTTTAATATTGTATAAATATACATTTTTTATAGTTAAGGATAAATATTTTAATGAACAATGAAATAATAAAAGAAATAATAGAAAACGCTTTAAAAGGATCATGTGCTGAAATTGAGGGAAGCGAGGGAAAATATACTGCGATTATTATTTATGATGGCTTTGAAGGATTAAATACAATAAAAAGACATAAACTTGTATATGGTTCTTTAGATTCTTATATCAAATCTGGTGAGCTTCATGCAATAAGTTTGAAAACATTTGTAAATAAAGAAGAGATGGAATAATTTACTTATTTTTTATAGCTACTCTGCCTTGATCTATATTTAACATTCCCTTTTGAGATGCAAAATATTTAGAAAGCTTTTTCATTTGATCTTCGCTTAAAGTTGATGCAATGCCAGTCATTATTGCATTATTTCTCCCGCCGTTTTTATAGGATTTTAATGCTTGATAGAGATAGTCTTCATATTGCCCTGCTATCCTAGGAAAATTTGGCACTTCACTATTTCCATCAACACCATGACAACCAACGCAAGAATTTGCTTCATCAATCATTTCAACATTTTCTGAGTTATTAATGACTTTAGATTTAAATGAGGAGAAATAGCTACCTATTTTATCAATATCTGAATCGCTCAAATCAGCTGCATGAGCTTTCATAGTCGGATGTGATCTTTCGCCTGATCTATATGCTTTAAGTGCTGACACTATATAATCTTTATGCTGGTTTCCAAGTTTTGGCACTTTGTAAGTTGGATAAATATTATTATAACTAACAACACCATGACAACCTAAACAAGTTGAAGACAGTTCTTCTGGGGATTTTTCCGCTAATGAATTAAAAGATACTAAAAGAAAAAAACTTGCTACAAAAATACGAAACTTCATTGTTAACCACTTACTCCACTATTGTTTTTAATTTTGATAATTTGATATCGGATGCATTATAGCTTTATTTATAGACAATTTCACATACATTTTGAAAAAAACATTATAATAAACTACTGTAATGAGATATTATTTATGCAGACAATGAAAACATGCCGCATAAAGAAAAAATGACAAAAATGAGGGTTTTATGAAAATTGAAACAATTGCTATTCATGGAGGCTACGAGCCAGAAGAGACTACAAAATCTGTAGCAGTGCCTATTTATCAAACAGCATCTTATGCATTTGATAATACTCAACACGGTGCTGATCTTTTTGATTTAAAAGTTAAAGGCAATATTTATACAAGAATAATGAATCCCACTACTGAGGTTCTTGAAAATAGGGTATCAGCAATGGAAAAAGGTGTTGGCGGTCTAGCATTTTCTTCAGGGATGGCTGCTATTTCCGCTGCAATTTTAAATATTACTGCTAATGGAGATAATATTGTTTCTACTAGTTCATTATACGGAGGAACCGTAAGTTTATTTAAAGATACATTTCCAAAAATGGGAATTGAGGTAAGATTTGGAGATGTTAAAAATCTCGAAGAATTAGAAAAAAAAATTGATTCCAAAACAAAATTATTATTTTGTGAGTCCATAGGCAACCCTGCAGCTAACGTCACTGATATTGGAAAAATTTCAGAATTAGCTCATAAACATAATCTTCCCTTATTTATAGATAATACTGTGCCAAGCCCTTATGTATGTAGGCCAATAGAACATGGTGCAGATATTGTAATTCATTCTTTAACAAAATATTTGTGTGGGCATGGAACGACCATTGGCGGAATTATTGTTGATTCAGGAAAATTTGATTGGCAATCAAACGCAGATAAGTTTCCGATGCTTACAACCCCTGATCCTGCTTATCATGGAATAGTATTTAGTGAGGCTTGCGGGCCAGCAGCATTTATTACAAGAGCTAGAGTCGTACCTTTAAGAAACATGGGTGGTGCACTATCCCCTATGAATAGTTTTCAAATACTTCAAGGTATCGAAAGTTTAGCTGTTAGAATGGATAGACATTGTTCAAATGCAATGGCAGTAGCAGAATTTCTTGAAAAACATGATTCTGTAAGCTGGGTAAATTATCCTGGATTAAAAAGTCACCCAGATAATCCATTAGTTGAAAAATATATGAATGGTAAAGCTTCTGCAGTAATGAGCTTTGGAATCAAAGGCGGTAAGAAAGCTGGTGGTGAATTTATAGATAAGTTAAAGCTAATAGTGCGATTAGTGAACATTGGTGATGCAAAATCACTGGCATGTCATCCCGCATCAACGACTCATAGGCAATTAAATAAAGAGGAGCTAGAAGCTGCAGGTGTGCCTGAAGATATGGTTAGACTCTCAATAGGCATAGAACACATTGACGATATTATAGAAGATTTATCTCAAGCTCTAAAATAAAAATTATTTGCCAATATTTATTAATTGAGCAACACGTATAGTATTTTTTTTATTCATTACCCAATCATATACTAATGAATACTCTAAAACTAATTTGACATACTTCCTAGTTTCAGGGTAAGGAATAAATTCAATCCAAGAATCGTCTGTGACTTGATTTAATTTTTTCTTCCATTTTCTTACCGCATTTGGACCTGCATTATAGGACGCAATAGCTTCTACATAATTGTTTTTCTTGGAGTAAAGGTAATTAAAATAATAAGATCCAATAAAAATATTCATCTTTGCATTATATAAATAATTTTTTGAAACTTTTTTACTCTTAGTTCTCTTTAAAACCCAGTATGCAGTTTTTGGCATAATTTGCATTATACCTAATGCTCCAGCAGATGATTTCGCATATTGAATAAATATACTTTCTTTTCTTGCAATTCCTAATAATAAGCTTTTTTGTATATTTGTTTTTGAATTTAGGTCAAAATATTTTTCATACATGATTGGGAATCTTGCTTCAATATCGTCAAAGTATTTTGTTTTTCCATACCCAAGAATAGCTCCTACATTCCATCCCCAATTTTTGAATAATATACTCATATTATTTAATGTATCATGATCAATTTTTCTAGATATAAATTGCAACTCTTTTCTGGCTTCCCTTTTTTTTCCTAATACGTATAGTTCATATAATCTTTTTACTTCAAAACTTTGTTTAAGTTCTTCTATGATTTGAGGTTTTGTGTTGTAAGGAACATTAATAATTGTTATGGGTTTGTCTAGTATATGAGATGCAAGAAAACCATAATATGACCTTTTGTTGCTTAAATTAGTCAAAATATTTATTGATGATTTTTTATTTCCCAGTTTATAAAGAGCTTTACCTTTCCAGTAAATCCACTTTTCTTGACTTGATATACTATTAGGAAGTCTCGAAATAGATTGCAAAAGATTCTCCCAATTTGAACTAAATATTGAGAAATTAGCAAAAGCTAAAATAAATTTTATATTATTATCATCTTTTAAATTAATAAAATCTTTATCATTAATTAAATTCTTTTGATTCGTTTCAAGAGCAATAATTAATATTTCTTGGATATTCTTATAGTAAAAATCTTCAGGAAATTTATATTTATTTTTAATTTTATTCAGGTATATCTTTGCTGATTTATAATCCTTTTTTGCAATCTTGTTAATGCCATGGCTCAATATATTGTTTCTGAATCTGCTCTCTTTGATCAATTTGTTTGATAAAATATTATTCTTCGGATTTGCATGAACTTTAAGTAAAATTCTAGCCCAAGGCTTATTCTTATTTGATAAAAATCTAATTAAGTATCTTGCAAGACGAGTATTATTTGCGTTTAATGAAATATTTATTCTGTCCCAAACAAGATCATCAGTTAACTTTTTATTTTTATAAAACCACTTAAAAGCATAATCGCATGACTTAGGTTGAGAATTTGCGCTTAACCAAATTGGTATTATTTCTTTGTCAATATTTGAAAAAAATTTTCTTTTAATTTTTGCTCTTAAATACAAACATTTTAATTCAACTGAGCCAATATCTACATAATTTGATATTAATTCATCAATATTATTTTTACTTGATAACCTATATATTAAATTTACATAAGCTTTTTCTGATAAATAACTATTTTTATATTTTTTAATAAATTTTATTACTTTTTTATCATTTATATTTTTTTTCTTATGAATACTTTTATATTCTAACTCAGCATATAATGGATAGTATGTTAACTCATTCTTTAAAACTTCAAATTTTTTATAATTTTTGTTCTTATAATATTTAATTGCCTTCAAATATTTACTTCTTTCAATATCATAGTTATTTGCGCTAACTGATGAAAATGCAAAAAAAGTTAAAATTAGGAAAATTATCTTATTGTTCATTTTGTAAAAATAAAGTTAATTTTTTAATCGTTACTATAATGTAATTATTGTGCACATGCGACTTTTGAGAAAAATGCATAATCCATAAAAAAATGTATAATAGTCGTATGATATCTCTTATTAATACAAATATTTAGATACTTTGATTTCAGCTAATGAGTAGTGCTTTAAATTATTTGATTTCTTCATTTTATATGTTGTCTGCCATTTCTATATGGTTTTTTATGACATCATTTATAAAAAAGTCAAAGATTTATCAACTTTCAGTTTGGTTTTTTTGGCTTCTCGCTCTTATTTTCCATGTTTATTCTCTTCAGCCTATATTTGATAGTAATTACAGTGTAGATTTATCTATAAATCATGCGCTAATGATTGTCGCATTTATAATTTCTATTTCGCTGTATATTTTATCAATAATAAGTAATACTCAATATCTTGGTATTATCATTCTCCCAATAATATCTATAATATTTTTATTTAATTTTTCAAATAATCCTGTAAATGTGTCTTTAAATAATATTGTTTTTATACATGTAATAATTTCGCTTATAAGCTACAGCATATTATGTTTATCTGCAGCACAATCCATAATATTAAAGATTCAAGAAAAAAAATTAAAATCTAATCAACCATTAGGATTAATAGCTTCATTACCTTCACTTGATGCAATGGATAATTTACTATTTAAGATACTAGCCTTAGGTGTCTTATTTTTATCTGCAAGCCTTTTATCAGGATTTATTTTTCTCGAAGATGTATTTGCTCAACACCTTGCCCATAAAACAATATTGTCTATACTTGCATGGATAATATTCATATTACTTATAATTTTTAGACGCGTATATGGGTGGAGAGGAAATAAAGCTGCTAATGTTACACTTTTTGGTTTCTTTATTTTATTTTTATCATATTTTGGCACCAAAATAGTATTGGAATTGATATTGTAATTTTAATGAATAATGGAATAGTTAATTGAACAACATATCTACTGAAATTTTAATTATAGTTCTAATAATTTTATTTTTACTTTCTGCATTTTTTTCAGGATCAGAAACTGCTCTTATGTCGATCAATAAATATAAAATGAGACATCAGGCAAAACTAAATAATAAAGGAGCAAAAGCTGCAAAGAAATTATTAGAAAACCCCGATAAAATTATCGGTGTAATTCTACTTGGAAATAATCTTACAAACATTTTAATAACTCAAATTGCAACTCTTATTTCTTTAAGGCTTTATGGTGACATTGGTTTAGCGATTGCTACAGGCCTTTTAACTATATTTATCCTAATTTTTGCAGAACTAACTCCAAAAACAATAGGTGAAATGCATTCTGAGAAAATAGCCTATTCATCTTCATTGCTTTATAGGCCTATGCTGATATTGCTTTATCCTTTCGTATTTATTATAAATCTAATAGCAAATAGTATAATAAAAATTATGGGGCTAAAGGAAAATGTAGCAAAAAGCTCTCTATCAACAGAAGAGCTGAAAACTGTTTTAAGCGAATCTTCAATTAAATTTCCAAAACCTCATCTAAAAATGCTTGAAAGTATAATAGACCTTGAAAAAGCAACCGTTGAGGACATTATGATTCCAAGAAGTGATATTTACGGGATAGACATTAGTGATGATATAGCTACAGTTGTAAGCAATTTCAAGATTACACCTTATACAAGAATACCTGTTTACGAAGATAATATAGAAAATCTACTTGGTTTGATTCATATAAAAAATATTGCTCCACTTTTAGCAAGTAAAAGTATAAATGATAGAGAAATTAAAAAGCTTATTAAAAAACCATATTATATTGTTTCTGGTACTTCACTATATAAACAACTTATAAGTTTTCAAAAAGAAAAAAGAAGAATTGGTTTTATAATAGACGAATATGGAAATATACAAGGACTAGTAACTTTAGAGGATATATTAGAGGAAATTGTTGGTGATTTTACAAGTGATCCAAGTTCGAACGAAGAAATTACAACAACCAATAACGAAAATATTTATATAATAGATGGTGGTGCTCATATTAGAGAAATAAATCAAGAACTAGATATAAAACTTATTTCGAAAGAAGCAAAAACTATTAATGGCTTTATTTTAGAGCATACGGAAAACTTACCTAAAATAAATGATATTATAAAAATACAAGGACATACTTTTAAAGTCTTGGAAAGTATTGATAATGCTGTTAAAACAGTCCATTTAGAAGTTAATCATGATAAAAAAATATAAAAATAAAAAAATAAAATTATCTGAAAGCGGTTTATCACCAACTCATTCTATCCAAATTTATAATCATCTAAATGATGAAATCAAAGCAAAAGTTGCTGGCGAATTACCTTTAACTATAAAAGTTGATAACGAAGAAATAGTAACACTTATGACCTTAGGAACAAGACCAGAGGAATTAACGCTTGGTTACTTAAGAAATCAGAATTTAATAGAAGATATAAATGAAATAATTAGTGTCAATGTGAAATGGGATATAGGCATTTCAGATGTAGTAACAAGCAATAAAGATAAAAAAAACATCTCAAATAAGCTAAAGAAAAGAACAGTTACATCAGGTTGTGGGCAAGGGACTGTATTTGGGGGATCTTTAGAGAAACTTTATGATAAAACACTTCCAGATACAAAAATAAAAAGATCAGATATATTTAATTTGTTGGCCAAAATTACTAAATTTAATGATATATATAAAGAAGCAGGCGCAGTTCATGGTTGTGCTCTATGTAATATCAATGGAGTTCTAGAATTTGTAGAAGATGTTGGAAGGCATAATGCAGCAGACACATTATCAGGCATAATGTGGCTTGATAAATTAGAAGGTAAAAATATAATTTTCTATACAACAGGAAGACTTACATCAGAAATTATCATGAAGGTAAAGAGAATGGGTATACCAATAATAATATCAAGATCAGGAGTTACCAATATGGGTATTGAGCTTGCTAAAGATCTAAATGTCACAATGATTGCTAGGTCTAAACAAAGATCTTTTTTAATATATAATAATAAAGATAACATTATATTTGACTAAAAAATGCCAAAAGAAACGAAACGAAAATATGAAGACATTATTAAGGAATTAGATGCAATAATATCAAAGCTTAATTCTTCAAGTATACCTTTAGACAAATCAATAAAGCTTTACGAGGATGGGGTAAAATTATCAAATGAAGCGGATAAAGAGCTTAATGTTATAGAGAGTAGCATTGATAAATTTAAAAAAAATAATAAAAGTCAAAACAAAAATATAGATATAGAAAAATCTTTTAATGAGATTGAAAATCTTATAGAAAAACTCGATGATGAAGATATTAAAATCAATGATGCAGAACGTCATTATAAAAAAGCTTTAGAAATAATTTTTAACATAGACTCATATCTAAAAAAAGCTAAATCGAAAGTAGAAAGATATGAGCAATAATAATTTAGCATTTTCTAAGTTCAAAGAGCAATTTACGTCACGAGTTCAAAATAATCTTGAAGAAGTCTTTAATACCTATGGAAAGAAATCATCTAAACTAATAGAACCAATGAAATATTCAACTTTAAATGGAAGTAAGTTCATAAGATCATTATTAGTTTATTCAACTGCTTCTGCCTTAAAGATTTCACCAAAATTACTTGATCAAGTTTCTATAGCTATAGAGTTAATACATACTTATACATTAATTCATGATGATCTTCCTTGTATGGATGATGATAACGTAAGAAGGGGCTCTCCATCTTGTCATGTAGCTTTCAACGAGTCTTCGGCTATTCTTGCTGGTGATGCCCTTCAATCTCTAGCTTTTGAAATTTTAAGTAAAAAGTCTCATAAAGAAATTTCTTCAAAGGTGTATTTAGACTGGGTAAACTTTCTTGCTTCAGCTATTGGGTTGAAAGGTGTTGCTGAGGGGCAATATCTTGATCTATCTATTAATGGCGAAGATGTTGAAATTAGCAGATTAGAAGAGATTTATGACCTAAAAACAGCACATTTAATAAAGCCATGTATTATACTTCCGTTAATGTTGAGTAACTATTATGACGACAAAAAAGTATATGAAGATTTTTTTAAATTTGGAACTTTATTAGGAATATCTTTTCAAATAAAAGATGACTTATTAGGATATACTAGTTCTTCAGAGATACTTGGGAAAACAAAAAATAAAGATGAGATTAGAAATCAGCCAAATTTTGTTAATATCCTGGGAGTAGAAGAAACAAAAAATGTACTTCAAGAAAATAAAAAAAATATGGTGATGATTTTGAAAAGTAATAATTTAGAAAATACATTATTATCAAGCATATCAAATTATATTTTTGATAGAAAATTTTAATTTAAGAAAAAATTATGGAATATGAATTTTTAGATAAAATAGATAGTCCTTCTGACCTAAGAATACTTTCAACTAATGATTTAGATAATGTTTCAGAAGAATTAAGGCATTTCCTTATTGAAACAGTATCTCAATGCGGAGGGCACTTTGGAGCAAGTCTTGGTGCAGTTGAATTAACAGTTGCGTTACATTATTCTTTTGATACTCCAAATGACATAATAATTTGGGATGTCGGTCATCAGTGCTACGGGCACAAAGTTCTAACTGGAAGAAAAAATCAGCTTCATACAATTAGAAAAAAAGGTGGTCTACACCCCTTTCCTTCTAGACAGGAGAGTGAATATGATTATTTTGGAGTAGGGCATTCAAGTACATCTATAAGCGTGGCAATAGGCGCGGCAATAGCATCATCTTATAAAAAAGATGATAAAAAAATTGTCGCTGTAATAGGTGACGGCGGGCTTAGTGCTGGGATGGCATTTGAGGCTTTAAACCATATGGGCTCAATTAATGAAGATGTATTAGTAATTTTAAATGACAATGAAATGTCAATATCTCCTAATGTTGGAGCAATGACAAATTATTTAACAAAAATTTTATCAAGTAAAGCCTATTCAACTGTTAAAGAAGGCAGTAAAAATATTCTAAAAAAAGTTCCTCCTTCAGGAATGTTTTTAACAAAAACAGAAAAGCACATAAAAGGTTTATTAGCGCCTGGAATGCTCTTTGAAGAAATGGGAATTAATTATTACGGGCCTATCGATGGACATGATACTCGTTTTTTAGTTAAAACATTGAAAAATTTAAAAAAAATCTCTGGCCCAAAACTTTTACATGTAATTACAAAAAAAGGTAAAGGCTATCTTCCTGCTGAATCAGATCCTGTAAAATATCATGCTGTGCCAGTTTTTGATAGAAAAATTGGAGTAGAGAAAGATTTAAATAAAAAAATAACGTATACAAAAATATTTGATAATTGGCTTTGTGATATTGCAAAAAAAGATCCAAGAATTTTTGCAATTACTCCAGCAATGAGAGAGGGTTCAGGTCTTGTAAATTTTTCAAAAATATTTCCTGAAAGATATATTGATGTAGGTATTGCTGAGCAACATTCGGTTACTCTTGCTGCAGGGCTAGCTTGTGAGGGTCAAAAGCCAATTGTTTGTATTTACTCTACCTTTCTTCAAAGAGCTTATGATCAATTAATACATGACGTTGCACTTCAAAATTTGGACGTATTATTTGCTGTAGATAGAGCTGGATTTGTTGGATCTGATGGTGGAACCCATTGTGGAGTTTATGATTTATCTTACTTAAGATGTATACCCAACATGGTAATAATGGCTCCTAGCAATGAAGAAGAATGTAAAAATATGCTTTATACAGGCTATCTACACAATGGTCCAGCTGTCGTGAGATATCCTAGGGGAGAAGGATTGGGTGTTAAAGTAAATGACGGTTATAAAAATTTAGAAATTGGTTTATCAAAGGAAATTCATTCTGGAGAAAAAACTGTTATTCTTTGTTTTGGCTCAGTAATAGATGTTTGCAAAGATGTAGTTGATGAACTTAATTGTTCTTTAATCGACATGAGATTTATTAAACCAATTGATCAAAAAGCTATTATTTCATCAGCAAAAAAACATTCCCTAATTGTAACTGTAGAAGACAACAGTGTTATGGGGGGAGCAGGAAGTGCTGTAAATGAAATTTTAATGGAGCACAACATATCTAAAGAAGTAATTAATATTGGAGTGCCGGATGTATTTTTCGACCATGCTTCAAGAGAAGAGCAATTAAAAGAAAGCGGCATCTCTAAAGAAAATATCGTAAATAGGATTAAAAATTGCTTCAATAATAACTTGTATGATGTAAATCACTCTAGTAACATTGATTAAGAGAATAAGCTTTTAAACTCTGTATAGATTATGGATAAGATTGAAGAAAATAAAAGAAAAGGTGAGGCTCTATCTAAGGAGCTTCAGGATACCCAAAATAAAGTTGACGTTAGAAATATTCCAATATCTCGCGTTGGCATTAAAGATATAAAATACCCTTTTAAAATATCTGATAGAGACGGTTCGTCTCAATCAACAATTGGAAATTTTACAATGTCAGTGGGCCTTCCAGAAGATGTTAAAGGAACTCACATGTCAAGGTTTGTTAAAATTTTAGAAGATCAAAAAGAATCTTTAAGCATTGAAAATTTTGATTCGCTTGTCACAAATACTAAAGATATATTAGAGTCAAATTCAGCTTATATATCAGTTGACTTTACATATTTTAAGAAAAAAAGTGCTCCTGTAACACATGTTGAAAGTCTTCTTGATTACTCGATAAACTATACATGTGAAGTAAAAAATAACATCACAAATAAATATTTAAAAGTTATAGTTCCTGTTACAAGTTTATGTCCGTGCTCTAAAAACATATCAGATTATGGTGCTCATAATCAAAGATCTCACATATCTGCACATATCAGAACTGAAGAAACAGTATGGATAGATGATGTTATTGAAATGCTTGAAGATCAAGCCTCGTGCCAAATATATGGGTTGCTTAAAAGACCTGATGAAAAATATGTGACAGAAAAAGCTTATGAAAATCCTAAGTTCACTGAAGACATTATTCGTGACGTTGCAGTCACTTTAAATAAGGATGACAGAATCACTGCATATAAAATTGAATCTGAGAATTTTGAGTCTATACATAATCACTCAGCATATGCTTTTATCGAAAAAGACAAAAAAAAAGATGTTCATAACAATAAAAAAAGTAAAATATCTTACCTAAAATTCTCTCAATTGCATTCGAATTTTCCAGGCTAATTTAATTCTCTGCTACACTTAAACCATATGCCGAGATGATATGTTTTAAAATTTTTCTGGCGTCATCATAAGAAATATTTTCTGATTTATTTGCTTTATGTGCAGTAATAATATAGTTATCATTTCTATTGGTTAACTTAATTTCATATATTCTTTCTTTACCTTCAATTATAGAAGTTGATATTGTATATAAAGCTTTGCTTCTATTTTGATCCTTAACTATTAAGCCTGATCTATCTAAAGATAAACCAACCTCCCTCCACATCTTGCTAAAAGAATCTTTTATTAGAATCGCTGGAATGCCATAGAAATCAATCAAATCAATGTAAATTTTTTTATTATTTTTTTCACTATTATTCAGTGACTCTATTGCAATGTCACGAGAGGTTCCAAGGTACTCCATCATTCTAACAAGCATTTCTGCTTCTCTTGTTAAATCCGACTCTTTTTTTTTCCAAATTATTTTATTATTGACCACATCATCTGCTTCTAAGATATGATTTGATAAATATATATTTGAAAATCCATTAGGCTGCCTTTCTACTCTTATTCTAAATTTTTCCTTCGAAGCATTATAATTAAATTCGTCACTTTCAATAAGTTTGCTTTCTGAAGCAAAATTTATCTCATGATTTTTCCACTCAGTCTCCATGATTCCATTTACAGGCTCATTAATTTTAATTTCATATCCTTGAGACTTCCAAAACTGATTTATGTATGGCCATAAAGATACTGGGTCTATTTCAATTTCTAACCACCTTGCGATTCCCTGTTTTATGATGTTCATGTCCATATATGTTGGGAGTACTGGCGCATCTGACATGTCTAAAATTTCTCCACTTGCATCTATTGATTTTGGAACTTTAAGAGAATCACTATAATTTGGATTATCTAATGAAGGAGGTATTTCTAAGACAGCAATGCTTTTACTATCCCCATAATTATCAGAATCATCTTTTCCAAAAACTTCAGCTATGTCGTCACCTATGCCTGCTAAATCATCCATCGTAATCGGTTTATCTGAGCACCCAAACATAATCAAAGGAAATAAGTAAAACAATAAATAAAGTTTTCTAGCAAGTATTTTCATAATTAAAGTTTCAAACCTCTGCTAATTTCATTGAATTCAAAAGACTTTCATGATGTTCGTCAGAAAATACAGTTAATGGCAATCTAATACCTTGCTTTATTAATCCCATTTTATAAAGAGCCCATTTTGTAGGAATTGGATTAGACTCTAAAAATAAATTTTTATGCAACCCTTCTATTTTTTTATCATATTTTTCGGCAAGCTTTCTATCTCCAGAAATAGCAGCTTTACACATCAAATGCATATATTTTGGAGCTATATTACCTGTAACAGTAATAACGCCTTTTCCTCCAAGTAGTAATGCTTCCATAGCAGTTAGGTCATCACCACTCAAAATATTAATTTTGCTCCCGCATATATCAACCAACTCTTTAATTCTTTCTAACTCTCCAATTGCTTCTTTCACTGCAACAATATTATCAATATGAAGAAATCTTTTTATTGTTGAAGGAAGCATATCGCATGAAGTTCTGCCAGGAACATTATAAGGAATTAATGGAACTGGAACAGAGTCCGCTATTGCCTTGAAGTGCTGATAAAGACCTTCTTGAGTTGGCTTATTGTAATAAGGTGTTACAGATAAACAGCCATCAACACCTGCATCATATGCATATTTAGTAAGAGCAATAGCTTCTGCAGTTGAATTTGCTCCTGTTCCAGCAATGACAGGTATTCTTTTCGCAACTTTATCAACAACAAAACTAACTATTTCACAATGTTCTTTATGGTTTAGTGTTGCAGACTCCCCTGTTGTGCCAACTGGAACAATAGCATCTGTCATATTTTCAATATGGAATTCAATTAAATTCTCATAGCTTTTATAATCTATTGAACCATCTTCATTCATGGGTGTTGCAACTGCTACCATGCTGCCTGTAAACATATTATTAACCTTAGTTTTTTATTATTAATGTATAATCTAATTCTAACTTATTTAAAAAAAACTTGTAGAGGATTATTATATGAAAAAGATAGAAATTGGCAAAAAAGTTAAAAATTTTACTGCAGAATCAACAAATAAAGAAGAATTTAATTTAAAAGATAATTTAAAAGGCTTCTTGATACTATTTTTTTATCCAAAAGACAATACGCCTGGTTGTACACAGGAGGGCTTAGATTTTTCAGAAAATTATAGAAAATTTATAAAACAAAACGCCCTTGTTTTTGGAGTATCAAAAGATAATTTAAAATCTCACGATAATTTTAAAAAAAAATTTAAATTTAAATTTGATTTAATTAGTGATGAAGATGAAAAAATTTGTAATTTGTTTGATGTAATTAAAGAAAAAAATATGTATGGTAAAAAATATATGGGCATTGAAAGAAGTACTTTTATAATAAATAAAAATGGAACTTTGGTTAAAGAATGGAGAAAAGTTAAAGTTAAAGATCATGCTTTAGAAGTTTTAGAATATATTAAAAATCAAAATAAAGTTTAATTTAAATTTTTGGCATAATTAATTAATTCATCAGTTACTTTTAATCTAAATTTATGACGTTTTTTCACAAAATAAAAATTTCTTGTTAATTTTGGATTTAATGGCATGTAAGACAGTCTTTTTAATTCTAATTCTTTTTCTATTGAGGTTTTAGATAATATTGATACGCCAATGCCAGTTTCTACTGCTCCCTTAACCGATTCAGAGTTTCCTAATTCCATACATACGTTTATGTGATTTTTGTCGATGTTATGTTTTGAAAAATAATCAAAGATCACTGACTTTGTTCCTGAGCCCTCCTCTCTTGTAATAAATGGAAGGTTTCTTAAATCATTTGGCTTTACAGACTGCTGTTTTGCAAGTTCGTGCTCAGGGTGAGTTATTAGCACCAATTCATCAGCCCTAAAAACTTCTACATCCAAATCTTGATTTAAAACAGGCGCTTCAACAATACCTAAATCAATCATTGAACTTTCAACTTTTGCAACTATCCCATCTGTATTTGCCTCACAAATTCTTATGCTTAAATCTGGATATTTTTCTCTAAAACCTTTAAGCAAAGTTGGGAAAGTATATTGAGCAATCGTAGTACTTCCTCCTATAGATAGAGTCCCTGAAGTATCTTCAGATAATGCTCTCAAAGAATGTTCCATTTCAGAATTTAATTCAAAAATTTTTTCTGCGTAAAAATACACTTTTTGACCAGCATCTGTAAGCAAAATTTTATTATGCGTTCTATCAAATAATCTTGTATTAAAGTGATCTTCTAATTGTCTCACTTGAAAAGTTACTGCTGGTTGTGTCATATGAAGTGTTTCTGCAGCTTTAGTAAAGCTTAAAAGTTTTGCCACAGTATAAAAAACTTGTAATCGACGATCTGACATTATCTCCTCACTCTACTCTACGGGAGTATTCTCCTCTTATAATATTTAGTTATATCATATATTATATAAACTTTATAACTTAAATTATTACACCGTAAATTATGAAATATTCTAAATCTAACATCACAACCACAAAAAATGTTCCTAAGGATGCTGAAGTTACAAGTCATATGCTCATGATAAGATCAGGTATGATTAAAAAATTAGCATCTGGACTATATACTTGGATGCCACTAGGGTTAAAAGTTTTAAGAAAAATAGAGAATATAATTCGGTTAGAGATGAATAAAATTAATGCCTTAGAAATATTAATGCCTGCAATACAACCTTCTGAATTATGGAAAGAATCCGGCAGATGGGATAAATATGGGCCAGAATTACTAAGAATCACAGATAGACATGAAAGGGAATTTTGTTTTGGTCCAACCCATGAAGAAATTATTACAGATATAGCTCGTAAAGATATAAAAAGTTACAAACAACTTCCAATTATATATTATCAAATACAAACAAAATTTAGAGATGAAATTAGGCCAAGATTTGGAGTTATGAGAGCAAGAGAATTTTTAATGAAAGATGCATATTCTTTTCATGAAAACGAGGATTGTTTAAATAAAACTTATAATCTTGTTTTTGAAGCATATAAAAAATGTTTTAATAAAATAGGTTTTGAATACAAAGTAGTGAATGCTGATAATGGCCAAATTGGCGGTAGCGAGTCTCATGAATTTCATGTGATAGCAGAAAATGGAGAAGATGAATTAATTTTTTCTGATTCTTCGGATTATGCTATCAATGCAGAATTATTTGCAAAGCCGCCAAAAGAAGGTGACGATTGTCCTGATGGATCAGGAAAGATAAAAATAAAAAGAGGTATTGAGGTAGGACACATCTTCAAACTTGGAGTTAACTATTCAGATTCTATGAATGCTACGATTTCAAATAAAAATAATGAGAATGTAAAAATGATAATGGGCTGTTACGGAATAGGTGTGTCGAGAATAGCTGCAGCTGCTATTGAACAATCAAACGATGAAAAAGGTATAATTTGGCCAGAATCTATCGCACCATATAAATTAATTATTATATCAATCGGTTATTCTAAAGATGATAAAATTAATAATTACTCAAACAAGCTTTATGAAAAATTAATAAACTTTGAGATTGATGTTTTGCTTGATGACAGAGATATAAGTCCTGGAAATATGTTTTCCGATTCTGATCTAATTGGAGTGCCTAATAAATTGATTATTGGGAAACGTTTTTTAGAAGACGGTTCTATCGAGATAAAAAATAGAAAGCTTGATAAAACCTCTACAATTTATGAAAATGTTGCTGCTGCACAGCCTTCGAAAGAAACAATAGATAAGATTATAACCCTTATAAATGGATAATAATCAATGACTAAAGAAAACATTATTTATTATTAATATCATAATATAATCAAATACTTAAATATATATAAACACTTGACGGAGACTATATTTCAAGTAAATTAGATAGTCCGCATATAGTATTTTTTTACTTGAGCGGCTCAGGCATCAGGAGGATCAGAGAAATACTGCGTTTTGAAATAGGCCTGAGTTTTAGTAAGTGGGATGAAAACAATAATAAAAATTGTTCATTCTGCAGTTAACTGCAACATGAACCTCTTAAGGAGGAGTACAAATGAAAATAAAAGCAATAATTACTAGTATAGCGCTTTTAACTTCAATGTCTTTTACAGCACCTGTAGTTCAAGCTGCTGACGAACTATATGTTCCAATTCCTAGTTACCGTGTAGGCCCATATGCTGTGGGTGGTACAGGTTACTTTGGTGGAATATTAGACTACTACAATCTATTAAACATGCGTGATGGTGGTGTTAATGGAATGAAGTTAGTTTGGTCAGAGTGTGAAACAGAGTATTCTGTAGAACGTGGCGTTGAGTGTTACAAACGTTTAAAAGATAATAAAGGTGGAGCTGTTTTCTTTGACCCATTAAGTGTGGGTATCTCTACTGCTTTGATTGAAACTGGTCGTAAAGACAAAATGCCAATCATTGCTGTAAACCATGGAAAAACAGCTGGACAACGTGGTGACGTTTTCCCTTATTACTTTATGCCTGGAATCAACACATATGATGAGCATTCTATTATGATGCACTTTATAGGTGATGTTTTAGAAGGTGATAGAAGTAAATTAAAAGGTAAAAAAATCGCTATGTTATTCCACGGTTCGCCTTATGGTCGTGAAGCTATCATGTTCATGGACATGATGTGTAAAAAACATGGTTGTGAGCATACAGCTATCGAAGTACCACATCCTGGTAACGAGCAACAATCTCAATGGTTAAAAATTCGTAAGATGAAACCTGATTATGTTCTATTACGTGGATGGGGTGTGATGAACCCTGTTGCTATGCAAACAGCTGTTAGAACTGGTTTCTCAGTTGGAAGATTAATCGGAAACATCTGGAGTAACTCAGATGGTGACGTAATCCCTGCTGGAGACGCTGCTGAAGGATATTACGCGATTACAACTCACCCTGCTGGAAGAGTTGCAAAAGTTATCGATGATATCGTTGCTACAGTTTATAAAGCTGGTAAAGGTGACTTAGCTGATAAAAGCCGTATTGGTTCTGTATATTGGAACTTAGGTGTTTTAGCTGGTGTATTCCACACAGAAGCTTTAAAAACAGCACAAGAACGTTTTGGACCAAAAGTTAACAGTGCGCAAGTACGTTGGGGCTTTGAAAACTTACGTTTAAACAAATCTGACCTAGATGCACTTGGTGCAACTGGCTTAGTACCTGAAATCAATATCACATGTATGGACCACGTGGGTGGACATCTAGCTAAATTCCAACAATGGGATGCTGGAAAACGTCAGTGGAAAGTTGCTAGTGACTGGATTGAAGGTGATGTAGCATTATCACAAGCTATTATTGACGAAGGTGCTGAAAAGTACGCTGCTGATAATGGCATTAAAAAACGTGATTGTAATAACGAAGAAGATAGAGATAACTTCGACTTATAATCTTTTAAGTTTTTTTAATATTAAAGGCGATATGAAAATATCGCCTTTTTTTTATCTCTCAGACCAAACAAAGGTGCCAAACCTTTTGCTATCTGAATTTAGCCTGTATGAATAATAGTCGTCATTGTTTTTTACAGTACACAAACCAGAAAATGAAATTTTATCAACATAGTTTTTACTTAATTGATAAGCAGCAATGCCAATTAAATCCATATGATATAATTTTTCATTAGTTTCATTTTGGCAAAAAAAACTACTGTATTGACTATCAATATTATGAAATGAATTTTTTATATGATGGTCAACTAAATAATGTTTTTTTGATATTGCAGGACCAATCCAAGCATTATAAATATAGTTATATTTTTTGAGCATCTTAAAAGCATTATCAATAATATTGTATTCAACTCCTTTTCTTCCAACATGTAGAGCACAAATAATATTTCCGCACAAACTAGAAATAACTATCGGGATACAATCTGCTGTAAGCAATGAGATTACCTGATTTTTTTGTTTTGTTATTACTCCATCACAAACGTGACACAATTTTTTCTTATCTTCTAGAAAAATAACTTTTTTTCCATGAACCTGTTTGATGTAATATGGAATACCTGGAAAAATATTATTTAAATAGTCTCTATTTTTTTTTGTACTTATGTATCTATTTTTAACATAAGATAGATTAAAATTTTTTTTTGTTACTAGGATTTTTACATCCTTTGATACGTTCCAATTAGGTTTTATAAATAAATCATTCATCTTCAAGGTGTTTCTCTAAACAAATCATATCATTAGGTAGGTTTGATCTTATATGAATATTTTTATTTGTAATCGGATGTTTAAAAGCTAAAGATTCTGCATGTAATGCCTGTCTTGGAAATAACTTTATTTTTTCATGGACCATATCATTAGCTTTTTTATTAATTCCATATAATTTATCACCAATTAATGGAAAACCTATATTTTGCATATGAACTCTTATCTGGTGAGTTCTTCCTGTGTGAAGCTTTAATTTTATTTTTGTATTTTTTTTATAATTTTTCACTACCTCATACTCTGTGATTGCTTCCTTGCCATTTATATTTACAGACATTTTTTTTCTATCTAGCCTGTGTCTTGAAATTGGCTGATTAATTTTTCCATTTTTCATAATCAAACCATGACTGAAGGCTATATAATTTCTTGAAATATTTCTATCCTGCATCATTTTAACCAAACATGTGTAACTATTAATTGTCCTTGCTATAATCAATAGCCCTGTTGTGTCTTTATCTAATCTATGAATTAAGCCTGATCTAGGAAGGTTTTCTAATTCTGGAAATAAATAAATCAATCCATTAGCAATTGTGCCTTCACTATGACCTGCTGCTGGATGACAAATTATTTTGTCCTTTTTATTGATAATAATAAGGTCTTTATCTTCATAAGCTATATCTATTTTTATATCTTGAGGCTTTATGTATTCTGAATTAACATTTTCCTCAGGTATGATAGTTACTTTGTCATTTTCTACAACGATATCTTTCGACTTGATAAAATTATCATTTATTCTAACAATCCCTTTTTTAATCCATTTTTGAATCAAACTTCTTGAGAACTGCTTATTTTCTCTTGCTATTGCCTGATCCACTCTTAGACCTTTACTTTCTTCTGATATTATATATTCTATAATTTCATGATTTTTAATTTCGTCATTCATAGTCGAGAATTAATAATATTAATTAATATGCATAAGAATATGATAAAAATAAGTTTATATATACTATTAATTATAAGCATCTACTGGTTGCGCTAAATTTAAAGGAACTGACGATAATGTAGAAATAGATAAGAAAGGTCAAATTACTCAAAAAGATGGAGAAATACAATCAGCTGAACAAATCTATAATACAGCCAAAAGTGCTTTGAAGAGAGAACAATACGATGAAGCAATTGAAAAATATAGAGAAATTGAAGCTAATTATCCTTTTTCTAAGTATGCAGAACAAAGTCATATAGAGTTAGCTTATGCAATGTATAAACTAGGAAGATGGGACCCTGCAGTAGCAGTGATAGATAGATTTGTATCTATGAATAATACCAGTAAACTTCTTCCTTACGCATATATCTAAGAGGATTAGCAAACTTTAATAGAGGTAAAACATTTTTTAACTATGTTTTACCACATGTGCATGTTGACAAAGACCCAATAAATATTAGAGCGGCATATGAAGATTTTAACTATATTTATATAAATTATAAAAATTCTGAATATGTAAAAGACTCAATAAAAAGAATGGTCTATTTAAGGAATACTTTAGCATCTTATGAATTACACGTTGCTAATTACTATTTTAAAAGAAAAGCATATGTGGCTGTGATAAATAGATGTAATTTTCTAATTGAAAATTATCCAGAAGCTCCAGCAAATATTGATGCACTGTTTTTTTTAAAGAAGTCCTATGAATTACTTATGATGAAAGATAGTAGTAGGATGATTAATAAAATTATTGAAAAAAATTATCCTGATTACAAATCTACCTATTTCAACGATGTACTAGACAATAAAGTAAGAAGAAATCTAGTAGCGCTAAGTGAACTTGCAGATGATATTGCTATATCAATGGGCTTTGATATTGAAAATCAATCTACAGATAATTTTGAAGGAATTTACAGTGTGGAATACTTTTCAAATAATAATCTAGTTGAAATTCCAAGAAATATTAAGCCTGAAAGATATTCAATAATTCATACTATTAATAATGAAAAATTATCAGTCACAAATGACGAGCAGCTAGACATTCTTAAGTACTTTTTTGAAGACGATAAGTCTGATTTATATGTCCAAGATATTATTGTCGGCGAACAAAAAGAAAAAGAAAATGATAATACTATAAATGAGGAAAATAAAATTAAATCGGACAAAGACAATCAAAAATCATCTATAGTTTCTGATTCTGAAAATGAGATAATTGAATTACTAGAATAAATAGTTAATATTTAAATCGAGATACAATTGGAAATCTTCTGTCTCTCCCAAATGATTCTGCGTTAATTTTTACTCCAGGTGGGTATTGCCTTCTTTTATATTCATTTCTGATAACCATATTTATTATTTTGCTTGCTAAGCTTTTTTCAAAACCCATGCTACATATTTCTTCAAGAGATTTTTTGTCTTCAATAAATGCTTTAAGAATAACATCCAAAGTCTCGTAAGGCGGAAGTGTGTCAATATCGTACTGATCTTGCGACAACTCAGCTGTCGGCATTCTTTCAATTACAGGTTCTGGTATGACAACTGATTTTTTATTCCTCCATTTTGACAAATTATAAACTTCTGTTTTGTAAAGATCTTTAAGTGGAGCAAAGCTTCCACACATATCTCCATAAAGTGTTGAATATCCTACGGCTAATTCACTTTTATTACCAGTAGTTAGCAAAACCTTTCCTGTTTTATTGGATATTGACATTAATATCAAACCTCTTGCTCTAGCTTGAATATTTTCTTCTGTAACATCCAAGTCATATCCTTGAAATCTTTTTTTGAGTGATTTATTTATTATGTCGTTTATTTCTTTTATGCTTATAATAGAATAATTAATATTCAAAATTTCACACTGCTCTTTTGCAAGCTGAATACTTAAATCAGATGTATACATAGAAGGCAAAAGAACAGCCTCAATTTTATCTTGATTAAATATATCATTTGCTATTGCTAAAGTAAGCGCAGAATCAATACCGCCAGAAAGACCTAAAATCACACCATCAAGATTGCTTTTAGATATATAATCATACGTTCCTATTTTTATAGCATCATAAAGTGCATTATCATTGCTAATAATATTACTACAGTAATTTAATTTAGATTCATTTGAAAAATTTCCGTTTATCGAGTTTATTTTGAATAATTCTTCAGAGAATGATTACAGGAATGTATTGTTAAACCCTCTTTGTTTACCAAAAACGAGGAACCATCAAAAACAATCTCATCTTGTCCTCCAATAGCATTTAAATAAATTAAGATTAAATTTATATTTTAGATGAAATTTTATTAAAAAATTTTCTTCTTTTTTTATCCTTATCTTTTTCAAAAGGTGATGCATTAATACTTATTAAAAAATCAACATCTTTTAAAGTTTTATTATTCAGCGAAGATAAATTCCATGCATCTTCACAAATCATGATACATATTTTATTTCCAAGAATATCTATAACTGTATTTTTTCTTCCCTGCTCAAAATATCTCTTTTCATCAAATACGCCATAATTTGGCAAAAACTGCTTATCATATATTTCTACAATTTGTTTATTATTTATTATAAAAGCACTATTCCATACTTCTGAAAAATCATCTGAGTATCGTGGAGCGCCTAAAATTAGATACTCGTTACATTTAATATGTTCTTTAATCTCTAAAATTGAATTATTTATCTTATCTGCAAAGTCACGCCTAAATAATAAATCTTCAGGAGAGTATCCACAAAGTGCTAATTCAGGAAAAATAAATACCTTTGTGGCATTGAACTCCCTATTACTATTAATAATATTTATTATTTTTTCTTTATTTCCCTCAATATCTCCCACAACGGCATTAAATTGAGAAATAATAAATTCAATTTTTTCTTTCATAGTATGCAAAAAATATCTTATTAATATATGATATATAGCATATATTTGAACAAAAATGTGAAGGTATTTAAATTGAGTATATATATATTAACTGGGCAAATAGGATGTGGAAAATCAGAGGCTCAAAAAATATTTCAAAATATAGAATATTCATGTTTTTGCGCTGATTCAATAGTTAGAGACCTATATAAAAAAGATTACGTCTTGAGCAAAATAAAAGAAATTTTACCTGAAACTATTAACGATGGTAAGATTAATATTGATCTACTAAGGGATATATTATTTAGAAATTATGAATTAATGAAAAAAATTGAAGATTGTATACAACCTCTGGTATTTGATGAATTTCAAAATATCATAGAATCATACAAAGATAATATAATTTTTGTTATACCAATTATTAGAAACATACATTTTTTTAAAAAACATAGAACTATTTACATGTTCGCAGATGAAAAAACAAGAAGAAAAAGAATCGAATCTAGAGACCATTATAATAAAGAAATAATAGACAATATTTTTAGCTATCAAAAATCTATAGATAACTATAAAATTAATAGTGACTTCATTATTGAAAATAATGGGACTATAGATGAACTTAAAAGAAAATTGTTAGAAATAATAAAATAGATTATGAATAACTATATTATATACGAGCAACCAATTACTGAAAATATTAGAAATTTTTTAAAATGTGAATACCTTAATGAAAAGTTTAATTGTGCATTAGATCAACATGACATGTGGTCTATAAAATCCTCTGTGTCAACCTTGATAGAAATGTCTGATTTTATTTTTAGAATAAATATTAAAGTTGAACTCTTAAAAGAACTGGAGAAAAGCTTATTATTTTTAGATATTTTAATACAAAAAAGATGCTATTGAGCTAAAAACCTATGATGACTTTTATACTAAAATTAAATCATATATATATGATTTAAATAACTCAGATCCAAATCCTACTAAATCTATAACAAATAATGATTTTTTAATGCAAATAAAAAGTAAAATGCATATACCAGCTGGCGATAATTTTTTTGATATTCCATCTTATTTGAATTTTCTTTCTTCTAACAAAACATTTATTATAGATAATATTAATGACTGGTATTCACCTCTTGAGCAAATTTTTCATTCGTCAATATTAATTTTAGATTTGAAACGTACTATCTCCAAATTTGAATACTTTTCGTGTAATAATTCTTTTTTTGAAATGAAGCTTGATAGATCTAAAAAAGCTGATTTAGTAAGAATTAAATTAGAAAAAAATATTAATATTTATCCTGATATTAGCGTCAACACTCAAAATGTTAATATTATGTTTAAGACTTCTTATGGAAGTAATAGATTATCAAAACCTATTGAAGAGGATTTAAATTTTGGAATTTCAATATGTAGTATCAATTAATTCATAAAAATAAGATATTGCTGCTATTCCTTGGCCACCGCATTTTCTAATATTATCAATATCTCTAGGATAATTCATGCCACCAAGAGCAAATACTGGAGAGTTAGAATAAATTACAAAATCCTTAAATCTTTCCCATCCTAAACCACTTTTTTTGCCACTGTCATGTATTGGCGATGTTACTATAAAACTTACACTTTGCTTATTACAAATATCTATTTCTGCTTTATTATGACATGATGCTGCAATCAAATGTTTATTTTTATAATTAGAGTTATCAAATTGTAAGAGATTTTCAGATGTTAAGTGTATACCATGGCAATATTTATTAAATCGATAATTTTTTAAATCATTTATAAAAAATAAAGAATTATATTTATTACAAATATCATAGATTTTCTTGGAAATATTAGCATATTGCTCTTTAGAAAGATTTTTTGATCTAAATTGTAATAGCTTTACACCATTGTCAAGAATTTTTTCGATCTTAATGAAATAATCGCTTGAATTACTAGGCACATAATCTTCAGTTATAAAATACTTATCGTATTTTTTTATATTAAGTTCTATATTCTGCATTAATCTTAATATATTTGTATGATAAATCTGATGTCCAAATAGTTACCTCATCACTTCCATTATTCAAGATAATATTAATATCAATTTCTTTATTTTTTAAATATTTTTCTGCATTTTTTTCACTATACCTTTTATTTAACTGATTATTTTTAAATATTAAAATCTTTCCTAAATAAATTTCTAATTTTGAAAAATCGTATTGTCCTATATCTGCATTACCTATAGATGAGAATATTCTTCCCCAATTTGGATCTTCAGCAAACATTGCTGTTTTAACTAACGGTGAGTTTGCAATGGACATAGCAATATTTTTTCCAATTTTTTTATTTTTTATTTTTTTAACATTTATTGTAATAAATTTTGTTGCTCCTTCAGCATCCTGTATTATTTTTCTTGCTAAAGCAATGTATATAGATTCCACACAATCATAAAATTTTTTTTTGTCTTTTTTACTTAGTTTTTTGTAGCTATTTTTTGTTTTTCGAGATGAAATTAATACACTAGAATCGTTCGTTGAAGTGTCACCATCAACACTTATCATATTAAACGATCTGTCAGTAAGATCTTTTAACATAGTATCAAGTTCTTTTTTTGATATTTTTAGATTTGTTGCTACGAATGAAAGCATAGTTGCCATATTTGGCCTTATCATGCCAGAACCTTTAGCTACACCGGTAATTGTTATAAACTCATTTTTTATTTTTATTTTTTTAGATAATACTTTATTGCATGTATCAGTCGTTAATATAGATTTAGAAAAATTCAGCCAATTATCTTCATTTAAATTTTTAAAAAGTTTTGGCAAATTTTTAATTATATTATCAACTTTTATTCTCTCGCCAATAACACCAGTAGAAAATACAAGAATTTCTTTTAAGCTACAAAAAGTTATATCTGATATTTTTTTACAATATTTTTTAATATCATTTATGCCTTCCTGCCCTGTTCCTGCATTAGCATTTCCTGCATTTATTATTAAATACTTTGTGTTTTTATTTTTAATATTTTTTTTGGAAATAATAACTGGTGCAGCCTGTGCATGATTTTTGGTAAATACACCAGAAACTATTGAGCCATCACAAAGTTCTATTAAAGATAGGTCATATCTTCTTTTTTTATACATCTTGGAGCAAACCGAAGATAATTTAATACCTTCTACAGGATAAATTTTTTGATTCTTTTTTTTTAACATTGTAGTCGTATATATTTTATTCTTTTAACTTAAAATTATTTTTTTCTTTTTTTCTTTGATTTCCTATTTCTTTTCTTTGCATTTCTGCTTTGATTTGAAGCATTTTTTTGTTTTTCTTGATTTATATCTTCGTTACTTTTTATTAAGTTTTTATCTGAGAAATCGTTATTAATTTTTAAAGAACTATAATCTAACCTAAATAATAAACTTATAAAGCTGTAATGTATACTGTTTTGCATCTCAGAGAACATTTCAAATGCTTCTCTTTTGTATTCTTGTTTTGGATTTTTTTGTGCATAACTTCGAAGACCTATCCCTTGTCTCAAATATTCCATTGATTGTATGTGTTCTATCCAGGATTTATCTATTATATTAATAAATATATCTTTAATCATTTCTAAATAAACCTCGTCTGGTAGATTTGTAATATTTTTATCGTATGTTGATTTTATCTCTGATATTATTTTTTTTATTGCCTCATCTTTTTTAGAAGAATTTTTAATTAATTCTTCTGCATTAATTTCTAAATGAAAATCTCTTTGAAGAATATCATTAATTTCATTTTTTTCATCGGTATTTATATTTATGTAACTATTTATTAAATCCTCAAATACTTCAATCAAAATTATTTCTAAAATTTCTTTTCTATTATATTTAACTAAAAAAGAATCTCTTTTTTCATATATGTACTTTCTTTGCTCATTTGCAACATCATCATAGTCTAATAAATGCTTTCTTATATCGAAATTGTGACCCTCTACTTTTTTTTGGGCATTTCCAATAGCTTTTGTAACCCAGTTGTGTTCTATAGCTTCTCCTTTTTCCATTCCTAACTTTTTCATTAACGAACTTACCTTTTCTGATGCAAATATTCTCATTAAATTATCTTCAAGTGAAAGATAAAATCTTGATGAGCCAGGATCTCCTTGTCTTCCAGATCTTCCTCTTAATTGATTGTCTACCCTTCTTGACTCATGCCTTTCTGTTCCAATAACATGAAGGCCTCCACTATTTAAAACACTTTTATTAAATTCTTCCCATTCTGTGGAATTAATTTTTAATTTTCCTCCAAGGACAATATCTGTTCCCCTGCCAGCCATATTAGTGGCTATTGTGACTCTTCCTGGTGTTCCTGCATCTTCTATTATCATTGATTCTTTTTCGTGTTGTTTTGCATTAAGAACATTGTGGTCGATTTTTTCTTTTGTTAAAGCTTTAGATAAATACTCGGATGACTCAATTGAAGCCGTACCAATTAAGACAGGTTGATTTTTTTCTCTACAGTTTCTTATATCATCAATAATGGCATCGTATTTTTCTTTCATAGTTAAGAAAACAAGATCACCATAATCTTTTCTTATTAAATTTTTATGTGGGGGAACCACTATTACTTCTAATTTATATATTTCCTGAAATTCCTGAGCTTCAGTATCTGCTGTTCCTGTCATTCCCGATAATTTTTCGTAAATTCTAAAATAGTTCTGAAAAGTAATAGAAGCTAATGTTTGATTCTCATTCTCAATAGATAAATTCTCTTTTGCTTCGATTGACTGATGTAATCCATCTCCCCATCTCCTTCCTGGCATCTTTCTCCCAGTAAATTCGTCAATGATAATAACTTTTGAGTCCTCTACTATATAATCAATATTTTTTATAAATAAATGATGAGCCCTTAGTGCAGTAGAAATATAATGTAGTAAACTTATTGAATTTGGATCATAAAGACTTTCGTCTTGCTTTATAATTTTATTTTTTATTAATAACTTTTCATATGTCTCATGTCCTTTTTCAGACAAATAAGCTTGTTTTGTTTTTTCATCTAAAAAAAAATCTCCACTTTCTTCTTCTTCATCACCATGTTTTAAATGTTTTACTAGGCCACTAACTTTTTTATATAACTGAGAACTCTCATCTGTAGCACCTGATATTATTAAAGGTGTCCTAGCTTCATCAATTAAAATCGAGTCAACCTCATCAATGATTGCGAATTTTAATTTGCTTTGCACTTTTTGATCTATTGAATACACCATATTGTCTCTTAAATAATCAAACCCAAATTCATTATTGGTCCCATAGATAATGTCGGAACTATAAGCATTTTTTTTATCCTCTAAATTTTGTCCAGATAATATTACTCCTGTAGATAATCCTAAAAAATTATAGAGAGTAGACATCCACTCGCAATCTCGTTTTGCTAAATAGTCATTAACAGTAATAATATGCACTCCCTCTCCTGTTAATGCATTTAAATATGCGGGTAAAGTTGCAACTAGAGTTTTACCCTCTCCTGTCTTCATCTCTGCTATCTTGCCGTTATGAAGAGCTATACCCCCTAATATTTGCTCATCGAAATGTCTCATTTCCATAACCCTGTCTGATGCTTCACGAACTAAAGCGTAAGCATAAGGAAGGATATCATCTAAAGTTTTTCCTTCTACATAATCTTTTTTAAGTGAATTAGTTATGGAGTGAAAGTCAGTATCTTTGATTTTTTCAATTCTTCTGAAAGTGAATTTATTTCATTTAATGTTTTTCTATAATTTTTAAGAATCCGATCGTTTCTGCTTCCAACAATTTTTTTTAGAAAACTCATAAAATTACCTTTAAGACTTTTAATTCCTATTAGAAAATTTTTCTTTATAATGAATAAACTTATTTGGATCTATATTTTTGTTATTTTTTAAAACTTCAAGATGTATATGCGGGCCAGTTGAATGCCCAGTAGAACCCATTTTAGCTATTAATTGTCCCTTTTTTACAACATCACCTTTTTTAACTAAATTTCTATTATTATGCGCATACTTGGTAGTATAGCCATTCAAATGATCAATGATAACAACATTACCATATCCATATTTTTTTCCTGAAAAAGTTACTGTTCCAGCGGCAAGAGAAAAAATATCTGATTCTAACTTATGAGCAAAATCAATTCCTTTATGAAAATGTTGTTTTTTTGTTATTGGACTCAGCCTTTCACCATATTTTGAGGAAATATATCCCTTCTCTGAAGGAAAACCAGAAGGAAAAAATTGTTCTTTCATTTCTAAGTTATTGATTATCTTATTTGTGTATTTTAAATCATCTTCTTTTTTAGATAATTCTAACAGGATATTATCTAAGTATTGACTGAAAGAAGAGTCGTATTCAAATTCAATACTCACTTTATTTGTGCCACCAATATATTTTGGCTTACGAAAATTAAAATCTTTTTTATCTATCTTTGCTATTTTTGCTACTTTATTTCCAAGAGCATTTACAGTTTGCATCTGTGAAGTAATTGAGATTAATTTTTCTGAAAAAAAATCCATTTTATTCTTGTTCTCTGTTTTAATAAGATTGATTTCTTTTTCATATTTAGCAATATCATCCATTCTATCCTCAATTAAATTATTATAACCAACAACATATCCTCTATAATAAAATAATGAACTTAATAAAAAAGTGAAGAATAATACTAAAAAAATAATTGAACTCAAAAAATATGCTCCATTTATTTTGTACGAAGTAGATTTATTTTTTTTTGATCTAAAAATTACTATTTGCATTTTCTTGTAAAGTTATTAAAGATGCTTATTATACAACTAATTTACTTTAAAAATATTATATATATGAAAAAACTTGGTAGCCAAATTGATATTAGTATATTAGAAAAAGCTAAAATACTAAAAATAATTACTGAATATCTTGTTAAGTATTCAAACTCTTCATCCGCCTGCTTTGCATGCAATATAGTCGATGATGTTTTAGTATTGGGAGCAACTAATAGCTCAAATTTAAGCTTAGCAAGAAATTACCAACAAGAAATACTAAAGGATATTAATTCAAAATTTTATGATCTACTATCTAAGGAACTAAAAAAAATTCGGTTTAAAATTATAAAAAATCCAGAAATTTAACTGATCTCTAATTTACTATAAGCATCCATGTAATTTATTGGAAGATCATCTGAAGATTTATAGCCTACTTCTTCCCACGCGTCTTTGTTTTCTAACAATTTACGTAATAATTTGTTATTGAGGTCATGTCCAGACTTATAGCCTTCAAAGGAGCCAATCAAACTTTTACCTAACAAATATAAATCACCTACTGCATCAAGAATTTTATGCTTTACAAACTCATCTTCATATCTAAGGCCATCTTCATTTAATACTCTATGGTCATCAACAACTACAGCATTATCTAAACTTCCACCTAGAGCTAAATTTTTAGATCTTAGTATTTCTACATCTCTCATAAAACCAAAGGTTCTTGCCCTACTTACTTCTTTAACAAAAGAAACAGTTGAGAAATCTAAAACAGCACTATGAGATTTACCTTTAAACAAAGGGTGGTCAAACTCAATAGTAAATGCAACCTTAAAACCCTCAAAAGGTGCGAATTTTACCCATTTCCCAGTATCTTCGTCTTTAACTTCTATTGGTTTTAAAATCCTAATAAATTTCTTTGATTTTTCTTGCTCTTTAATACCAGCAGATTGAAGTAAAAATACAAATGGACTAGCGCTGCCATCCATTATTGGTACTTCTGGTCCGTCTAAATTTATATAAAGATTATCAATTCCTAAACCTGCTATTGCTGAAAGAAGGTGCTCAACAGTTGAGACTTTTATTTTATTAGATATTAATGTTGTAGATAAAGTGGTATCACCAACATTTTTTGGACAAGCTTTAATTGAAACCTCAGGCTTAATATCTGTTCTTGTAAATATAATACCAGTTTCTGAAGGAGCAGGAATTAGAGTTAAAGTAATTTTTTTTCCTGTATGCAAACCTATACCTGTGGCTTTTATAGTATTTTTTATTGTTCTTTGATTTATCATGTAAATTTATTATTTTCTCAAATTATATATAAATATTGTATTTATTACAAAGAATGCATATTCTATGCCAATTTTACAAAAAGTATAGCAATATTATTATTTAATCGTAAAATAGCCTTTTAAAAAGGCTTTTTACTACATCTGTAAAGTTTTCGTTTACTGGTTCTGCCTGAGGGTTGGCTTTCTTTTTGGCAAATAACAAAAGACCTACACTAGTAGCATATTCAGGATTTTTTACAATATCCTCTGATCCGCCAAAGATATATTGCGGTACGCCTAATCGGACCTGTTTATGAAATATTTCTTCTGCAAGATCAACTAATCCTTCGGTTTTTGAGCTTCCTCCAGTTAATACAATACCTGCTGGTATTTTTTCTTCAAAACCACTTTGCAAAATTTTCTCATTTACAAAATTAAAAATTTCTTGATATCTTAGACTCATTACTTCTACTAAAGTATATCTTTGTATTGATCTTGATGGCCTCTCACCCACCCCTGGAACCTCTATAATATCTTCGCTGGATAGCTCATTTGTAATAAATCCATGCGTAATCTTTAATTCCTCTGCATTATAAGTGGAAGTTTTTAGTGCTTGGGCAAGATCATTTGTGACTTGGTCTCCTCCTAGAGGGACAGAAGATGTATATTCTATTGCTCCATTACTAAAGATTGATATATCAGTTGTGCCTCCACCAATATCAACTAGACAAACACCTAGGTCCTTTTCGTCCTCAGTTAAAACTGACATACTTGATGCAAGTTGCTCCAACACAACACCCTCAGGCTCAATTAAACATTTTTTATACACTTTTCAATATTATCTCTAGCATTTTTTGCTCCTGTCACAAGATGGTATCTTCCGTCTAATGCTATTCCAGACATTCCTAATGGAACTTTTATTCCATCTTGGCCATCAATTTCATAATCTTTGGGTAAAACATGTAAGATTTCTTGATCATTTGAAAGAGTAATCGCCTTTGCTGATTCTTCAACTGACTTAAGATCCTGTGTTGATACTTCTTTATTATCTGAAATAGCTGCCCTGCCTGTAGCATTAAAACTTTGAATATGCTTTCCAGATATACTAAAGAAGGCCGATTTTATTTTATGACCGCTAACTAGTTCTGCCTCTTCGACTGATTTTTCGATAGATTGCACTGTTGCACTAATATCAATAACAACACCTCTTTTCATACCTAAAGACTTTGATCTTCCAACACCAAGAAAATCAATTTCGTGATCCTCATTGATAACTCCAACTATAGCTTTTATGTACGATGTACCAATATCGAGACCAACTAATAAGTTTTTTTCATTTTTTATCATAATTTTTCATCTTTATTTCCAGCCAATGGAAAAACCATTTGAATATCTCATATCAATATACCTTATTTTCTTTAAATCGCTACTATTTAGTGTTTTATATGCATTAAAAAAAATATTTATTCTTTCAATTATATTGCTTGATCCAAATTCCACTTTTATACCTGATAATAAATATACTGATAAGGATCTAATCTCGTTTTCTTTGATTTTAATAATTTTTTCATCGATTTTATTGTCTGAGATACTTTTTGAAAATAAGGTAAAATATTTAAAAATAATATTATTTCTATTACTTTTCGAGACTATTAATGGCAAATCACTGTTAATTTTGTTTGCAGAAAAAATATTGCCAAATTCATCTAAATAGTAATCATTGTTCCAGATTGCAGTTGGAATATGCTCTTCAACAAATATTTTAACTTCGTCTGGGTACGATCTTCTTATAGTTACATTTTTTACCCAATCGATATTTTCAACTTTTTTTCTAAGGTAATTAATATCCATAGTAAAAAATGATTTTTTTTTCAAATAGTTTTTAGAAACATCAAAAATTTTGCTCTTATCTGAATTAATTAATTTTGATTCTTTTATTGTTATTTTATTTATTGGAAAATATATTTTGGCATCATTAAATTTTTCGTAAGCATAATAAATCATAGTTAACATAATTATTAGAATTATATATATGATCTTAATTTTATTTTGTTATAAGCATTTATTTTATTTAAAAGATGAGTCCAAAATTTTTAAAACTAATTCATTAAAATTCATATTATTTTCTTTTGCAGCCATTGGAACTAAACTATGTTCTGTCATTCCTGGAACTGTATTAATTTCAATTATCCAAGGATTTTTTTTTTATCTATTATTATATCTACTCTGCCCCATCCTTTACATTTAAGAGCATTAAAACAATTAATAGATAATTTCTTTATTGCATCTTCCATTTCTTTATTTAATCCAGACGGACATATATACTTGGTTTCAGATGAATTATATTTTGCCTCGTAATCGTAAAATTTTCCTGATGGTTTAAGTTTTATAGATGGTAATGCAAAACTGTCTAATATGGCTACTGTATATTCGTCGCCTTCAATATATTGCTCAATTATATTGTCTTCGCTTATTTTTTTATTTCTTTCCAAAGCTTCATAAAACTCCTCTCTGTTTTCTACAATATAGACTCCAATACTTGATCCCTCGGATGATGGTTTTATAACGAAAGGGTAAGAAAAATTTTCTTCAATATGTTCTATATTTAAATTGCTATCTATCCTCTCATATTTTGGTGTTCGTAATTTATTTTTTAATAATATCGATTTGGTTAATCTTTTATTCATACATATTTCTGAGGATTTGCTATCGCTTCCTGTGTATGGAATTGATAATTTATCGAGATATGATTGGATCTCCCCATCTTCTCCGCCCTTCCCATGCAAGACTATAAAAACTCTATCTGGTGAGATTTCTTTTATTAATTGAATATTACTTTTATCTAATTCTAATTTACATGCGTCTACACCAGATGAAATTAATGATGCATACACGCTTTTTCCAGAAATCAAGGATATTTCTTTTTCATTTGACCAACCTCCCATAACTACTAGAACTTTTCCATAATCTTTTTTCATTATTTTCTACCAATAAATTTTACTTCCGTTTCAAGTAATATCTTCTTTTTTTCTAAAACTGTATTCTGAATAAAACTGATTAATTCTTCTATATCATTAGATTTTGCGGATTTTTCTGTAATAATAAAATTTGCGTGTTTTTCAGAAATATAAGCTCCACCAATGCGGTAGCCTTTTAATCCTAATGAATCCAAAATTTTTCCTGCACTATCAAAATTTGGATTTTTAAAAACTGATCCACAACTTGGTTGACCTGTTGGCTGAACTAATTCTTCTATCCTTAAGTAATTCTTTAATTATATCTAATGAATTGTTTAACTTGTTTTCCTTTAAATTAAATGATGCACTCACAAAAAAATTATTTTCATCTAACTCAACATTTCTATAACTTACTTTAAAATCATCGCGACTTTTAGTTATTAGATTACCTCTTTTATTTATCAAAACTACATTAGTTAAATTGCTCCAAATATTTCCTCCATTGCAGCCTGCATTCATTCTTAATGCTCCGCCTAAAGTTCCAGGAATTCCACATAGAAACTCTAAACCTTCGTAATTTTCTCTAGCAGTTATTTGAGCAATTTTCATGCATGATAAACCAGCTTCAAAAGTAAAGTTTCCATCATCACCTAAATAGAAATTATTTAGAGAGTTTTTTAAGCATACTACAAATCCTTCTATGCCATTATCTCTTATAAGGACATTACTTCCGTTACCTAAGAAAGTAATTTTTTCATTAGAAACTAAATCTAAAAAAATTTTTAGGTCCTCTAGATTATATGGCTCAAATAGAAACTCAGCATTTCCACCAACTTTCCAGGTATTAAATTCTTTTAAAGACACGTCTTTTCTTAATCTACCTTTTACCTTTTGTTTGATTGCGTCTAGCTTTTTCATTTTTATTTCAATGATTTTTTATAATAATTATTAAATTTTGATATATCACCTGCTCCCATAGTTAGTAAAATATCATTATTATTAATATTTTCATTTATAAATTTTTCAAGTTCTTCATAATCGTTTATCAATTTTACATTTACACCATATGTGCTAATCTCACGAGCTAGTTCTTCAGAACTTATATTTTCAATAGGCTGCTCATTTGCAGCATAAATATTCATCAAAACTAAATTTTTAATTTTTTTTAATGTGTCAACAAACTGGCTAAAATGTTCTGCTGTTCTAGAGTATCTATGTGGTTGAAAAATCATCACTATATTTTGTTGGCACCAAACATTTTGTATTGTCTCTATGACTTCTTTTATTTCTGTAGGATGATGTCCGTAATCATCGACCCAAGTAAATTTCTTATTATTGACTTCAAATTCTCCTAAAACATCAAACCTCCTACCAATGACTGGAAAATTTTCAATTGATTTTTGAATAATTTTTATAGGTACATCTAGCTCTCTTGCTAATGATATTGCTGCCAAGGAATTCATAGCATTATATCTACCTGGCATATTTGATTTAATTTCATATTCTTTCTCATTTTCTATATATATAAATTTTGAAGGAATTGAATTTAGATTAATCGTTTTACCTTGATAGTCTGCTAAAATATCTAAACCAAAAGTTTTAAATGGCCTAGAAATTTTTTTAATTATAGATTTTGTATTTAATATCATTCAGATTTAATAAACATAGACCATAAAAAGGAAGATTGTTTATAAATTCTAAAAAATTTTTTTTCAGAATATCAAAGCTATTTTTATGATTTTCTAAATGATCTTTATCAATGTTTGTAATTACTGACATTAAAGGTTGTAAATGTAAAAAAGAAGCATCACTTTCATCTGCTTCAGCAATCAGATAGTCGCTTGTGCCTAATTTAGAATTACCTGCATTATTTATTTTCCCTCCAATAATATAAGTAGGGTCATATTTTGCTTCATTAAGTATAAAAGACAAAATAGAAGTCGTAGAAGTTTTTCCATGTGTGCCTGCTATGGCAATTCCATAACTAAACCTCATCAATTCTGCTAGCATTTCGGCTCTTTTTATTATAGGTATATTAAGTTTTTGTGCATATGAAACTTCAATATTATCTTGTTTAATAGCACTAGAAATGACAATTACATCCTTTGACAAAATATTATCTTTATTATGTCCAATAGATATATTGATTCCATTTTTAGAAAGTAACTCTGTATTTTTTGAAGAATACAAATCTGAGCCTGTTACTATATAGCCTAAATCATTTAAAATTGATGCAATACCTGACATGCCACTACCACCAATACCAACAAAGTGTATTTTTTTGACTCTATTCATTATTTTATTTTTTAAATTACTTCTCATATTTTTCAATTAATTTCTTCAATAATTTGATCGCAAATATTTTTTGTTATGTCTTTTTTATTTAGTTTAAAAATATTTTCTGAAAGAGATTTTCTAATTTTAGTATTTTCAATCAATGACTTTAGAATTTTAGCAAGGTTGTCTTCCGTAAAACTTTTTTGGTCAATAACAATTGCAGCTTCTTTACTCTCTAAATATCTACTATTCTTCATTTGATGATTATCAGATGCATGCGGATAAGGAACTATTATTGCCGGTATTCCAAAAACCATTATCTCTGAAATTGTTATTGCTCCACCTCTGCATATGATTATATCACACCATTCATAAACCTCTTTCATAGAATAAATATATTCTTTAACTTCACTTTTAATATTAATATTTTTATATTGATTCTCAGCAATGACAATAGTTTTACCAGCTTGATGAATTACATTCAGCTCGTAATCTAATGTTTTTTTTAAGCTATAAATTGATTGAGGAATAACCTCATTAAAAATTTTTGCTCCTAAACTGCCGCCCACAATAAGCAAATTAATTTTTTTATTAGATTCGAAATTTTTTTTAATATTAATATTTTCGTATCGAGTTGGATTTCCAAGAAATTTGTATTTTTTATTTTCGTATTTTACAGGCATTCCTAATAATACTTTTTTTGAAAAATATTGAATTATTTTATTTGCCAAACCAAATATAATATTTTGTTCATGAATAAAAATTGGTTTTCTTAAGAAAAATGATGCAACACAGCATGGAAAACTTATGTATCCACCCATAGATAGTGCTAAATCCGGATTATACTTTCTTATAATTATAAAAGCTTGAACTGTTGATATTATTAATTTAAAAGGGAGTTTTATCATAGTGAAAATTCCTTTTCCTCTAACACCAGAAAAATTTATGTGCTTAATTCCAATGTTGTTTTCTAATAGAATTTTATTTTCCATGCCATTTGGGGTCCCGATCCAAAGAATATTTATGTTATTTTTAATCAGCTCTTTTGCTATAGATATCCCCGGATATATATGTCCACCAGTACCTGCCGCAAAAATCATTACTCTCTTTTTATTAATTTCCATAAAATTACCTAAGCGAACTATTTAAACTTTTCTTATACACATCTCTATAAATCCTTAATATTATAGTTATAGATAGTATAGAAACTAAATAATTACTTCCACCATAACTGAAAAAAGGAAGAGCTAGACCTTTTGTTGGAACTATTCCAAGATTTACAGCCATGTTTAGAAAGGCCTGTAGAGATATAAATATACCAATTGCATAAGATAAATATCCTTGAAACACTAAACCAACTCTAAATGATTTTTCTCCAATGAAAAAACATTTCTTAACGAATAAATAAAATAAAGCTATTATAAAAACAACTCCAAGTATACCAAGTTCTTCAGCTAGAATAGCAAATATGAAATCAGTATGAGCTTCTGGTAAATATGAAAGTTTTAGTAGAGCTTGCACCCAAACCTTTTCCAAATAACCCTCCACTTCCAATTGCCATAAGCGACCAACAAAGATGATACCCATCTTCAGTATATCTTAAGCAGGGTTCAAAAAAATCTAATCTAGACAATCTTTCTGGGCTCACTAAAATTAAAGATGTTGCACTAAGTCCACCATACATAAACATAGTAAACAAATGTATAATTTTTGCTTTAGCTAGATATAACATAATAAAAGTTATGATGAATAAGACAAACGTTGAACCAAAGTCTGGCTGCAACAATAAAAAAAAGCAACATAAAGAACAAACAATTACAGGAATAAAAAATATTGTAACTTTATGAATTTGTTTTTTTTTAGCATCGAGATATGCACACAACCAAACTATATAAAATAACTTGAAAAATTCAGAAGGCTGTGCATTGAAACCTCCAAAACTCAACCATCTCGTACTATTATTTACTGTTTTTCCAACTCCTGGAATAATAACTAATATCAATAAGAATAAAAAAAAGAGAAAGAACAATTTATTGTACTTTCTCAAGTTTTCAGAGCTTAAATATAAAAATACGTAACAGATAAAAAAGACTTACTAATAAATGACCAATTTGTTTATATGTGAAATAAAAAGGATGATTATAATTTTTAGAAGATAGATCTATGGAAGCAGAAGTAAGAATAAGTAGACCAAATAATAATATTACAATTATGAGAAAAAAAAAGTTTAAATCGAAAAACGGTTTTATAATATTACTTAGACTATTTTTATTTTTATTTTCCATAAAAAATATTTTTTTTATCCAAGAACACACTTTTTAAAATAATCTCCTCTCTCCTCGTATGAATTAAACATATCATAGCTTGAACATGCAGGTGAAAGTAAGATATTTACAACACTGTTATGATTTTCAATAATTTTTCTGCAGTTTGTTGTGCTAAATTTACTGCATGTTCTATATTAACAACTTTTACAACTTTATTTTTATTATTTATAGCGCTACCTAGCAGATCCTTTGACTCACCATATATTATTATTTCATATATTTTATTTGAAATAACTTCATTTATTTTTTTATAATTATCCTTCTTCGATTTTCCTCCTAAGATTAAAATTATATTTTCATCTAATGAATTTATGGCTGATATTGTTGAATCAATATTTGTTGCTTTAGAATCGTTTATCCATCTTATTTGACCATTGTTATAAAAATTTTCCATTCTGTGCTCTATTGGATGAAATGATCCAACATGTCTTGAAGTTAAGCTTTGAATCAAATCCCAAAGAAAACAAAATACATAAGCTTGTACAAACATTTATCATGTTATGAGTTACCTATTAATTGTATTTCATCTTCACATAAAAGTTTTTCATTTCCATGAAAAATATATTTTTTTCCATTTTTATAGGAAATACCAAATTCTTTTTATCTTTTGGTTTATTACTCCCAAAAGAATATTCATAATCTAAGTTTTTTTATTTATATTTTTATCTTCTCTATTTAGGATTATATGCTTCTGTATTTTCAAATATTTTATGTTTTATTTTTGCATAATTTTGAAATGTTACATGTCTATCTAAATGATCTGGAGTTATATTTGTTATTACTGAAGCTACGCAACTTATTTTATCTATTAGTTCTAATTGAAAACTTGATAACTCTAAAATACAATATTCATATTTATTATTTAATAATTCCAATGCAGGATAACCAATATTTCCTCCTGCTTTAGCTTTTACACCCATTTTTATAAGTATATGTTCAACTATTGATGTAACTGTGGTTTTTCCATTTGATCCTGTAATGGCAATTATTTTAGATGTATTGTCTGCATTAAATAAATCAATATCTGAACTTATTTTCTTATTTTTTTTTATTATTTCTTCTAAAAAATCTTTATGTATATCTATTCCAGGACTAATAATGAAATTATTATGTTTTTTAATAATATTCTTATCAAATTCTCCTAAAAATATATTTTTTCTATCAATAAATTGGCACATGTGATCTGTTATTTTTAGATTTGTTTTTGTATCGTAAACCACAAAATCTAAATTTTTATTCTTTAAATATTTTGCTACAGATAGCCCTGTTTTCCCAAGCCCTATAATTGCTGTTGTCGGATTACTTTCTTTCATATTTATCCAAAATTATCTTAATTTTAAAGTCGTCAATCCAATCAAGACCAGAATAAAACTTATAATCCAAAATCTCACTACTATTTTAGGTTCAGCCCAACCTTTTTCTTCAAAATGATGGTGAAATGGTGCCATTAAAAAAACTCTTTTCTTTCTATACTTAAATGATAAAACTTGAATAATTACAGACAAAGCTTCAATTACAAATATTCCACCCATAATTATGAGAACAATTTCCTGTCTTACAATAACTGCAATTAAGCCCACTGCAGCGCCAAGAGATAGTGCTCCAACATCTCCCATGAATACTTGCGCAGGGTATGAATTAAACCATAAAAATCCAAGACCAGATCCAATAATTGCGCCAATAAAGATAGTTATTTCTCCTGAATTTTTAATATATGGTATTAGAAGATATTCTGAAAAGTTTATATTTCCACTTAAATATGCAAATATACCTAGAGCTCCACTTACTAAGACTATTGGTATTATTGCTAAACCATCAAGACCATCTGTTAGATTAACAGCATTACTTGTTGCTATTATTACTAGCATTGCAAATGGTATAAACAATATACCTAAGTTTAAAATGATATCTTTAAAAAATGGAATAATTAATTGTTGCTCCTGTGCCGTTTCAATAAAAGAGAACATTGTGCAAGATATTACTCCGGCTACAATTAACTGAAAAATTATTTTATTTTTTGCTGTCATACCTTTGCTTTTTCTTAGTTTTTTGTAATCATCAAAAAGACCAATAAGACCAAAAGATATCGTTGTAAAAATTAAATATAAAATATATTTATTTTCTAAATTTGCCCATAATACAGTCGAAATCAACAAAGAAGAAAGGATAAGAAGTCCTCCCATTGTTGGCGTTCCTGACTTACTAAAATGAGAACTTGGACCATCTTCTCTTATAACTTCAGACATATTATTTATATGAAATTTATTTATTATAAGAGGTCCAAGTATTAATGAAATTAATAATGCAGTAATGATACTTAATATTGCTCGTAAAGTTATGTATTCAAATACTTGAAAATTTGAATTTATACTGCTAAAAAAGTCTAAAAAATATAAGAACACTTAAAATTTCCTCTTTTTTAAAAAATTAACATATTCCTCTAATTTCGCTGACCTTGATCCTTTTATAAGTATTTTAGTTGAAGATGTTATTTTATTATTTAAATATGATTTAAGACTTTCACTATCCTCGAAGTGATAGCTATTTAATCCAAATGCTATAGAAGCAAATTTACTATATTTACCTATACTTAAAAATTCATCAATACCCATAAGTTTTGCATATTTGCCAATTTCAGTGTGAAATAATTTTGCATCCTTTCCTAACTCTACCATATCACCCATTAAAACCAATTTTTTTGATCAAGACTAGATAAATAATCAATCGCAGCTTTAAATGAATTTGGATTCGCATTATAACAATCGTCAATTATGTGAATATTATTCTCTAGTTTATGTAATTTTAATCTTGAAGATACACCTTCAAAGGATTCTAATTTTTTTGAAATCTTTTCAAGCTCGTAACCAAGACAAGCTAATACTGATGCAGCACAAGCAGCATTATGAAAATTATGTTCGCCGTTGATTTTTAATTTTATTTGCGATTGTGAATTACTAAATTTATATAAATTCTTATTAATTTTTTCTAAGTATATAAATTTTGTTTTATGAAAAAAATTCTTTAATTTTTTTTTAATTTGATCAAAATAACTTTTTTTTACTCCAAAAAATACTTTATTACCTTTTTTAATAAATTTAGTATATTTATCTTCATTGTTAATAACAGAAAATCCACCAATCTTTACATGATCAAATATACTATATTTTTCTTTAGCAGTATTTTCTATGCTTTTAAAACCTTCTATATGTGCATAACCTACATTTGTTACTGCAGCAACATCAGGTTTAACAATACTTGCTAGAGAACTTATTTCTCCCAAATTATTTGCTCCGATTTCAATAATTACATATTCTTCATCTTGGCTCATCGAAAGTAGTGTTAGTGGAACTCCAATGTGATTGTTTAGATTACCTTTTGTATAGCAAATTTTATGATCCGATAAGATATGAGCAATCATTTCTTTAACAGTTGTTTTTCCATTGGAGCCTGTGATCGCTATAAACTTTGCTTTACTTTTACTTCTTACATACCTGCTTATATCTTGCAATGCCTTTAATGTATTATTAACTTTTATATATGTTTTTTTATTCAAATCTATATCTGTAATTTCTTTAGATATTATTAAACATGAGGCCTTTTTAATACAGTCATGAATATAGTCATGGCCGTCATACTTTTGACCTTTTAAGCATATAAAAACGTCGTCTTTCGCTAAAGTTCTAGAATCAATAGAAAAATTTGAAATTGTCATATCTTTTCCATGTAATTCTCCCCCAATGTATTTAGAGATATCTGAAAGCTTATATTTATTCATAATTAAAAGATTTTAAAACCTCTTCTTGATCAGAAAAATAAAACATATTTTTATTTATAATTTGTGTAACCTCATGACCTTTTCCAAGAATTAAAACTATTTTATTTCTATTTTTCTTAGTAACATATTTCTTTATAGCTTTTTTCCTATCAAGAATTATTTCATAATTACTTTTAATATTTATACCTTTTGAAATTTGATTAGCAATTTTTTCTGGTTTCTCTCTTCTAGGATTGTCATTTGTAATAATAATTTTCTCTGAATATTTATCGGCAATATTCCCCATGATTTTTCTTTTATCATGGCTTCTTTCTCCACCACAACCAAAAATAGTTATAATATCTTTATCTGGAAAATGCTTTTTTACAGATACTAATGTTTTACGAATTGCATCCGGTGTGTGAGCATAATCAATAAAGACCAGTGGAAAATTTTTTTTCACATATTTATTTAATCGTCCATCTAAAGGTTTAATATACTTAATCTTGCTAGTAAAAAAATTAAATTCTTTCTTATTTTTAACTATAGAGGCTATAGCTAATAGAATATTTTCTATAGTGTATCCTCCATATAATTTTGTTTTGATATATTTTTTTCCATATTTTGAATTTATACAAAAATTAATACCTTTTTCCGAATATACAATGTCATTAACATAGTAATCTGCTATATTTTTATTTATAGAAACTGTTTTTATTGTTTTATTTTTCTTTATATTTATTAAAGATTTTTTTCCATAATAATTATCAACAGATATAATTTTTCTTTTGTTATTATGTTCACTAAATAATTTGAGCTTTGTGTTAAAATAATTCTTCATACTTTTATGAAAATCTAAATGGTCTTTTGTAAGATTTGTAAAAATCACAGTATTGAAATCTAATCCATATACTCTATTTTGATTAAGACCATGTGAAGATACTTCCATTGCTAAATTTGTAATTCTTTTTTTGCAAAAATAATTTATTTTTTTGCATATTTCTATTATGTTTGGCGTCGTTAATTCATGGTTATTTATTTTAGGGTATATTCCACTTCCCAAAGTCCCCATAACTGCAACCTTTTCATTGTTATTTGATAGAAGCTGTGAAATATAAGATACAACTGAACTTTTTCCGTTTGTTCCAGTTACTCCATATATCTTTATTGAATTTTTTTTTCACATCATAAAATCTTCTTGAAATTTCTGACATACATTTTTCAACATCTTTTACTTCATAAAATAAACATTGATTTTGAAATTTTTCTAAATCAATCTGTTTTATTTTTTCATGAATTATTAATATAGCGCCATTTCTAATTGCTTCATTAATATATTTCTTTTTGAAATTTTTTGTAAATCGAAGAAAAAAAATATATTTTTCTTTTACTTCTTTACTATTTTCACTTAATCCTAAAATATTTACATTATTTTTTGATAATCTTTTATCATTAATAAGATCAATTAATTTCATTAAAATTTTTACTTTTTATTATTCTTCATTAGCAGCACCGCTTACCCATTCAGCCGCAGCAGAAATATCTCTACCAATGCCATCAACGGTATTGCAGCCTATTAGCAATGTAAAACCTATAAAAATTATTCCATAGTACATTATATTTTTCATTATAACCTCCATTTAATCTGCCTGTTTTCTTAAAAATGCTGGTATATCCAAAAAATCTAAATCTAGCTCTCCATTACTATTTTTTTTATGCTTTATGTTGCTTTCATTTTTTATACTTTCATCTTTTTTTCTTTCAGTAACATCGTCTGAATAGTTTTCTAAATTTATACTAGATTCGTACTCATCTTGTTTATCATAATTAATTATGTTTTCTTTTGTATTAAAATCTATATTTTTGTTATTTTTATCTCTTGTTTCTTCCAAACTATCTTCATAATTTAAATTTGAAAGTCCTTTAAAAGATGATTCTAAATTATTTGAAATATTATCTAATACAATATCTACTTGTTCAGATTTTATTTCTTCAGTTTTGGAGTTTTTCATTCCTGTTGCAACCACCGTTACTTTTATTTTATCTTCCAATGACTCATCAATTGTAGTTCCAACTATTACATCAGCTTCTTCTTCGTCAACTAAACTTCCAATATGATCTCCAATTGCTTTGAACTCTCCATTTGTCAAACTTCCATTTGAAGTTATATTTATTAATAAGCCTTTTGCATTTTTTACATCGACATCTTCTAATAAAGGACTTGCGATTGCTTGCTGAATTGCATCCTCTGCTCTATCTATGCCTTCTCCAATACCGCTACCCATCATTGTTGATCCTGCATTTGACATCACGCTTTTAACATTAGCAAAATCTAGATTTATTTCTCCGGGTTTTGTTATTAATTCTGCTATTCCTCCAACAGCTCTTTCTAGAACAGCATTTGACTGGTTTTTTGCTTCAGATAAAGGCATATCATCATCTGTGCAAAGTTTATCATTTGGAATTATAATTAAAGAATCTACTTTGTTTCTTAATTCCTCAATACCTTTCTCAGCATTCACCATTCTTTTTTTCTTTTCATATTCCCATGGTTTTGTAACAACAGCGACCGTTAGTATTCCTAATTCTTTTGCTAACTCAGCAATTACAGGGGATGCTCCTGTTCCAGTTCCTCCTCCCATACCTGCTGTTATAAAAAGCATATCGCAATTTTCTATAGATTCTTTAATCTTATCTCTATCTTCAACTGCAGCTTGTTTTCCAATATCAGGATTAGCCCCTGCTCCCAACCCTCTTGTTATGTTATGACCTATATTACATTTTCTATTCTCGCTTACAGGATTATTTTTCAAGTCCTGGGCATCAGTATTTACACATATAAAATCTACGCCACTAACTTTATTAGTGATCATATATTCTATTGCGTTATTTCCACAACCTCCAACACCTACAACTTTTATATCGGCTTTTTGCTCTTTAGTATCAATTAATTCAAAAGACATTGTGTACCTCCGGGTTTTTTAATGTATATATATTTTCATTTCCATCTTTACTTGAAACTTTTTTTTGATATTTAATAATATTATCTGGTTTTATATTTAAAATTCTTAAAGAGTCTGTGGCTACTTTTTTAAATACAGGCGCTGCAACATAACCGCCATAATGCTTTTTACTCTGCGGTTGATCAATAACTACAACAATAACCAATTTAGGGTTATTAAGAGGTGTGATTCCAGCAAATAATGCGGTGTGATCTTTATCACTATATTTATTTTTTTTAGCTCCACCTATATATACTTCTGCTGTACCTGTTTTTCCTCCAACAGTATAACCCTCTATAGCTGCTTTTTTTGCACTTCCATCTTGAACAACTTTTTTTATCACATTTTTTATTTGTTTAAATTCTTTTTCATATTTTTTATCTTCATATATTTGAATATTATTACTTTTTATTAATCTTGGATTAATTACTAAACCGTTATTAGCTATAGCACTATATGCTCTTGCAAGCTGTAAAGGTGTTACTTTACAACTATAACCTTGAGCAAGTGACCTAATATCAGATTTTTTCCATTCACTATAATGAGATAAATAGCCTTCAACTTCTGACGGAAAATTCAGATTAATTTTTTCACCAATACCAACATGCTCTAAAAGATCGTAAAATATTTTTTTATTAATTTTTTCTAAAATCATTATGCTGCCAATATTGCTTGACTTAATTACAACGCCTTCTGAAGTTAGTTGCCCAAAATTTTTAATATCTTTATAAGTTTTATTTCCCCATACTTTATAGCCTGGATTTGTATCAAAACTATCATTTAAATTCACTTTCTCTGAATGCAGTGCAGCTGCCAATACAAATGGTTTAATTGTTGATGCAGGCTCTAAAGAATCAATAATAACTCTATTTCTTTCCTTTTCAGGACTATATGTTTTTCTATTATGAGGATCATGAGAAGGGTAGCTAGCCGATGCTAAGATATCTCCGTTTGTTGTGTCCATTATAACGATTGAACCTGATTTAGCATTTACTTCATTGATTTGTTTTTTTAGCTCTCTGTAAGCGATATATTGCAATCTTGTATCTATTGTTAAAAATAATTTTTTTCCCTCAACAGGATTCTTCAATTTTTTAATCTCTTTTACTATTTTTCCATGCCTATCTCTCATTACAATTTTTTTTCCATCTTTGCCAGATAAAATTTTATTAAAAGATTTTTCTAAACCCATTTGTCCATTATGATGAAAATCAGTGAGGCCGATCAATGGCGATATTGCTTCTCCCTCAGGATAATATCTTTGAAACTCTTTAATAAACTCTACCCCTTTCAAATTGAGTTTTTAATTTGATTTGCTATTTTTTCTGAAAGATATCTTCCTTTTTTAAATATGTAAAACTTTTATTTTCCTATTTGCAATTTCTTTTAATAGCTCTTCGTAATCTTTATTTAATAGGTCGCATAAACTTTTTATCGCCTCTGTATCTTTTAAAAATTCTTTTGTATTTGTTATGATTAAACTATCTAAAAGAATGCTTTCTGCTAATACGACATTATTTCTATCAACTATAGAGCCTCTACTTGTTTTAATAACATGCTCTTTAATCTCAAATTTACTTATCAAATTGGAATATTTTTTTTTATCTGTGTACTGTAGACTAAAGCATCTAAAAACAATTATTAAAATTGTCATTAAAATAAAAAACATCAGAATATCTACTCTTCTTATTTTTTTAATACTATTAATCATAAATATTTATTAACACTCTATTTTTTGGTCTAAACATATTTAATTCATTTTGAGCAATTTTTTCTATTTTTCCTAAAGATCCATATTTGCTTTTCTCGATTCTAGATTTCTTCAGTTCAATTTTTAAATCATACTTCTGATTTGATAAAGATTGTATTGCTCTAAACTGGGATCTTGTTATGTGTTCTAGCCAAACTATTCCAAATGAAAAAGCTACATTAGCTAAAATTAAAAATAAGATTGTATATATTTTAATATTACTCATAGTTTCTCTGCCACTCTTATTCTCGCGCTTCTGGCTCTAATATTTTTTCTAACTTCTTCTTCTGAAGCTTTTAAAGGAATTTTTATTTTTTTTAAATTTAAATTATTATTGAATTTGCTACAGGTAAATTACTTATTATATTTTTTCCTACTGCATGCTTATTAATGAAATTTTTTACAATTCTATCTTCTAGAGAATGAAAACTTATTACTACTATTCTTCCACCCTTTTCTATTAAATCTATACATTCGTCTAATATCTTTTGAAGCTCTTCTAATTCTTTATTAATATATATTCTTATTGCTTGAAAGCTTTTTGTAGCAGTATTTTTTTTTCTTGATTTATTTTTTGGATAACATGTATCAATTATTTTTGATAAGTCTAATGTTGTTCTCAATGTTTTATCTTCAATAGATTTTTTTATTAACAAAGCAATCCTATAAGCGTACTTTTCTTCTCCATATCTTTTCAATACATCACTAATCTCATCTACATTCGCTTCCTTTAACCATAATAGAGCTGTTAATTTATTTTCTCTATCCATTCTCATATCTATAGGGCCTTCTTTATTAAAGCTAAACCCTCTAGATGGATTATCTATTTGCGGTGATGAAACTCCAAGGTCCAGCAGAATTCCGTTCACTTTTTTAGAGTCATTATATTTTTTAAGAATATACTCTATATTACTAAAATTATTTTTTTCAAAGAAAAATCTACTATCGTTTTTAAAATTACTGGTTGCATATGTTTCTGCTTCGATGTCTTTATCAATTGCAATTAATTTTCCTTTTTTTCCAATCTTGCCTAGAATACTTTTTGAATGGCCTCCTCTGCCAAAAGTACAATCAACATATGTCCCATCTGAAATTATATTTAAACTTTCTATAACCTGATCTAATAAAACTGGATTGTGGATAGAATTCATTATATTTTCCTAAAGTTTTAATTCAGTGAGCGCATCATTATTAACTTCATCAATATTTTCTCTCTCTAACCATGATCTCATATTTTTATTCCAAATATTCTCTGACCAAAGTTCAAACTTACTACCTTGTCCAAGTAAGATTATTTTTTTTTGAATTGAGGCATATTCACGCAAAGGGTTTGGTATCAAAAATCTTCCCTGGGAGTCAATTTCTGATTCTGTTGCGTGCCCTATTACTAATCTTTTGATAAATCTTGCTTCTTTATTATATGACGGCAAATTTGATAATTTTTTTTCAATAATATTCCAATTATTTTGAGTATATATAAGTAGACATTTATCTTTATCAGCTGTGATAACTAATTTACATTTATTTTTTGAGCAAAAATCTTTCCTATACCGAAGTGGCATTGAAGCTCTTCCTTTAATATCTATACTTAAGTTACTAATACCTTTAAACATTTATTTCATTTCATCCCACTAATTCCCACAATTAGCCACAATAATGCAACAAATTATATTTTTGTCAAGATTTTTCTATATTTGTCAATGACTTACATAAAAAATTATTATATGAAACTATTGATTAAATCATATATATATACGCTTTACTTAATAATTAACATTAAGTTTGCTTTGTTTTTTTAAGATATTAAGCGAGTCGACCTATAAGCTGGGTTCTGTTTTATGTAATCATTAATCTTGTACATTTGTCACCAAATGCATCTAGCAGCCTACCCAAAAGCAGCACGAGTAACACTATAGCTTTTCTATTTGGCCTTGCTCCGAGTGGGGTTTACCATGCCAACAATATTACTATTATTGCGGTGAGCTCTTACCTCACCTTTTCACCCTTACAAATTAAATTGCGGTTTATTTTCTGTTGCACTTTCCGTAAGCTCGCGCTTCCCAGGCGTTACCTGGCACTCTACTCTTTGGAGCCCAGACTTTCCTCTTTACAAATAAAGCGATCACACAGTCGACTCACTATAATTAGATATTAAAAATTAGTTGTTTGCAAGTTTAAGAAATTTTTTATATATAATATTTCTTTTTATGGAGAAGTGTTTACAAGCAATTTTAATAGCAGAATTATATGAAACCTCATTTTTTAGTAAAAGTTTTAAAAAAATCTCAATTTCTTCCTCTGTTATATCATCATAACTATTTTTATTTTCTTCTTTTGGAATAATAAATATAAATTCCCCTTTTATCTTTTCGTTATTATTTTCAGAAAAATAGCATAATTGGTTATTTAATGATTCATAATTTATATTTTCATGAATTTTTGTAATTTCTTTACAAATAATAATTCTTTTACTATTACCATAAATTTTAATTAAATCTTTGAGTGTTTTCAAAACTCTGTTTGGCGATTCAAAAAATATTAAAGTACACTCTTTGTTTTTTTTTATAATCGTATTTTTTTGTTCGGTTTTTTTTGGTAAAAATCCTATAAATTTAAAGTCTTCTGAAGCAAATCCACTTGCGCTGATTGCTGCTAAAAAAGACGACGCGCCAGGTATTGGGCAAACTTGAATATTTTTACTATGTGCATGGGAAATGATAATGTCACCTGGATCAGATATTGTAGGAGTGCCTGCATCTGATATTATCGATACATTTTTACCCTCTAATAAGAAGACTAATTAAATATTCACATCTTTCAACTTCATTATATTTATGATTACTTATAACTTGTGTATTTATTCCATAAAAATTGAGCAATTTTTTACTATGCCTAGTATTCTCAGTTGCTATAATATAAGAATTTGAAAGAATTTCTATAGCTCTATACGTAATGTCATTAATATTACCAATTGGTGTTGCAACAACATATAATATACCGTAATTACTTTTTTTTGTTTTGTTGAAATTATGCAAATTTTTAAACCTTTAAAAACAAGTTATTTTTTTAAAAAATTTTTTATATTTATATTAAGTATATTGCTTTACGGCTGTAATACAAATTTTATAGATATTCAAACGAAAACTGAATCAGATGAAATCCTAACAGAAAAATCTGAAATCAGCGAAACTCAGATAAATATAGACGAGTTATTAATTGAAAAAGAAATAATCCAGCCTATTGATTTACCAAATTTAGAAAAAATCGCTATTCTTTTACCAATGACTGGAAAATATTCTAAAATTGGAAAAACAATTTATGAGGGAATTGAAATAGAGTTTGGTAATAATTTAGGAAAAATAAACCTCAAATAACAATTCATGATACAGGCGACAAGGATATTAATCTAAAAAAAATATATTATGAATTAATTGACCAAAAATATGATTATATTATTGGCCCTCTAAGAAAAGATCTATTAAATAAAATTTTGAATTATAGTTCCAAAAAGTTACCAATTTTAACTCTTAATTATTTAAATAATTATAAAAAAATAAAAAAACAAGTTTATCAATTTGGATTACTCCCAGAAGATGAAGCAATATGCATTGCAGAAAAAGCTATTATTGATGGAAATAGTAAAGCGTCTATACTTTATCCAGAAAATAGTTGGGGTAAAAGAATTTCAGAATCTTTTAGTTTGAGATTTAAAGAACTAGGAGGGGAAATTATTGATACATCAGAATATCTTACAAACAATAATGATGACAGAAAAATTAATATTTCTATAAGAAATCTTTTAAAGATTGAAGAAAGCATAAACAGAAAAAAAAGATTAGAGGATATTTTAAACATAAAGTTACAATATAAACCATTCATCTCAAATAATTTGGATATGATATTTTCTGTGGGTACTGCAAAGTATATGAGAATTATAAAACCACAATTTAATTTTAACTATGCTGAAGATCTACCATTTTATTCCACATCACACATTTATAACGGAGTTTATGATAAATTAAACAATCAAGATTTAAATAATATTAAATTTTGTGATATACCTTGGCTATACAACAATAAAAATCTTAGGATTAAAAATACACTAAACGAAAGTGCTGACAAAAAAGACCTGTTAAGATTTATTGCTATAGGAATGGATTCAGTAAAAATATTATACAATATAGAGAAACTTAAAAATAATAAGGATAAATTTTTATTTGGTGATACGGGCTATTTACAACTCGATGAGTTTAATAAAATTAGAAGACATTTGATTATTGTAGAATTTAAAAACGGTAAAGCAAAAAAAGTTCCTTTTTAAAAAAAATGCTAGAGAAAAAACATATAAAATTTTTTGAGAATCTTCTTCCAGAAGATTATGTTTATAGTGAGCCAGGTGATTGTTGGGCTTATGGTTACGATAATAGTAAGATCCATGTTATGCCAGAATGTGTCTTATTTGCTGAAAATAAAACTCAAGTGCAACAAATTGTTAAGTACTGTTTTGAAAATAATATACCCATCACTTCTAGAGGGAGAGGAACTGGAAATACTGGTGGATCTGTACCAATAGATAATTGTATTGTTCTGTCTTTAGAAAAAATGAATAAAATCATTGAAATTGATATTGCAAATAGACTCGCAATTGTTGAGCCTGGAGTTATAAATAAAACTTTACAAGACTCTTTAAAAAAAGAAAATTTTTTCTGGGGACCTGATCCATCAAGTCAGGATTACTCAACGATTGGTGGAAATATTGCAAATAATTCTGCAGGTCCTAGAGCTATAAAGTATGGCACACCCAGGGATAATATTCTTGGGCTTGAATTTATATCTGGTACAGGAAAAATATATAGATCAGGTGTGAAAACATCAAAAGGTGTAGTTGGATTAGACTTAACTAGAATTTTTACTGGATCAGAAGGAATTTTAGGAATAATGACAGAGGCTACTTTGAAAATACTGCCGTTAAATGACTCAGTTAAAACTATAGAAATTACATTTGAAAGTCTTGAGGATGCATCTCAAACAATAATAAGTTTAATGACTCAGCCCTTAACCCCATACAAACTTGAATTCATTGATGAAGAGTCAACAAAATTGATCAATACTATAAAACCAAATCATTATGAAAAAAAAACAAAAGCTGCTGTACTTTTAGAAATTGATGGTGAAAATGAGTATATAGACTTAATGTTAAATAAAATTTTAAGGGTAATAAAAAAAAATAATTATGAAAAAATTACTGTTGCTGATGATCAAATAGAAATTGAAAGGCTATGGGCAGCAAGAAAGTCTTTGTCTCCTGCATTAAGGGAGTTAGGAGGTTATAAAATCAATGAAGATATTGCCGTTCCAATTTCAAAATTAACAGAACTTCTCTCTTCTTTAGAATATATATCAAAAAGGTATAATATTAAAATTGTAAATTTTGGACACGCAGGCAATGGCAATATTCATGTAAATTTACTTTTTAAAACAGAAGCAGAAAAAAAATCGAAAAACTCAATTAATTGCTTGGATGAAATTTTTAATTTGGTTATAAAATTGGGAGGTACTCTATCTGGAGAACACGGAATTGGAATAATAAAAAAACAATATTTAGAAAAAGAAATTAAAAAAGACACATTAAAACTTATGAAAAATATTAAAAGCCAATTTGATCCAAAAAATATATTAAATCCAAATAAATCAATTTAAATCTCAGTTCTAATTTCTTCTTCTTGCTCTGATAGGTTTTCCATAAATGACTGTCTCGCAAAAATTCTTTCTGCGTACTTAAGAATTGGTTTGCCACTTTTTGGCAGCTCTATTCCATATTCAGGCAGTCTCCACAATATTGGTGCGATGCTACAATCTATAATACTAAAATCGTCACTAAGAAAAAACTTGCTATCCTGCAGAAAATCTAAAGAAAGCATTAAATTATCTCTTAGTTTTAACTTTGCAGCTGACGATTTTTTTTCACCGCTAGACCTAATATCATCAAGTAGACCATATAAATCTTTTTCGATGTAATGCAAAACCATTCTTGTTTTTGCTCTTATAACTGGGTCAACTGGCATAAGTGGTGTATGAGGAAACCTCTCATCAAGATATTCCATTATGACTCTAGATTCATATAAAACAAGATTTCTGTCAACAAAAGTTGGGGTTGTGTTGTTTGGATTTAGAGCAATTAAATCTTCATTATTTTCAGAATTTTCAACGCTAATAACTTTAAATACTAAATCTTTTTCCCCTAGAACTATTCTAACACGATGAGACTGCGCGCAGTTTGGATTTGAATAAAGCGTCATGGTATGCATAATTTTTACCTATTATTATTAATGTACGTCTTTCCAAAATTCCTTTTTCGTAAAGTAAGCAATTACTGTAAAAAGAAATATAAACATTAAAACCCAAAAGCCTATTGAATATCTTCTTAATTTTGCCGGTTCAGAAACATAGGCTAAAAAGTTTGTTATATCATTAGTTAATTGCTTGTATTCTTCTTCGTTTAAGGATCCATTTGAAGATTTTTCTAAGCCTATTTGCTTATTTTCAGAGTCTAATATAATTCTCTGTTCGCCTTGAAGGTTTGCAAGTATGTTTGGCATTGAAGTATTTGGAAGCGCAACATTATTATAACCTGTTATAGCTGAATCATCTTCATAATATGTATTAAGTTTTGAATATATATAATCAACTCCTTTTGATCTTGCTGTAAGACTTAAATCAGGCGGTACTGCATTAAACCATTCTATAGCATCTGATTCTGTCATTGCTATAGTCATAGTTTCTCCAATTTTCTTATTGTTAAATAGTAAATTTTTCGAAAATAATGCCTCATCAATATCTAAGTCTTTAGCCAAAGTGCTCATTCTCATATATTTAAGTGAATGACATCCACTACAATAATTTACAAAATATTTTGCGCCTCTTTGTAAAGATGCCTTATTATTAATACTTATTGAAGCTTTATATTTTGATGCGAGTTCGTTCTTTTGCGCAGCAGAGTGAGCTAAATTAAATGTTGAAAGAAAAACTATAAAAATTATAGATATTTTTTTTATCATCCTGTTACCCTGTCTGGAACCTCTTTTTCATTATTCAGATTTGAGAATAAAGGTGATAGAGTCATAAATACTGTAAATGATACTACTGATGTTAAGCCTATCAGAACTGTTAAATAATTGTCGCTAGAAATTCTTAATAAATCATATGATACAATCAGAGATATAATAATGCCTGTAAATATATAACTATATAAACTTCCTCTGGATGAACTATAAAAATATAACAAAGCAAAAAATATAAAATACATTTCGCTAAATCTTAATGCTAAGGCACTATATAATGGAGTCGGTGCTTTTACTCCTAACCATCCTAATATCAAAAAACCTATAACAAAAGTAAATAAGTTGATTTTAAATAATGTGCTTCTATACCTAATTGACTTTATTGGATTTTTATCGATCCACGGTAAAAAGAATAATACAACTATTGATAATAACATTGCTAAAGCTCCGAAGGCTGGGTCGGGTATTGCTCTTAATATAGAATAAAAAGGAGTGAAGTACCAAACAGGCGCGATGTGTTCAGGTGTTACTAATGGGTTTGCTGGTATAAAGTTAGCATGTTCAAAAAATATCCTCCCATTTCAGGTACAAAAAATACTGTTAGTGCGAATAAGAACAGAAATACACCAATCCCAACGAAATCTTTTACAGTATAATAGGGATGAAAAGCTATGCCGTCCAGAGGAACACCTCTATCATCTTTATTCTTTTTAATTTCAACGCCATCTGGATTATTTGATCCAACTGTATGTAAAGCAGAAAGATGCAATATAACCAAAAGAAGAATTACCATTGGGACAGCAACGATATGCAGAGCAAAAAATCTAGTTAGAGTAGGGTCAGAAATGGCGAAATCACCCCTTATCCAAACTCCTAATTCAGGGCCTATAAAAGGAATAGTTGTAAATAGATTTATAATTACTTGAGCACCCCAATATGACATCTGTCCCCAAGGCAGCAAATATCCCATGAAAGCTTCTGCCATAAGTGCTAAATAAATAAAAACCCCAAAAAGCCATATTAGTTCTCTTGGTTTTTTGAAGGAACCGTACATTAATGCTCTAAACATGTGAAGATAAACAACTACAAAAAAAGCTGATGCTCCAGTAGAGTGCATATATCTAATTAACCAGCCTAAATTTACATCCCTCATTATAAATTCGACAGAATCAAAAGCTAATTTGGCATCTGGCTTATAATGCATGGCAAGAAATATGCCAGTGAAAATTTGTAGAAAAAGAATTAGAAAAGCTAAAGAACCAAAAAAGTACCAAAAATTAAAATTTTTCGGTGCATAGTAATGTGTCAAATGATCTCTTACAAAACTTAAGATCGGCAATCTTTCATCGATCCAACCTATAACCCCAGTAGCTTGATTTTTCTCACTCATTCTTTAACCTTTTTTTATTTCTTCATTTCTTGGTAATTCACCAACCACAATTGTGTTTTCATCCTCAAACCTATAAGGAGGCACTTTCAAGTTAGCTCCAGCTGGACTCCCATTTGCTACTTTTCCAGCCAAATCAAAATTTGAACCATGACAAGCGCAGAAAAATTTATTCTCACTTGGTTTGTAAGCTGGATTACAACCCAGGTGTGTGCATACACCTTCTAAAACTAGTATTTCCGGTTTCAAAGATCGAAATTTATTTTTCGCAAAGTCTGGCTGCTGCTCTGTGTTATCCGACATTGGGTCTTTGTGCTTATCTTCATTTGTATTAATACTATCAAGCATACTTTTATTTCTTTTAACCACCCAAATAGGTTTTTTCCTCCAAATTAAATCAATTTTTTCTCCATCCTTTAGATCAGTTATATCGACTTTAACGGGGGCGCCTGCTGCTTTTGCTTTTGAGCTTGGAGCCATTGATGACAAAAAAGGCCACAAAGTTGCTGCCACGCCAGAACCACCAACTATTGATAAGCTGCCAGTTAAAAATTTTCTTCTACTATTATCGAGATTGTCCTTAGACATAGATAAATTTCCTTTTCGAATATCCTAATATTAAAAACTTGCGATATTCTAACATATTGTTGCGTTATTTTGTGCGAAAAATCCTTAAATTATTGAATTTTTCAGGGATTGTATAAACTGTTCGTTCTCATTTTCTGACCCTACGGTAACCCTCAAACATTCTCCCAATCCTTCAACATCAGAGACATCTTTGATAAGAATATTATCTGATAGCAGATCTCTAAAAACATCCTTTGCGGAACCATTAAGGATCTTGAAAAGAATAAAGTTTGTACTACTTTCATAGGCCACAATTCCATTGGATTTTTTTCATTTTATCAAATAAATCTTTCTTGTGTTCAGAGATTTTATTAACTTGTTCTTTTACAAATGTTTCGTTTTCAATATATATTTCACTAACTTTTTGAGAAATGGAATTTATATTAAAAGGTAATCTAAGTTTGTTTATATTTTGTATTAAAGAACTTTCTCCTATTAAATAACCGACTCTGATACCTGCGAGCCCTATTTTTGATAAAGTTCTCATAATTACTAAATTTTCATATTTATCAATATCTGATAAAAAAGATTCTTCAGCAAATGCACCATAAGCTTCATCTATTACAACCAAGCCATTAGCTTGATTAATTATTAAATCAATATCATTCTTTGACCAAAGATTACCCGTTGGATTATTTGGGAAAGCCAAAAATATTATTGCCGGGTTGAATTCTTTTATTTTTTCCAACATTAATTCTGTATCTAAAGAGAAATCATCTTTTAAAGATACTTCTTCGAATTTTAAATTTAATGTATTTGAAATTTTTTTATACATACTAAAAGAAGGTGCTGGACTCATAACTATATTTTCAGGCTTTAAGAAAGCTAAACAAATGAGCTGTATTAGTTCGTCAGAGCCATTACCAATAATAATTTCATAATTATTTTTTATTTCATTTCTCTCTCTTAATATTGCTTTTAATCTTTCACAATTTGCATCAGGATATCTGTTTAAATTTGCAGAATTTTCAAATGAGTCTGCAATATTAAAACTTAAATCTTGATTAAAAGGATTTTCCATTGCGTCCAATTTAACCATATTTTTAGAATCAGATATTTTATATTCTACTAATGAAACAATATCACTTCTCAAAAAACTATTAATTTTTCTACTCATTTTTATTACCGCTCTTTTCTCTCAAGGACGCTGATTCCTGATGAGAGTATAAACCCTCTGCGCCAGCTATCACAGAAGCATATTTTGCCAAGATTTTTGAAGATTCTTTAGAACATTTTATTATATTGGATCTTTTTTGAAAATCGTGAACACCTAGTGGGGAAGAAAACTTTGCTGTGCCAACAGTTGGGAGAACATGGTTAGAACCAGCACAATAGTCGCCAAAGACTTCTGGAGTATTTTCTCCTAAGAATATTGCTCCTGCATTTTCTATTTTATTTAAATATTTTTCACTATTTTTAATAGATAGTTGTAAGTGCTCTGGAGCTAAGCTATTTGATATAGATATAGCATCTTCCATATCCTTTGAATTAATCAATAAGCCAAAGTTATTTAATGATGATTCTATTATATCTTTTCTTTTCTGAGTTTTTATCTTTTCTTGCATAAGTATCCCGACTCTATCTAATAAATTCTCGTCTGGAGATATCAATATTGATTGGGCTAATTCGTCATGCTCAGCCTGAGAAAACATATCTGAGACTATCCATTCTATATTGGCTGATGAATCTGCTATAATTAATATTTCAGATGGTCCTGCAAAGCTATCTATTCCGACTTCGCCGTATAATTCTTTCTTTGCCTCAGCTACGAATTGGTTCCCTGGGCCCACAATCATATTAACTTTAGGAATAGAGTCTGTACCAAATGCAAGTGCTGCAACAGCATGAGCTCCGCCTATTCTAAATATTTTATCAACCCCTCCTAGTGATGCGGCAGCTAGGACCATTTGATTAACCTCTCCTTTTGGCGAGGGACAAACCATAACAATCTCATTAACTCCGGCAACTTTTGCTGGAATAGAATTCATTAATACGCTTGAAGGGTAAACCGCAGAACCACCAGGAACGTAGACACCGACTTTATTAATTGGGGTAATTTTTTCACCTAGCATAATACCTTCACTAGTATAGTTCCATGATTTCGATTTTTGATGCTCTGAGAATTCTTCTATTCTTTTTTTTGCAAACATTAGAGCATCAAGCTCTTTTTTTGTAATTTTTTTTAAAGCTTCTTCACATTTGTCTTTTGAGATTTCTAATTGTTTTGGATCCTGTATATCAAAATTATCGAATTCTTTTGAATATTTGATTAAAGCCTCATCACCATTTTTCTTCACCTCCGAAATGATTACTCTTACCTTTTCTTTAATATCAGATGTATTGAACTTTCTCTGAGAAATATGTTTTTTTAAATCTTCAGAAAAATTTTTATCTTTAGAGCTAATTTTTTTAATTTTGAGCATTATTCCTTCTTTTCTCAATTGCCTCTGACAAAATATATAAAACTTTTTTTGTATCTTCCCAACCAATGCATGCGTCTGTAACACTTTTACCATAAACAAGATTAGGTTCATTAATATTTTGATTTCCCTCTTCAATATTACTTTCAATCATTAAACCTTTAATTCTTTTTTCACCTTGACGAAGTTGTTTTGCAAGATCCTCAACAACATTAATTTGTTTTTTATGGTCTTTCATACTATTTGCATGACTACAATCTACGATTATTTGTTGGCAAACTTGCTTTATCTAATCTCGCAGATACATCATCAATGCTTTTCGAATCATAATTAATTCCCCTACTCCCGCCCCTCAAAATTGTATGACAATAAGGATTACCGCTAGTTGAGAAAATTGCTGAATTACCCTCTTTAGTTACGGACAAAAAATGGTGTGCACCCGATGCAGCTTTTATGGCATCAAAAGTAATTTGCAAATTACCATCTGTACCATTTTTAAAACCTACAGGACAAGATAGTCCGGAAGCAAGTTCTCTATGGCATTGACTTTCAGTTGTTCTCGCGCCAATAGCGCCCCAACTAATTATATCAGCTATATATTGAGGACTGATTAAATCCAAATATTCTGTTCCTGTTGGTAATTTCAAATCAACAATGTCGAGCAAAAGTTTTCTGCCAATTCTTATTCCCTCGTTAATCTTAAAACTTCCATCTAACATTGGATCGTTTATCAAACCTTTCCAGCCAATAGTTGTTCTAGGTTTTTCAAAGTAAACTCTCATTATTATAAAAATATTTTTTGAAATCTCGTCAGAAATTTTTTTTAATCTATTTGCATAGTCAATTGCTGCTTTCGGGTCATGAATTGAACATGGTCCAACTACAACGAAAACTCTGTCATCTTCTTCATCTAAAATCTTTTCTATAGTTTTTCTAGAATTCAAAATAGTTTCAGCTGCAACGTCTGACACAGGAAGCTCTTTCCTCACTTCGTCAGGAGGACTCAATTCTTGCATCTCAATAATTCTTAAGTCATCTGTTTTAAGAGTCATAGTTTTCTCGCTATATAATTTTCTCAAAAGAATTAATAACAGATTCTATAGATTCCGTTTTTGTTTTCATAGATGCTTTATTTGTTATAAGTTGTGCACTAACATCAAATATTGAATCTACTTCTTTTAAACCATTTGCTTTTAAAGTTTCTCCACTATCAACTAAATCTACAATATAATCTGATAAACCAAGTATTGGAGCGAGCTCCATAGAACCATATAATTTTATTATATCAACTTGTTTCTTTTTTTTAATAAAATAATCATTTGCACATTTTATATATTTTGTAGCTACTTTTATTCTAGGGCCTGGATTACAATTTGGTAAGCTTGCAAGTACCATTCGACATTTCGATATATTTAGATCTAGAGGAATATAAATATTATTTGAACCATACTCAAAAAGAGTATCCTTCCCAACTATACCAATATCCGCAGCACCATTTCCAACATATGTTGGGACATCTGCAGCTCTAACAATAACTAGCTTTAGCTTTGTATTATTTGTTTTGTAAATAAGCTTTCTAGAATCCTCCATGCTTTCTAAAGTTTTTATATCAATTTGATCAAGAAGTTTAACCCCTTCTTCTAAAATTCTACCTTTAGATATTGCAATAATAAGTTCATCTTTTAAATTCATTGAGGTAATCTCTTTATATTTGCGCCAATTTTAGTTAGTTTTTCTTCAATACATTCATATCCTCGATCAATATGATAAATTCTATCAACAATTGTTTGCCCTTTTGCAACCAGGCCAGCCAAAATTAGACTTGCGGATGCTCTAAGATCTGTAGCCATAACTGGAGCGCCTGTTAAATCTTTAACACCTTTTATCAAAGCTGTATTTCCATTTATATCTATATTTGCACCCATTCTAACTAACTCTTGCACATGCATAAACCTATTTTCAAAACCAGATTCAACGCCTTTACTTTTGGTTTTTGAGATAGCATTTAAGGCTATAAATTGAGCCTGCATATCTGTTGGGAAATCCGGATATGGGTTTGTTGTAATATTTACAGCATTTAACTTTGTATCGGCTCTTATATTTATAATATCGTTTTTTATATCAATTTCTGCTCCGGCCTTTCTTAACTTATCTATAATAATTTTAATAGTGTCAGGTCTTGTATGCGTTAATGTCAAATTACCTTTTGTAATAGCTGCTGCTACTAAAAACGTTGCAGTTTCAATCCTATCTGGCAAAACATCATAGGAACATCCATTTAATCTTTTGACCCCTTCAATTGTTATTGAAGAAGAACCATCCCCTCTATTTTTGCTCCCATTAATCTTAAACAATTTGCCAAATCTATTATTTCAGGTTCTTTAGCAGCATTTTTTATAAAGGTCTTTCCAGATGCCAAAACAGCTGCCATCATAATATTTTCTGTTCCTGTTACTGTTGCAGTCGGAAAGTTTATTTTTGCCCCTTTTAATTTTTTTGTCTTTGCAATTATATAACCATCTTCAACTTTAATATTAGCGCCCATTGCTTTCAAACCATCAATATGCAGATTCACAGGCCTTGTACCTATTGCGCAACCACCTGGAAGAGAAACTTTTGCCTCTCCGAAATGAGCAAGCAATGGTCCTAAAACAAGTATAGAGGCTCGCATGGTTTTTACCATTTCATAAGGAGCATAGAATTTATTAACAGATGAAGCGTTGATACTAACTTTCATCTTTTCATCAATTGATAATGTAGCACCCATTTCTGTAAGCAATGATATTGTTGTTGTAACATCTTGCAAATGAGGAACATTCCCGATTATTACCTCATCGTCACTTAATAAACTTGCAGCTAGTATAGGTAATACAGAATTCTTTGCGCCGGATATTCGCACATCTCCTTTTAAAGGTTTACCGCCAGTTATTAATAGTTTTTCCATTTTTTTTAAGACTCGGACTCTAATCTATTTATTACAGATTCAATACCTTTTTCTTCGATTTCTGGGAGTAAGCTTTTTCGCAAGCTTTTAACTAGTCTTAAACCATTTGCTACGACTTCGACAATTTTCCAATTATCCGGAGATTCTTTCATGACATATATAACCTGAAAGGGCGGTTTGCCTTTGCCAATTGATAATTCTGTTTTCACAAGGTAAAAACTCTTTGCCTTTGAAGAGCTAATTATTGAGATTTTAGAATTTGAATACTCTACGATTGTTTTTGCATATATTCTAATGAGTTGATTCTTTAATGCATATTTAAATCTATTTTTTTGCTCGGATGATGTTTCTTGATAATTTTTTTTCCCAATAATACTTTTAATTAGAACGTCAAAATCTATTATTGGAGATAGGATGTTGTCTACTCTTTCATAAAAAGCAGTAATATCATTTTCGTATAATTGTTTATTTTTTTCAACGTCAGTAAATAAACTATTTGCCGCCGAAAGTATAACATTTTCAGGAGAATCTTTTTCTGCAAAAACCAGGTCATTTCCAAAAAAAATGAAAAATACGATTAAGGATGATATTTTCAAAATTTTTAATTTATTCATATCTTATTATTCCATATTAATAGGTAAATCATCAAGAGAGATCCTAATTATTTTCTTTGCCCAAAGGCTTAAAAATTATTAACAATGCTGGCAATAAAGTTAAAGATGCTAATAATGCAGTGAGCATGGCCAGACCTGTAAGCAAACCAAAATATATAGTTGGAATGAAATTAGACAAAGATAAAATTGAAAATCCTATTACAATAATTGATGAAGTATAATACATTGCTTTGCCGATACTTCCATGACAAATTTTAACTGTTCTTGAATAATTTTTATTTTGTTTAAACTCTCTTTTAAATCTAATAATATAATGAATAGTATTATCAACTGCTATTCCCAACACTAATAGCAGCAATAGTGATAGTCATTAAATCAAGTGGTATAGATTTTAAGCCCATAAAACCAAGGACAAAAGTCGCAGGTAAAATATTTGGAATTATTGCCAGTATTGCTAAATAAAAAGATCTAAACAAAACTATAAACATAAACATTATGGATATAAAAACAAATCCAATTGTTTGTATCTGTGATGAAAATAAACTTTGAAGCATATTATTATATAGAACCAGCATATTTGTTGTATTAAACCTTTCGCTAACATATCCCATTTCCTCAGACAAAAATTTCTCTACTCTCTCAATAAACTCTTTTCTATTTAAGTTTTTATCAGAATCAATTACTCTTAAAGTTATTCTAGTTTGTTCCTCGTTTTTGGACAAATAAGGTTCTAATAGAACTTTTTTACATCATTAGACAAAGAATCTTTTATTGCGCCAACTTGCAAATCAGATAAAGGCTCATCATCATTTAAACCTTTTGCTAATTTGTATAAAGTAGCCATTGACAAGACCTTTCCTGTTTCAGGTTGAGCCTCTAGAAAATTATGAATTTTTTCTATTTCTTTTAATTTTGGATTCGTTAACCAATAACCTTGAATTTCTTCATTTTGTCACCTAGTAATTCCGAAAGACCATCAAAATCTTCATCTAATTCAAAATCATTAGCTTCACTATCTTCTCTAATTGGCTTATCTATAATTATGTCAAAAGGAGTTGTTCCTCCAAGCTGCTTATCAATCTCGAGCATTCCTTGATATATTTCTGTGTCTGAATGAAAATAATCAATAAATCTATTTTCAACCTTAATTTTTGATATACCAATAGCACTTATCACGAAAACGAATGAAGCAATCAAAACAATTTTTATATAGTTTTTTATTGAAAAAGAAGCAAAACCGTTGGTTATATTTTTTGTTAAATCGTTATTTTCTTGAATCCTCTCATTTGGCAATATTATCAAAATTGTTGGAAAAATAATGAAAGTTATAATGAAAGCTGATGTTATTCCAAAAGTCATCATATGGCCAAAATCAATTACTGGTCTTATACCACTAACAACCAAAGATACAAAAGCAACAATTGTAGTTAATGATGTATAAACACAAGGGACAAACATATAATGAATTGTTTCTTTCACAATATTTTTATTATCTAAATCTATATTTTTTGCTTTTAGCTCTCTAAATCTTACAGCCAAATGAATAGTCATTGACATAGTTATAATTAATAAAATTGCGGCAAAATTTGAAGATATTACAGTAATTCTCCAATCTATAAATCCTGAAAGACCGCTGACAAAAATTACTGAAGCTACACATCCAAATAAAGGGATAATAATCCATCTTAAACTTTTAAAAATTAAAAATAATATTAATATTAAAAAAATGAAAACTCCGATACCGAATTTTTTAATATCTTGGGCAATAAAATCAGTCATATCTGAAGTTATCATCGGAACACCTCCTAAAAACATAGAGGCATCTTTTTTATATTTAGAAACTACTTTCCTAATTTTTTTTATATTTTCTTTTTCTTTTGCTGAGTATTTTGCACTATAATTTTTGAAATCTAACTCTGATTTTTTTAGTAATATTTTTTCATTTGAGCTTAATTCTCTTTGCAAACTTATTTCTCGTAAGCTATTTCTCTCATTTAGCAAAGTAAAATATTTTTCATCTTTTGAAAAATAAACAACAAGAACTGTAGTTGTTGAATCACTACTCATTAACAAATTTTTGTACAAAGGACTTGTTAAAAATTCTTTCTTGACCAAGTCAAGATCAACTCCTTCTGTTCTTAATGTTCTTTGTTCATTTGCTAAATCTGAAAAACCTATTTGTGGACTATCCAATAAAGGCACATCAAGAATGGTTAATACTTCACTTACATTATCGACGTTAGATTTTATATCTTTAGAAAGATTATCTAAAATGGAAAGTGACTTTTTGTTATAAATTCCACCCACAGGTTTAAAAGTGATGACAACAAAATCTTCTGTTCCATATCTGGCACTTGTTGCTCTATGATACTTTAAAGCTTGATCATTTTCTAAAACCAATGAGTCAGCTGAAGCATCCATTTTAAAATTAGGAATACTTAAAGAAAAAAATAAAATTAATGACAAAATAAAAAAGAGAGAAAGATAAGGTTTCTCTATAATTGCCATATCATAAAGGCTAGTTAATTTGGTAAAGATTTTCATAAATTAAATGCTGAATTGCCTAAAATTATATTAATATTATCATTATATTGTTTTTATATCAGCATTCTTATGGAATTTAAGAGCTATAACTTATATTATCTTATATAATTAACTAATATTTATTTTTATAAAAATTATGGCTAAATTTAATCAAATTGATGCTCTTAATATCGCAAAAGAAGTGATAGTTTCTGAAGTTTCTGCTATAAATAATTTAAAGAAAACTTTAGGAAAAGAGCTATATCTTGTCTGCAAGCAAATTCATAATTGTAAAGGTAAATTAATAATTTTCGGGGTTGGTAAATCAGGACATATTGCAAATAAACTATCAGCAACTTTGTCTAGTACTGGAACCCCGTCTTTCTATATTCATCCAAGCGAAGGTTTGCATGGTGATATTGGCGCCTGTAAGAAAAAATGATGTAGTTCTTATTATATCAAATTCTGGCTGTACTCCTGAGATAGTTCCACTACTACCTAATTTAAAGAAGATTGGTTGTAAAATTCTAAGCCTTTGCGGAAATGAAGATTCAAAAATTTTTAAATATTCTGACATATCAATAAATATTTCTATTAAAAAAGAAGCGTGTCCTCTCAACCTTGCTCCAACATCAAGCACAACTGCAACTTTAGTAGTTGGGGATATAATAGCGATTATACTAATGAAAATGAAAAATTTTAAAGCTAAAGATTTTGCAAACAATCATCCTGGTGGACGTCTTGGCAAGAATTTAAATTTAAAAATAAAAGATATTATGAAAAAAAACAAAGATATCCCAATAATTACGAGTGAAAAAAAACTAAAAGATGCATTAATAGAAATGACTAAAAAAAACTTAGGTTGCGTTATAGTAAGTAGCGATAGTAAAAAAGCAGTTGGCTTTTTTACAGATGGAGATTTAAGAAGATCAATTAATAATTTTCTTGATATTCACAATACTTCTATAATTAAAACTATGACAAAAAATTTTATTTCATGCAAAGAAAATGATTTTGCATTAGATGTTTTAAATATTATGAAAGAAAAGAAAATAAATTCTTTACCTGTTTTAGATGACAAAAAAAGAATTGTGGGAGCTATAAATATGCATATTTTAATAGACTCAGGAATAAGTTAAATTGTGAGCTATATCAAGAAAAATCTTTTAAATTTTATAATAATTGTTTTTGGCTTCGCCTCTGTACTAATAATAAATAATAAAGCCGATAATATATTAGATATTAATTCAAATACTATAAACACAAGACCTGATAATACTTTTAATCAAGTAAAGTATATCGCTATGGATAATGAAGGAAAACCGCTTTATACAGTATCTAGCCCAAACATGAAGCAATTTTTTGCAACTGAAGTTATTGAAGCTATAAAACCAAAAATTTTACTTTTTAGAGAAAATAAACCCCCAACAAAAATAGTTTCAAATTTTGGTTCAATCGCTTATAAAAGGCATAATATTAAACTATATGGCGATGTTAATATGTATTTTAAAGAGATGAGTAGCGATCCTTTTTTAAAATTAAATACGGAAGAAATTTATATTTATCTAAATGAACAATTAGCAGTTACCGATTCTGAAGTTTTCATTAATAAAAAAAGCTCTTATTTAAATGGTAAGGGAATGAAAAGTAGCCTTATGAAAGGTGAATTTATAATCTTTGAAAATACCAGGGGTAAATATGTCAAATAGAACCTCAAATTTATTTTTTATTTTCATCATAGTGTATTTCAACCAATGTAGAATTTCGTTTTTGCCTACGAGTCAGACTCAAAAAAACCAATTTTTTTAGAATCTGATTCTGCCAAATGGGATGAAGAAACTCAAAAAAGTACATATAGGGGAAACGTTGTTGTTACTCAAGGAACCATGCTACTTACAGGAGATTTATTAATTGTCAATTCTAAAAATAATCAAATTAATAAAATGACAATTACAGGAAAAAAAGCAACATATAAACAAAAAACTAAAAGTGGTAAAATTATAAATGGAGAAGCTAAGAAAATTGAACACTATGTAAATCAAGCAAAAATTATTTTTAAAAATAAAGCTGTGTTAACGCAAACAAATAATATCGTAAAAAGTAATAAAATAATTTATAAAACAGATACTGAAAATATTTCTGCTGGTGACAAAGAGGGTAAATCAAGAGTAAAAATGACTCTTGAGCCAAACAAAGATGATGAATAAACTTGATATAAAAAAAATTTCAAAATCATATGATTCTAAAAAAATAGTTTCAAATGTATCAATTCAAGTAAATACTGGCGAAGTAATTGGGCTATTGGGTCCAAATGGTGCAGGAAAAACAACATGCTTTTATATGATCACAGGATTAATATCTCCTGAATCCGGAAAAATTTATATAAATAAAAAAAATATCACTGATCTAAGTATTGATGAAAGAGCAAATTTAGGAATTGGATATCTTGCCCAGGAACCCTCTATATTTAGAGGTTTAAGTGTAAAAGATAATATCTTTTCTATATTAGAACAAAGAAATGATATTGATAAAAAAGAAAAAGAAGAGAGATTATTAAATCTACTAAAAACATTTAATATTGAACATATTAAAGATACTTTAGGTATAAGTTTATCAGGCGGAGAAAGAAGAAGAGCAGAAATTGCGAGAGCCTTGGCGTCAGATCCAAAATTTATATTACTTGATGAGCCATTTGCAGGAATTGACCCAATATCTGTTATTGATATTCAAGATATTATAAAAAAACTTAAGAATAACAAAATAGGTATTTTAATTACTGATCATAATGTTAGAGAAACACTTGATGTATGCGATAGATCCTATATTTTAAATAATAGTAAAATTATAGCTGAAGGTAAATCAACTGATATTCTTAGCAATGAACAAGTTCAAAAAGTTTATTTAGGAGAAAATTTTAAAATGTAGGAAATTTAAAATTTATAAAAATATATAATTTATGAAACTAAACTTAAACATAAAAAATACGACAAGAGTTTCCATAACTCCTCAATTACAAAATGCAATAAAACTTTTACAATTTACAGCTGTGGAAATAAATCAAGAAATCCAAAATATATTTGAATCAAATCCATTAATTGAAAAAGAAGATATATGTGAAGATTTTCTAGAAGATAATTGTACAAAGCATTATTTGCATTACGACAAAGATTTCTCACCGATAACAACAAGCACTATTTCAACTTCAGAAATAATAGAAAAGACAACCTCCGAAGAAGAAACTATTAACAAACATCTTCTTTGGCAAGTTCATTTATCCAACATGAGTGATATTGATAAATCAATAGCAGAATCAATAACTGATTATGTTAATAATGACGGATATTTAATTAAAGATATCGAAGAAATTTTTGATGACATATATCTAAATAGCGAAATACTGCTTGATGAAGTAATTGCAGTTCAGCACTTTCTTCAAAATTTAGATCCGGTAGGCACGTGTTCAAAAAATCTTCAAGAATCATTAATAATTCAAGTTCAAAACACAAATGAGAATTCTGATTTAAAAAATAAAATATATATTTTATTAAATGAATTTTTCGAAGAATATTCAAAAAAAGATTTTAAAACAATAAAAAATAGCTTAAATATATCTGAAGATGAGTTTTATTAATTGATGACATTATTAAAAAACAAAATCCTAGACCTGGAAATATTATAAAAAATGTTAAAGAATATAATTATATAATTCCAGATATAGAAGTTATTAAAAACGACTCTAATTGGATTATAAAAAATAACAAAGCAGTTTCTCCAGAAATAAAAATTAATAGAGATTATATCGATATAAACGATGTTAATTTATCTAATGAAGATAAAAAATATGTAAAAGAAAAATTACAAGAAGCAAAATTATTTATAAAAAATATTAATTTTAGAAATGACACCTTGCTAGCATTATCAAAAGAAATTTTTGACAAACAAAAAAAATTTTTTGAACACGGTGTTGAAAGTTTAGTGCCAATGAATTTAAAAAGTGTAGCAAATGACTTGAAGGTTCATGAATCCACAGTTTCTAGGCTAACAAATGGAAAATATATGGAAACGCCATATGGTATATTTGAATTAAAATTCTTCTTTTCAAGTTCGTTACAAAATGAAGATGGCAAAGGCTTTGCATCAAATTCAATTAAAGAAAAAATAAGGAAAATCATCTTGTCTGAAAATAAAAAAGCCCCTTTTAGTGATAACAAAATTAAAGATATTCTTAAAAAAAATGGTATTGATATAGCTAGAAGAACAATTACAAAATATAGAGAATCTCTTAATATAGATTCCTCTTCCAAAAGAAAGAATAAATAAAAAAATTTTTATATAAAAAACTCCCTTTTGTATATAATAAATATATATTTTTTAAAAAATTTTTATTATGCCTAAAGAAAGCAAGACCATAAAACTTGATGCTATTGTAGAATCCTTAAATTCAGGTGCAATGCTCAAGGCAAAATTAATATTAAATGGTCTTCACCCCGCAGAAATTGCAAGATTGCTAGAAAGTTCTCCAAGCCAACAAAGAAGATTAATCTGGGAAATGTTGGATCACTCTAATGATGGTGAAGTTTTATTAGAAGTTGGTGAAGAAGTAAGAAACAATTTGATGGAATCGATGGATGAAAGTTCTTTATTAGCAGCTACAAAAGGACTTGATGTTGATGATTTAGCAGATCTTCTAGACGAACTTCCTGATACAGTTGTAAAACAAGCACTTCAAGGTATGGATTATCAATATAGAACTCGTCTAGAGGCAGTGATGAATTTTGATGAAAATACTGCTGGCGGACTTATGAATATTGATACGATTACTATTAGGCCTGACGTCACACTTGATGTTGTTCTTAAATATTTAAGATTAAGAAAAGAAATGCCGCAAAATACTGATAATATTATTGTTGTAGATAGATACAATCATTACCTAGGTACTCTTCCAGTAACAACACTCGTATGTTCAGATACCGAAAAAACTGTTCCAGAATCTATGAATAAAAATTATATATCAATTACAGCTGATGCCATTGCAAGCGATGTTGTAAATATATTTGAAGACAGAGATTTAGTATCTGCTCCAGTAGTAGATAAGAATAATATATTACTTGGAAGAATCACAATTGATGATGTTGTTGATGTTATTCGTGAAGAGAGTGAGCATACTGTTTTAAATATGGCAGGTTTAACTGATGAAGAAGATTTATTTGCTCCCATTTTTTCATCTACAAGAAGAAGAGCTATTTGGCTTGGATTAAATTTAATTACAGCTCTAATAGCTTCCGGAGTTATTAGTTTATTTCAAGATACAATCGAAAAAGTTGTAGCCCTGGCTGTTCTTATGCCTATAGTTGCAAGCATGGGAGGTATAGCTGGCTCACAAACTTTAACATTGGTTATAAGAGGTATTGCATTAGGAAATATAAGTTCTGCTAATTCAAAATCGCTTTTAATTAAAGAAGTTTCTGTAGGACTTCTCAATAGTTTTTTATGGGCGAGCGTGATTGGAGTCTTGTCATCCTACTGGTTCAATAATTATTTAATAGGTGTTGTTATTGGTATTGCAATGATTGCAAACCTTGCTTTTGCTGCACTATCAGGTGTTTTAATTCCCATTGTGCTAAAGAAATTAGGAGTTGATCCTGCTTTAGGCGGAAGTGTAATTCTTACGACAATTACAGATGTAATAGGATTTTTTTCTTTTTTAACATTAGGTACAATTTTTCTACTGTAAGAAATTATAGTTTATAGAGATGTAAGCAATTATAATTTTTTTTTGATAGCTTTTTTTGCAGTATTTGATATTGATTCTGTTGCTTCCTTAAATTTTTTTAAGAGTTTCTTTGCCCAAATAAATTCTGTTGCCAATATTGCCAATCCAACAGGAATTACAATAATTGCAGGTCCAGGTGTAAAAAATAAGATGCAGCCAATCAATACAATTGAAATCCCTATTAAAAATATTGCTAACTTACGTATCTGCTTATAAAGTAATTCCGGTGACATAATGTTATTTAGGTAAAGTTACTCCTGTTTGTTTTTGATATTTTCCCCCTCTGTCTTTATAAGAAATTTCACAAACGTCATCTGATTCAAAAAATAACATTTGGGCAACCCCCTCATTCGCGTATATTTTTGCTGGCAACGGTGTTGTGTTTGAAAATTCTAATGTTACATGTCCTTCCCATTCAGGTTCTAAAGGAGTTACATTAACAATAATGCCACATCTTGCATAAGTAGATTTGCCAAGACAAATTGTTAAAACAGATCTCGGAATCTTAAAGTATTCAACTGTAGATGCTAGAGCAAAAGAGTTTGGAGGAATAATGCACGTATCTCCCTCAAAATCTACAAAACTATTTTTATCAAATTCTTTGGGATCAACTACGGCTGAATTGATATTTGTAAACACCTTGAACAAACTTGAGCATCTAACATCATAGCCATAGCTAGAAGTGCCATATGATATCACTTTGTTGCCTGATAATGATTTAATTTGATCTGGTTCAAACGGAGAGATCATATTCTCCTGTTTTGCCATTTTCTTTATCCATTTATCAGACTTTATTGACATAATGTTAGTTGTTATCTATTACAATTTTAGGAAACTTCGCGCTATAGTCTTTAGATTGAGCTGCAAGCTTCCCTGCTGCCTTTCTCGCTATCTCTGAATAAATTTCTGCTATTCTGCTGCTTGGATCAAATGCTACACTTGGCTTACCTGTGTCAGTTTGCTCTCTGATTGATTTATCTAGAGGTAATTGACCCAACAAGTCGACCTTACTTTCCTCAGCTAGAGAAGTTCCGCCACCTGCTCCAAATATCGATTCTTCATTTCCACATTGACTACAAATATGTAAACTCATGTTTTCAACGATTCCTAGAACTGGGACTTCAACTTTCTCAAACATTTTTAGCCCTTTTCTAGCATCAAGAAGGGCAATATTTTGAGGTGTTGTTACAATAATAGACCCGCTCACAGGAATTTTCTGTGCTAATGTTAATTGAACATCTCCTGTGCCTGGAGGCAGATCAATAATTAGATAATCAAGTTCACGCCATTGAGTATCTGTTAAAAGTTGTTCTAGTGCTTGAGTTACCATGGGTCCTCTCCAAATCATTGGCGTTTCTTCATCAATCAAGAAACCGATAGACATTGCCTGAAGCCCATGGTTTTCCTAGGCTCAAGTGACTTACCGTCTTCGGAGCCTGGCTGGCCAGATAATCCCAACATTCTCGGTATGCTTGGACCATATATATCCGCATCCAGAATTCCTACATTAGAACCTTCGCCAGCTAAAGCTAAAGCAATATTTACAGCCGTGGTTGACTTGCCTACACCGCCTTTACCTGAGGCAACTGCAATAACATTTTTAATATTTTTCATAGGCTGAAGACTTTTTTGAACCGAATGACTATCTATTTTCCAAGTTATTTCGACTGTTCCACAGGAAATCCCATCTGCTAATAACCTATCAATTATCATATGATTAAGTGTCTCAGCGAAATTTTTTGCTGGATATCCTAAACATATTTTTATATTTGGCTTGTCATCAACAATATCTATTGATTCTACAGATTTTGTATCAATTAAACTTTTTTCTGTATTTGGGTCTATTAATTTTTTAAGTGATTCATTCACCACACTCTCAGCCAACGACATAATTTCTCCTTTGTTTTAAATACTTTCAATACTTAACATCAACAATATTATATACTAGTTAACGTAATTTGGAGAAATAATGAAAGCAAAAAATAAAATATTGGTGACAAGTGCTCTGCCATATGCAAATGGTCCAATTCATCTTGGACACCTTGTAGAATATATACAAACAGACATATGGGTTAGATTTAAGAAGTCTACCGGTAACGATGTCATTTATATTTGTGCAGATGATGCACATGGCACACCAATAATGCTTAAAGCGAAAGAGCAAGGTATATCTCCCGAAACCTTAATTACTAAAATGAAAAAAAATCATGAAAAAGATTTTGAAAGTTTTTTTATTAATTTTGATCATTATTCCTCTACAAACTCAGAGAAAAATAAAGAGCTGTGTAAAGAAATATTTCTTAAATTAAAAAAAAATAAATATATTTCCCAGAAAACAATATCTCAATTTTATGATGAAAAGGAAAAAATGTTCCTGCCAGATAGATATATTAAAGGAGAGTGTCCAAAATGTGGGGCTAAGGAACAATATGGTGATTCTTGTGAAAATTGTGGAGCAACATATTCACCAACTGAATTAAAAAGCCCGTTATCTGTTCTATCAAATACTAAGCCTAAGACCAAAGATACAACCCATTTTTTCTTTAACTTAAAAAGTTTTAAAGATTTTTTAATAAATTGGACTGAACAAAACAATTTACAACCGGCAATTAAAAATAAGCTAAACGAATGGTTGAGCGATAATTTAAATGATTGGGATATTACTAGAGATGCACCATATTTTGGATTCAATATACCAGGAGAGAAAGATAAATTTTTTTATGTTTGGATGGATGCCCCTATCGGTTATATAGCAACCTTAAAAGAATTCTCTGAAAAAAATAAAAAATTTGAAGATATTTGGGATAAAGAAGATAATGGCGAAATATATCATTTTATTGGAAAAGACATTGCTTACTTTCATGCTCTTTTTTGGCCTTCAATATTAAAAGGTGCGGGATATAGAACGCCTAACGGAATTTTTTGTCATGGATTCTTAACTGTTGATGGTAAAAAAATGTCCAAATCAAGAGGCACTTTCATTAAAGCTTCTGACTATTTAAAGTATCTTGATCCTGAGTTTTTGAGATACTATTTTGCAAGCAGGCTTAATGACAATATTGAAGACATTGATCTGAATTTTGATGATTTAATAAGTAAAATTAATAGTGATTTAATAGGAAAGCTAATAAATCTTGCTAGCAGATGCTCCGCATTTTTAGAAAAAAACTCAAATTTGATGTTGTCAGAACAATTAGATGACGCAGAAAAATTCAAAATTTTTATAGAAGATATAGAAGATGTAAAAAAATTATATTCTGATAGAAAGTACAGTAATGCTATAAATAAAATAATGAGCATGACTGATAAAGCCAACCAATATATTAATGAAAAAAAACCTTGGGCAGTCGATGATTTAAATTACGTACAGAAAATTGCAACACAAGGTCTTAACTATTATAGAACATTGGTGATTTTATTATCACCTGTTATGCCTGATCTTTTAAAACATAGTGAAAATATGTTTAATGAAAAAAATTTAGTATGGGATAATAGTTTGGAACCTTTACTAAATAGCAAAATTAAAAAATTTAAAGTTTTAAAAAATAGAATACAAAAAGAGAATGTGCAAAAACTCAAAGAAGAATTATCTGGTACAAATGATGAACAAAATAAGAAGGAAGCTAAGATGAATGAAGAAATTGATTATCAGGATTTTTCTAAGGTTAACTTAATTGTTGGTGAAATAATCAAAGCCGAAAATGTTGATGGCGCCGATAAACTTTTAAAGCTTTGCCTTGATCTTGGCGATTACGGGACAAAAGAAATTTTCTCTGGTATTAAGAATTTTTATAAAACTGAAGATCTCATTGGTAAGAAAACCTTAGTCGTAGAGAATTTAAAACCAAAAAAAATGAAATTTGGCACCTCATCTGGAATGGTTTTGGCTGCAGATTCTAATGGGGAAATCATTGTGTTGGAATTAAATAATAAAATAAAAAATGGGTCGAAAGTAAAATGAGTGAAAGACAAGTAGCTATTATAAACGAAGAAAATTGTATTGGCTGTGCAATTTGTATAGAGGCTTGTCCTTTTGATGCAATTATAGGTGCTCAAAATTATTCACATAGAATAAATTTTAATGAATGTCCTGGGTGTAAAATATGTGTTGATAAATGTCCTACTGATTGTATTAGAATAATAAAAATCAATCAAAACAAAAACGAAATTAAAGAAACATTTAAATTTAATTTTACAAGAAAAGAATTTAGAAAAAAAAATATTCAAAAAAATTATAATGATAGTATTGACAAACAACTTAAAGAAATTTTAAAAAACTAGAAAAGTATATTATTTTTGTTATTCATTGAAAAAGGATCAAACCATTTTAATTTATTATGAAGTTTTACTATATCTCCAATCATTAAAAGCGTTGGTGGAATAATTTTATTTTCCTTAATTATTGTTGGCATACTAGATAAATCTCCTATTATCACCTCTTGATCAACTGTTGTTCCTTTTACAATTAAAGCTGCTGGTGTTGTTTTTTTTAAGCCATGTTTTATTAATTCTTCACATATGACCTTTGAGCCATGCATGCCCATGTAAAAAACAAGAGTTTGTTTTCATGAGCTAGCATTTCCCAATTTAAATTTACTGTTCCATCTCTTAAATGACCAGTAACAAAAATGCAAGCTTGAGAATAATCTCTGTGAGTTAGAGGAATGCCAGCATAGCTTGCGCATCCTGATGCTGCTGTAATTCCTGGAACTATTTGAAATGGAATATCATCATTTATCAAGCTTTCGATTTCTTCACCACCCCTGCCGAAGATAAAAGGGTCTCCCCCTTTCAATCTTAAGACCTTTTTTCCTTCTAATGCAAGACGAGCAAGTAATTCATTTATATTTTCTTGGGGCATAGCATGATCTGCTCTTTGTTTACCAACATATATTTTCTTTGCATCCTGACGAATTAAATTCATAATTGGTTCTGAAACTAGTCTGTCGTAGATTACAACATCCGCTTTTTGCATTAGCCTCAATGCTTTGAAACTTAGTAATTCTGGATCACCTGGACCTGCGCCAACAAGATAAACCTCGCCTACACTAACAAGATCTTCTTTTTCTTCTAGTGATTTATCTAATACTTTTTTTGCTTTATCTTCGTGCCCAGACAAAACCATCTCAGACAAAGGGCCATCTAAAAACTTTTCCCAAAAGTTTCTTCTATCTTTTATATTGGAGAAACGATCCTTAACTTTGCTCCTAAATTCCATCATAACCTTAGCAAGATTGCTAAAGGAATATGGTATTACCGTTTCTAGTTTTGTTTTAATTAATCTAGTTAAAATTGGAGAGGCTGCTCCAGAAGATATTGCTATTTTTATAGGAGCCCTATCTACAACAGACGGTATTAAAGTATTTCCGCTAAGAGAATCCTCAGCCATATTTATTAAAATATTTTTTTCTATTGCAAGCTCTGAAACTAATGAATTGGTTTTCTTATCATTAGTTGCAGCAATTATAAGGAAGTGATCAGAAATATCTTTTTTCTCAAATTTTCTTTTTTTATAAGTAAAAATTTTTGAGCTTTTTGTAAGATTTATAATATCTTCATGAATTTCAGGAGAAATTAATTCTACAATCATATCTGCTTTTAATATTGGAATTAATTTTCTACTGGCAACTTTTCCGCCACCTACGATTAAACATTTTTTGCCAGATGTTTCTATAAATAATGGCAAATAATTCATAAATTTCTCCCCCACATGCCTAGTATTGCAAATAATACTATCTTTTTAATTCTTACACCTGCTGATAATAAAAGATATATTGCAAAGTAGGTGTTTTATTTGCTTGAAAATACGTATTTTTTGCAATTTTTTTACATTATTTACAAAATCAAATAAAAAATAGATAGCTGTTTACTCAAAACTGTAGAATAATAAATGTCTACTGTAGGAAATAAAAAAGCTAGGAGAACAAAATTATGTCTATATCTAAAGAAGAATTAGAAAAAATCATGGAGAAAAAGTCTGGCATGCGAAGAGAAGCATACGACAGAAGAGCTGCTCAAGAGAATAAAGACGAAGTAAGTGCCAGCGCATGTGAAAGATTTATGGCACTTCCGGAATATAAGGAAGCACAAGTTATAATGTGGTACATAGACTGCAGATCTGAAACAAGAACAAAACCTCATTTATTACAGGAAGTAGAAAAAGGCGAAAAAAAAATTATTGTTCCTTACTGTACAGAAGATGAGAATGGGGAAAATAAACTAGGTCTATGGCATATGTCAAGTTTAGAAGAGATGGTAGTTGGCAAATGGAATATATTAGAACCACCAAAAGAATTATGGGGAAACCCTGACAAAGAAGTTACTCCGCAAGAGCTTGATATGATAATGGTACCTGGAACCGGTTTTGACAGAAGTGGTGGCAGAATGGGAAATGGCCAAGGTTATTATGATAGAACTATGGAACAGGTTAGACCAGATTGTTCTTTGATAGCACTTTGTTATGAATCTCAATTATTTGAAGAAATTCTAGTTGCTCCTCATGATGTATATATGGATAAGGTAGTTACCGAATCAAATGTTTACGAAGGTAAAGGAAGAGGATAAATCATGACAGCAATAATAGATGATACTTATGCTGAAGCCTTTAAAAGTATGTATTCTGAGGTTTTAATTACAGCGATAAACAGAAAATGGTTAGATCATGCAATTAACGCTGCAACTGGAAATGCATCTAGTAGCATTTTGTGCGATTGTGAAGCCGGCTTAGATAGATATGTTGGTCCTGGAGGAGATGAAAGTGTTTCAACTCCGGATGGAAGGCCTGGAGCAATTATTCAATTACATATTCCAAAATTTTGGAAAGATCCTAAAAAATTAGAAAAGGCTGCGCTAGTTAGAATAAGTCAAAATATACTTACATGTCCTACTGCATCTTGCTTTAACCTCATGGATGATGCCGAATCCTATTTTAAACTGGGAAAGAAAGTCGCTTTCTTTGGAAACAAATATCAAAAAAGAATTGAAAGATTTGGAAGAAAAATGTGGTGGATACCAATACTTGGTGGTGAATTTATTATGGATAGAAGATTGGGGTATGCTGATGGTCTTATGGGAGGAAATCTTTGGTATTTTGGAAAAAATACAGAGTCTGCGCTAAAAGCTGCAGAAAAAGGTGTAGAAGCAATACTGCCCATCCCAAATGTTATTACTACATTTCCTGGTGGCATAGCTGGAAGCGGTTCTAAAGCTGGTAGCGATTATGACTTTACAATTGCAAGTACATATGAAAAGTTTTGTCCATTGCTTCAAAAAGACCCAAGTGTCGAAGGTGCATTACCTGAAGGAGTTAATTCGGTAATGGAAATAATAATGAACGGCAAAGATATGGATTCTATAATAACAGCAACTCAAGCAGCAATTGAAGCATCTAAAGAAACTGAAGACTTATTAATGATTTCTGCTGGAAACTACAATGGAAAGCTAGGTAAAAGTTTTATTTATCTCCATCCCGATAAGCAACCAAGCGTATAGAAATTTAAAAATTTTAAAAGAATATGAAATACACAGAAAAATGAACTTTAATATTGGATGGAAGATTTGTAGCAAAAGAAATGCAAAGTTCCATTAAGAAAAAAATTGATGATTCTGGTTTAGAAATAACATTGGCAACAGTTTTAGTTGGCGATGATAAGCCTAGTCAACTTTATGTAAATAATAAACATAAACAAGCAACATCGTCTTCTATCAAATCAATGCATGTTAATCTCCCTGGTGATATATCTCAATCAGAGTTAGAAGAAAAAATTGCTGAACTTGGTGACGACCCTTCTGTTAATGGCATACTTATTCAAATGCCTTTACCAAAAGGTTTAAATGAAGATAGTGTAATAGAAATGATACCTACAAATAAAGATGTTGATGGTCTAAAAGAGCAAAATCTCGGCAAGTTAATAGTTGGAAATGATGTATTAAGGCCATGTACTCCACTTGGAGTAATGAAACTTATTGAATACTACAATCTTGAAACATCTGGAAAAAAGGCATTGGTAATTGGCAGGTCAAGATTAGTTGGCATGCCTCAAGTTATAATGTTCGGCTCAAAAGGAATTGACTGCACTGTTACTTTGGCTCATTCTAGAACTAAAGACTTAGACGATTTAATATCAGAATCTGAAATTGTTGTTCCAGCTATTGGTGTTCCTGGCATAATCAACTCACAAAATGTCAGAAAAGACTCGATTTTACTTGACGTAGGCATAAGTAGTGATGAAAAAGGAATTCATGGTGATGTGGATTTCGATTCTGTAGATGGGATTGCCAAAGCAGTAACTCCAATGCCTGGTGGAACTGGCCCTATGACTGTGGCATGCCTCCTTGAAAATACTATTAAAGCCGCTGAACTTCAGGGTATAATCTCTAGTTAGATAAAATCTATTTTAGTAATAATTAAAGGTTGAGCCTCACAAGATGCTATGGCATCATTTACGCCTTATTTCATTTTAATTAAATATAGATTTCATTAAAATATAACGATTTTAACAACTTATAGGAAAATATTATGCCTGGCCAAAAATTATCATTCCCTGGAAGAAATTATTTATTTGCTCCCGGACCAACACATATCCCAACTGTAGTTCAAAATGCTATGAATGTTCCAATGGAAGATCACAGAGCTCCTGATTTCCCAGAACTTGTAAAACCAATTTTAAGGGATTTGAAAAAAGTATTTTTAACAAAGACAGGTACACCATTCATTTTTCCAGCAACAGGTACAGCAGGATGGGAAGTTGCATTAGCTAATACTCTTTCCCCTGGAGATAAAATTCTTACTTCTAGGTTTGGTCAGTTCAGTCACCTTTGGTATGACCTTGCTTTAAGAATAGGTATTGAAGTTGAATTGATTGATACAAAATGGGGTAATGGAATTGAAATTGAAAAATTCAAAAAAGCCTTAGCAAAAGATAAAGATAAAAAAATTAAAGCAGTTGTTGTTTGTCATAACGAAACTGCAACCGGAGTTACAAGTGATATTGAAGGATTAAGGAAAGCTATGGATCAAGTTAAACACCCTGCTTTACTAATGGTTGACGGTGTTAGTTCTATAGCCAGCATTCCTTTTAGATTTGATAAATGGAAAATAGATATTGCTGTTAGTGGTTCTCAAAAAGGATTTATGTTGCCTGCTGGTTTAGCAATTTTGTGCTTTAGTAAAAAAGCTTTAGCTATGCGAAAAACTGCAAAATGCAAAAGATGTTTCCTCGATATTCAGGATCACATAAACACAAATAAAGATGGGTTCTTTCCGTACACACCTCCAGTAAATCTTTTAAGAGGATTAAGAGTCGCAATAGATTTATTATTGGAAGAAGGAATGGAAAATGTATTTATTAGGCATAACAGATTAGCAAGTGGTGTTAGAGCAGCAATTAAAGCCTGGGGTTTAAAATTAGCGGCATCATCACCAAAATGGCAATCAGATACAGTTAGTGCGATTTGGTTAGAGCCAGGTTCAAAAAATAATCCTGATGGAAAAAAAGCTATGGAAGTTATAAGCATTGCTTACCATAGATATAATATCTCTCTGGGTGCAGGGCTTACTCAAGTAGCTGGGAAAGTATTCAGAATTGGACATCTTGGAGATAATAATGAAGCTAGAATGATGGCTGCGTTAGGCGCTGTTGAAATGGCCATGATTGATGCTGGTATTAAATTTACACCAGGAAGTGGTACTGGCGCTGCAGCAAAATATTGGACAAGTAATCCAAACAAAGCACTCAAGAAGAAAAAGAAGAAATAACTATTTAAGAAAATAAGGAAAAAAGTATGAGTCACAAGATATATGAACAAACTTCTAGAAGGGTTCAAAGAAGCGAACTTGCTGTTCCTGGATCAAACCCAAAAATGTTTGAAAAAGCTTTAAACAGTAATGTTGATTTTGTTTTTTTAGATTTAGAAGATGCTGTAGCTCCAGACGATAAGGTGTCAGCAAGAAAAAATGTTATAGATGCGATTAATGATTTGGATTGGCAAGGTAACGGAAAGACTATTTCTGTTCGTATAAATAGTATTGATACTCATTACATGTACCGTGATGTAGTTGAAGTAGTTGAGCAAGCTGGAGAAAATCTAGATACCATTTTACTTCCTAAAGCAGGTACGTTTTCTGACATTTATATGCTTTCTGCAATGTTGAATCAAATTGAAACTGCTAAAGGTTTAAAGAAACGTATAGGTATTGAGATTTTAATTGAGACAACTCTTGGTATGGCAAATGTTATGGAAATTGCAAAGTTTGGTCGCGAAGAAAGACTTGAGGCTATGCACTTTGGTGTTGCAGATTACGCTGCAAGCTGTCGTGCGCGTACAACTGTAATTGGTGGTTTAAATCCAGATTACCCAGGAGATCAATGGCATGCAGATCTTTCGCAAATGTTAGTGGCATGCAGAGCTTATGGCTTGAGAGCAATTGATGGACCATTTGGAGATTTTAAAGATCCAGATAGTTATACTTTAGCCGCAAAAAGAGCTGCTGCACTTGGTTATGAGGGTAAATGGGCAATACATCCATCACAAATTGACTTGGCAAATGAAGTTTTCACTCCGCCACCAGCAGAAGTAGATAAGGCAAAAAGAATTCTTGTTGCTTTAGATGAAGCTGCAAAACAAGGTCAAGGAGCTGCTTCCTTAGATGGTAGATTGATAGATGCGGCATCTGCAAAAATGGCAGAAAATATCGTTGAAACAGATAAAGCGATTAATTCAAAAAAAAAATAAATAATTAATATAGGGGAATGTATTTTGGACATACATGAATATCAAGCAAAAGAAATATTATCTAACTACGGAGTTCAGATACTAGATGGTGAATTGGCTAATAATACATCTGAAGCTATTGAAGCATTTAATAAGCTTAGTTCAGATATATGCGTGGTAAAAGCACAAGTTCACTCTGGTGCAAGAGGCAAAGCTGGAGGTATAGTTCTTTGTAAATCTGATGAAGAGGTTAAAGCTGCATCAGAAAAACTTTTTGGCACTTATTTGAAAACTATTCAAACTGGAGATGAAGGGAAACTAATAGAAAAACTTTATATTGAATCTGGTTGTGATATTGATAGAGAGATTTATTTAGCTTTCGTAATGGATAGAGCATCGCAAAGAATAGTTATAGTTGCTTCAGCTGAGGGTGGAATGTCTATAGAAGAGCTTGCTATAGAAAAGCCTGATTCTATTAAAAAAATTGAGATAGACCCTGTTGTTGGCTTAACTGGCTTTCAAGCAAGAGAACTAAGTTTTGCATTAAATCTTCCTAAAGAGGCTCTTGGTAAAGCAGTTAAATTATTAATGGGATGCTATAAAGCAATGACAAATTTGGACATGAACATGCTCGAAATAAATCCGCTTGTATTAACTAAAAATAACGATCTTATAGCTCTAGATGCAAAAGTTAGTTTTGATGATAATGCATTATTTAAACATCCAGAAATTGATTCTCTTAATGACAATGCTCAAAAAGATCCAAGAGAAGTTGCAGCTAAAGAGCATGATTTAAGTTATGTAGGTTTAGATGGCGACATAGGATGTATTATTAATGGTGCTGGTTTAGCGATGGCTTCAATGGATATGATAAAGTACTGTGGCGGTGAGCCTGCAAACTTTTTAGATATTGGTGGTGGAGCTTCTCCAGAAAGAGTTGGAAAAGCATTTGAATTAGTTTTAGCTGATAAAAAAGTAAAGGCAATGCTTGTAAATGTTTACGCTGGGATTAATAGATGTGACTGGATTGCTGAAGGACTTGTTCAAGTAATTCCTAAAGTAGATTTGAAAATTCCTCTGATAGTTAGATTGTCAGGAACAAATGTGGAAGAAGGTATGAAAATTATAAAAGAAAGCGGACTTCCAATTATATTAGCTGATACTTTAAAAGATGCAGCGCAAAAAGCAGTAGATGCTGCCAAACAATAATTAAGGGGTAAATAATGTCAGTTTTATTAAATAAAAATACTAAAGTTTTAGTTCAAGGAATTACTGGTAGAATCGGTAACTTCCATGCTGAAGAAATGATTGCATATGGAACAAATGTTGTTGCAGGTGTAACGCCAGGTAAGGGCGGGACAACTCATTTAGGTAAGCCTGTATTCAATACAGTAAAGGAAGCTGTTGATGCAACTGGTGCTGAAGCAACAATAGTTTTTGTTCCCGCTGCTGCTGCTGCTGACGGGATTATGGAAGCTGCTGATGCTGGAATAAAGTATGCTGTTTCAATAACAGACGGCATTCCTGCCCATGATATGATTAAAGTAAAGAGGTATATGCTGAGATATGAAAAAAAGGATAGAATGATATTAACTGGCCCAAATTGTGCAGGTACTATTACTCCAGGGGAAGCTATGATTGGTATAATGCCAGGTCACATTTACATGCCTGGTGAGGTTGGCGTTATAGGCAGATCGGGAACTTTAGGTTATGAAGCAGCATCTCAAATGAAATCTGAGGGAATTGGAATTTCTACTAGTGTAGGTATTGGCGGTGATCCTATTAATGGAAGCTCTCATAAAGATATATTAGAATTATTTAATGAAGATGATAAAACAAAAGCTGTAATGATAATTGGCGAAATTGGTGGCCCGCAAGAAGCTGAAGCTGCAGAATATGTCCAAAAACATATGAAAAAACCAGTTGCTGCATATATAGCTGGTTTAACTGCCCCTAAAGGAAGAAGGATGGGTCATGCTGGTGCAATTGTTTCTGGTAAAGGTGAGAGTGCTGCAGAGAAAGTTGAGCTTCTTAAAGAAGCAGGAATTCATATTATTCCGAACCCTTCAGAGATGGGCAGTACAATGAAAGAAGTAATAAATAAAAACTTATAAATTTAATTGAGGAGTGAGATGAGTAAACCAACAGTATTAGTTACAAGAAAATGGCCTGCTGAAGTTGAAGCAGAATTAAAAGAAAAATATGATGTTACTCTAAATGAGAAAGATATCCCTATGAGTATATCCGAGCTTCAATCAGCATTTCAAAACTATGATTGTGTATGCCCTACTGTAACCGACCCTATAAATGAAGAGGTTCTTTCTGTAGAAAATAAAAAAGCAAAGATAATTGCAAGTTTTGGCGTGGGCTTTAATCATATTGATTTAAATGCTGCAAAAAAAGAAAATTTAGTGGTTACAAATACTCCTGAGGTTTTAACTGATTGCACTGCAGATATTGCTATGACATTGCTTCTAGCAGCCGCAAGAAGAACTAGTGAAGGAGAAAGAGAATTAAGAGCTGGAAAATGGGCTGGCTGGCGCCCAACACATCTTAGAGGAACTCAGGTTACTGGAAAAACACTAGGTTGTATTGGTTTTGGAAGAATAGCTCAAGCTACGGCTGATAGAGCACATTTTGGATTTGGAATGAAGATTATATTTTCTGATCCATATATGCCATCTGACGATGTAATCAAAAAATATGATGCTACAGCGTGTTCTAGTGTTGAAGAAGTTTTAGAAAAAGCTGATTTTGTTTCCATACATTGTCCGGGTGGTGAAAGTACTTACCACTTAATGAATAAAGAAAGAATTGGGATGATGAAGAAAGGTGCATATTTAATAAACTCTGCTAGAGGAGACGTTATAGATAATGATGCATTAATAGAAGCATTAAAAAATAAAACAATCGCTGGAGCTGGTCTTGATGTTTTTGAAGGTGAACCAGAACTTAATCCAGGATTTCTAGATTGTGAGAATGCAGTTTTACTTCCTCATTTAGGTAGTGCTTCTATTGAAACTAGGATTGCAATGGGCATGAGAGTTTTAGAAAATATGGAAGCTTTTTATAATAATAAGGAGCCTGGAGACAGAGTAGTATAAAGATTTTAAATCTCGTTACAAAAATTAAGAGCTAGATTTTTTCTAGCTTTTTTTTTGGAAAATTTAATTTCTAGATAATATTTCTTTTTCTATTCTTTTAACAATATTTTTTATATCAGAGATTTCTGACTCTTTCTCCATCTCTTTTTTCACTAAATTGATGTTTTCCTGAGATAACTTTAATCTTTTATTATATCTGCCTATGCTAGTTTTATCATTTTGTTTGTCTTTTACTAATCTAGAGTAGAATTTTTTGCTTTCTTCCGTTTCATGAAAAGCGCTCATCATCGCTAAATAAGCAGAGCCTAGGCGGAAATCATATGCTTTATAATCTCTTAAATTTTTAACAAGATGCCTGTTATTTTTTATAATATTTTCAAAAGTATTTTTAAAGCTTAATAATATCTTTTTAACATCTTCTTCTACTTTATATTCTTCAATTACTTCATCTATTACATCAGTTATCTGTATTCTAACATCATCGTATTCTAACAAAGCTGAAAGTAGTTTTTCTTTTTTAAAATCATCCGTCTTAAAGTCACTATCTTTAAGATACTTATTTAATATTTTCTTTGTTTTTTTTAATTCATGAATATCCATATTTTTTAGATCATATGAGTACTTTGATATATAGTTAGAATCTATTATTGGATGAGGTTCATCTGCTGCTGAATATGAATTTGCAGATAAAAAAAATGTAATTAATAGTAAATATTTCATGGGTTCCTTTTGTTTTAAGAAGTTATATTTTTTGAGTTAATGATGATTAGTTTATCATATAAAAGATCAGAAAAAGAGTATTCGATTCCGCCAACACCTTCTCCCGAATTTTTAATTCCTCCAAATGGCATCCAATCTACTCTAAATGCTGTTTGTTCATTAACAAATACGCTTTTTGCATCAAGTTTCTCATAGCACAACATAGCCACATCGATATCATCTGTGTAAATTGATGACTGGAAGGCATATTTATCATTATTTGCCTTTTTTATGGCATCATCTATAGATTTAAAATCATAAACGCATAATATCGGTCCAAATATTTCATTTTTACTTATTTCTGATTGTTCTTTTGGATTTTTTAAAACTGTACATTCATATGTAGTGTTTTTCTTTGAGAACCCTCCGCAAATTAATTCAGCACCCTCTTTTATTGATTTTTTAACAATTTTATCAATTCTTTTTACTTCAGATGGACGAATTAAAGGTCCTACATCTGTTTTTATATTAGATGGATTTCCTACTTTTAGTTTTTTCACAGATTTTTTCAATAAATCTATAAATTCGTCTATTAAATCTTCATGAACAATTACTTTTTGGACGGAAACGCATACTTGTCCCGCGTGATAGAATGCTCCTCTCAAAATTGAAGGTAATATTTTTTTTAAATTTGTATTTTTATCTAATATTACAGACCCTACGCCTCCATGTTCCATTGCACATTTTGCACCTGGTGCTAGCTTAGATTTTAATTTCCAACCAACTTCAGCGCTCCCAATAAAAGATAAAAAAGAAATTCTCGGATCACTAACAATTTTTTGTGTTATTAAATGATCGCATATGTTTATCATTTGACAAAAATAATTTGGAAGACCACTTTCTAAGAATAATTTAATTATTTCATAGCATGATAATGGAGTATCAAGAGATGGTTTGATTATTATAGGGCAACCAGCAGCAATAGCTGGAGCTACTTGGTGAATAATTAAATTTAAAGGATGATTAAATGCACTTAATGCTAAAACAGGGCCAACTGGATATTTTCTTGTGAATGCAATTTTGTTTAAAGATGCTTCATTAATATTCATAGGTATTTCCGATCCATGGGCTTTGTTCAATGCCTCAATACTTAATTCTAGTCCATTTACGGCTCTTTCTACCTCAATTTTGGCGTCTTTTAATGGCTTGCCACCTTCTAGAGCTATAATTTTTGCAAACCTATTAGAACTTTTAATAAGTTTTTCTTTGGTTTTTTTTAATATATCAATTCTTTCAACCTTACTTATAAATTTTTCAGTTTCAAAAAATGCCTCTGATGAAATTTTTATTATGTCATTTATATGTTTTTTATCTATACATTCTATTTTAGCAATTTTTTTTTGATCCCATGGAGATTTTAGATCAACAATAATTGGATTATTAATTTTTACAGGTGTAATATTTTTTATTCTTTTAGTTGTCATGTGTTTTTTCCAAATTATCTAGGAATTTAGTCAATTTTTCATTTTCAGAGTAATCTATCGGAATAACAAATAAAGTTGGACCATGAAGGTCATTTGTTCTTTCTAAACTACTTGTAATTTTTGCGCTATCGTTTTCATATATATAATTCCAATTAAATGATCTAGCTAGTTTCTCCCAATCAGGATTATCAAAATCAAGATTTGTTGATTGTCCAAATTGTGCTTGTTGCTTCCATTTAATTAAACCATATGATTTATCTTCCCAAACTATCAATACAAAATTTGAGTTAAGTCTCTTGGCTGTTTCCATCTCCTGAAGATTCATTAAAAAACCTGCATCTCCGCATATTGAAAAAATTTTCCTTTCTTCATTTATTAAAGATGCTGATATTAGCGCAGGTAATGCATATCCCATAGAGCAAAAACCATTAGGTATTATGCATGTATTTGGCTCGTAGCACGGGTAATTTCTTGCAATCCACATTTTGTGTGCACCAACATCTGATATTAAAATATCGTCTTTCCCTAAAAAATTTCTTAAATCATAAAGAAACTTCTGAGGTTTTATTAATCCCTTAGAACTATCGTCTTTATAATATTCGTAATCTTTTTTAATATTTTTTTTAAGTTTTTTTACATACTTATTGTCATATGATTTTAAACCTTCTTTATCTATAATATTGTTAAGAACAGACAAAGAGTGAGCTAAGTCTCCAATTATTTCTACTTCTGGGATATAGTTTTCATCTATTTCGGCAGCCTCAAAATCAATATGTATAATTTTTGCTGATGCATTTCTGCACCAGAGTTTTGGATGATACTCGACCATGTCATAACCTAATGTAATTACTAGATCTGAATTTTTTATAGCAATATCGCCATAATCTACAGCTCCAAGCCCAACAGTTGATAAACAATATTCGGATTCACAATTTACAGCTCCTTTTCCCATAAATGTGGTTACTACAGGAATATTTGTTCTTTCACAAAATTCTCTAAGTTGCTTTGAAGATCTCTTTCTAATTGCTCCATTTCCTGCAATTAAAATTGGTGATTCTGCTTTAGACATGAGCTCATATGCTTTATATATTATATTTTCTTCAGCAATTGGCCTTCGATATGGAAAAGACTCTAAGGGTTGTGCTTCAACATTTAATTTTGCAATATCCTCAGGCAACTCTATATGTACTGCACCTGGCTTTTCCAATGTTGCCAGCCTAACTGCTTTTCTTACAATCTCCGGAATTGTATTTGGATTTCTTATTGAAGTTGTCCATTTTGTAACTGACTTAAACATGTTACAAACATCCATAATTTGATGTGATTCTTTATGCAACCTGTCAGAAGATCCCTGTCCAGTGATAACTAAAATTGGAGAATGGTCCATATTAGCATCGGCAACACCTGTTAAAAGATTTGTAGCACCTGGGCCTAATGTACTTAAGCAGCAAGATAATTTACCTGTTAATTTGCCATATGATTCAGCCATAAATGCAGCGCCTTGTTCGTGCCGCGTTAAAATAAATTTAATTTTTTTTGATTCATGCAAGGAAAGTAAAAAATCCGCATTTTCTTCGCCAGGAACACCAAAAATATACTCAATACCTTCGTTTTCTAGACATTTTATAAAAAGATCAGAAGTCTTCATACTCATCCGTAATATATAAAAAGAATATATATAGTATAATCAAATTATGACTAATATGAACAAAAAAATAAATACAACAATACTTATAATAATATGCTCTTTTGCAGTTATCTCGTGCGATCAAAATGTAGGGAAAAGAAACGTAAAGAATAATACATTACTTGAAAATTAATAATAAAAAAATATGAAAGTAAAAGAATTAGAAAATTATATAACTAATATATTTAAACAAAAATTTAGTGTTTGCGAAATTAAGGGAGACGCAAGCAATAGAAAGTATTACAGAGCCAAATCTGAAGCAAGTAAGTATATTATAATGGATAGTAGTCTTGAAAAAAGAAATTTTAATAATTTTCAAAAATTTACAAAAATTTATAATTCAAATGGAGTTTTGGTTCCTAAAGTTTTTTACGAAGATTATGAAAAAAAGTTTCTTATTATAGAAGACTTAGGAAATAATTTAATTTTTAATAAAGTTAATAAAAATAACTTAAGAAAAATATATAAAAACAGTATTTCTAATATTATAAAGATTCAAAATATAAATAAAAAGAGTATTAAAAAATATCGATCGGAAGATTATTTCAAAGAAAGTTTTCTATATATTAAATGGGTCCTTGAAATTTTTTTTAAAATAGAAATTCCTAAAAAAGACTATTCAAGATTAATAAAATCCTTGAATTCAATGATAAAAAATATGAATCATAATTGTAATAAACTAGTTCATCGTGATTACCATTCAAAAAATATATTTTATAAAAATAATAAAATTATTATTATAGATTACCAAGATAGTTTATATGGTTCTCCACTTTATGATTTCGTCTCTTTAGTAAATGACTGTTATAGAGATATCAATACCCCTGACAAAAATATTTTTATAAAATTCTTTTTATCTTGCTATAACGAAAATAATAAATCTAAATTTTCTATTGATGAATTTTTACACAATTTTTATTTGGTTACAGCGCAGAGGCACCTAAAAGCTGCAGGCATATTTTGCAGGTTAAGTGCAAAATATAATAGACATAATTATATACCCCATCTTAAAAGAACTTTAAATTATATTGAAACCGCAACATCCAAGTATGATAATCTTAATATTATAAACATTTATGCTAATGAGGCCTTGAATTTACTAGATGAAAGCAATTATTCTCGCTGCAGGCAAAGGTAAACGTTTTGGAAATTTAACTAAAAAACTACCTAAGCCTTTAATAAAAATTGGTGATCTTACATTAATTGAACATAACATCAAACTTCTTGAAAGAAATGGATTTACGGAAGTAATTATTAACGTTTCATATTTATCAAATTTAATAATGGATTTTTTAGGAAATGGTGAAAAATATAATATTAAGATTGATTATTCAATTGAACACCCTGAGCCACTTGAAACAGGAGGAGGAATTCAGAACGCATTAGGAATTATTGGAGATAGTCCTTTTCTTGTAATTAACTCAGATATATACACAGACTGTGAATTATCAAAAATAAATATAGAAGATAGTGACCTTGCTTCATTAATAATGGTAGAGAATCCACCTCATAATTTGAACGGTGATTTCTCTATGATAAAAAATAGAATTACGCTTAAACAAGAGAATAGTTTTACTTACGCAGGAATTGGTATCTTCAGACCAGAGTTTTTTGAGGGTATTACAATTAAAAATTATAAGCTGGTAGATATTTTAATAAAACATATAAAAAATAATAAAGTCTCTGGATTTCTCCATAAAGGCGTATGGCATGATGTCGGTTGAAAAAAAACTTTCCGAAGTAAAAAAGCTATTTTTTTAGAATTAACTGCCAGCTTTTAGTTTTTTTAATAATCCTCAATGAATCATTTAATAATTTTTTTCCAGGTTCTTTTTTATACCAAGTAGATAAACCAGACGGATGTGGAAGAGGAACAATATCAAGTGATAAGTTATCTTTTTTATACTTTATCTTCTTCCCTACTACATCATTTAATTTCTCAAAGTTTATAAACTGTGAAATGGCAAGTTTTCCAACTGGTATAACTAAATTTGGCTGTAGCAAATCAATTTCATAATTTAGCCAACTTGAACATTTTTTTATTTCATCCTCAGTTGGTACTCTATCACCAGATCCAGATATATTTTTTCCTGGGTAGCACCTGCAGACTGCAGCCATATAAACATTTTTTCTAAATTTTTCTTCATTTAATCCGATTGATGCAAACCATTTAAACATATTTTTCCCCGCTGTCCATGCAAAAGGTTTTTTTAGATCACCTTCTTTAATTCCTGGAGCTTGCCCTATTAAGATTATTTTAGATTTAGTTGGGTTGCCGATAATTGGCCTTCCAACCATATTGTTACATTTATTACAGTTTGATAGGTTTTTTTGATGACGGATTAATTCTTTCACTTAATGTATTTTACTAATAAAAATTTCTTGAAGGTTTTTTGTAACTTCATAACAAATTGAATCATTAATTTGCTTATCGTTAATATGTGTTATTGGCAGGATTCCCTGAGTTGAATTAGTAATAAATACCTCATCTGAATTTAAAAGGTCATCCTCTTTATAATTTTCAATTCTTATATCGTAATTACTATCTGCAATTACATCATTGATCACAAAGGATCTAGTAACTCCAGGAAGAATAAGATTACTTTCTGGTGAAGTTTTTATAATGTTATTTTTTACAATAAAGACGTTACTTGAGCACCCTTCAGTGATATATCCATCCCTCACCAATATTGCTTCATAAGCACCCTTTTTGTGAGCAACAGTTTTTGCGTAAGAATTATAAAGTAAAGATACTGATTTTATATCACACTGCATCCATCTTTTATCTTCCATAGTAATTGATTTTTTTCCTGAAACAGCTTCTTTTTTAATATTTTTTATTTTAGAAAAAAACATAGTAACGCATGTTTTATAATTTTTTGTTGCAGCATGTTCACGCAAAATATTATCATCAAAGCTTTCCGGCATGCCTCTTGTTACCTGAATATATAAATAAAAATCCTTATACTGACAACTTTTTAAAAATCTCTCAATATTACTAAACCACTTATCTTTGTCGTATGGATTTTTTATCTCAATCATATCTAAACTTTTTCTTAGCCTAGAATAGTGTTCTTCTAAAAGAAAGGGTTTTGAATCAAAATAAGGTATTAGTTCATATACGCCATCAGAAAATAAGTAACCTCTATCAAAAATAGAGACTTTCGCATCTTTTAAGTCGATTATATCTTCATTTATAAATACTTTATTATTCAACTTAGTCTTCTATAAAAAAATTTGCGATAAAGTCGTATGTTTTTCTATATAAATTTCCTTCCTCAATTCTTTTAAGAGCATATATTTTTTCAGAAGAAATCACTTTATCATTTTTAATGAAATCAACTGTTCCTAAATACTGATTTAATCTGATAGGTGCTTTAATTTTAGAAAATAAATTTATCTTTGGCTTAATTTCAATGTCATCATGTTTTAGTAGAGTAATATATATATCTCTGTTAAACCCAATATCAATATATTTCTCTTGCCCATTCCATATTCTCTCTTTAGCTATTACTTTATTTTTATCAAAATATTTTTCTGTTATAAAATTTCTAAATCCAAATTTAAATAACGTTTTTGAATATTTAAATCTTGCTTTCGAACTATTTGCGCCGAATATTACCGATACAAATCTTGTTCCTTTAACTTCAGCAGAAGACGCTAAGCAATAACCTGCTGAGTTTGTGTGACCTGTTTTGATTCCGTCAGCATATTCGTAGGTAGTCAATAATCTATTTCTATTTAATTGTGTAATATTATTAAATGTATATTTTTTTTGAGAAAATCTTTCATATTGTTTTGGAAATTCTGTAATTAAATTTCTTGATAGAGTGGCAAGATCTCTTGCTGTTGTGTAATGATTCTTATCTGGCATTCCTGTTACATTTTGAAAGTTTGTATTTTCTAAGCCCATATCTTTCGCCATCTTATTTAACATCGTTACGAAAAATTCTTCTCCTCCTGCTATATGTTCTGCTAGTGCAACGCTTGCATCATTACCTGACTGAACAATTACACCCTGAATTAAGTCTTTTATTTGAACCTTTTTACCGACTTCTATAAACATTCTCGAGCCAACCATCTTCCAGGCCTTTTTGCTTACAACGGTATAGTCTTCCTCACTTATATATTTAGAATTTAGGGATTTAAAAACTAAGTAAAGTGTTGCAATCTTAGTAAGGCTTGCTGGCTCTACTTTTTTATCAATATTTTTACCAGTTACTATTGATCCTGTTTTTGCATCCATCAAAATATAACTTGAAGCATCTATATTTGGAACTGTGAATGGATATGCACTTTCTGAATAAGCAAATTTATTAAATGAAAAAAATGTAAAAAATGTAAAAATTAGAGTTATTATAATTTTTTGCATTATATATCCTTGGTAAGTATTAAATTTGTATTATTATATCATTTTGAATATTAATTATAAAATTAATAATTAAGATTAGCTTTATTTTACTTCAATAGCCTCAACAAATACTCTTGCGGTTCCTTTTTCAATAATATCTAGTTCTTTTGCAGCAGCATATGATAAATCAATGATTCTACCTTTTTTAAAAGGGCCCCTATCGTTCACTCTTACAATTAGTGATTTGTTATTGCTTAAATTTGTAACTTTAGCGTAACAGGGTATGGGCAAACTTTTATGTGCAGCTGAAATTTTATACATATTATAAACCTCCCTTGTTGAGGTTAGCTTGCCGTGAAATTTTTTTCCATACCATGATGCTATTCCCTCTTCAGCGTAACCAATATGCGTCTTCAAAGTTTTGTATTTTATACCAAATACTTTGTACGATTTTGGATTACCATACTTGCTATAGCTTTCTTTTTTTGGAATAACTTCTTGGACACGATATTTTTTTTTATAGTTATTTATCCCATCTCTTTTTATGGGAGTACAACTAGGAGTTATTAATGCAAAAATTATAATGTAAATTAAATACTTCATTTTCCTAAAGCTATTCTTTCGCTCAATTCTGAAACAGCCATCGCATAAAATGTGCTTGGATTATAAGACATTATAACTTTAAAATTCTTATACCCTAATTTATATTTTTTATTTTTTTTGCTTAAAAGAATTAAATATTTTTCTCCAGATTCTAGATTATTTTTTGTTGTTATTTTTTTTAGCTTTGAGTCACTTATTGAAACTGTTTTAACATCTCCATTTTTAAAAATATCATTTACATATGGATCTTTGATTTTTATGTTAGTGTATATACTATTATTTCTTAACCATCCCTTTTTAATTAGATAATTAGCTATACTGGCATAAATATCATATTTATTATTCCATAAATCAACTTTTCCGTCTTTATCGTAATCTATGCCAAGCTTTTTATAACTTTCAGGCATAAACTGTGGGGCGCCCATTGCCCCAGCGTAGGAGCCAAGTAATTTATTGTAATTAAGCTCATTATCATGAGTTAATACAATAAAGTATATTAGCTGCGCTTTAAAGAATTTTGATCTCCTAGGATGTTTTAAAGCCAAAGTACCAAGAGAATCAATAACTTTTACTTTCCCGGTTCCTCTTCCATAATTTGTTTCAACACCCAGAAATGAAACTATAAGTTCTGAAGGAATACCGTATTTCACTTCTATTTCCTTAAGTATTTTATAATTTTTTTTATGATATTTGATGCCTTCATTTATTCTTTTATTTGTAATAAAAATATTTCTATACCTTTCCCATGTTGCTTTCCTTTCAACTGCATTGGTCATTGAGTCCAATGTTTTTTGACGAAATTTTATAGAATTTAATACCTGATCAACATAATTTTCACTTATATTATGATGATTAATTAAAATTGATTTAATTTCTTCAATTTCTTTAGAATATTTTTTTAGCTCTCCAGCATTACTTGCTGAAACAGGATTAATTATTAAAAATATAAACACAATTACAGCAGAGTTTATAATATTTTTATGAAACATTTATATTCTCCTATTTATTGAAAACATTATACCAAATGCAATAAATATTGATAACAAGGAGCTACCTCCTAAACTTATTAGTGGCAATGTTACGCCAACTACAGGCAATAAACCCACTGCCATTGCAATGTTTGTAATTACTAATAGTATTAAAATTGATGAAATACTGCCTGCAAATATTTTTGAAAAATAATTTTTCGCTTTATATGTAATATGAAGACAACGAAGAATTATCATTAAATATATTAAAAATAAAATTAAAGCTCCAATAAAACCAAATTCTTCTGCAAATACAGCAAAAATAAAATCGGTTCCTCTTTCAGGTAAAAATTCTAGCTGCGATTGAGTTCCATTTAAAAATCCTTTTCCAAAAAAACCACCGGATCCAACTGCGATTTTTGATTGTATGATATGATATCCAGAACCTAATGGATCTAAATTTGGATCGAAAAGAGTCATGATTCTTTGTTTTTGATATGGTAACAGAATAAATTTCCACATAATTGGTATTGCAAATGAAAATAAAGTTAAGAGATAGATTATATGTTTTTTAGTAATTCCGCCTAAAAATATAGTTATCACTCCACAAAGTAATATAATCAAAGAGGTTCCTAAGTCTGGCTGTTTAATAACAAAAAGTATTGGGGCAAAAATTATAGAAAAACTAATAATTAATTTTTTAAGATCAATTTCCTTATCTTCTGATAATGATAGATACCATGCAAGAGTCATGGGTAAAATTATTTTTAAAATTTCGGAAACCTGAAATGAAAAACCAAAAAAAACTATCCACCTTTTTGCGCCTTTTATATCATGCCCCCAAAGTAAAGTTATAGTAAGCATTAATAAACAAAGTAAATAAACATAAGGGGACATAGATTTTATCTTATTGATATCAACTAAGCTTATTAAAAACATTAATACAAAACAAAAAATTAGTCTTGAACCTTGTCTAAAAACTACATCGATGTTTTGATTTGTAGCACTATAAAGTAAAACTAAACCAAAAAATGATAAAAATACTATACAAATAAATAAAGTATTGTCTGTTATTCCAAAAAAATTTTTACTATTCAATTTCTTTCTCTAATTTTATTTAAATAATAATCAATAATTTCATTGCTAAAAGGAGCAGCAAACTTACTTCCACTACCAACATTCTCTACAATTGTGGCAACGACAACCTGGGGATTATCTTTTGGAGCAAATCCAATATAAAGTGAATGATCTTTTAAATGTTTAGGTAAATTTTCATTTTCTCTTTCATCAGTTTCTTGTGGCAGCGAATATACCTGGACAGTTCCAGTTTTCCCTGAAATATTATTTCTTTTATTTTTTGTAGTCCAAAATGCTGTCCCATTTTTTTGATTAACTACTTTAAACATAGCTTCATTTATAGCATCCCACCACTCTTTCTTTATTTCATTTTTTAAAAATTTCTCTCTATCAATTATTTTTTTACTCTTTTTTATATCAAGATTTTTGTTAAGTTTAGGAATAACAATTGATCCTTCATTTGCCAATATGCTTGCCGCATAAACTAGTTGTAAAGGCGTTGTTAAAAAATATCCCTGTCCAATTCCTGTAATTACAGTATCTCCGTCTGTCCATTTATATCCTATATTCTTTAATTTCCATTCTTCTGATGGCAGCACACCTTTTGATTCAAAAGGCATATCTATACCTGTTTTTTCACCAAATGAAAATGATTCAAAGAATGATCCAAGTTTTTTTATACCAAGATTATCAGCAAGCATATAAAAATATACGTCGCATGATTGAACTATAGATTTCTGCAAATTCACCACTCCATGGCCCTCTGGTTTCCAATCTCGAAAGCGTCTAGAACTATTTGGTAACTGAAAAAAAGGTCCCGCATATATTTCTGTTTCCAAATTAACAACTTTTTTATGAATTGCATTTAGTGCGACTAATGGCTTAATAGTTGAACCTGGAGAATATAAACCATTAATAGATCTATTGAACATTGGACTGTCTAACTTTTCAATTTCTTTGGAGCTATCATAAGATCCCCATAATATATCGTTTGGATTAATTGAGGGCATACTTACCATTCCAAGTATTTCGCCATTATTAGGATTCATAGCTATTGACGAACCTGAATATCCTAACAATTTTGAATACATATATTTTTGTAAATCTATATCAATAGTAAGATGGATGTCCTTTCCAGGTACCGAAGGTTTTTCATCAATATTTCTTATCTGCCGCCCTCTTGCGTTAATCTCAACATGTTTATAACCTGGAGAACCAAATAGAGTATCCTCATAAGATTTTTCGATACCTGTTTTTCCAACATATTTAATACTTTTATATTTTTTCTTATCTATTTTTGATAAATCAACTTTATCAATATAACCAACGTTTCCAATGACGTGACTTGTTATTTCTTCATAAGGATACTTTCTCATAAGACTTGCAGTTACATCTAAACCATCAAATTTATATCTTATTGACAAAACTTTTGCAATTTCAGAATCTGTTAAATTTGACTTTAAAACAATTGAATTATGGTGAGAGTACTTTGATTTTTTTTTATAAAAATTTTCAATTTCTTCTTTCGATATGTTGATTTGTTCTTTAATTGCATTAATTATTTTTTCTATGTTATTAGCTTCTTTAATATTAATTTCTATGGAATATAAAGATGAATTATCTGCTAAAACTATATTATTTCTATCGTAAATAATACCTCTTCGAGGAGCGGTTTGAATATATTTTATTCTATTTGTTTCAGATAAAGTATCAAAATGGTCAAAACTAATTACCTGTAAAAAATATAGCCTCCCGATTAACAATAAAGTTAGTATGGACAAAATAAATATCAATATATTTAGTCTATTATGGAGTAATTTTTCAGCATTTACTCTTCCAAAATCTAAAAATGATTTCCTCAAAACATCGCCTCTTGTTACATATAAAAAATATTAAATCTTTATTTTAAATTTTTTTATAATCAATTCTTTCAAGTCATCCATAATCAAGTAAAAACATGGTAAAACTATTAATATCAATATAGTAGCAAATAATAAACCAAAACCTAAACTTACTGCCATTGGGGATAAAAATTTAGTTTGCCCTGTAGCAAAAAATATTAAAGGCGATATTCCCAAGAAAGTCGTTACAGATGTCAAAATAATTGGTCTAGCTCTTACATTGCAAGCTTGAATTGTAGCCTCTATTTTATTTTTTCCTTCTTTTCTTAATTTTTTTAAGAAATCGATTAAAATAAGAGAATCATTTACAACAATTCCAATTAAAGCTAAAAGTCCTATAACAGACAAGAATTGTAGATTATATCCAAATAGTATGTGGCCTAATATTACGCCAACAACTGCAAATGGAATAGAAAATAGTACAACTAATGGGTCAATAATTGTCTTAAATAAAACTGCTAAAATGAAAAATATTATACCTAGTGATATAAGTGCAGTTTTTTTCATGTCTGCAAAATTTTCTCTACTTCTTTTTTTACTTCCTAAATACATATATTCATATGCAGAATCATTATCAAATATTTTTTTATATTTTTTATCAAATATTTCAGTAACTTCTAGAGGTGTTATTATGCTTGGATCAACATCTGCACTTATCTTAGCTAATCTTTGACCATCTCTCCTTCTTACTGTATTCATTCCTCTAGAAACTTCAATGTCTGCTACTTCTGCAAGATAAATAGTCTTGCCAGATTTTAGAATAATCGGTAACTGATAAAGTTTGCTACTATCGTATCTATATTTTTCTGAATAAATTAATCTGACAGGCACTCTTTCGCCTTGCAAATTAAAGTATGCTGTTTCTAGCCCCAAGAAACCAGTTCTTACAGATTCAGCTATATCTACTTGCGTCAAACCTAATTCTTTTCCTCTATTATTAATTTTATATTTAAATTCAACTTTTCCTGGATCTTGATCTTGCTCAACATCTTTAACACCATCGATTCTAGATAAAAAACTTTCAATTTCTTTTGCGTATTTGGTAAGAATTTTTTGATTCTGACCTACAACTCCAATCACAATATCTGATCCTCCTGGTCCTCCTGATGCTTTTTTGATTGATATTTTCTGCAAGCCTGATACTGAAGCTATTTTATTTCTTAATAAATTAATTATTTCTTTTTCGCTTCTGTCTCTTTTACCATAATTATCAAAAGATAAATTAAATAATGGAGTTACAACATAATCAACAAAGCCTTGGGGGCTACTTTTTTTTAAACTTACAACAATTTGTATGTACTGGCTTCCTAAATCAAATCTGCTGAAATCCTTAAAGCTTACACCAACGTTTGTATATAAAGATTCCAATTCATTATCATTTAATTCAGATAAAATAACTTTTTCTAGTTTCATTGCAAGCCTTTCGGTATCTCTAACGCTGCTTGTAATTGAAGCTTCAGCATTTATAAAAAATTGGCCGCTATCAACTTTTCCGAATTGATAGTAGGGAATTCTAGTGACAGCAAAAGTAATTATCACACAAAGTATTCCAACAGTAACACTTGAAACTAAATACCTATTTTTTATACAAACATTTAAGTATTTATTATATTTTGATAAAAGATTTTTCCACTTTTCTTTTTTTAAATTATTTTCTTTTGGCTTTTTTAGAAAACTTGCACAATGAGAAGGTAAAACAATAAAAGCTTCCATTAAAGAACCTAAAAGAGCAACCGTAACTACTAATGGAATTACTTCAATAAATTTTCCTAAGGTTCCTGAGATACTTAACATAGGAAGAAATGCTGCTATAGTTGTTAAAGTAGATGCAACTATTGGCCAAAAAACCTCTTTTGCTCCTATTTTTGATGCTGTAACAGGATCCACACCATTTTCTATATGTCTATATGTATTTTCTGTAACAATTATCGCATCATCAACAACCATGCCTAATGCAACAAGAAAAGCGAATAATGAGACCATGTTTATTGTATATCCAAAAGCATACATTCCAAAAGCTGCAACTAAAAATGACACTGGTATACCAAAAGCTGTAATAAATGCTACTCTTGAGTTTAAGAATAAATATAAAGATAAAAGTAGCAAAGACAAGCCAATTAAACCTGATGATTTTACTGTATCTAATCTTGTTTTAACATTTTTAGAAAAATCACTAAAAACACTTACTTGAAGACCTTGTGGTAAAGAATATTCATTCACAATTTTTCTTACATTTCTTGATACATCAAATACAGACGCTTCCGCTGTTTTAGTTACTGACATATTAACAGCTTTTTTACCATTAAATCTTCCAACAGAATTTTCATCTTCCAGTCTTTGTTCTACTGACGCTATTTCTTTTAGTAATAATTGACCTCCAATATTATTATTTTTTAGAGTAATATTTTCTATAGAATTTATAGATGATGAACCTAGGCCTCTTAATAAAATATCTCCCTCTGTGGCTTTTACTGATCCACCGGGCAAGTCCTTAATATTATTTTTTAAAGCATTAATAATTTCTTTCGTTGATATTTTTTTTGCAGAAATTACTGATGGGTTTATTATTACCCATATCTCGTCATCTCTATTACCTGCTATTCCAACTCCAGCAACTCCTTCGAGTTGCATTATTTTTTGTTTTATTTTTTTTGCATTAGCAAATAATAAGCTTTGTCTCGTTTCACCATAAATACTGACACTAATTACTGGAAACCTTGTTTTTACCCTTGATATTTCAGGCTCGTCAGCTTCCTCGGGAAAGCCGTCAATTGCGTCTACTAAATCTCTAACAGATCTTAGCAGCTCGTCAACATCTGCTTCTGGTTTTAATCTTAAGGTTATAGCAGATACGCCTTCTGAACTTTTTGAATAATAAAAATCAATATCCTGTAAATTATCCAAAGTATCTTCAATTGCAATTGTTACTTGCTTCTCAACTTCTTCCGGGGATGCGCCATCATATTTTGTGGTAATTTTTATCGCATCCTTTTCAACAACTGGAAACATTTCCTCGGGCATTGATTGCCAAGATATTACTCCAATGATTACGATCAGTAGTAAAAATAAATTTACAACCAACGGGTTTTTTATTGAATAATCTATCATAATTTTTTACTGGCTTGATATTAGTATATCCTGCCCTTCTGATAGTGAGGAAACATCTTTAGTTACAATGAATTCATTTGATTTAATATCGCCATTTATAATATAAATTTCATCAAATCTTTTAATTATATTTATTTGTTTTTTTTGTAGTTTTTTTTCCTTAATTAAAAAAACAAATTTTTTTCCATCATCGTTTAAAACAGATGATACTGGCACTCCAAAAATTTTGTTAATCACTGGTAATATAAATTTTGCACTTGCTAGCATACCTGATCTAAACCTCTCATCTTTTATTCTTATTCTCAATAAATGTGTATATGTCTCTAAATTTGGACTTGTTTGAAAAGAAATTAACTTACCTTTAGATTTAATTTTGTTTGATGAAACTTCAATATCCATATTTAATTTTAAGCCTTCAATTACATCTCCTCTTACTTCAACATAAAGATCTAAAAATGAAGTATCAATCAAATTTGCCACAATCATGTTGGGGCTTACGGTATTACCCTCGTCGATGTTTATTTCATTAATAATTCCAGAAAACTTTGCTTTTAAATAAGTTTTTTCAAAATCTTGCTTACTTTTATACATTTTTGACTCTAACTCAATTTGCTTTTGAACTGTTTTGTCATATTGAGATTTTGATAATAAAGATTTTTTATCTAAAATAGACATTCTTTCGACTTCCTTTGTTTGTAAGTCAAAGTTCTTTTTCGCTAATTCATATAACTTTTTATAAATATCAAACTCCTCTAACCTTAAAATTATTTCGCCTGCTTTTACAAATTGACCGGGTTGGACAAGTTTTTTAGCCAGCTTTCCATTAATTTCAAACTTTAACTCAGCTTTTTTTGAAGGTTCTAATCTTCCTGTATAATCAACAATTGGGGCAATATTTTGAATTTTAAGCTCCATAGCATCAACCACAACAGGTGTTGGTTGATTTACATTGGCTTCAGGCTCAGGTTGAAAAACAACCATCAAAATAGAAATAAAGATAAAGGATATAAGAGCTATAAAGCTTAGTTGACCCTGATTTTTAAAAAATTTGATATTTTTATACTTATCCAAAATAACCTCATTCATTAATATATTACAGTAATTATCTCAAATTTTTGATATATAATATATGTTATATGGCAAAATCAAACAAAATAATATTTTGTGTTTTTATGCTAATAAACACCAGTTTATATGCTGAAAATACTACTAATTTAGAAGAAAAAAATTTCTTCTGCTGCTCTATTTATGACTTATACAAAACCAATTCTTTAGGAAATGAAGGTGCATCTAACGTTAAAAATTCTCCAAAAGTAAATAAACCTACCAAAATCCCAAAAATTTTAAAAGTAAAAGAAAACAAAGAAATTATAAAAACTAGTGAAAACAAGATTAGTTACAAGAGTAACATTAATTCTATACAAAGCTCTCAAAATAAAGAGCTCATAAAGGTTGAGGCAGACGAATCATATTGGAACGAAAAAAAACGAGTAACAATTCTTCAAGGTGATACTAAAATAATAAGAGGAGAAGAAACAATAAAAAGTGAATTGGCTAATTTTTTACGATTGGAAAATAGAGCAAGATTAAGTGGAAGTGTTCAATATACTTCTGATGGAGTAGAAGTGAAAGCGCCTTATGCAGAATATAATACTAAGGAAGGTAGAACGGATTTTATATCACCAAAGTATAAATATCCTTCTTTAGAAATATCAGGAAAAGCTAGGTATGGCGTTAGATTAAAAAATAAAAAAATGTTTTTAAAAAATTCTACTTACACTACATGTGATCTTATAAATCCAGATTGGAATTTAATCAGCAAAAGCACTGAACTTGATTTTGAAACAGGTGTAGGTACCGGTAAAGATGTTTTTGTTTCTATAAAAGGAGTACCTGTTTTTTATTCGCCATACATGAGATTTTCTCTCGATGATCAAAGGAAAACTGGGTTTTTAGTTCCAAATTGGTCAGGTAGTTGGTCAAAAGGTCCTGATGTATTTACTCCTTTTTATTGGAATATTGCAGAAAATATGGATATGTTAATTGAGCCTTCATATATTCAAGATAGAGGAAGTAAAATTGAAACTACTTTTAGATATTTAGAAAATAAATATGATGGTCAATTGTACTTATCATATTTGGGTGATGATTCAGAATATGTTGATGATAGGTATAGAGTGTTAATCGACCATGAGCATCGTGTAAATTCTAACCTATCTGTAAATACATTTTATGATAAAACATCAGATAAAGATTATTACAAAGATTTTGGAACAGGAATTGCTGGAGCAAGTAAAACTCACGGATCTAGATATATAGAATCTATTTACACTTATAATGATTGGAGGATTTATAGTAAGTTTCTTGGATATCAAGTTTTCGACAAAGCTATTACAAGCTCATCAGAGCCATATGATATATTGCCAAAAATTGAAATTTCTAAAAGATGGGATAGAGACTTAGCAAATTTTGATATTAATACCTCAATAACAAACTGGGATCATAATCATAAAGATAAAGTTGATGGAACAAGATCAGATTTTCAATTTGGTATAGATAAAACATTTTCTATGAGCGGGATAGAGATTACTCCTAGACTTAAACTTCAGCATACACAATATAATCTTAATAACCAAACTGCTGGATTCTCTTCAAATCCAAGTAAAACTATACCGATATTTAGTGTAAATAGTGAAATGGTATTTTCAAAACATTTAAAAGAATCTAATCTTGTTAACCAAATTAAGCCAAGATTATTCTATCTATATGCTGAAGAAGAGAATCATGATGATATTCCAACATTTGATACAGGTTTAAATACTTTTTCTTATGATCAAATGTTTAGAGATAATAGATTTTCTGGGCGAGATAGGACCAGTGATGCCAACCAGTTATCAGTTTCCATTTCCTCAAACTTTTATGATATGAAAAATTTTAGAAATATTTTTAATATAAGTTTTGGAAAAATAATATATTTTGAAGATAGAAAAATATCTACTGATAATGAAACAATATACACAAGAACAAATTCAAATCTAGTTGCAGAAATGGAATACAAACCAACAGAAAACGTAAGTTTTATTTCAACTTTTTTATACGACACTCATGCTGATGAACAAAAAACACAGTATAACAATCATACTTTTCAATACAGAGGTAAGGATAATAATGTTTTTAATGCAAGCTATAGATATTCAAAAAATAGTACAGCTCAAGGAGATATGAGTTTTGCATGGGGAGTCACTGATAATTTAAAACTTCTTGGAAGATGGAATTATGATTTTAAAAATAATCCAAATAATAATAATTCAGGAGATGACATTGAAACCCTTGCCGGATTAGAATACGAGAGTTGCTGCTGGAAAGTAAGGCTAATACAAAGAAGATATAAAATTGGTTCAGAGGAGTATGAAAAAGATCTTCAATTTCAAATAATGTTAAAAGGTTTTACAGATGTTGGAACTCCTCTAGGAGATACTATAGCTTCAAGTATCAAAGGATATATTAACAAAGAATATTAAATATGAAATTTTCTACTTTTATAATAATAGTATTATTATTTTGCACTAGCTCATTTGCAAAAATTTTAGATCAGGCAATTGTTATTATCGAGAATGATGTAATTACACAATCTGAATATCAAGAAAAACTGAATTTCTTATTAAAGCAATATGAAGTGAGTGGAAATTCTCTTCCAGCTGACCTAAGCACTTTTAAAGAACAAGTCTTAGAAAGTATGATTAATTCAAGATTGCAAATAAACTACGCGAAACAAACTGGAATGAACATACAAGAGTGGATGATAGATAAAGCCATGGAGGATATGGCAAGTAAATCAGGAGTTTCACTTACTGATTTTAGAGAAAAAATAATTAGTCAGGGCGTTGACTATAATGTTTATAGGGACTTATTAAAAGAGGATCTTATTATTCGAGAAGTTAAAAGACGAATTGTTTCACAAAAAGGTAAAAGTTAGCAAAAAAGAAATGCAAGAGTTTATTGAACACCAAAGTCATGTTTTTAAAGAAAATAATCAATATAAAATATCAATGATTCTTGTTGCAGTTCCTGAAGATCCTTCGATAAATGAAAAAACTTCAGCAAAAAATAAGATATTAATGATAAAAAATAAATTTTTAGAAGGTGAAAAATTTTCTAATTTAGCAAAAAATTATTCTGATAGCGGTAATGCATTATCTGGTGGAGATCTTGGGTGGAGAAAAATATCAGAAGTTCCTCAAATGTTTTTAGATGATTTAAAAAATATGGATAGCGGAAAAATAAGCAATGTAATTGAAAGTATCAATGGTTACTATATTTTTTATCTAGAAGATAAAAAAGAAATGGAAAAAGTAAATATAGAAGAAAGAAAAGTTAGACATATACTAATTAAAACAAATGCAATAGTTACAGATGAAAGAGCAAAAAGTATGTTGTTAGAACTAAAGAAAAGAATTGAGGGCGGTGAGTCTTTCTCAAATATTGCTAGAGCATATTCGGAAGATTCTATTTCTGCATCTTCTGGTGGTAATCTAGAATGGGCAGCGCCTGGTACTTTTGTTCCAGAATTTGAAGATATGATTGATACTCTTCCAATTAACAAAATAAGTGATCCATTCTTAAGTCAATTTGGTTGGCATATTTTAGAAGTTTTAGGAAAGAGGAATCAAGATAATACAGAAATGATAAAAATGAATCTTGCAAAAAGATATATAACTTCAAGAAGAGCTCAGGAAGTTATTGATGCTTGGATAATTGAACTTAAGGAAAAGAATTATATAAAATATCTCACCGGAACTTCTCCAAAAGTTTATAGAAATAAACGAAAAGAAAAAAAGAAAAGAGAGAATGAATCTTGGGACCCATTCCTTTAATGAAAAATATTCCTAAAATTCTTGTAACACCAGGAGAACCGTCGAGCATAGGTTATGATATTTCTTTAGATATTCCTAAAAATAACTTCGATGCAAATTTAGTTATTATAGCAAGTTTAGAAATTTTGGAAGAAAGAGCAAATTTACTTGAAAGAAAGATAAATTTTATAGAAGTAGATATAAATGACGATGTTTTCCCAAAATTAAAAAAAAATGACATCTTAGTTCACAATATAAATAACACATTTAAAGTTAAGATAGGTAGTCCAAATGTTAAACACGTTCCTATAATTTTAGAATCTCTCGATATTGCAATAAAAGCATGCCTAGAAAAAAAAGCTGATGCTATTGTTACAGGCCCCGTTCAAAAAAGTACAATCATGAAGTATGGAAAAGATTTTTCAGGTCATACAGAGTATATCGCATCTAAGACTGGCAACGAGCCAATCATGATGTTACATACCAAGAATTTAAAAATTGCACTTTTAACAACTCATCTACCTTTAGCAGATGTGCCTAAATTAGTAACTAAGAAAAGACTTGAATCTTACGTCAAAGTTATCAGCAAAGAACTAAATGATAAGTTTGGAATAGATAACCCAAAAATTAGCGTCTGCGGTTTAAATCCACATGCTGGAGAAGATGGGTATATTGGATATGAAGAAAAAGATATTATTATGCCAACAATTAAAAATCTTCAAAGTGCAGGTTACAATGTGGAAGGTCCTTTTTCAGCAGATACAATATTTACCAGAGATGACCAAGATTTGATCCTCGCGATGTTTCATGATCAGGCATTACCAGTAATAAAAACTTTGGGTTTTGGCGATATAGTGAATACAACTTTAGGTCTTCCTATAATAAGAACATCTGTAGATCATGGAACTGCTCTTGACATAGCGGGAACAAATAAAGCAAATTCAGACAGCTTGATAGAAGCAATTAAAACATCAATAAATATTGTAAATCAAGAAAATGATAGAAAAAATTAAACCAGATAAAAAATTAGGCCAAAATTTTCTTATTAATAATTTTACAATAAATACTTTGAATGAAATTATTAATGTTAACGTTGAGGATTTAATTCTTGAAATAGGACCAGGTCAGGGAGCTTTAACCAAATCTATCATTAAAAAAACAAATTTCTATATAGGGGTTGAAAAAGACAATAATCTCTGTAAATTTTTAAAAAAGAAATTTGATAATAATATTAAAATTATAAATAAAGATATACTCGAAACTGATCTAAAAAATATATACAAAAAAAAATATAGAATTATAGGAAATATACCATATAACATATCTACTAAACTTTTATTAAAGTGTATTAAAAATAGAAGTAAAATTTTAAATATTCATTTTATGATGCAAAAGGAATTCGTAGATAGAATTATAGCAAATTGTAATAGTAAAATTTATGGGAGACTAACAGTTTTGATTCAAATATTTTTTATTTGTGAGAAGTTTATTGATATAGATCCATCTGATTTTTATCCTCAGCCAAAAGTTCATTCATCTTTTTTAAAACTTACACCTAAAAACGAAATATTATTAAAAACAAATGAAATAGATGAGTTTTTTTCTTTCACAAGATGTATATTTAATCAAAGAAGAAAAAAAATTAGAAATTGCCTAGATCTAAAGTGTATAGATTTATATAATAATATAAACAAGAGGGCCGAGGAATTAACAATCCCCGAAATGATAGAGCTTTTTAGAGAATTGCGTAATGATGGAAAATTTATACAAAATTGATATTAGAGTTAAAACTGAGTATATAGAACTTCAATCTATTCCAAATGAAAATAGATTTGTTTTTTCTTACACAATTAATATAAAAAATGTTGGGAAAATTCCTGCTAAGCTTATTAGTAGACATTGGATTATTACAGATGCAAATGGAAAAATTGAAGAGGCCAAAGGTCTTGGGGTCATTGGAGAACAACCAAGATTGTTAAATAGTGAGTCATTTGAATACACTAGTGGAACAATATTGAACACCCCAGTTGGAACTATGCATGGAAAGTATTCAATGATTGCGGATAATGGATATGAGTTTGATGCGCAAATACCATTATTTTCTCTTAGTGTTCCAAAAATTTTAAATTAAAATGTCAACTTACGCTATCGGCGATATTCAAGGTTGTTACAAAGAATTTAAAAAGCTTCTAAATTATATAAATTTCAATAACAAAAAGGATGTCTTGTGGATAGCTGGAGACTTAGTAAATAAGGGCCCAAATTCTCTTGATGTGTTAAAATATATTATGGATTTAGATTCAAGAGCAATTTCTGTTCTAGGTAATCATGATTTCTATTTGTTGGCTTCATACTTTAAAGCAAAATCTTGGCCTTATAAAAACAATACTTTTGATGCAATTCTCTCAGATACAGATTGCAATAGCATAATAAAATGGTTAAGAAATCAAAGATTAGTTTATAAAGATTCTGACTTAGGATATATTTTAGTTCACGCTGGAATTTATCCGAAATGGGATTTAGATGAAACTTTTTATTTAGCCTCTTTAGTAGAAAAATCATTACAGGGAAAAAACTGTAAAAATTTTATTGAAACATTATGGGCAAATAAACCAAGCCAATGGAATAGTAATTTTAGTAACGAGAAAAAGTTAGTTTTTTCTACAAATGTATTTACAAGAATGAGGTATTTGAAGAAAGATTTATCTCTTGATTTTGAAAATAAGTTGAGTCCAGAAGAGAATTTATCAGATACCCTTATTCCTTGGTATGAATTTGATAACAAAATGTTTAATAAATATAAAGTAATTATAGGACATTGGTCTAGCATTAGGTTTTAGAGAAACAAAAAATATAATATCTATAGATACAGGTTGTGTTTGGGGTAACAAAATGACTTCTATCAAACTTTCAAAAGGAAAAAAAATAATAAAATACGAAGTCAAATGTTAAATATTCTTTAAAAATATTTCTGTTTTAAAATTGTGGGTATTATTATTATTTTTACTATAATGCTCGCAACTAATTCTTTTCCATGATGAAACATCTAAATCAGGAAAGTATTTATCTCCATCAATATTAGCATCAATGCTAGTAAGATATAGTTTATTGGCTATATTTATGAGTTTGAGAGTAAAGATTTTCGCCTCCAATTATAAAAAGTTCCTCGTTTTTTTTTGTAGAATTTAAAGCTTCTTTTAAATTTGTGGAAATCAGTACATTTGAATCTTTTAAATTTCTAGACAATACAATATTCTTTCTATTAGGTAATGCCTTGCCAATAGAATCATAGGTTAGTCTACCCATTACTATTGTTTTGCCTGTTGTAATTTTTTTAAAGTTTTTTAAATCATCTGATAGATGCCATGGCATTTTATTATCTTTTCCGATGACTCTATTATTAGACATTGCAACAATTATAGAGATATTCATACAGCTATAGATCCACTAATATGAGGGTGAGCATTATAATTTATGATTTCAAAATCATCATAATTAAATGAAAATATATCTTTAACCTTTTTATTTATTATTAAATTTGGCAACTCATTAGGAACTCTGCTTATTTGAATCTTTGCTTGATTAATATGATTTTTATATAAATGCATATCTCCAATCGTATATATAAATTCTCCAACCTTATAATCTAATACATGTGCAATCATATGAATTAGTAACGAATATGAAGCTATGTTAAAAGGAACCCCTAAGAAAGCATCTGCACTTCTTTGATATAGTTGACATGATAATTTGTTATTTGCTACGTAAAATTGAAACATGCAATGGCATGGTGGCAAAGCCATATTATCAAGTTCGCCAACATTCCAAGCTGATATTATATGTCTTCTTGAATCTGGATTTGTTTTAAGGCTTACCATTAGATTATCCAACTGATCTACATAAGAACCATCATTTTTCCCCCAGCTTCTCCACTGAACACCATAAATTTTACCTAAATTACCCTGGTCGTCTGCCCATTCATCCCAGATTGTAACTCCATTATCATTTAAATATTTAATATTACTATCTCCATTAATAAACCATAGGAGTTCATATATTATAGACTTAATATGAATTTTCTTTGTTGTAATTAATGGAAAGCCTTTTGAAAGATCAAACTTAGTTTGATATCCAAAAGTAGATAAAGTTCCTACACCAGTTCTATCACTTTTTTCAACTCCATTATCAATAATATGATTTAGTAAATCGAGATATTGCTTCATAAAATTAATCACCATTCCTTATTTTTAAGATATACAAACCCAAAAAAAACATGGGCACACAAAGAATTTGCCCCATTGTAACCCAATTAAAGGCAATATATCCAATGTGGGGATCAGGCAATCTTAGAAATTCTATAAGGAATCTGAATAGAGAATATATTATTAAAAAGTATGCTGTCACATAAGAAACTTTTACATTTTTTGAAATTATAAAATTCAATATAATAAATAAAATAATGCCTTCAAGGAAAGCTTCATATAATTGTGATGGATGTCTTGATAAATTATCAATTTTTGGAAATACTACTCCCCAAGAAATATCAGTGGGCTTTCCAATTAATTCTCCATTTATAAAGTTTCCAATTCTTCCAGTAAATAGACCAATTGGTATTAATTTGACTATAAAATCCGATATTAAAAAAAAAGGTATCTTATTTTTTTTACAAAAATAAATAATACTAAGAAAAACACCAAGAAATCCTCCATGGAAACTCATTCCACCATTCCATAAATAAAATATAGTTATTGGATTTTCAATTGTATAAGATAGATTGTAAAATAAAATATAACCTAATCTTCCGCCTATGAAAACTCCGAGAAAGATATAAAAGAACAAATCAGAAAATTCGTTACTACTAATGTTTATAATTTTATTTTTTATATAGAAAATACCTAAAAACCAAGAAACTAGAAAAGCAATTAAATACATAATTCCATACCAATAAATATGAAAATCACCAAGCGATATAAAAATTGGATTTATATTATGTATCATTACTAATAATTTTTATCATAAATGTATATAATACCAGAGGTATGAAAATAAATCGTCTTTCAAAGGAAACAAGCCCTTATCTTCTTCAACATGCTGATAACCCTGTTGATTGGTACCCTTGGGGAAATGAGGCTTTAAATAAAGCGAAATTAGAAAATAAACCTATTCTTTTATCAATAGGTTATTCAGCATGTCACTGGTGCCATGTGATGGCACATGAGTCGTTTGAAGATCAAAAAACTGCAGAAATCATGAATAAATATTTCGTAAATATAAAAGTTGATAGGGAAGAAAGGCCTGATTTAGATAAGATATATCAAACTTCACAAATTCTTTTAAATCAAAGATCAGGCGGATGGCCTCTCACTATGTTTTTATCACACGAGAATCAAGCGCCATTTTTTGGAGGAACATATTTTCCTAATTCAGAAAAATATAATTTACCAAGTTTTAAAGATCTTCTAATAAAAATCCAAGATTACTATAAAAACAACTATAATGAGATATTAAATCATAATGAATCAGTTATAAAAGCTTTAAATCAAATTGATAAAGATAATATTTCTGAAGAAAATATTGAAGAAAAAATAGAAGAAAAGTATATAAAAAATGTAAGAACTATCTTTGATAAAACAATGGGTGGCTTTGGATCAGCGCCAAAATTTCCTCAACCAAGCGTCATTATGCATATTTTAAACTTGCATCAATATAATGAAGATAATTCCTATAATTTAAAAATGGCACTCTACAGTCTTATTGCAATGCAAGAAGGAGGTATAAATGATCAGCTTGGAGGTGGATTTTTCAGATATTCTGTCGATGATGTTTGGATGATACCTCACTTTGAAAAAATGCTATATGATAATGCTTGTCTACTAGAATGTTATTGCAAAGCATACTTTATTACAAAAGATCAAACTTTTTTTATAACAGCAAAAAAGATAGCTAGCTGGATTACTGAAGAGATGCAATCTTCGACTGGAGGATTCTTTTCAAGCATTGATGCTGATTCTGCTGGCGGTGAAGGCCACTACTACATATGGGATAAATTTGAAATAAAAGAAAATCTAGATGAAAGCCAGTATAAAATATTTTCTAAGCACTTTGGATTAAATAAGAAATGTAATTTTGAAAATAAATATCATTTATATGTCTCATATGACACAAAGAATGAATTTGAATCAAGAATAAAAAGTACTGATAAAATCTCAATACAAAAAAGTATTGAAATACTTTTAAAAATAAGAAATAAACGAAAAAAACCTTTTACTGATGAAAAAATTCTTGTGTCATGGAACGCTCTAGCGATTAATTCTTTAGTTGAATTTTACAAAATTTCAAAAGAAATTAAGTACGTTGATAGTGCAGAGAAATCTATTTTATTTTTAATAAATAATATGTTTGATAAAAATATTTTGAATGCAACATATAAAGATGGCAAATCTCATTTAAATGCTTATCTAGATGATTATGTATTTTTAATAAATTCAATTTTAAATTTTTTATCAGTAAAATGGAGTGATGAGTTATTTAAAAAAATAATTGTTTTAGCTGATTCATTAATAGAAAAATTTTTAGATTTTCATGACGGAGGATTTTATTTTACTTCGAAAGACCATGAAAAACTAATACAAAAACCTAAACCAACAGCTGACGAAGCTTACCCATCCGGAAATAGTATTGCTGCAAAAATTTTAATTAAATTAGGTTTCCTAATGAATAATACAAAATACATAGATGCTGCTGAGTCTATTTTCTCATATGCTTCAAAACAAATTAATAATTCACCAAATTCGCACAGTTCACTTCTAGATAGTTATCTTTTAATGAATAAGCCTATAATAACCATTATTTTAAAAACTAAAAAATATTCAAATGAAGTATATAAATGGTTAAATTATTTAATTAATATTAACAGACCATATATAAATTATTACTATGTTAATAATAACAAAACAGGATTTAAAAACATTGATGATAAAGAGTCAATTTCTGAAGTTACTGCATATATATGTATTGGATTTACTTGCGAAAAACCAATTAATGATATTAATGAATTTCGTGAAAGGGTGAATAACTTATGAGAATAATAAATTTTTTAAAAAAATTATTAAAATTTGTTTTCCACATATCAAATACTAAAAGAATAATTTATGATATTGAAAATATTGATACATGCGCAAATGAAATACAATCAGAAAAAATAAGACTATGGTTTAAAAAGATATTAGATATTTTAGAAATTAAAACAGTTATAAATGGTAATGTTAAAGAAGGTAATTATCTGATTATATCAAATCATTCTTCTTGGCTTGATATAATAATTTTAGGTAGCACATTTAAAACCACATTCTTGTCAAAAATTGAAGTTAGTAAATGGCCAATTATCGGTAAAATTACTACAGCTGTTGATATGCTTTTTATAAATAGAGGCGAAAAAGATGCTGCCGCAAAAGCAGTTGCTGGAATTTCAGAGTTTTTATCTAATAATAGAAATGTAACAATATTTCCAGAAGGAACTTCCTCTGGTGGCGAGAAATTATTAAAATTCAAACCAAGACTCTTTGCTAGTTGCCAAGAGACCAGGAGTCCAGTGCAATGCGTTATAATAAAGTATCCACATAAAAACAAAAAAATTCACCCGAGCGTGCCTTTTGTAAGAGGAAATTCTTTATTTCTGAATATTCTTAAAGTTCTTTTTCAAAAGAGATATAATTGCTGAAATAATAATTACTGATTTAGTGAATACAGAAAACAAAGATAGAAAAACAATATCAAACGAATGTTATGAAATCATTAAAGAAAAAATAGAAAATAATGTTAATTAATATATTAGAAACAGCTTTTAACTTAATTATCACATTTAACGAAGATTTGTTTGAGATTATAGGATTATCTCTTAGAGTTACGATGTCTGCGTTATTGATTGCTGTTTTAATAAGTATTCCGTTTGGAGCGTTTTTAGTATTCTATAAAAATAGATTACAATCTTTTGTTGTGCTTTTATCAAATACGCTAATGGGAATGCCTCCAGTAGTTTTAGGCCTTCTAATATATACTCTTGTTTCAAAACAAGGTATTTTTGGTTTTTTGGATATACTTTATACCCCTACTGCAATGATTCTTGCCCAAACACTTTTAATCATTCCAATAGTTGTATCACTTACTTATGAAGAAATTTTCAAAAAAAACAATGAATATGACTTGTTTCTTAGTTCATTAAATTTAACGAAACTTGAAAAACTCACAACCTTAATTTATGAATGCAGATATGCTTTGGTTACTGTTGCGCTAACTGGTTTTGGAAGAGCGAGTGCTGAAGTAGGTGCTGTCATGATCGTTGGAGGAAATATCAACCATTTTACAAGAGTAATGACAACAGCTATTGCATTTGAAACAAGTAAAGGAAGTATTGAATTAGCTGTAGCTCTTGGGCTAATATTAATATTGATATCTTTGATCATTACTCTGTTAATAAAATCTTTGAGGAAAATTAGTTAAATGGATATTTTGCCATTAATAGTTAATAACTTAAATTACAAAATAGATAATAATTTTATCTTAAAGGATATAAATATAATAACTTCTGAAAGAGATGTAACTATTATTGCCGGTAACAACGGCTCAGGGAAAAGTACTTTACTAAAAATTCTTCACGGGCTCGTTAATGTTTCACAAAACACAATTAAATGGGGAAATTACAAAATTTCTGATGTGAAAAGAAATCAATCAATGGTATTTCAAAATCCAATACTTTTAAATAGGACTACAAATGAGAATTTAATTTACGTAATTAATAAAAAAAATATTAAGGATAAATATTATATTGAAGAAATTATAGAAAAGTTAAATTTAGAAAATATTATCGATTTGAAAACAAAATATTTATCCGGTGGCGAGAGACAAAAAGTTGCTATAGCAATGGCCATAATAGGTAATCCTAAAATTATTTTTTTAGATGAGCCTACATCACAACTTGATCCAGTTTATAAAAACGAAATAGAATTTATTATAAATAGTCTAGCAAATCATGATACTAAGATATTTATGACTTCCCATGATATTTCTCAAATTAGAAGAATAGGAAAAGAGATCATTTTTTTAAACGATGGGGAAGTTATATATCAAAATAGTGTTTTCAAATTTTTTAAAGAAAAACAATGTGATTTAATTGAAAATTATATAAATTATGGGTAATTTAAAAAAAACTAATATTGTTATTAGCATGATTAATTATTTTTTCTTTTAAAAAATTCGATTTTTGTATATTTTTCATAGCTATATTAACAAATAGTTTTGTTGCACTATTTTCGATTGAATAAATTTTCTCAATAAGTTTTAATTGTTGTCTTGCTTTTTTATTTATAATTTTTTGCTTCCTAGCATAATTTGAAAAAAATCTTGTACTTCCAAATTGATGTACGTTATCTTCAATATTTTTATTAATCTCAATTACATCTGATATGCCCAGATTTAAACCCATACCTGCAAGTGGGTGAACTGAATGAGCTGAGTCACCTACGAAAATAATATTTCCATTTTTGTAGTTCTCTGAGTCAAAACCAATTAAATCAAATAAAATAATATTTGAAATTAATTCTATCTTTCCAAAACTATTGTTAGTAATTTTTTCCAAATAACTACAAATATTTTTTTCGTTAAAATGCTTGTTATCAGTAAATTTATTTTTTACGCTAACAACCATAGATGACTTATTTGGTGTAATTGGAAGAAAGGCAACCGGTCCGCTTTCAAGAAATAATTGTATAGCAGTGTCTTTGTTTGATTTTTCATGTTTTATATCAAAGACTATTGCTTTAGAGTCATAATTATCATAACTATTTTCAAAGCCTAAAGTTTTTTTTATACTTGATTTTGAACCTTCGCAACTAAATAAATACTTTGCTTTAATAAGATCGTCATTAATTATGCTTAATTCAATACCGTCAGTAAAATTATTTATTGTTTTAACTGTGCAATTGTCATAAATAGTAATATTTTTATCTTTTTTAATGTTTTCCAATAAATTTTTAGAAATACTATGACTTTGAACTATATAACCAATATTTTTTTTGAAAATCTTTTTTTTAAAATTAATAAATCTATCTTTATTATATTCTCTATAATAAAGATGCATTTCATTTAATTCATTTATATTTTTAATATCATTCCATATACAAATATCTTCAAAAAAAATCTTTTGTTTTTTCTGAAATAGCATAAGTTCTGCTAGCATTTAAATTATTAGACAAGTTTTTTTCAATAATAACTACTTTTTTATTATTTTTACTTAGAGTAAGAGCTAACGCCATTCCAATTATGCCAGATCCTACTATGATCGCATCGGTGTTCATATTTATTCTTTTAAAGTTGATAATAAGGATTTAGAAAAATTTACACCTAATAGATATCTAATAATATTTATTCTTAAGTTTTTATTCATATCCATTGCCAAAAAAGATAAGCTTAAAATATTATTTTTAATAAAACTACCGCCATGTATGAAAGAAGCGAGTGTGTCTGTAAATTTAATTATTCTTTCAAATTCTTTATTTCTTTCGTCTAAATAATTTTTAAATATTCTTGAAAAGCTATCTTTTTCTAAAATTTCTTGCTTAATCATGTTTGTCAAAGAAACACAATCTCTCAAAGATAAATTAAAGCTTTGTGCTGCGATTGGATGGAGCGTATGTGCTGCATCACCTAACAAACATATATTTTCTCTAGTAAAATTTTTGTAATATTTCATCTGAAGTGGATATACATTTATATTATTTACTTCTTTTAGTGTCCCACACTTATTTCCTAAAAGATCCTGAAAATAACTTATTACATTTGTATTATCTAAATTAGATATATGTTCTGACTCATTCTGGCTTGTTGAATAAATTAAAGTCCATATGTTCTCTTTTCTAGGTATAATTCCTAATATTCCTAAATCTGTGAATCTCTCAAAAGCGGTATCACAATTAAATTTATCAGATATAATTTCGCACACGAGTGCATTCTGGTCATAATCTTTTTGTACCTTTTCTGGAAATAAAGAGTCAATTAAAGAACCTGTTGCTCCAGTCGAGAATATTACTGAACTTGCAAGAGTATTTTGCACTTTAGATTTATGCGTATAAGAAATTTTCACGTTTTCACCAGGATCGACCTCTATTACTTCAGCCTCATGTAATATTTCAATATTGCTTTCCTTAGCAATATTATTATATAAAATTTTTATTAATTTTTTAATTGGCACTTGGTAACCTAATGATTCCAAGTCTTCATCTTTTGACTTTACCAAGGTAGAACCAAATATGTTTTTTTTCGATATGTGAATATTTCTTATATTTGAACAATGAATACTAATTTCTTTCCACAAATCTAAACTTTCAAGAATAAGCTTACTTGTATTTGATAGAACTATATATCTATCAATTTCAATATTGTTGTAAAAACTTTTTGAATTACTATCAATCAACTTAGTATTAATATTTGAGCCTTTCATTAGATTGCAAAAAGCTAAACCTGTTAAACCGGCTCCAATTACTGTTATATTATAATTTTCTTTAGACATTTTATTAATTACATAATGCTTCTATTTCATTACGTTTTTTAGGTAGATCTATTGTAATAACCTCATTTCCATTTTTTGTTATTAGAACATCATCTTCAATTCTTATTCCTATACCTCTCCATTTTTTTTCAACTTTACTATCTAATGCATTTATATATATCCCTGGTTCAACAGTTATAACCATGCCTGGTTCAAAAAGTATATTTTCATATTCACCCACATCATGAACATCTAACCCCAACCAATGTCCAGTTCTATGCATAAAAAAGTCTTTATATAGTTCATTTTTTATGACATCTTCATAGCTATCTTTTAATAGATTTAATTTTATTAAACCCTTAGAAATTTCATCAACTGTAACTTGATGCACTTGATCCCAGGTAACACCAGGTTTAATAAATTTAATTGTTTGTTCTTGAGCTTCTAAAACAATATCATATATCTGTGATTGTTCTTTTGTGAACTTACCATTTACTGGAAATGTTCTAGTAATATCCGATGCATAGCCATTATTTTCCGCAGCTGCATCAATTAGAACTAAATCCTTATCTTTCAATAAACAATTATTTTTTACATAGTGAAGAGTACATCCATTATTTCCACCTCCTACTATAGACATGTATGCAAAATGCATGTTGTTTTTATTGAAAATGTATTTAATTTCTGCATCTAGCTCATATTCGTAGATTCCTGGCTTTGATTTTTTCATTGCTTTTTTATGCGCCTCAATTGAAACTTTTGCTGCATCTCTAATCATTTTAATTTCGTAATTTGATTTAATTAATCGTAAGCTTATGCGTGATAGAACTTAATGGAATAATTTCAATTTGACTGGTTTTTTCCATCTTTTTTGATTTCTTGAGAATTAAATTATCTAACTTGCAATTTAAACCCTGCTCTATATATATAATCTCTTTATTATTAATATAGCCTGAAATTAAATCTTCATAATCACTCATACTATGAATTTTTGAAAAATCATATTTTTTCTTTACTTCATCATTATCTAGCCTGTCTCCTTCCCATATTTTTTCATGCTCTGATGTATTGTTTCTAAACAAAACTGAGCAAACTTTGTTTTTTTCTTTAAAAACTAAACTAATTAAATTTGGTTCATTTAGACCATTAATATATAAAAAGTCACTATTCTGCCTAAAAGGGTTTTCTACATCATTAGTTCTAAAAGTTTTATTAGCAGATGATAATATAGCTATTGAGTTTCCTCTCATTTTAGAAACTAAAGCTGATCTTCTGTTTGATAATTCATTTGAATCCATATTTCAAAGCTTAAAAATAATAAATATTATTTATTTAGTATTTATCTATTGACCTGTAATGCTTGCAATAATAATATACATAAATATATGAATAATGATCACATAATATCTGCATTAAATAAAGAGTTAGACGATCTCGAAGTAAAAATAGAGGAAATGTCTAATAAATATCTTGAACTAAAGAAGGAAAATCAGCTATTAAAAGAAAGGCAAGAGCAAGAAGTAGCTGAAAAATTCAAAATAAAAGAAAAAAATCAAAAAGTTCAAAGTAAAGTTGAAGGAATAATCAATAGACTAAGATCTTTGGAGTACACGCAACAATGATTGATGAAGATAAAAAGGTCCCAGTAACTGTTAAAATTCTTAATCAAAATTACGACGTATTTTGTCTAGAAAATGAAATTAATGACCTTCATAAATCTGCTGAATTATTAAATGATAAAATGATGAAAACAAAAGCTGAAGGAAAAACTATTGGTCTTGATAGAATTGCTGTGATCTCAGCTTTAAATTTTGCGAATGATTCTCTTAATCATAAAGACATAAGTAATTCTCTAAATACCTCTATTAAAGACAGAATTTCGAAATTACACCAAAAGATAGAATCTGTTCTACAAAACTAAAATTTTTTTATTTTGACTAGTTAATCTTTTTTATATTTGATATATTTTAAAAATAACTGGTGTACACGATATTATTGCAATGTCTTTGTTCCTAATTTTAAAATAGGGATTAAGTAAATTATAACAGGTGTGCAAACCTAAATTTTAGGTAGCCTAATGTGTAAAACTTAAACCCACCTGAACTTACTGGTTCAAGGAAAAAATATGATAACTGTACACCGGTTTTTTCCAGCTCTTAAAATCAAAAACTACTAAAATCTAATTTCTTTAAATAAATATGTAATAGTTTTAATTTTCTTAATATATTATTAAAAAAATATAAAAAACTTTAAAAAAATTCAAATTTTATTCAAAATATTGAAAAAAACTAAAATTATTGAAAAAAAGTAAAAAAAATTAGAAAAAAAAGTAAAAAAAAATCAAAATAAAAAAAATTATTCAAAAAAAGTAAAAAAATGAAAAAAAGAAAAAAATTGTAAAAAAAAACAAAATAAAAAAAAATTATTCAAATAAAGCTAAAAAATGATGAAAAAAACAAAAAAAATGTAAAAAAAATATCAAAAAACAACAAAAAAAACATTCGTTTTTTTTTTATTTTTTCATTAAAAAAAAAACAAAAAAAAATTCAAATAATGTTAAATAAGAGTTAATAATTTTTTTTATTAAAAAAAAAGATTGTATTTAACATTAATATCATTAAACTTTTATTTGATAACCAACTTTAAGTGTTTTGGAGGATTCAAATGGCCATTAAACGTAAGAAGAAAAAGGTAGTAAAAAAGACAGCTGCTAAAAAGAAAGTAGTTCGTAAAGCAGCTAAAAAGAAAGTAACAAAACGTAAAGTAGCAAAGAAAAAAGTAGCTAAGAAAAAGGTTAAAAAGAAAGTTAAGAAAAAAGCTACTAAGAAGAAAGTAAAACGTAAAGTAGCAAAGAAAAAAGTAGCTAAGAAAAAGGTTAAAAAGAAAGTTAAGAAAAAAGCTACTAAGAAGAAAGTAACAAAACGTAAAGTAGCAAAGAAAAAAGTAGTTAAGAAAAAAGCTACTAAGAAGAAAGTAAAACGTAAAGCACCAAAAAGGAAGGTGAAACGTAAAGCGACAAGAAGGAAAAGATAGTTAGTTCGCTAATATGTAATATGAAGGCCTCGCAAGAGGCCTTTTTTTATTTTAAAAATGAATTGTATCCTTCATTTTCTGTTTCTTCAGTATATTTATAATCAAGGTCTTTCAAAAATTCATTTAGATCATCTTTATCATAATTTCCAATATCTATGCCAACTAATACTCTGCCAAATGCAGAGCCATGATTTCTATAATGAAATAAGGTTATATCCCAATCTTTTTTCATTTTATTTAGAAAGTTTAATAAGGCTCCTGGCTTTTCAGGAAATTCAAATCTAAATAATTTTTCATTTATTATAGAACTTGGTTTTCCACCAACCATATATCTAAGATGTAATTTGGCGACTTCGTTTTGTGTCAAATCAATGAAATCATATTTATGGCTATGCAAGTCATCAAATATGTTTTTTGTATCCTTTAGTATATTGTCGGTTTTAATTCCTACAAATACGTTTGCAGATTTTTCATTAGCATATCTATAATTGAATTCACTAATACTTCTTTTTCCTAATACTTCGCAAAATGCCCTAAAACTCCCAGATATTTCTGGAATTTTAACCGACAACAATAATTCCTTACCTTCTCCAATTTCAGCTCTTTCAGTTACGTGCCTAAGCCTATCAAAATTTAAATTTGCTCCAGAATTTACAACCATTATTTTTTTATTCGTTACTTTATTAGATAAGACAAATTTCTTCATTCCTGCCACAGATAAAGCACCCGCAGGCTCAGACATAACCCTAGTGTCTTCATATATATCTTTAATAGCAGCACATGTTTCGTCTATTGAAACGAGTATTACACCATCGACATATTTTTTGGAAATTCTAAAGGTTTCCTCGCCAATTCTCTTAACCGCGCAACCATCTACAAATAAACCAACCTTATCCAAAGTTGTTGGTTTTCCATTTTTTAAAGATGTGAAAAGCGTAGGTGCATCTTCTGACTCAACACCATATACTTTTGCATTTGGATAATGTTTTTTTATATAGAGAGACATGCCAGATATTAGTCCGCCACCACCCACTGGAATAAAAAAGATATCTGGAACATCCTCTAATTCTTCTACAATCTCTTTTGCAACAGTTCCTTGACCAGCTATCACTAATGGATCATCGAAAGGGTGGATAAAAATTTTACCTTCGTTTTTTGAAACCTCTAAAGCATTCTCGTAGGCTTCATCAAAAGAATCACCATAAAGTTTAACTTTTACTCCAAATTTTCGTACAGATTCAATTTTTATAGACGGAGTTGTTGTTGGCATAACTATAGTAGCATCTATATTTAGTTTGCTAGCTGACAACGCAACTCCTTGAGCATGATTTCCAGCAGAAGCAGCAATAATTCCTTGTTCCTTATCTTTTGAACTTAAACTACTAATTTTATTATAAGCACCCCTACATTTAAAAGAAAATATAGGTTGCAAATCCTCTCTTTTTAGATGGATTGTGTTATTGTATTTTTGAGAAATTTTATTTAGTGGAGTAATTGGAGTTCTTTCAGCCACGTCATAAACTCTGCTCTCATCAATTTCTTTTATATAATTTATGTCCATATGTATTACTAAGGTTTTTTTTATTAATAGATTGCCTTAAATTTTATTATGTATAGTATAACCATTTTAATGAAGGATTTAATAACATTATGACAGAAAAGTGGATACAAGGTGAAGTTGTTGAAGTTCAGCACTGGACTGATTCTTTATATTCCATAAAAGTAAATGCTCCTGGGGTAAATTTCATTGCAGGGCAGTATACAAAGCTTTCTCTTTCAATTAATAATGAAGAAATAGCAAGGCCTTATTCTTTTGTTAATTCTCCAAATGAAGAATTTCTAGAATTTTATTCTGTTTCTGTCCCCAACGGACCTTTATCATCAGCTTTGCAAGTACTAAAAAAAGGTGACAACGTAAATGTTGGCCCAAATGGTAATGGATTTCTAATTCTTAAAGAAATTCCTGATATTGAAAATATATGGATGTTAGCTACAGGAACTGCTATTGGGCCTTATCTATCTATGCTAAAAACAAAAGATTCCTGGAGTAAATTCAAAACCGTTGTTTTAGTGCATGCTGTGAGATATGAAAAAGAACTTACATATCAAAGTACAATTGAAGATATAAAAAAAGAATATGGTGATAGATTTATATACGTTAGCTATGTTAGTAGAGAAAACACAAATAGCTCTCTTAAAGGAAGAATTCCACAAGGTATAAAAGATGGCTCTTTAGAGAAAAAGGCTAACGTAATTATTAATCCTAATAATACTCATGTAATGATTTGTGGAAACCCTGAAATGCTTAAAGACACATCAGTAGAATTAAAAAAAATTGGCCTAAAAAAACATAGAAGAAACTCCCCAGGTCATATTACGACTGAAAATTACTGGTAATCTTGCTCTACAACTTTATTGCTAATTTTCCCAATATTTTCAATTTCACAATCTACAATATCACCATTTTTTAGAAACTCGGGTGGTGTTCTCGCAAATCCAACTCCACTTGGCGTCCCAGTTGCTATTATATCTCCTGGAGCAAGATATGTACTTTTTGATATCGCTTCAATTTGTGAAGGTATATCAAATATTTGATATTTTGTATTTGAATCCTGTTTTGTAACACCATTAACTTTACAGGATATATTTAAATCATGAGGATCATTAATTTCATCTTTAGAGACAACACATGGTCCTATTGGACATGCGCCAGGCAAACTTTTTCCTAAAAAGAATTGCTTGTGATTTCTTTGAATATCTCTAGCAGATATATCATTTAGAACCATATAACCAAAAATGTGATCATATGCATTTTCTTTTTTGATATGTATACCAGGTTTTCCAATAACTAAAGCAAGCTCCGACTCCCAATCTAATTCAATAGACACTTCTTTTCTTAATGGTATATCTCCAAAAGGCGAGTTAATGCTAAATGTCGATTTTGTAAATATAATTGGATGTTTCGGTCTCTTTATATCTTTTAAAAATACCTTCTCTGATTCTTTAATATGATCTTCATAATTCAAGCCCATACACATTATATTTTGTGGTGTTTTTAAAATAGGTGGCAAGATTTTATCTTTATCGATATTTACTAGATCAATTTTTGAATTATTAATAAAATCTGTTAATTTTTTACAATTACCATTTTCATAATTTAAAAATTTATCTATAGATTTATAATAATCTGGGCAATTTTCTAAAATTCCAGGAATCGCGTACCTCGCACTCTCAACCTCTATCGCTAGTAAATTTTTATCCATAAAGTTAACCATATATAGCTTCATTAATTACTCCTTTTTATTTATGTGTTTTATATATTTTGGCTGATCTATAAGTAATATCTCTATCTCATTACATTTTATATTTAACAAACCTTTCGTGTGCTTTAGTTCTAACTCAATATCACCTTTCTTAATAAAAGGTAGAATTAGAATATTTCTATAAGTATAAAAGTCATAACTCACATCTATTGATATGATTTTTAACTTTGAGTCGAAATCCCCCTCCTTTTGAAAAACTCCATTCATTTCAATTGATCCACTTTGTTTCCATAAGGTTTTTTCTTCAGCATCATCCATAGTTTTTTTGATAAAAGCATCTTCGAATGATAAGGATATATTTTTATTATTCTCTTTTACTGAGACTTCTAATTCTTCTAGCTGAATGATTCTAAAACTCATTAGTCTAAGAAATAATTGTCAATGTATTTTTCATAATCTTCGCTCATTTCACTTTCTAAAGAATCTTTCTTTTTCAAAGAATCTTCACGTTCTTTTTCAAGTTTTTTAATCATATCACTTTCAATATCTAGACCATTATAATGTAATTTTTGTCTTTCTACATTTTCCATGCAATATTCATAAAAACTTTGTTTATTTTTTATCATACTATTAATAACAATATTTGACGGAAGTTTTGTATTATCTTTTAATTTTATCTCTTGTTTTTCTATTGACTCTGTATACTTTTTGTCACCAGTTATGTCGCTCATTAAATTAGCTATTTTTTTTAAAGAATGTAAATTTTTCTCCAAAATAGATGATATTAAAGCGTCTTTACCACCTACTTTTAATACGCAATTTTTGTCTCTACCATTATGCGCAACATTTATTAAGTTATTTTTTATTTCAAAGTATTCTTTGTCAGATATCTCTTCATCCCCCTGAATCAAACTGTAAATTATTAATAGCTCAGTAAAGTACATTTGTTCTATTTCAATACCTGTATTAGTGTAGATATTGTTGTCAATTGACCTCAACTCGATGTAACTTACCCCTTCTTTTAATAATACTTTTGAGGGTCTATCCGTTGAGCTTGCAGAAGGTTTTGGTCTGACAGTGCTATAATATTCATTTTCAATTTGTAAAATATTTTCATTAATTTGCTTATAATAACCGTCAGAGAAAACCCCTATTTTTTTATATTCATTACTTGGCATTTTTATAGCTTTATTTAGACTAGAAGTATATTTTTCTAGAGAGTTGTAATCAATATGAACCCCCATATTCTCCTCCAAATTATTTTGGTATCCTATATCTCCCATGCGAAGTGATGTTGCATTTTTTTCGTAATAAGTATGTTGATCAAAAGACTCTAGGGTTGTTTTTTTGCCAGATAAATATGATTTACATACTGCTGGTGAGCAACCAAATAAATAAGCTATCATCCAGTCATTTCTTAAAAGATTTCTTGAAATTATAAAATACTGTTCCGATTTAAAATCTTTATTATTAAGTTTTGATTTTCTAAATTTCGCGTACAAATTCCAAAAATCGTCAGAAAATGAATAATTGAAATGAATCCCTGATATGACCTGCATGACTCTGCCGTACCTATTTCCAAGCCCCCTGCGGTATGTTGTTTTCATTTTAGCTGGATTAGATGTTCCATAATATGCTATTGGAATACTTTGATCGCCAGCAATAATACATGGCATACTTGCTGGCCATAAATATTCATTTTCTAGATTTTTATAAATATACCCAATTGTTTGCTCCATAAAATTATAAGCTTCATAATGTCGACTAAATGGAGGCGTAACTATTTCAATTAATGCTTCTGAATAATCTGTTGTGATATATTTATTTGTTAAAGCTGACCCAAATTTATCAGGATGCATCTTGAGTGAAATTGTTCCATCTTTATCAACTCTTAGGGATTCTTTTTCTAAACCAATTTTCGGGTTTGCTAAAAATGATGAACAAGGATGGTCAGATAAATTTTTTAAAAACTTATCATGCATAAAATGTACCTAGCTATTAAAAAATATAAAGCTTCAATTTGCTTTAGATTTTTTTTAATTGATTTATTTACTTTTCGTCATAGTCAGCAAATCTAGCTGCTATTTGCATAATTACAACAGCTAAAACTACTGCGCCTATTGTGATCCAAGCCCAACCTATCATAATTTTACTCCTTAATTAATTTGATTATTTTATCATGGTTTTGAGTCTTTTCCAGTCAAATAATGGACCTGGGTCAGTTTTTCGATTAGGTGCAATATCTGAATGAGAAACAATTCTATTAGAGTTCAAATCTTTATAATTTCCTATCAAGCAATCTATAACTTCTGCTAATTTAATATACTGGATATCTTCATATGCTATGTCGTCGCAGCCTTCAATTTCTATCCCAATAGAGTAATCATTGCAATTTTCTATATTTTCGAATGATGATTCTCCTGCATGCCAAGCTCTTTTATCAAAAGGAACAAATTGAATTATTTCTCCAGTTCTTTTTATATAAATATGAGAAGAAACTTTCAAATTTCTAATATCATTTAAGTATTTATTATTTGATTGAGGTAATTTGTTTGTAAAAAAATCTTCCACATATTTATTACCAAAAATAGTGGGCGGTAAACTTATACTATGAAGTACAATAAGTGATATATTATTTTTCACTGGTCTCTCATTGAAATTTGGAGAACTAAGAAAAGTAATATCTTCAAGTAAATGATTTTTTATTCTCATATCTATATTATGCAAAAAAAAAGTCCTGACATGCAGGACTTTTTTAAGTTTTTTTTAAAAGTAGTTGGGTTACATCATACCACCCATACCACCCATACCACCCATGCCACCCATTGGGTCACCAACGCCGCCGCCATGAGAATGGCCATGAGAATCTTCCTCATCTGCTGGAAGCTCTGCTACCATCGCTTCGGTAGTAATCATTAAACCTGCAACAGAAGCAGCATTTTGTAATGCTGATCTTGTTACTTTGGTTGGATCCAAAATACCCATAGCAATCATATCACCAAATTCACCAGTTGCCGCATTATAGCCTTCATTGCTATTCTTGCTTTCAACTACTTTAGCTAAAATTACAGAAGCCTCATCACCGGCATTACCAACGATTTGTCTAAGCGGTTCTTCCATAGATCTTCTTAATATGCTTATACCCATATCTTGATCTGGGTTATCACCCGAAAGTTCCTTGATTGCTGAAATTGCTCTTATAAGTGCTGTGCCTCCACCAGGAACAACTCCTTCTTCAACAGCTGCTCTTGTGGCATGAAGCGCATCTTCGACCCTAGCTTTTTTTTCTTTCATTTCAACTTCTGTTGCAGCGCCTACCTTTATAACTGCTACACCGCCAGCTAATTTCGCCATTCTTTCTTGAAGCTTTTCTTTATCATAATCAGAGGTTGCTTCTTCAATTTGCGCCCTAATTTGATCAACACGACCTTTGATTTGATCTGCGCCACCCGCACCATCAATTATAGTTGTATTTTCTTTTGAAATATTAACTTTTTTTGCAGTACCTAAATCTTCTATAGTAGCTTTCTCAAGCGATAGCCCTACCTCTTCTGATAGAACTGTGCCTCCAGTTAATATAGCAATATCTTCAAGCATTGCTTTTCTTCTATCTCCAAATCCTGGAGCTTTCACAGCTGCAACTTTTACTATGCCTCTTATTGAGTTTACTACCAAAGTTGCTAGTGCTTCACCATCAACATCTTCAGCAATAATCAAAAGTGGCTTTCCAGCCTTAGCAACTGCTTCTAAAATAGGTAGCATTTCTCTAATATTTGATATTTTTTTATCATGAAGAAGAACAAAAGGTTCATCTAAATCACAAGTCATACTATCTTGATTGTTTGCAAAATATGGGGATAAATAACCTCTATCAAATTGCATTCCTTCAACTACTTCTAATTCATTTTCTAAAGAATTACCCTCTTCTACAGTTATAACTCCTTCTTTTCCAACTTTATCCATAGCGTCAGCTATAATGTCACCAACTTGTGAATCAGAATTGGCTGATATAGATCCAACTTGCGCTATTTCTTTGTTATCTGCGCATGGCTTAGAAATTTCTTTTAAAGCTGCTACGGATTCGACAACAGCTTTATCTATGCCTCTTTTTAAATCCATTGGGTTCATTCCTGCTGCAACTGACTTCATACCTTCTCTCACTATAGCTTGAGCCAAAACTGTCGCGGTTGTAGTTCCGTCTCCAGCAACGTCAGAAGTTTGAGATGCAACCTCTTTTACCATTTGCGCTCCCATATTTTCATATTTATCTTTTAATTCTATTTCTTTAGCTACAGACACACCATCTTTAGTAACAGTTGGAGCTCCAAATGCCTTATCTAAGACAACATTTCTTCCTTTTGGGCCCAAGGTTGCTTTCACTGCGTTTGCCAATAAATTTACGCCTGCTACCATTCTTTGACGCGCTTCGTCACCAAATCTTACTTCTTTTGCTGCCATATTAATTCACCTTTATATTTTAAATGTTATTAAATTTGTAAAAAATTTTTAATCGATTACTGCCATAATGTCATCTTCTTTCATTACAACTAATTCGTCTGAATCTACTTTTACTTCAGTTCCAGAATATTTTCCAAACAATACAGTATCGCCAACCTTGACGTCTAATGGTTGAACTTTTCCATTTTCTTGGATTTTCCCATTCCCAACTGCTATAACCTCACCTTTTATTGGTTTTTCAGTTGCACTATCAGGAATAATTATTCCGCCTGGGGAAGCTTTCTCTTCTTCCATTCTTTTTATGACAACTCTGTCATGCAAAGGTCTTATTTTCATACTAATAACTCCTGTTATTATTAAATTAATTTTTTAGCACTCTCAATAGGAGACTGCTAATTTTATTGTTTAGTATGAAAATGTCAAGAATTAATTATCAGGATCAATATCAATATAATCCTTATTTTTATTGTCTCTTTGAGATGGTCCTTGTCTCTTAAAGCTAGAAAAAGCTCTCCTTATAAAAGATTTTACAATTATTGTTCTAACAGGATTAATTAGCAACATAGCTCCCAAAAAATCAGTGAAGAAACCAGGTATGAGAAAAAAAACGCCTGATATAAATAATGCCAGGTTGCTTAAAATTTCAATCCCAGGCTGTCCTGAATTTATTACAGATTGTCTTGCTTGCATAAATGAAGCTACTCCTTGATATTTGATTACCGCAATTCCTAAAAAGGCTGTAGCTAATGTAAAAAATATTGTAGAAAAAGCTCCTATTGCTGCTCCTATCTTAACAAAAAAATATATTTCAACTGCAGGCAAAAGTATTAATATTAAAAGAAATTTCATGTTTTTTTATTATACTTTTGTTTTTCAAACAAGTTTTTAGTTGTTGCAAGACTTTCTTTTGAGTTTATTTGATTATTATCCCAATTTGAAATTTCATCTAAGATAATTTTTTCCATAGACTCTATATTTTTATCATAATCATTAAGAGCTGGAATATAATTAAAAGATTTACCACCACATTGAATAAAATTTTCTCTGCTTTGCATATTAATTTCTTCCAATGTTTCTAAACAATCGCACAAAAATCCTGGGCAGAAAACGTCTACACTATCAACACCTTCTTCAGCCAATTTTTTTAAAACCTCATCCGTATATGGCTGTAACCAGACTTGATTTCCAAACCTAGATTGAAAAGTTACAACATAGTCGTCTTCCTTTAAGTCTAATTCTAAAGCGATCAATCTTGCAGTTTTCTGACAATAGCAATGATATGGATCGCCCTTATGTAAGTTAACTTGCGGTAAGCCATGGAATGAAAATACCAGTTTTTTTGATTTTTTTTCTTTTTCCCAAAAACTTTTTATCTTCTTTGAACATGCAGATATATAAAATGGATTATCGTGATATGTTGATAAAAATCTTATATCAGGGATATTTCTCCATTTTTTAATTTCAGCTGAAACTTTGTCAAAAATTGACGCAGTAGTAGCTGCAGAGTACTGGGGAAACATTGGAATTATTGCAAGCCTATTTATATTTAGTTTCTTAAAATTTTCTAATGTTGATTTTATTGAAGGGTTGCCGTATCTCATTGCTAAATCAAAAACTATATCTCCTTTATTTGATATATTTTTGGATTCACTAATTTTCTTGACAATTTTTTTAGAAATTACCAATAAAGGTGACCCGTTTTCTAGCCATATTTTCTTATATAAATCTCTGCTTTTTCTTGGTCTTATATTTAAGATTATCAAATTCAAAATAGCCCACCAAATAAATTTTGGTATCTCAACGATTCTTGGATCAGATAAAAACTCTTTCAAATATTTTTTGACTGCTTTTGTTGTAGGTTCATCGGGTGTACCTAAATTAACAAGCAAGACGCCTATTTTTCTTTTATCTCCATGCGAATAATTATCATCTGATTTGTATTTCATACTGTCTAATATACTACAAACTGAAAAAATATTTATTAGTAATAATATCTTTTTTTAAAGCCTATGTCGCAATGGACTGGATCGTGGAAAATGTTGTTTTAAAAATTCCATTTGGTCAAAAAGAATAACTTTGCCTTGCAAATAGATATACTCAGCATGAGTGGGAATGAAAGGGATAGCTAATAATTGCATATTTGCCTGTTCTGGAGTCCTGCCTGCCTTTGCGTTATTACATCTTTTGCATGCTGACACAACATTAACCCAAAGATCTTTTCCTCCTTGAAATAATGGAGTTACATGGTCTCTTGAAAGATTTTCTGATCCAAATTTATTACCACAATACAAACATAAATGATCATCTCTTTTAAATAAAGTAGTATTATTTAGTGGTGGGGCATATCTATTTGTAAGAATCTTATTATTACCATATGTAGCAATTATTGAGTTTACGTTTACTTTACTTCTTAAATTTGTAACTGCATTTATTCCACCACGGATTGTCATTATATTACTTCCGCATGTGTAGGCTATTTGGTCATTAAAGTAAAGTCGAACAGCATCTTGATAAGTAAGCCATTCTAAAGGCATCCCAGAAACATCTGTTCTTAAAATTTGTTGGTTTAAATTATTCAACTTTAGTATGGCTCCTTCTATTTTAAGGTGTAAAATAAAATTTATTGCTAATATTAAGAATAATACACAACATTAACATTACAAAAAAATTTAACAAAGATAAATACTTTTTGTGAAGAATGATGAAAAATATAGCCCAAATAGCGATTATTAAGCCACTACATAATCTTTTTGATTATGAAATACCCGAAAATATAGGTTCTTTGGAGCCTGGTTCTAGAGTCCTTGTTGAATTCGGAAAAAAACAGGTTTTCGGCTTTGTGATCAAAACAATAAAACAAAAAAATTCTTTAAATTACAAATTAAAAAAAATTATCGCAATTGTTGACAAAGAACCATTAATAGATGAAGAAACATTAAATTTGTTCATCTGGGTTTCAAATTATTATCATGCTCCGCTAGGCCAAGTTATTGGTTTAGGAACTCCATCTCTCATAAGACAGGGGAAAAAATTACCAGATGAAAAAATGAATATCTTAGAAACTAAAGAACACTCTGAATTAAAAAATTTTAAGCTGTCGGCAGATCAAAATGATGCTATAAAAATTATAAAAAAGTCTATAGAGAGTTATAAATGTTTTCTCCTTGATGGAATTACAGGAAGTGGAAAAACAGAAGTTTATAAAAATATACAAAATTTAATAAATAAAGAAAATAAATTACAAACATTAATTATTGTTCCTGAAAAAAATTTAATACCAGAGTTATTAAAGTACTTTAAATCAAATAATGTAGAAGTTTTAGAATATCACTCTTCTTTAACTCCTAAAAAAAGATTTATAAATTGGAATTTAATTCAAAAGTGCAAAGTTGACATTATAATCGGTACAAGATCGTCTGTATTTTTGAAAATACCTAACTTAGGATTAATAATAGTTGACGAGGAACATGACCCGTCGTTTAAAAATAATTCAGAGGCAAAATATAATGCTAGGGATGTTGCTATATATAGAGCAAAAAATAAAGATATTCCTATCATTCTTGGGAGCGCAACACCGTCATCTGAATCTATACTTAATGTAAGTAAAAAAAAATATACACATATTAAAATGAGAAATAGAATAAATAATAAAGCACTTCCTGACCTAAAAGTAATAAATATGTCTAATAAGAAGAATTCAATAATTTCTGAGGAGGTGATCGACTCTATAAATAAAAGAATTAGCAAGAAAGAACAGACGCTAATATTTTTAAATAGGAGAGGATATTCTCCAGTTATAACGTGTAACGAATGTTCTTGGATCCCAAAATGCGAAGAATGCAACTTAAATATGACGTATCATAAAAATAAAAATTATTTAATGTGCCATCACTGTGGCAGAATTAAGAAATTTCATAATAAATGTTTTGCATGTAATTCTTCTGAGATATCGTATATAGGAGAAGGAACTGAAAAAATTGAAGAAATAATTAACAGTGAATTTTCAAATTCCAAAATAATTAGAATAGATTCTGACACCACTAGAAAAAAAGGTAAAACCGAGGAAATTTTTAACGATATAAAGAAAGATAGATTTGATATTATAATTGGAACTCAAATGTTATCCAAAGGTCACAATTTTCCTAATATTACGCTTGTGGTTGTTATGAATATTGACCAAAGCTTGTTTAGTCCAAGACTTAAAGCTATAGAACAACTTGCCCAACAACTTGTTCAAGTATCAGGTAGGTCTGGAAGGGGAGGAAAAAAAGGTGAAGTAATTCTTCAAACATCCTTCCCAGAAAACGAAGACCTGAAGTGCCTAATAGAACATGGTTATGAAAAATGGATGCAAAGTTTGCTATTACTTAGGGGTAATTTAGGCCTACCACCTCATAGAAATTGGGGATTAATTCAAGCTAAGGCCAGAAAGTATTTAGATGCAGAAAATTTTTTGCACAAAATTAAAAAAATAATTCAAAAAGATGACCAAATAGAAATATTTGGACCAATGCCATCCAGCATGCAAAAGAAAGCGAATTTATATAATCTTAATCTCATAATACAAGCAAAAAATAAATCAAAATTAAATTATGCTATCAAGGATTGTATTCCTTCTTTAAAGGATATACCCTATTCTAATAAAATAAAATGGACTATAGACATAGATCCAATTGACTATGATTGAGAAATCTCGTGAAAAATACCATAAAAGTTCTAATAAAAAAATCCCTGCTAAAGATTGATGAAAGTATAGATATTTTAACAGAAAATATTGAAGTAAATATTTGCAAAGATAAAAAGTTTGGTGATTTATCTTCAAATATATCCATGAAATTTTCACATTTATATAATTTAAAGCCTAAAGATTTAGCAAAAAAAATAATAGAAGAGATAGAAGAAGATGAGAATATTTTAAAAATTGAGATTGCTGGGCCTGGCTTTATAAATTTTTTCATATCTAAACATACTCAGTTTGAAGTAATCGATAAAATTTTAAAAGATAAAGCGGATTTCGGAAAAAATAACAGCGGTATTGGACAAAAAATTTTAATAGAGTTTGTATCTGCAAATCCAACTGGGCCTTTACATGTGGGCCATGGAAGAGGTGCTGCTTTTGGTGATTGTCTTTCAAATCTTCTGAGGGAAAATAGCTATGAGATCTCTAAAGAATATTATGTCAACGATGCCGGAAAACAAATAGATATTCTTACTTTATCAGTATTACAAAGGTATCATGAATTAATTGATAATAACTATAAATTTAATTACGAAGATTTATATAAAGGAGAATATATTTGGGATATTGCAGCAGAAATTCATAGGGAATATCAAGAAGATTTTTTAATCAATAATATTCATTTAAAAAAATTTGATGTTATTGATAATTATATAGTCGACATTAAAAATGAATTATCAAACAAAAGTTTTGATAAAATAAAAAAAATATCAGTAAGCTATATCCAAGATAATATTAAGAAAACTCTTAAATTATCAGGTATAAATTTTGATTCTTGGTTCTTAGAATCCTCTTTACTAGAAAATAATAATTTAAATGAAGTCATAAAATTTTTAAGTGACAACAATCATACTTACGAAAAAGATAAAGCTTTATGGTTTAAGTCAAAAGTTTTAGGCGATGAAAAAGATCGTGTTTTAATTAAAGAAAACAAAGACCATACATATTTATCGACAGACATTGCATATCATAAAAATAAGGTAGAACGAAATTTTAATAAAGTTATCAATATCTGGGGAGCAGATCATCATGGTTATGTACCTAGAATTAAAGGAGCTTTCAATATTTTTTCACAACAAAGATCTAATTTAGTAATTCTTCTAGTTCAATTTGCTAACTTATTTAGAGGTAAAGAAAAAGTATCTATGTCTACAAGATCTGGTGAATTTATTACCTTGGAGCAGCTTGTAAAAGAAGTTGGGAAAGATGCAACAAGATTTTTTTATATTGCAAGAAAGTGTGACCAACATATGGATTTTGATATAGAACTAGCAAAGTCAAATGACAGTAATAATCCTGTTTACTATATCCAATATGCACATGCGAGAATTTGTAGTATTTTTAGACAATCCGAGGATAAGAATATGCTGTATAATTATAATAAAGGCAACTTAAAGTTATTATCAGAAGAAGAGGAGCTTCAAATTGTAAAAAAACTTTCTGCATATCCCGACATTATTAAAAAATCTGCTGAAAGATATGAGCCCCATTTATTGGCAAATTATATGAGAGAGCTAGCACAAGAAATCCATTCTTATTATAATAAATTTCAAATATTAGTTGAAGATAATAATCTTAGAAATGCTAGATTGGCTTTAGTAAAAGCAAGCAGGCAAGTTTTAAAAAATAGTGGGAATATCATTGGAATAAATATGCCTGATAAAATGTAGTAAAATGAATCTTAAAAATAAAAAAAATATAATTTTAAGAATTAGTATTTTTTTGATATTTTTATTATTTATTTTTGATATATTATTTCAGAATTCAAAACATACAAAGTATATCTTTAGCAAAAATTTTATAAATTTTGAAGAATTTAAACCTTCAAACTACTTTTCAGAAAAAAAAACAGATCAAAATATAAGATATTTTGTTCAACTTGGAATATTTGCAAAACATAGTGAAGTAGATAAAATTAAAGCTAAGACTAATCTTTTGGGATTAAATCCTAAAATAGAAAATTATTTACTTAGTGGAAAATTGACAAAAAAAGTTACCCTTGGTCCTTATTTTAATAAAAAAATTTTTGAAAAAACTTTAAACAAACTTGATAAAAATAATATTAAATATCGTATAGTAAATGAGTAAATTAAATAATTTAAAATATCAAAATAATTCTTTTCCTAAGACTATTGATGTACTCAATGATTCTCCTGCGTATGACGAGCAGAATAAAGCAAGCAAGATTAAGCTGATCAAGGAATTGCTCAAAGAAAAAGATGCTAAGATTATTGCTCATTATTATACTCATGAAGATATACAAGAAGTTGCTGAGCTAACAGGTGGAAATGTATCTGACTCACTCGAGATGGCTAAATTTGGGGCCAATCAGGACTCTAAAATGCTAATAGTTGCAGGTGTAAGATTTATGGGAGAAACTGCAAAGATCTTAAATCCTGAAAAAAAGATATTAATGCCAACTCTTGAAGCTGAGTGCTCACTTGACCTGAACTGTCCTGCCTCAGAACTTCTTAAATTTAGTAAGAAATATCCTGATAGACAAATAGTTGTTTACGCAAATACTAGTGCAGAAGTTAAAGCCATGGCGGATTGGGTTGTTACCTCTAGTATAGCAGTAAAGTTAATTGAACATCTAAACTCGCAGAATATAAAAGTAATTTGGGCTCCTGACAAACATTTGGGGGGGTACCTAAATGATAAAACTGGCGCTGATATGAAACTATGGAATGCTAGCTGTATAGTTCATGAAGAATTTAAATCAGCGGCTCTCTTGAAGTTAATGGAAAAAAATAAAGATGCAGCAGTTCTTGTGCATCCGGAATCTCCAAAAGAAGTAATAAATTTAGCGCATGTTGTTGGCTCAACTTCACAATTAATTTCTGCATGCAAGGACTTGCCTCACAAAAAAATGATTGTTGCTACTGATAATAGAATTTTCTACAAAATGAAAAAAGCAGCGCCAGATAAAATTCTTATTGAAGCGCCTACTGGAGGAAGAGGTGCAACGTGTATTAGTTGTGCCCATTGTCCATGGATGGCCATGAATAATCTTGATAATTTAATAGAAACCATAGTTGAAGAAAAAAATGAAATTATAATTGATGAAAAAATAAGAAAGAAAGCTTTTATCTCAACAAATAAAATGATTGATTTCGCAAAGACACTATAAAAAAAACGTGCACATAAATGCGCACGTTTAATTTTTCTAAAATTTAACTTTTAGTTTTTGAACTCAGGATAAGCTTCCATTCCGCATTCTGAAACATCAACACCCATTTCTTCTGCTTCTTCAGAAATTCTTATTCCTATAACTGCTTTTAATATTCCCCAAAAAATTAGAGCCATAATAAAAGTCCATGCAAATATTACAATTGCCCCATACAATTGGGTTCCGATTGTTGCATCACCATTTGATAAACAGACAGCTATTAAGCCCCATATACCGCATGTTCCGTGCGCTGAGATTGCGCCAACTGGATCATCAATCTTTGATTTATCAAGAATAATAATTGATAACACGACAATTACACCACCAATAGCCCCAATGATAGCAGCTAACTCTGGTGTTGGTGCTAAAGGTTCTGCTGTAATAGAAACTAATCCACCAATAGCGCCATTTAATGACATTGATAGATCAAATTTACCGAATAAGATTTTTGCAAAAATTAGTGCTCCAATAACACCACCTGCTGCTGCTGCATTTGTATTTACAAAAACCATCGCTACAGCGTTAGCTTCTCCTACGTTTGAAACCATCAATTCTGAACCACCATTAAATCCAAACCAACCCAACCATAATATAAATGTTCCTAAGGTAGCTAATGGCATATTCGATCCTGGTATAGCATTAATTTTTCCATTTTCATACTTCCCTTTTCTTGCTCCAAGAAGAAGACATCCGGCTAGAGCAGCTGCAGCGCCACACAAATGCACAACACCAGAACCAGCAAAATCTTGAAAGCCAGCAGCATCTAGAAAACCACCGCCCCATTTCCAATAACCTTGAATTGGATATATTAGACCTGTCATTACTATACAAAATAACAAGAAAGAAGATAATTTCATTCTTTCGGCTACTGCTCCTGAAACAATTGACATCGCAGTTGCTACAAATACAACTTGAAAAAAGAAATCAGATAGCGCTGAATAATAAACTTCTCCTCCGCTTGCTATAACATCAGCAGCTTCGTTATCCCCACCTAAGAAAAAACTAACAGCTGGCATAAAGCCATTTCCATCAGCTGGGTACATCAAGTTATATCCTACAATCATATACATGATTGATGCTATGGAATATAAAGCTATATTTTTTGTTAAAATTTCAACTACACTTTTTGAGCTAACCATGCCAGCTTCTAGCATCGAAAACCCTGCAGCCATCCACATTACAAATGCACCCATTACTAAAAAGTAAAAAGTATCAAGTGCATATGCTAATTCAATTACTTGTCCTTCCATAATTTAAACCCTCACTTTGTTTTATAAAGCTTCTGAACCTGTTTCACCTGTACGAATACGTATAGCTGATTCAAGATTCATGATAAATATCTTACCGTCACCAATTTTGCCAGTATTAGCCGACGCAGTTATAGCTTCTATAGCTTTATCTGCCATATCATCAGATACTGCAACCTCAACTTTTACTTTAGGTAAGAAATCAACTACATACTCAGCTCCTCTATAAAGCTCTGTATGCCCCTTTTGTCTTCCAAAACCCTTTACTTCGGTGACAGTTATTCCCTGTACTCCAATTTCAGATAGAGCGTTCCTAACATCATCAAGTTTAAAAGGTTTAACTATTGCTATTATTAGTTTCATTTTTTTACTCCAAAAATTACTTTAAGCATATATTTATATGCATTAACTGTGCCAAGATTTAATTTATTGAAATCATTTTTTTAAAGTACTGATTTTCTTTACTATAAAAAAAATTAAGCGCAGCCGTTAAAGGTGTTTAAATTATGTGCACTTTTACAGTGCATTCCTAATTAGTATACCGCTAGTAAAAAAAAAGGGAAGGTAGTTATACCTTCCCATTTAATGAAAAGCTATTTGCTTCTCGAGGAGTCTTAAGTTAAGGAGTCTTAAGAATATAAATCTCTAATTTTAAATATATTTTTTCAAGAATTTATCTTTAAAATCCTGTGCTTATGGACATTACAAATCTTGAAAAATCACCATCTTCTGCAGTATCAGATCCGCTTGCTAATTCTTTTTCGGATAAGACAAATGCTCCAGATAAGTCAAAATCACCTACGGTTCTTGAATAGCCAAATTCCATCCAATCTGCGTCTACTTCACCAGCACTAGTATCGTCTTCTGACACACCCCATGTGCCAAATAGAGCATACATTCCCATGTAGTCTACTGAGACAGTAAGCACATCATAGTCTGTTTCTGATTGATCTGTAGCTGTGTTTTCACCTATTGCGTAATCAATGGCTATAGAAGCATCATCGGAAATTGCAATACCTAGACCAATGTTAACTTCATCGTAGTCATCATCAAATGCAGATGCCCCTTTATCTGTATATCTGTAAATTGTATATCCTAAAGAAGCTGAAATTGATTCTGTTATATCAAAACCAAAACCAGCATAAACATCGTACTCAAAACCTCTATGAGACCCTTCTACCCAACCATCTTCTTGTAAATCAGCAAACCAGGTGCCAAGATAAAAGTTTCCATATTCGATATCAAAGCCACCCATAGCTGAACTACTTGATTGATGTATTCCTCTATACATATAGTCAGACATGAAACCTAAATTAGCGCTATACGAAATCTCATTGGCATGAACATTAGCGCTTGAAAATGAAGTAACTGCTAAAAGTGTTAAGCCAGCAGTTGCTTTTTTAAATAACTTGTTAATCATTTTATACTCCTTTTTAAATTTATAGTGTTACATAAATAAATATGCCAAAAAAAGGATTTAATTAAAAAAAAGGATTTAATTAAAAAAGAATGGTGAGAAGCTTAAGCATCCATGCTTAAACTCCACATTTATTTTAGTATTAATTTATAATAATAATCAAGTATAATTATATTTTAATATAATATAAATATAAGTTTAGCCTATACCAAATAAAATATTAATGAGTTAATATAATGAATAATTTAACCTAATATACAAATATGTTTAAAATTGATCCAAAAAATATAGACGATATAGCAAATAAAATTAAAGGAATAATGCCTGAATCTCTTAAGAGTTCTAAAGAAGAAATGCAAAAAACTTTAAAATCAGGTGCTGAAGGAGTTTTCCAAAAACTCGACCTTGTTTCAAGGGAAGAATATGATATTCAAGTTGCTCTTTTAAAAAAGTGCCAAGAAAGAATAAATGAGCTTGAAGCAAAAATCACAGAAATAGAGAAAAGCTAAGTCAGAGGATTTACTTTATATTTTTTTTAAATAAATCCGAAATTCTTGTTTTTACAGGTTGCATCATTACACCAGACTCAAATTTCTCTATCTCAGATTTCATTTGATCTTTATTATTAGCATCCGAAACTTGGATAAGTCCAGCCATAGCCATCATAGCGTGAGGAGCGCATTGGTATAGATATATTCCATTTGTATCAAATTGCACAGTATGCGTTGGCTTGTACTTGGTATCAAAAGGAATGCTGTCTTTTGGAGCAGCTACAGTAACAGCATTATGTCCAGCATCTGCCATTTCAAATTTTATACTATCGCAAGTATTTATTTTTATAAAAGCAGGCTCAAAAACCATGGATCCTTGACTTCCTTCATTTAACATTTTGACAGTATGAATCGTATTATTTGAATTAGGATCGCAACGCAATTCTCTCACAGCATCAGCAGATGATACTTCTAAATTTTCAGTTATTTCATTTGAGCCTGAATAATTTAGTTTTCCAACAGGCTCCAGCCTACTGACAACGTTATTAGTTGTGAATTCATCAGAAGCTTTTTTATCTGGAACTATGATTTGTGCAATAAAAAAAATTACAAAAAAAATAATTGTTAAAACTCCCATAACTCCTAAAAAAATAGTCATAAATTGCTTATCATTCATTAGATGTTTTCCTTATTAAGTCTATTATTTAAATATTTTTATTTTAAAAATTTTGAGCGCCCAATAGGATTTGAACCTATATCTTCAGCTCCGGAGGCTGATGCTCTGATCCTTTTGAGCTATAGGCGCATTAATCCTTATTTTGCCCTATTTTTGCGTTCTAAATCTATAATATATTCAGATATTTCTATCATTCTATCGTAAGTTTTTGCCATACTACCAGAAATTTTATATTTGTTATTAATTATAATTGCAGGGACACTACCTATTTTATAAGTTTCTAACATATAATTTGCTTCTTGAACTTTTTTTGAAACCTTTTCAGACAATAAAATCTTTTTGGCCTGCACAATATCAACATTTTGACTTTCAAAAAAATTTATAATCGAATCCATTGTATTAAATTTTCTTTGTTGTTCATGAAAAGCATAAAAGAAATTTTTATGTAATTCTGAATAATTATCCATTTCTTTAAATGTATAAAATACTCTTGCATGAAGCAACCAAGGTTTATTAAATACAACTGGCATATTAACAAACTCTAAATCTTCGTCATTCTTTTTCTCCCATTTTGATAAATATTCATCAAAAATATAGCAGTGAGGGCAGCCATACCAAAAAGCCTCAACGACCTGAATCTTTTTATTTTGTTTTTGAACATATAAGCTTGGTTCATTAGTCATTGTTTCATAGTCAACACCTTCAACAAATTTCTCATTTGAAAAAACTAAAGTAGTAGAAACAACAAATAAAAATAATATTTTTTTTAACATAATTTAATTTATTTGGTCTAATAAAGACCTTGAAGATATTCTGACAAGGCTTTCATTTCTAAATTTGATAATCTAAAAGAAATACTACTCATTATTGAGTAATTTTTGCCTACAGATTCTCTGTCATCATAACCTTCTTTATAATTTTTTAATCTGTTTAGGGTATAAACGGAATGCTGACCTGATATTTTTGGATAACCTGTTTTATCTATGCCTAAACCTTTTGGTCCGTGACAGGAAATACAAGCTGGCACCGCTCTGTCATCTATACCACCGCGGTAAATTTTTTGACCCAATTCTATTGTTGCATCATCAGCTGTTAAAACGCCACTTTTTGCTTTTATGCTATTGTAATAACTTGCTAGATCATTAATATCTTGATCACTTAAACCAATTGCTTGCGAACTCATTAAAGCGTTATTTCTAACACCATCCTTAAATGCATGAAGCTGCTCGACTAAATATTTTTTACTCTGCTGAGATAAATTTGGCCACTCAGGATTATTACTATTTTCAACTCCATGACATGCCGTACAAACAATGGCCTTTTTTTCACCAGATTTAACTGCGTCATCACTAGCATTTACAAAATTTGGCAAAACCAATGATACCATGCAAGCAAATAATGCTGTGCCAATAGATTTATAATACATCTATTCTCCTTAATTTATTTCATATTTCCATTAATAACATTGTATACTATTTTAGAAAAAACCAATATATATAAAGTAATAAAAATGTCTTTAATTATTAAAAAATCAGATTTTGTCAAAAGTGCTACAAAACCGTCTCAATATCCAGACGATATTTTTACGGAATTCTGCTTTGCTGGAAAATCCAATGCAGGAAAATCCAGTATGCTAAATAAAATATGTGGCAGAAAAAATTTAGCAATTACTAGTAAAACTCCTGGAAGAACACAGCTTATTAATTTTTTTATTATTAATGACAATATGAGCTTTGTAGATATTCCAGGTTACGGCTTTGCAAATGCTCCAAAAAATATTAAAAATTCGTGGGAAAAAATGGTGTTAAATTATCTTAGTAACAGAAAGAATATTTTAGGCATATTTATTGCTGTAGATATTCGTAGAGGAGTTAGTGAACTCGATAAAGCAATGATTCATTTATGTCAAAATTGTAATATTAAAGTAAATATAATGATGACAAAGTCTGACAAAGTTAGTAGGAGCGACAGAACTGTTATAAAACAGGAAGCAGAAAAAGAACTAATTGAATATGATAATGTAAAAATATAATCAATTTTTCATCTAAAAATGGAGATGGAGTTAAAGAAGTATTAAGAGCTATTTATGAAATGCAAAATTTTGATTAGTGAGCATTTCCCCAATTATCTTCAATTCCATAATTTACTTCTAAAGGCAAATCCAACGTTACACAACCCTCCATTAAGCTAACGATTTCTTTAACTTCTTTGTTAATATCTTCTTCAAAAATTTCAAAAACTAACTCATCATGAACTTGCATAATCATTTTTGTTTTTGATTTTTTTTCTTCTAACCATTTATCAATTTCAATCATTGCTATTTTTATTATATCTGCAGCACTGCCCTGAACTGGAGCATTTATTGCAGTTCTCTCGGCATAGCTTCTTCTTTGACCATGTTTGGAATTTATATCTGGTAAGTATAATTTTCTACCATATAAAGTTTCTACATAGCCATTTTTTTTTGCGAAATGTTTTCTGTCATTCATATAAGATTTTATTTTAGGATATCTATTAAAATAAATGTCCATATAATCTTTAGCTTCAGGTATCGGAATTCCTAATTGCCTTGATAAACCAAAAGATGACATACCATAAATTAAGCCAAAATTTATAGCTTTTGCTGACCTTCTATCCTCCTGAGAAACATTATTTATATCAACATCAAAAATTTCTGAAGCGGTGAATGAGTGAATATCAATATTATTTTTAAATGCTTTTAGTAAATTTTTATCTCCTGATAAATGAGCCATCACTCTAAGTTCAATTTGAGAATAATCTGCTGCAAAAATTTTTTTATTTTTTCCTGCTATAAAAGCATTTCTAATTTTTTTTCCTTGCAAGCTCTTAATCGGAATATTCTGAAGATTTGGTTCAGTTGACGATAGTCTTCCTGTAGAAGTAATTGCCTGTTGATAAGATGTATGAACCCTTCCTGTAGTATTTGAAATTTGAAGTGGAAGCTTATCTGTATATCCAGTTTTTAACTTATTTAAAGATCTGTAATCCAAAATTAATTTTGGTAGCTCATATGTTTCTGAAAGATACTGCAGAGTATCTTCATTAGTCGATGGCTTTCCAGTCGGTGTTTTTTTAGATATTGGTATTTCTAAATCTACATACAATATTTCTTGTAATTGCTTTGGTGAATTTAAATTAAATTCCTTATTCGTAATTTTAAAACATTTTTTTTCAATAGTCCTGAGCTCTTTATCTAACTCCTTACTCAACTGATTAAGTGTTTTTGCTTCTATTAAAACACCATTTCTTTCGATATTTGATAATATTGGAACTAAAGGCATTTCTATATTTTTATAAACTTCAACTAAATTTTTTTCCTTAGATATTTTTTTCCATAAATAATTATATAATTCATAGCTTACTAATACATCTTCACAAGAATATTTTGCTGCTGTATCAATATCTACTTTTGAGAATGGGATCTGTTTAGCTCCTTTTCCAGCAATATCTTCATAATGTATGGTTTTATGTGACAAGTATTTCTCAGCAGCATTATCAAGCCCGTGCCTTATTGCAGTTGAGTCATAAATATAAGATAGAAGCATGGAATCATGCTCAATTCCTCTGAGAATAATTTTATAATTACATAAAACATTTCTATCATATTTTAGATTGTGACCAACTTTTTTAATTTCATTGCTTTCTAATATTGGTTTTAATCTTTCCAATACAAATTCTTTAGGCAACTGCTTATATTTGGACTGATCTTCGTGCTGAATTGGTATGTAATGACCATTTTTCGAATCTAACGCTATTGATATTCCAACTATCTGTGCTTCTATATAATCCAAACTTGTGGTTTCAAGATCTAAAGATATAAATTTCTTTTTATCAATTTCCTTTAAAATTTTTAGAAACAATTTTTCATCTGATATTACATTATAATTATTAAAAATTTCTTTTTTTAGTAGCTTTTTCTGAGGGTTTTTTTTCATCTTCCTTAAATTCATTTTTTAAAAAAGAGTTTAGTTCTAATTTTTTATATATTTTTATTAAATCTTCTTTTTTTGATTTTTGTTTTACTAAATCTTTTAAATTTATTGGTATTTCGACGTCTAACTTTATCGTTGCCAATATTTTTGAAAGATTCAGCTGATCTGAATTTAATTTTATAGCGTCCCCTATTTTTCCAGGAATTAAATCTTTTTGTTTAATAATTTTCTCAGTATTACCGTACTTGTTAATTAACCTTGATGCAGTTTTCCCTCCAACTCCTGGTACTCCAGGGATATTATCTGACTTATCGCCAACAAGTGCTAAATAATCAATTATATTTTTTGGTTCTACACCAAATTTCTTAATTACTGCTTTTTGGTCCATGATCTCTAATGAAATGGGATTAATAATTGTGACGTGCTCGTTGACTAATTGGGCAAAATCTTTGTCACCAGAAAAAATTTTTACTTCTGGTATATTTTTGATTTTTTTCGATAATGTGCCTATAACATCGTCTGCTTCAACGTCATCAATTATAATTGGTGGATAACCCATAAATTTTAAAATTTCGTATAATTTTGGAATTTGTTCTGCTAATTCCGAAGGCATTGAGGATCTGTTTGCTTTATATTCAGCATATATTGCATGCCTGAAGTTTTTTCCTTTTGCATCAAAAACTATTCCGATGTGCTTAGGATTGAAATCCTCAATAATTTTATTTAGAGCTTTTAAAAAACCATGAATAGCCCCCTGTATTTTCACCATTTGAATTTTTTAAGGGCGGCAAAGCATGATATGCCCTATATAAATAGGCTGTACCATCTATTAATATCAAATAATCTTCTTTTTGTTTTCCATTCATACGTTCAATATTCTATAATCATCTGAAAAATATTATAAGAATCCTATGTCTGTTTATACACGACTTACAAAAGAAGAACTAGAACAATTACTCGATCAATACGATATAGGTAATTTTGTTGCCGTAGAAGGTATAAATGAAGGTATTACAAATTCTAATTATTATTTAACCACTTCTCATAAAAAATTCATTTTAACAATTTTTGAAGAACCTAACTTAAATTTAGAATATGCTATAGAGTTAATGGATATTCTATCAAATAACCAAATAAATTGCCCTATTCCAATAAAAACAAACAATGGTATGACTGTAGTTGAAGTTAAAAATAAGCCAGCTTCTATTTTTAGTTTATTACCTGGTAAAACTATCACTAAAAAAATTCCAACAGTAGATATGTGTAAACAAATTGGAGAAACGATAGCAAAAATTCACATTCATTCTAAAAAATTTGACAAGTATGATCTTGGTTTAAGAAGCAGTGATTGGTTTGAAACAGTTTCAAAAAAGTTAGGTAAAGTTTTAAGTGCTGAAGATATGGATTTAATTAATAGTGAAATAAAAAATCAAATTTATTGTGAAAATAAAAATCTTCCCAAAGGTGTAATTCATTCAGATTTGTTTAGAGATAATGCAATGTTTTTAGATAATAATTTAACAGGTGTTATAGATTTTTACTATGCATGTAATGGATACTACCTTTATGATTTAGCTATAATTGTAAATGATTGGTGTTTGAACTAAAGATTTAAAAATTGACCTAGATAGGCAAGAAGCTTTATTAAAATCTTATAATTCGATTAGAAAAATAGAAGATATTGAAGTAAATGAATGGCCAAAAGTATTAAGGCATGCGGCATTAAGATTTTGGTTATCAAGGCTTCATGACAAATTTTTTCCTACAGATGGGGAAATAACTCATCAACTCAACCCTGACGAATTCAAATCTATTCTTTTAGACAGAATTAATTCAACTTATATTTTAAAGATATGATATTTATTCAAAAAATATCGGAAACTATTGATATTGTTAATGAGAAAATCGGGGTTCTCACTTCATATCTTGCTATACCATTAATTTTTACTACATTCCTTGTTGCGTTTATGCGATACGCTCTTGATTTTGGTAGCATCGCAGTACAAGAAATAACTATTTATTTTCATGCCTTGATATTTACTGTTGGAGCATCTTATACACTTAAAAATAACATGCATGTTAGGATAGATATTTTCTACAATAAATTTTCAAATAATTCAAAGAAAAATATTAACTTATGTGGCACATTATTTTTCTTAATACCAACTTGTATACTAATTATCATAACAAGTTTAAATTATGTAATTTCTTCTATTGAACTTTTAGAATCTTCAAAAGAAGCAGGTGGTTTACCAATATTATATATTTTAAAAAGTTATATATTATTAATGGCTTTTATATTACTTTTGCAATCATTTTCCGAAATAATAAAAAACTCTAAAAGAGGAACTTAAAAATGCTTGCAATTTCTCTTTTTGTGATCGTAATTTTTGTTCTTATGCTTGGATACCCAGTAGCTTTTACTTTATCTGGAGTATCTATTCTATTTGCTTTGGCATGCAGCCTAACGAATAATTTTGATTTATCTATTTTATTTGCTTTACCTAGCAGAATATTTGGAATTATTACAAATGAGACTTTGGTTGCTATTCCAATGTTTATATTCATGGGAATAATGTTAGAAAAGTCAAAAATTGCTGAGAACCTTTTAGATTCTATGTCTGCTTTATTCAAAAATGTAAAAGGCGGTTTAGGAATTTCCGTAATAATTGTTGGTGCATTATTAGCAGCAAGCACTGGGATAGTGGGAGCAACAGTTGTGACAATGGGTCTCTTGTCTTTGCCGGTTATGATGAAACAAAAATATAATACAAAAAGTAGCAACGGGAACAATTTTGGCCTCTGGTACCCTAGGACAAATTATTCCACCATCAATAATATTAATAATGTTGGGAGATGTAATATCATCTTCGTATCAAGAAGCTCAAAATATGCTTGGTATATTTTCTCAAGAAAGTGTTTCTGTGGGCGATCTATTTGCAGGAGCTATTTTTCCTGGTCTAATTCTTGTAAGTTTCTACATAGTTTATATACTTATCATTGCGCATTATAGATTAGATTTAATACCAAATAAAAAATTAGAAAAAGCTTTTAGTGCTAAGGAAGTTATTTTATCGCTTTATTCTCCGTTATTTTTAATTTTTATAGTATTGGGTTCGATTATTTTAGGTGTTGCCACCCCTACAGAAGCTTCCTCATTTGGAGCTATTGGATCAGCAGTACTTGCATTGCTTAATAAAAAATTTAATTTAAAAATCTTAAAAGAGGTTCTGGTTAAAACATCAAAAATAACTAGTATGATTTTCATTTTATTAATTGGAGCAACTATATTTTCTCTAGTGTTTCGAGGATTAGAAGGAGATATTTTTATAAATCATGCCTTATCAAGCTTACCTGGTGATGTTTATACGAAGTTAGCCATAGTTATGTTTGCTATATTTTTATTAGGATTTATCTTAGATTTTATAGAAATTACATATGTTGTGATTCCAGTGGTAGCTCCAATACTTCTTTCAATGGGATTAGATCCAATTTGGCTAGGAATTTTAATTGCTATAAATCTTCAGACCTCTTTTTTGACGCCGCCGTTTGGGTTTGCGATATTTTACCTAAAAAGTGTTATACCTAAAAATATAGAAACTATCGATATTTACAAAGGAGTTGTGCCTTTTATTCTTATTCAATTAATAACTATTATTTTAATTATTGTTGTTCCAGAAATTACCACATGGTTGCCCAATAAAATTTTCGGTTAAATTTTTAATTTAGTAATTTAAAACTAATTAATTACTTAGCTCATCCTGTTGCTCAGTAATACCGCCTTCCCATCCCTCAGAAACACCAGTATATGCTGTGTCTCGAACAAGGGTGTAAGTATCAAAAGCATTAAAACAAACTACAGTGAAAATAATTCCTGCAACTCCACCAATCAATCTTTTTTGCATTCTTTGATTTTTAGCAAATTTAATCTGGTATATAATTAAACCTGTTCCAGAATATACACATATTGTATAAAATAAAATTGTTGGCATATATCTCATGCCAAATTCTAGAATTCCAGTGAAAACAGTTACTGCTCCAATAAGTCCAAGAACCATTCCTATGCATGCTGGAATTAAAGGTATTGGTGATTCTTTTAATAAAACAAATAGATTATAAATACCAAATAGCGCATTCAAAAATAACCAAAATACTTCTACTTCGGGATTAACTATAAAGCCTGGTGCTTTAAATATACCGCCAATAGCTACTGCGTATGCAGTACCTAAAGTAAATATTGCAATTTGAAGTAATTTTGACTTCTTTATATTAATTGCAAACCATAAAATTTGTCCTGCAACAATAGAGTTAAGAAATAAAATTGAGTAGTTAAGCCATTGATTTAATAGTAATTCTTGCATTTTCTCCCCGCATCCTCATTTTTTTGTTTGTAGATTGATTATCTACTTATAATTAAAAGATATTATAAATTATTAATAGTCTTTGGTACAGACTTTCTATTTAATACTGTTTAAATAAGATTTAATTGATATTTCATTCCATTTCTTAGTTTTTTCCTGAAATGAAGTATAAGAATCATATACCTCTTTTGCAAAATCGCTTGATAAAGACAATTCTTTAACCACTTTTTTTGATATTTCATACAATTCATTTAAAACTTCTTCTGGATAAGGTCTGATGTCCACTTTATGTTTATTTTTCAGTATTTCAAGAGCTTCATTATTTTTTGAAAGAATCTCACACAACATATCAACATTAGCCATTTTTGCTGCCCCAAGTATTATTTCTTGTAAGTCTTTTGGCAGTTCTTCAAATTTGTTTTTATTCACAAAGCATTCAAGTGTAGTTCCGGGCTCATGCCAACCAGGATAATAATAATATTTTGCGGCTTTATGCAAACCAAATGCTAAATCATTATATGGACTCACCCATTCAGTAGCATCTATTGTACCTGTTTTCAATGCAGTAAATAATTCTCCTCCAGGCAAATTTACTGGAGTTCCCCCAGCCCTTTTTAATACTTCACCACCAAGTCCAGGAATTCTCATTTTAAGCCCCTTTAAGTCTCCTAAAGAATTTATTTCTTTATTAAACCATCCTCCCATTTGAATACCCGTATTACCAGCTGCCATTGGCACCAAATTAAAATCTTTATATGCTGACACCCATAGATCTAACCCTCCTCCTTTATATAACCATGCATTCATTTCATTGGCTGTCATTCCGAAGCGCACGGTTGAAAAAAATTGAAATGTATCATTTTTACCTTTCCAATAATATGCTGACCCATGCCCTAACTCTGCCACACCATTTGATACAGCATCGAAAATTTCAAAAGCTGGCACCAATTCACCTGCGCCATATACTGTAACTTTAATCCTACCTCCTGATAATTTATTTATTGTATCAGCAAGATATTGGGCTCCTGTTCCTAACCCTGGAAAATTCTTTGGCCAAGTAGTAACCATCTTCCAGTTATATTCAGGCTTCACTTTATTTGCTTTTGCAGCTATTGGTAGTGCCCCCAATAAGGCAATGCTGCTAAAATTTCTAAAAAAATCTCTTCTTTTCATAAGTTATCCTCTGATTAAATTACTTCAAGATTAGCAACAGCTAATATCAGCCATTTAACACCAGCATCATCAAAAGAAACTTGGACTCTTGTATTTGCTTCTGAACCTTCAGCTGATATCACTACACCTTCACCAAACTTTTTGTGTAAAACTCTTTTGCCCATAATAGAATTTTCTTTATATATATTTTTTTTATCTATTATATTCCTTCTTTCAAAAACATTTTTACTGTTAAAGCCAATTTCTTCAACAACATCTTTCGGCATCTCACTCAAAAATCTTGAAGGCATACAATAATTCTCGGTACCATATTGTCTTCTAATTTGAGCATGTGTCATGTAAAGTTTTTGTCTGGCTCTTGTTATACCAACATAGCAAAGCCTTCTCTCTTCTTCCAAATTATCTTCTTCTAATGACATTCTACTTGGAAATAAATTTTCTTCCAATCCTACCAAGAAAACTACTGGAAATTCTAGGCCTTTTGATGAATGAAGGGTCATCATTTGAATGCATTTATCCCATTCGCTTCCCTGGCCCTCTCCAGACTCTAAAGATGTGTGGGTCAAGAAGGCATCAATGATCGTTTCATTTTCATCAGTATCTGCATTCAAGAACTCTTGTGCCGCAGAAACTAATTCATCTAAATTTTCTAATTTAGATCTTGCTTGTTCAGTTTTGTTTTTCTCATACATTGATTTCATTTTAGAAATTTTAATAATTTCATTTATTTGGTAAGGTAGATCGTCTGTTTCCAATACACTCTTAACAGTTTGAATTAAATTATAAAAATCAGTAAGCGCATCGCCTGCCTTTTTGGAAAAAATAGATTGCTCTATAGCCAAAGGAATTGAGTCATAAAGAGATCTTTTATTTATTTTTGAAAATTCTCTAAGTAAGTTTTTAGTCTTTTCACCTATTCCTCTGGGTGGTATATTAACAATTCTTTCAAAAGAATTATCATCTTTGCTACTTACGGCAATTCTCATGTAAGCGATTACATCCTTAATTTCTGCTCTTTCAAAAAATCTAAATCCTCCATAAATTTTATATGGAATACCTTTCATTATTAGTTTTTCTTCAAAAACTCGAGATTGTGCATTTGATCTATATAAAATTGCGATTTCATTTTTTTCATAATTTTCAGCAATATGACTTTGTATTGTTTCAATCACAAAGTTCGCTTCATCAACTTCATCACTAGCACAAAATATTTTTATCAAGTCTCCATTTTTGTCATCTGTCCACAGATTTTTTCCCATTCTCGAACTGTTATTAAGAATTACACTATTTGCTGCATTTAATATATTTCCAGTTGATCTATAGTTTTGCTCTAATCTAAAAATTTTTGTGCCCTTATAATCTTTTTGAAACTTATCTATATTTTCAACCTTAGCTCCTCTCCAACCATATATAGATTGATCATCGTCGCCCACTGCAAATAAAGATGTTTCTTTACTTGCCATGATTTTTATCAATTCATATTGAATTGTATTTGTATCTTGAAACTCATCAATTAATATTGTTTTAAATAATCTATGGTAATGTGATTTAACTCCATTATCTTTTTGAAATAATTCAAGTGTTCTTAAAATTATTTCTCCAAAGTCAACTAAACCGCTGTCATTACAAAATTTTTCATATATTTTGTATATTTTATTGTACTGAATACTAATAAAATCATCATCCTTTGTTTTATTACTTCTTATGCTTTGATCTTTTTTCTTATTTATGTACCATGCAACCTGTTTTGGAAGTATTTGCGAATTATCAATTTCATTATCTTTCATAATTCTTTTGATAATTCTAATTTGATCATCAGTATCAATTATTTGAAAATTTTTTGGTAATGATACTTTTTGGTAGTTTGCTCTTAAAATTCTATAACATATACCGTGAAAAGTTCCTACCCACATACTATCTATAGCAATATCTAAAGTTTTGGCTAATCTTGTTTTGATCTCTTTTGCGGCTTTATTTGTAAAGGTTACAGCCAATATGGAAAATGGAGAGTATTCATTATCTTCGACAAGCCATAAAATTCTTTGTATAAGAACCCTTGTTTTTCCACTTCCGGCACCAGCTATAACTAAACTATTTTGTTCTAAGTTACATACGGCATCTCGTTGAGCTTCATTAAGAGTATTTAGATTATAGCTTGAAATCATTTTATTGAATTACTTCGTAAAAAATCATAGAGAGAATGATTATAAATAAAATTGCATTTTTTAGTCGAGAGTTTTTTATTTCTGATTTTAAATTACTAATCTCGCTGTACTTAATTCATTATTATTTAATTTTTTTCTTATTAAAGACATCATTTCTGGAAAATCTGATATTTCATTCAAAAACTTAGGGCTATTTTTTGAAATTTTCTTAATAATAGAAGATATTCCCATATTATCTTTTGCCCATTTCTCAAAAAAAGGTTTTGCTGTTACCCAAAGATCTAGGTCAGGATATAAATCTCTTCCTAGCCCTTCTATGTTAAGTAAAGTCTTTTGAAGAAGAACGAGTTGAGGCTGTACTTGCATATCATATTGTCTCGCAACAGAGAATAATTGTAAAAGTACATTGCCAAAAGATATATCCTTCAAAGGTTTTTCGAAAATAGGCTCACAAACACTTCTAATTGAATTTTCAAGCTCACTAATTCTTGTATTTTCTCCAACCCATCCAGAATCAACATGTAACTCAGCAACTTTCTTATAATCTCTCTGAAAAAATGCTTGGAAATTTAATGCTAGATATTTTTGATCACTTTCAGATAGTGAGCCCATAATACCGAAATCCACAGCGCAATATTTTGGATCGTTAGGATTTTCATAAGATACAAATATGTTTCCAGGATGCATATCTGCATGAAAAAAATTATGCTGAAAAACTTGCGTGAAAAAAATTTCGGTACCTTTTTCAGCCAATCTCTTAATGTTTATATTATTTTTCTTTAATTCTTCTTTATCACTAATTTGAATGCCGAAAATTCTCTCCATGACCAAAACATTTTTTCTAGAATAATCAAAATATATTTCAGGAACATACAAAAAACTTGAATTTGTAAAATTTCTTTTTAAGAGGTTTGCATTTGATGCTTCTTTTATTAGGTCAAGTTCTCCAAAAATTACTTTTTCATATTCAGAAACTATCTCAACAGGCTTTAATCTTTTTGCTTCTTCCCAATTTTTGTCAATAATATTGGCAATAAAATACATTAAATTAATATCTTTAGTTATAATTTTTTCAATGCCAGGTCTTAACACCTTTATGACAACTTCATTTCCATCTAATTTGGCTGCATGAACTTGTGCTACTGAAGCTGATGCCAAGGCTTCTATCTCAAAATCTTCAAAGATATTTTCGATTTTGTTATCCAATGATGCTTCAATAACTTTTTTTGCTTCTGCTCCAGGAAACGGTGGTACTTTATCTTGTAACTTGACAAGCTCTTCAGCAATATCATCAGGCAATAAATCTTTTCTTGTGGATATTGTTTGGCCTAATTTCACAAAAATTGGTCCGAGTTCCTCAAAAGTCATTCTAATTCTTTCACCTCTTGATAATGAAGAATTTCTAAACCATAGTGTTGGAAATAAAATTCTAAAAAAATTTATCAGCCATAGATATTTAAAATTTAAAATATCTTTATCTAATGAATTTTTCATTATAATTTTATAAATTTTTATAAGTCTAGGTATTTGCTTCATTTTTATTTTGTTTTTTTTAACTTTGCTTCAATAACTTCAATTTTGTTACTCAAATTATCTACTTCTTGAATATAATCGCGTATCTCGTCTTTTGATGGAATTATATTAGTCTCATCTCTGAAGTATTCTTTTGAATTTCTATAAAAACTTTCTTCTATTTCATTTTTTTTAGTCTTAATATATTTCAAAATTTTAGTTGAATAAAATGCTACATCATCATTAGTATATTCGGAAATGATTTGCTCCCAATTAATATTGATTTTTTGTGTGATGTTCGAAAACTTCTCAGCTAAAGAGGCATCACCTGAAATTTTTATTGCATTTACAGTATCAATGTTATTAAAGTAATTTATAAATGCTATCGGACTACCTTCTAAAACCAAATCGGGTTCTTTGTCTATATTCTCTATAAGTTTAAAATTATTTTTTGATGACAATATATTTATAGTTGTTGATGTGTTTTTCAAAATAATTGAAATAATTTTATTATTTAAAGCTAAAAAATCATCATTTTCCAAATTGCTATTTATAATTGCTTTTGCAATGAGATTATTAATTCTTTCAGTAACCATCTAAATTTTATACCCTTTATGAATTGATACTATGCCAAATGACATATTGTTAAATTTACAATTTTTAAACTGACTTAACTCCATAATTTCAATAAGACTCTGCTGAGATGGGTGCATTTCTATCGATTCAGCAAGATATTTATAGCTGTTTTCGTCATTGGCCACATATTTTCCTAATAAAGGTACAATATTCTTTAAGAAAACCTTATATGGTTTTTCAATAATTTTTTCAGCTTTTGAAAATTCTAATATCTGAAGGGAGCCTCCTGGCTTTAATATTTTATAAATAGATGCTAATGCTTCCTCAATATTTGCAGTATTTCTCAATCCAAAAGCTATTGTCACATGATCAAAACTATTTTCTTGAAACGCAAGATGCTGAGCATCAGATTGAACATATAAAATATTTTTTATTAAACCTTGGTCTATTAAGTTATCTCTTCCTTGATTTAGCATTGAATAATTTATGTCACAAGATATCACGAGGCCCTCTTCACCAACTACTTTACTGGCTAATTTTGTTATATCTCCTGTGCCAGATGCAAGATCTAATACAACATCGCCTTTTTTTATATTAGAACATAATAAAAAATATTTTTTCCAAATTCTATGTGTTCCGAATGACATTAAATCATTCATTAAATCATACCTTGAAGTTACAGAAGTAAAGACATTATTAACTAAAGAAACTTTTTCAGTTTCAGTAACTTTTTTAAATCCGAAGTTTGCACTATTTTTATTATTGTTTAACTCGCTCATATCCAGCTTCCTTTAGCTTTTGCAAATAACTATTCCATTTTTCTTCATATTCACACCCTAAAACATATAAGTACTCCCAGGAATAAATGCCAGTATCATGCCCATCATCATATATAATTTGTATTGCATAATTTCCAACCGGAACAATGTTTTGTATTGTTACATTTTCTTTTCCGACTTGAAGTTTTTCTTGGCCAGGACCATGACCCATAACCTCTGCCGAAGGTGAGTAAACTCTTAAATACTCTGCCGCTAAGTCAAATTTCTGATTGTCATATTTTAATGTTAAATAAGCAGACTTTTGATGCAAATTAATTTCTTCTGGTATTTTTGTTGTCATATCCTAATCCTTTTTTATATTCTTTTTTGCTCTTGGATGTACTTTATCATAAACATTCATTAGATACTGATTATCCAAATGAGTATAAATTTGTGTTGTGCTTATATTCTCATGACCTAAGAATTCTTGCACAGCTCTAATATTTCCTGAAGACTCAAGTAGATGAGTTGCAACAGTATGCCTGAGCTTGTGTGGATAAAGTTTTTGTTCCAAACCTGATGCCTTGGCTAAAGTGTTCATTCTAAGCTGTATATTTCTTGGGGACATTTTATTTCCATTTAGCCCAACAAATAAAAAATCTGTATTGGCTTTTTTATATTTATTTTTTGCATCCTCCCAGAGGTTTATAGCTGAAATAGCTTTTTTTCCAATAGGGACTATTCTTGTTTTATTTCCTTTACCAGTAATTCTTATTATAGCCTCGTTAAAATTGATATCAGAATATTTTATATCTGCCAACTCACTTAATCTCAATCCAGAAGAATAAAATAATTCAAAAATTGCAGTATCTCTAATTAACAGGTCTTTGTTCTTATAAAAACTTTCTTTTTTTGAATTTATATTAGCAAGTAAATCAATATCAGAGTGTTGTAATATTTCTGGTAAATTTTTGCTTACTTTAGGAGATCTAATTCCATCTGCAAAATTTTTCTTTATAATATTTTTCTTAAATAAAAAATTTAAAAAACCTCTTAAACTTGATAAATATCTTTTTATTGATCTTGGTCCTATATTATTTCTATGAAGGTGGGAAACAAAATCTCTTAAAACTTTTTCATCAACAGATGATATATCTTGAATTTTTATCTTCTCACAAAAAATTACAAAAAATTTAAGATCTCTTTTATATGAAGATACCGTATTTACAGAATAATTTAAGACTTTCTTTATGTGAATAACATAATCGCTAATTAAAGTTTTAATTTTATTCTCATTCATTATTTCTGTATATATTGTTCTAATGAATATGAAATGGTTTCAGTAAGAGAATTAAGTAAATCAAATTGAACATCTAATCCCATCATTTCACTTTTATACTCTACAAACGCTATTCCAATTGGATATTCGATCCCAAGAGGACAAATAGCTATTGATTTTTTGTGGCCAAAATATTTTTTTAGAGAATATTTTTTTATAGTTTTTTCTGTAATAAAGAATGGTTTTTTTTCAATAAATGTATTATTTATTAAATCTATTAAATCAGTATTCGATGAAAAATATTGACTATTAAGGTCTGAAAAACCACTAAACTTAATAAAGCTAAATTCTATTTTTATCGAGGGAAATTCTTTTTCTACAAACTGTTCTATATAATTTACTAAATCCTCGAGTTTTCTGAAAGATATAACTTCATTTGAGAATTTAGATAATTTTTCTTGTATCTTTTTGTTATTTGATGCTGAATCAATAATTTCTTTTATTTTTTTCTTAATTTTTATATTCTCTTTTATTAAAGATTTAATCCTAACGTCTTCAAAAGATATTACATTTTCATCTTTTTGTTTTAATGAAAATATCTCGTTGAAAAGATCAATATTATTTTTAATAACATCCGGGTTTTCTGCAAGATAATGCAGTACTTCTTCTTCTGAAATTTGTTTTTTTGTTTCTTTACTTTTATCTCTTAATGTCATAAGAACTATGTTATTTTGTATTGACCACTAAAAATATATTCTGCTGTTCCAATAAGATACATTGATTCAGTAGTATCATTTTTCCATCTTACGTGAGCTTTACCTCCTTGCATATGTACATAATTACTGGACAAAATATCTTTTTTATATGAATTTAGACTGGCGGCTATAGCGCAGGCTGCCGAACCACAGGCCAATGTTTCTCCAGAACCTCTCTCGAACACACGAGCTCGCCAATTATTTTTATTAATATTTTCAACAATACTGATATTTACACCATTTTTAAAAAATCCTCTTTTGCTAAAGCTTTCTGCAAAATTCTGTAAATCAATTTTTTTTATATTATTGAGAAAAAAAACAGCATGAGGATTTCCAATGGAAACTGAGTAAAAAGTACAGTTTTTTCCCTTATATAAAAAATTATGATTTTTACTAACACTTAATTCTTTTGAAATAAATTTAGGCATTCCCATATCTACCTCAATACTTTTATTTTTTAATTGACGTAAAGACATTTCTCTTGTTCTTGTTTCAATTTTAATTTCTTTTTTTCGTCTTTTATTTCTAAGATATTTATCAAAATAATATTTAGCTACACATTTTGCTCCATTTCCGCACTGGCCTGACTCGCTTCCATCTTTATTATATATTTTGTATTCAAATGAAATTTCTTTTTTTCTAGATTTTTTTATTACTAAAACTTGGTCACAACCGATTCCAAAATTCCTATCTGAAATTTTTTTAATTTGTTTTTTTGTGAATTTGTAAGGATTTTTTAATTGATCAAAGATTACAAAATCATTTCCTAAGCTTTGCATTTTTGTAAAATTTATTGTTTTCATATTTGTTAAATAATAATTTCTCTAGAAAATAGATCTTCTATTTTTTCTTTTTTACTAATAAGTTTTGCTTCTTTATTTTTTATAATAACCTCTGCAGGTCGTGGTCGTGAATTGTAGTTACTTGACATCGATGAAGCATATGCTCCGCAAGAGCAAATCACTAAAATATCATCCTGTTTTACTGATAACATTCTATCTTTTCCTAAGAAATCAGCACATTCACATACAGGACCAACAACATCACATAAGATGTCTTTTTCATTATGAATGCCTGTACATATTATATTATGCCAAGCATTGTATAGTGCAGGTCTTATCAAATTATCCATACCTGCATCAACAATTACATAATTCTTTTTGCTATCTTCTTTAATATATTCAACTTTTGTAATTAAATAACCTGCTTTACCTACAATACTTCTGCCTAATTCAATAATTATTTGATACTTCTCTAAATTATTATCTTTTATAGAATTATTAATAGCAGTACCAAATTCTTTCATCGACGGGACTTTATTTCCATCATAATCAATACCCAGTCCTCCACCCATATCAATTAACTCTAAATTGATATTCTTCTTCTCAAGCTTTTTCAAAATTTCTGCCACTGAGTTTATTGCTTTTATAAAAGGCTCAAGTGTTTCTATCTGAGAACCAATGTGATAATCAATTCCTATTAAATTAATATATTTTTGTTTATCGGCATAAATAAAAGCTTCCATCATATTTGTTAAATTTATACCAAATTTTGTTGACTCTAATCCTGTGGAGATATATTCATGAGAACCAGAGTCAATGTTAGGATTTACTCTAATTGCAACAGGGGCATTAACTTTGAGTTCTTCTGCTATTTTTTGTATTCTTTCCAGTTCGGCAAATGACTCTACATTCAAACAGTATATTCCAAGCTCAATTGACTTTCTTATATCTTCTTCAGATTTTCCAACACCTGAATAAACTATATTTTTTGGATTAACACCAATTTTCATAACCCTTTCAAGTTCACCCATAGAGACAATATCAAAACCCGATCCCAAATTCTTCAACAATTTTAAAATTGTTAAATTTGAATTTGCTTTAACAGAGTAATAAACCTTTTTTTTATCGGTATTAAAAACATCTCTTATTTCATTAAAATTTTTTGAAATAGAAGATTCAGAGTACACAAAACACGGTGTCCCAAAATCTTTGGCGAGATCGTCGACTGATATACCGTCAATACTAAAATTTTTGTTTTTATGATCTGTGTTCATAATTTTGAAATAAGCTATTTGCTTCTTCTGGTAAATATAAATCTCCAGTTTGGCCACAACCTTTAATTGATATTAAAAACATAGTAAAAAATATTATATATAAAAAATTATTAATTCTTTTCATATTCATTAATAAGCTTCTTAGCTTTTTTAATTTGTTTCAATACTTCTTTTTCTGAGGTGCCCCCAGGAGTTTTTTTACTCTCTACTGAACCCTCTATATTTAGAAAATTATAAATATCATCTTCAACAGATTTGCATATCGACTTAAACTCTTTTATTGAAAGCTCATCAAGGTCTAATTTTTTACTTATTGCATATGATACTGTTTTTCCAACAATTTCATGTGCATCTCTAAATGGAACATCTTTTCTTACAAGATAGTCTGCAAAATCTGTTGCGGTCGAATAACCTTTTTTTGCAGAGTTTTTTGCTACATTTGTATTTAATTTTAAGTTCTCAAGGCATATGTTCATAGCCTCTAAACACTTAATCACAGTGTCTCCACAATCAAATAATGCAGGTTTATCCTCCTGGTTATCTCTATTATAGGCAAATGGCTGAGCCTTCATTATTGTCAAGATATTAACTAATTGACCATAAACTGAACCGGTTTTACCTCTAATTAATTCCAAAACATCTGGGTTTTTCTTTTGCGGCATTATTGACGACCCAGTACAGACTTTATCATCTAAATGAACAAAGTCGTACATAGTAGAATTCCAAATTATAATTTCTTCGGAGAATCTTGATAAATGAGACATTAATAAAGATGAATTACTAATGAATTCAACTATAAAATCTCTATCACTAACACTGTCTAAAGCGTTATCAGTAATTCCGTCAAACATTAAGAAATCAGCGACAAATTTTCTGTTAAGCTTATGTGATGATCCTGAAAGAGCTCCTGCACCTAATGGGCACAAATTTACACTAGGAAAACTCATTGTAAATCTCTCTTTGTCCCTTTCCAACATAAAAAACCATGCCATCATTATAAAACCAAAAGTTACTGGCTGAGCCACCTGCAAATGTGTAAATCCAGGAATAATGTTTTTAGAATATTTTTCAGCTAATTTAATAAGAGTTTTTTGCAAAATATTAATGCTATCAAGGACGGTTAAGATTTCGTCCCTAACGTACATTCTCATATCAGTTGCAACTTGGTCATTTCTAGATCTGCCTGTATGAATTTTTTTTGCAGTTTCCCCAATGAGTGATATCAATTCGTTTTCTATGTGCATATGAATATCTTCCAAAGAATTTTTATGGGACATTTTTCCGTCCGATATTTTTTTGGAAACCTTTTTTAAGGCTGCAAGAACTTTTTTTAACTCACTATTTGTTAATATGCCGATTGAATTTAGCATTCTTGAATGGGCTTCAGATCCCAATATGTCATAGCCTGCAAGTCTATAATCTACATTAATAGAAGATGTGAAGTCTTCAACAAACTTATTTGTTTGCCCTTTAAATCTTCCTTGCCAAGGTTTTTTTGTATTCTTTGCCATTGTGAAATATCATCTAATATAATTGCAAACAGTATAACATTAAGTTGACTATATGAACGAAAGTTTAATGCCAAAAATAATCAAAATTGCCACTAGAAAAAGCCCATTGGCGCTATGGCAAGCTAAAAAAGTTAGCGAATTACTTAAAAAGATTGATAGTTCTCTTACTATTGAATTAGTAAAAATTACAACGGAAGGTGATAAGATTCTAGACAAGCCCCTTTATGACATTGGGGGGAAATCACTATTTCTCAAAGAACTAGAACAATCTTTATTAAACAATGTATGTGATATAGCAGTTCATTCTATGAAAGACATGCCTGCAACTCTTCATAATGATTTAACAATAAGCGCTATTTTGGAGAGAGAAGATGCTAGAGATGTTCTTATATCTAAAAAGTATAGTAATTTATCAGATTTCACCATCAATGATTATGTTGGAACTTCAAGTGTTAGAAGGATATGCAATTTAAAATATCATTATCCTAATATAAAAATTTCAGACATGAGAGGAAATGTTGATACTAGAATTAAAAAAGTTATAAATGGAGAGGTTGATGGAATAATACTAGCAGCAGCCGGAATCAAAAGACTCGGCTTAGAAGAGAAAATTTCCTCATACATGGGAATTAAAAAATGGATACCTGCAATAGGTCAAGGTGCTATTGGAATTGAAACAAAAAAAAATAATAAACAAATTAATGATTTAATATACAAATTAAATCATAAAGAAACAAGTTTATGTGTAAATGCTGAAAGACAAATAAGTAAATTTTTCGAAGCAAGTTGTAGTACTCCCATAGCAGCGAATGCAATTATCCAGGACAATATAATAGAAATATCATCTATGATTGGCTCGCTAGATGGTAAGAAAACAATTTATTATCAAGAAAAAGGTTTGATTGAGAATTACGAAAAAGTAGGATTTGAATGTGCCGCTGGTTTAGAAAGCAAAGGTGCAAGAGAATTATTATAAATATGCATGTATTAATAACACGACAAATAGATCAGTCTAAAAAATTTTCAAATATTTTAAATAACTTGAATATTAAAAATACTGTTTTTCCAGTTATCTGTATTAAAAAAATAAAACCTGAAAAAAAATACATAGATAATATAAAAAATGCTGATTTTATTATTTTTACAAGTCAGAATTCTGTTACTGCACTAATAGAAAATTTGAAAATTTCTGATTTGAATGAAAAAAAAATTGCAGCTATAGGAAAATCAACAAAAGAATTACTTTGTAATTTTGGAATTAAAGTCGATATTTGCCCTAAATCAGAATTTACAAGCGAGGGTCTTCTCAAAGAAATCAAAAACAATAATATAAGAAATAAAAAAATTGTTATTATTAAAGGGTTAGGGGGCAGAAAATATTTGCAAGACCACTTATCACAGGATAATTATTTATATGAAGACATAAATGTTTACAGTAGAAACTTTCCTGAAAAATTGAGTTTAAATTTAAACGATTTAGTAAAAGATATTACTCATATTTGTATTACCAGCGTTGATATATTAAATTATTTTAAGAAAATAGTAGATATCCAAGAAGTTTCTGACCTAAAAAATATCGTTTTTATTTCTGGAAATGAAAAAATAGCAAACAAAATTAAAGCTGATTTCCCAAAAAATGAAATATTGGTTTCATTGAATCCCACAAATGAGGCTATGCTTAAAACAATTACTTAAAATTCTATGCTTTGCCGATTTCTATCTCTTCAGTTATCCACCTTCTTGCTAGCTTCTCAGAAGCTTTACTTGAAATTTCATTTACACAATCTTTTGTATCTTCAATAAATTTATAATCCCTTGTGATATTTGCTATTTTAAAATTTATATCTCCCTTTTGTTTCTTCCCAAGTATCTCTCCAGGTCCTCTCAAATCAAGATCCTCACGTGCAATATCAAAACCATTACCACTTTTTCTTAGAATATTAATTCTTCTTCTTGCTGTTTCACTTAAACCTGATTTATATATCAATATACAAGAACTTTTTTTATCACCTCTACCAACACGGCCTCGCAACTGATGGAGTTGAGATAAACCCATTCTTTCTGAATTTTCTATTATCATTACTGTAGCATTAGGAACATCTAGCCCTACTTCAATAATTGTAGTTGAAACAAGAAGATCAATTTTCTTTCTTCGAAAATCACTCATCACTCCTTCTTTTTCTGTCATTTTCATTTTGCCATGGATTAATCCAATTTTAATGTCTTGCAGTTTAATTTTTAATTCTTCGTAAGTATTTATTGCAGCCTTACACTCTAGGACTTCAGATTCATTAATTAACGGACAAACCCAATACACTTGACTACCATCTTTACACTTTGAACTAATTTTCTTTAAAACCTCATTTCTTCTATCTTCAGGTAAGGCTATAGTATCAATATCTTGTCTTCCTTTTGGCATTTCGTTTATTACAGAATATTCCAAATTACCATACAAGCTCATTGCTAAAGTTCTAGGAATAGGTGTTGCTGTTAATATTAATTGATGTGGAAAAGTATCGTATTTTTTTCCCTTAGTTGTAAGTGTCATTCTTTGATGCACACCAAATTTATGCTGCTCATCGATAATTACTAAAGCTAAATTTGCAAAATGAACTTGATTTTGAATAAGCGCATGAGTTCCAATAATTAAGTCTGTATTACCTAATTTAATATCTTCAAGGATAACTTCTTTTTCTTTAGCCTTGATTCCACTATATAAAATAGAAATATTTATATTAAAATCTTCAAGCATCAATTTTATGCTTTGGTAGTGCTGCTCTGAAAGAATTTCTGTGGGTGCCATAAAAGCAACTTGATAACCATTACTAATTGCATGTAACGCAGCAAATAATGCAACTAATGTCTTTCCGCAACCAACATCTCCCTGAACAAGCCTCATCATTGGTGTTCTTTTTTGCATATCAGAAATAATTTCTTTGATTACATTCAACTGTGCTCCTGTTGGCTCAAAGGGGAGTTTTTTTATAAGCTTTTCAATCGGTTTTTTATTATCATCCAATTTAAATGAGATAAGCCTCTTATTTAAAGCTTTTATTCTTTTAAAAATTAACTGATGAGCTAATAACTCTTCAAAGATTAATCTTCTCTTGTTAATGTTTTCAGAATTTATTAATTCATCATGACTTTCATTTTTATGTGGGCAATGAATGTTCAATAACGCAGTATTAATATCTACTAGTTTATATTTTTCTAGAATTTTTTTTGGAAAAATTTCTGGGAAAAATATTTTTTCTGATTTTAACATTTCAAGTGACTGTTTTATGAAATTTCTAATTCTATGCTGCTGAAGGCCTTCGGTGATTGGATAAACTGGAGTAAGATTTTCTTCTAATTTTTTAATATTATTTTGATCGATAAACTCACATTCTGGATGAATCATTTCTTTAACTTTATTTGCTAATCTTAATTCACCATAACATCGAACTGTCTTTCCCTCAGAGAAATTTTTCATCTGGCTTTTATTAAAATAGAAAAATCTTAATTGAATGAAACCAGATGAGTCTGATAGTCTTACTAAAAACATTCTTTTTTTAAAAAAAATTATATTAGACTTTTCAACTTTACCCTCAATAAAATACTTCTTACCAGGTTCCAAATCAGAAATTTTTGTTAGCTTTGTTTTATCTTGATATCTAATAGGCAGGTGAAACAAGAGATCTTCGATACTCCTAATACCAATTTTATTTAGCTTTATGAGCCCCTTTTCGCCAATACCTTTAAGATCTAAAAGGTCTTCGTTCATAAAATTTATATTACTTTCGCAATTGCATCAATTTCGATTAATGCACCTTTAGGAAGTTCATTTATTCCAATCGCGGCTCTTGCTGGGAAAGGTTTTTTAAATATCTTTTCCATATGCTCATTAACTTTTGAGAAGTTTCCAAGATCAGTTAAATATATGTTTAACTTCAATATTTCATTTAAAGAGGATTTAGACTCTAATAGAACATGCTGCAAATTTTCAAATACTTTCTCTATTTGGTCATCTATATTGTCAGAGACAAGAACCATCTTTTTTGGATCTAGTGGTATTTGTCCAGATAAATATACAATTCCATCATGTTTAACAGCTTGAGAATATGCGCCAATAGCTGATGGAGCTTTTTCTGTGTGAATATATTCTTTACTCATTATCCTATCGTCCTCATAACTTTTGTTATATTTTTTACTTTTTTTAATTCTTTAATTAAATCTGCCAAATGTTTTCTATTCTTAACATCAATTGTAAAAACAAAAGATGCGTACGGATTTTGCACTTCATCAAATTTAACATTTTCTATGTTACATGAAAGACGAGAAATTACACCAGCAACGTTTGCTAATACTCCTCTTTGCTTTTCTGAAAATACTCTTATTTGTGATTGAAACTCTCCTCTTACCTCATCAGACCATTCAATAAAAATTCTATTTGACCTTAATTTTTTAATATTATGACAAACAGATCTATGAACTACGAATCCATTACCAGATGAAGTAACGCCAACAATATCGTCGCCTGGAATTGGTCTGCAACATTTTGCATAATTTAAAACCAAGCCTTCTGTTCCTTTTATGGCTATGAGCTCATTTGCTCTCGATCCAAGGATTTTAGAAACGAAGCTATCGTACTTTTGTTTAACAAAGCTTTTTTTATTAGCCAAATTTTGAGCTGCTAAATGAGGTATTATATTTCCCAGACCTATTTCAATAAACAATGTTTTCTCATCTTTTAAATTATATTCAGTTAGTAATCTTCTTATAGATTCGTAAGGTATTTCAGTAAATGAGGTACCATAATCATTTAATGCTTTGTCCAATATTCTAAGACCTAAATCAGATGCTTGTTCAGTTTGCATGTTTTTTAAATAGTTCTTTATATTTGCTCTTGCTTTTGCTGTTACTACAAATTCAAGCCACGATGGGTTAGGTTTTCCCAAAGCACTTGTAATTATTTCTACTGTTTGACCAGATGATAGAGTAGTGCTTAATGGAACATCTAAATCATTTATTTTTGCTGCCGTGCACTTGTTTCCAACATCTGTATGTACAGAATAAGCGAAATCTATAATGGTGCTCTTGTATGGTAATTCTTTAATTTGGCCCTTTGGAGTAAATATATAAATTTCATCAGGAAATAAATCGATTTTTATGTTTTCTAAAAGATCTATGGAATTCGACGTATTTTGCTTCATTTCGATGATTTTTTGGAGCCAATCTCTTGCATAAGCTTGTGCAGATGAATGTCCACCAGTCTTATATTGCCAATGAGAAGCTATGCCAGATTCAGCAAATTGGTCCATTTCTTTAGTCCTAATTTGAACCTCTATTGGTATAGCATTTGGCCCAAACAATACTGTATGTAATGCTTGATACCCATTTGACTTTGGAATAGCAATGTAGTCTTTAAATTTACCTGGTACCGGCTTAAATAAGTTATGACAAGCTCCAAAAACTCGATAACAATCATCAATTTTTGAAGTAACCACTCTTAGTCCATAAATATCATAAACAGCGTTGAAACCTAGCTTCTTTTTTCTCATTTTCTTATAGATACTATATGGATTCTTTTGTCGCGCAAAAATTTCCGTATCAATGCTTAAGTCGCCAAGCCTTTCTTGGATTTTTTCTTTAATATCATCTAAGAACTTTATTTTGTTTCCTCTATGATTTTCAACAGCCTTAACAATTACATTATATCGATATGGATTAAGGGTCCTAAATGAAATTTCTTCTAACTCAAGTCGAAGTTTATTCATTCCGAGCCTTAAAGCAATTGGAACATAAATTTCAAGTGTCTCTTTAGCAATCCGAATCTTTTTTTGTTTTGATAAACAATCCAGAGTTCTCATGTTATGTAACCTGTCAGCCAACTTAACTAAAATAACTCTCAAATCATCTGACATTGCTAACATCATTTTACTGAAGTTCTCTGCCTGCGCCTCGTCTCTAGATAAGAATTTTATATTTTTATCAATTTTGCTTACACCATCTACTATTTTGGCTATCTCTAAACCAAATTTAATTTCGATGTCTTCTTTTGCTATTTTTGTATCTTCAACAACATCATGCAAAATTGCAGCCACTATGCTCACAGCATCCATTTTCATATCTGCAAGAATTGATGCGACAGATAGCGGGTGATTTATATATGGTTCGCCGCTTTTTCGAAGCTGGCCCAAGTGACTTGCATTACTAAAGTCATATGCTTCTCTAATTAAAAGAATTTTATTTGTGGGAAGGTATAACTTAGATTTTTTTATTAAACTGTTTAGCGCGGGGTTAGACGAACTTTGCTGATTCAAATTATTTTTTTTTAAATTTGAAGTCTCAGCCATATCATATATCTACCCTTTAATTATATTGTATCCTCTTCTGATACAGGTGTTTCTTCTGTAGCAGCTTCAGACTCTTCTTGCTCAAAATTTTCAGAAATAATTGCAGTATCATCAACCTTTGCTTCTAGTTCGTTACTATCAGATTCCGAGTCATCAGTGTCAACTTCAGGACTATCAGCACTTAGTAGAGCTCCAATTTCAGCATCTATTTCTTTCTGATCAAATAAACCTTCTTCTTCCTCAATAATTGGTTTCTCGTCTAACATTTCTTCAGTAATATTTCCTGCTGCTATTTCTCTTAATGCTAAAACAGTAGCTTTGTCATTATCCCACTCTAAGGTTGGCTCTTTGCCGTTCATAATTTGTCTAGCTCTTTTGCTTGCTACTCTAACCAAATGGAACCTATTGGTTACCTTTTCTAAACAATCTTCTACTGTAATTCTAGCCATCTGTGTTACCTACGTTCTGTTAATATTATCATTTTATAATACTTTAAAAATCCTTATCTATCAAAGGTTCTTTCCTTTCTTTCTCATCTATATTCATATTAACATCGAGCACATACGTTAATAATTTTTTTTCAGCGAGCTCGAAATCATCATTTTCTAATATATAGTCATAGTTTTTGGCTTTACTAAGTTCAATTCTTGCATTTTTCATTCTTTCCAAAATTACCCCTTCTTCATCAGTACCCCTTTCTCTTAGTCTTTTTTCAAGTTCATTCAATGATGGAGGTAAAACAAATATATTTCTTGATTGAGGAAATTGCTTTTTAACGATTTCCGCTCCTTGATAGTCTATTTCAAGGATAACTATTATATTTTTTTGTAATAACCGCACAACAGAATCTAAAACTGTTCCGTAATAATTACTATGCACCTGAGCATATTCTATGTATTGATCATTCTTAATTTTTGATTCAAAATCGCTTTTTTTTACAAATATGTAGTCAACTCCATCCACTTCCCCTTTCCTTGGATTTCTTGTAGTCTCTGAAATACTGACTGATATATTCTGATGTGAAGATATTTTTTTGATTAAGCTAGTTTTACCTGCGCCCGAAGGTGCTGAAACTACGCAAAGATTTTTAAAGATTAAGTCATTAAAGTTCATCATTTCTTAATATTTTTTTAATTTTTATGTAACAAATATTGTTTAAATTACACGCATTAAAGATTTAAAAATCCTCCTAATAATCTTTAATAAAAAATAAGTCTTATAATTATTATTTGTACTACTTATATAAATACCACTGCTAGCCACAGTGGTATTTTTTTTTATTATATCCGTTATCTTGTTTATTTGCTTACAAAAAAACCACCATTCATCCCTGAATAGTGGTTTTTAGATCATTAGGAGATTAATGATTAAAACGCGTATTGAGCTCTAAGTTGGAAACTATCTAGATCTTCAGTTGTCCCACCTGGGTTCACTTCATTATCTAAACTAACTGATGAGTAATTCGCCATGAATTTGACTGTTTTAGTTGCATACCAGTTTAAACCGATAACAGTTCTATCAACATCAACTTCGTTTGCTGCAACTGTTCCTTCATCAGCATCATCAATTGAAATGTCTTCGTAACGTAAAACTAGTTCAACAGCACCATACTTTCCTGAAGGTTTGATTTTATCAAACTTAGCACCTTTCCATTTATAGCCTCTTGTTTCACCAGTTAATACATATGAACCTTGAACATAAAAACCATCCCACTCAAAACCTTTAGAACCATCTTCTAGTTCGGTTTCGTTATCAAAGTATTCAGCTTGAAAAGACATTGGTCCAGTAACATATGCTAATTCCACACCTAAGTTAGTAATATCACCAGCTGATGCATCTGCCAAAGTTGTTTTATCACCTTGGTGAATACCAAGTTGTAGGGATGCTTTTGATGTCTCACCTTTATAATCAGCCATACCATATGATACACCTACGTGAGCAAAATTATTTTTACCTAATTTTGGCGAGTAATTTAATCTAGCAGTTGTATGCCAAATCATATCGTTATCATCATCTGTATCGTTTTTGTAAGCGTCAAATACTGAAAATGCACCTGATAAACGATTTTCTTTATTATAAAAACCTAATTTTACACCAGCACCGTATCCTGGTTTACCAACTAAGTAGTTAACTTTTTCATTAATCGCATTTAAAAGAACTCTTTCAATTGTTGAGATCCATTTTGATGAGGTTCTTTGTTCCAGCATCATGTCTGCTTTAGTTTTACCAGCAGTGATAAAAAACCCTTTTTTAGTATCGTACTTGATATAACCTTCATCTAAATTAGCTGAGTCTTTTTCAGAATTAAAATCATACGTTGCTTTATAAGACCAATGCTTATTAACGGAACCTTTAATATTAATTCTGGTTCTTCTCCATTCCATATCTGAAAAAGATTTATTTTCAGTTTGATGCCCAGAATCCATAGAATCGTAGTCCATCATTAAACGTCCACCAATTGAAAATTTTTGGTCACCTGATTTAATTTTGATACCACCACCAGATGTATCGATAGTTAAACCTGATTTTGATTTTGTTTTCACAACATTGCTTTTTTCACCAGAACTTTTTTTATTTTGATTTTGCTCAAGTGCTTGAATTTTCATTAAAGCATTTTGTAGCTGCTCTTTCATTTCATTAAATTCTGCATCGGTTACAGAATATGCAGGTTGGATTAAAAATGCCATCATTACTATAATTGATGGTAAAAATTTTGATCTCATCTTTTATCTCCTAAATTAAAGTTATTTAATGTATTAAAATATCTAATTACTTTCATTCATAATTAGTTTACGTAAGAGATAATAATTACTAAATGTTACGGCAATCTTAATATTTTGTTAAAGTTTTATGACAAATTCTTTTCTTAATAAATTTGTAACATTACTATGAGATATTTCTACCCGCACAATGAAACTTTTACGGAGACTTAAGAGATGATAAAAAAAATTTTAGGAATTACTATACTTTTAACTGTTTTACCTCAAACAGCGATTGCAAGAGATCAAATTAATATTGTAGGCTCTTCTACAGTTTATCCATTTGCTATTGTGGTAGCTGAAAAGTTTGGTAAAACCACTGACCATAAAACCCCAAAAATTGAATCTACCGGTTCGGGTGGTGGATTGAAACTTTTTTGTGCAGGGGTCGGGACGCAACATCCAGATTTTACAAATGCTTCTAGGGCTATTAAGAAAAGCGAAATAAAAAATTGTAATAAAAATGGAGTTGGAGATATTACTGAAGTCAAAGTTGGTTATGATGGTATTGTAGTAGCCAACTCAAAGTCTGCAAAAAAATTCTCAATTAGTACTATGGATCTATATTTGGCATTAGCAAAAGACATACCTAATCCAGATGGTTCTGAAACATTTATTTCAAATCCAAATAAAACCTGGAAAGATGTAAATCCTGATCTTCCGGCTATTAAGATTGAAGTTCTAGGACCGCCACCTACTTCGGGTACTAGAGATGCGTTCTCAGAACTAGCGCTAGAGAAAGGTGGTTGTAAAAAAATTAAATGGATTAAAGCATTAAAGAAAAAAAATAAGCAAGAGTATAAAGCCAAATGTCATACCACAAGAGAGGATGGGCCTTTTATCGAAGCTGGAGAAAACGATAATCTTATGGTACAAAAATTAGTATCAAATCCAAACGCACTAGCTATTTTTGGCTTTAGTTTTTTAGATCAAAATGCTGATAAAGTTCAAGGAGCAATCATAAATGGTATCGAGCCAGAGTTTGAAAATATTGCATCTGGAAAATATCCAATTTCAAGACCATTATTTTTCTATATTAAAAATGCTCACGTTGGAGTTATTCCTGGAATGCTAGAGTACGTTGAGGAATTTTTAAGTGACTCCGCTTCTGGAGAGGACGGTTATTTAGGTGAAAAAGGTTTAATCTCTATGCCTGATTCTGAAAGAGCTAAATTAAATCCTAAAGTTTTAGATTTGTCATTAATTGTTGGTGATATTTCACCATCAAAATTAAAATAAATACAAAATTTTAATTGTTAAGTTTACGGGGTGATCATTCACCCCGTTTTCTATGTATAATAAAAAAATAGGAATCTTATCAGTATGCAAATTTTCGAAAAATATCTTAGTGTTTGGGTGGGCTTATCAATAATATTAGGGTTATTTCTTGGCAATAACTTTAATACAACTTTTATAAATATTGCTAATCTAAATTATGCAAATATTAATTTAGTTATAGCTGTACTAATTTGGATTATGATTTACCCAATGATGCTTAGCATTGATTTTAAATGCATAAAGAAAGTTTGGGGAAACCCAAATGGACTTTACTTAACAATATTTATGAATTGGATTATTAAGCCTTTTAGTATGGCTGGCATAAGTATCTTATTTTTTCATTATATCTTTAATGACTATGTAACGATTGAAGATGCAAACAGTTATATTGCAGGAATGATTTTGTTGGGTGTTGCCCCTTGTACCGCCATGGTTTTCATCTGGTCAAAACTTGTGAATGGAAATGCCAACTATACTTTGCTTCAGGTTTCAATTAACGACTTAATCTTAATTCTAGCCTTTCCAATAATTACAAAATTACTTCTAGGCATCACTGGTATAACAATTCCTTGGGATACATTAATTGGTTCTGTTGTTTTGTATATTATTATTCCCTTGTTTATAGCAATGATAACTAGGTATATTTTTTTGGATAATCAAAAAGATAAAATAAATAAACTTACTGAAAACTTAAAACCATTTTCTATCATGGGATTACTAGTTACAGTAATTATTTTATTTGGCCTGCAGGCAGACAAGATTAACGACAAACCTTTTGTGATCGTATTAATATCTATCCCACTAATAATTCAAACTATTGGTATTTTTGTAATTACTTATTTTCTAGCATTTAAACTATCAATTCCTTATAATGTAGCAGCTCCAGCAGCCCTAATTGGAACATCAAATTTTTTTGAATTAGCGGTAGCTGTAGCAATAAGTCTATTTGGATTAGACTCTGGGGCAGCACTGGCAACTGTTGTAGGAGTTCTCGTAGAGGTGCCCATAATGTTACTGCTTGTGAACTATGCAAATAGAACAAAGCATTATTTTAAGGAAAATATTGATGGAATTAATTAAAAAGACAGATAACTATACAATTTATAAAAAAAAATCAGGCAGATACGCTGTAAAAAATAAAGAAAAAAAGTATTTGTCTGATAAAGAAAAAGTAGAAATTTTGTTGGAGGAAAAACTTATAAAGTTATCTCCAAGAAAAAAACCTGAAGAAGCTGCTGCTGAAGATGCTGCGCCTGCTGCTGAAGAACCTGCTGCTGAAGATGCTGCGCCTGCTGCTGAAGAACCTGCTGCTGAAGATGCTGCGCCTGCTGCTGAAGAACCTGCTGCTGAAGATGCTGCTGAAGAACCTGCTGCTGAAGATGCTGCGCCTGCTGCTGAAGAACCTGCTGCTGCTGAAGAACCTGCTGCTGAAGAAGCTGAAAAGAAATAATTAAGAATTTATTTTTGTCTTTTTAAAGCAAATTCTGCTAAAAAATTTAGTAGTTTTCCAACTTCTGTGTCTTTTACTACTTTTAAATTATTTTTTGCCAACTCAACATATTCTTTTGCCTTATCTTGAGTAAGTTTTATAGAATTTGTTTCAAAAATTATATCTCTTAAGATCATAAAATCTTCTATTTTTCTATTTAATATTATATTTCTTAGGATTTCTTTTTTTTCATTTGAACAATTCTGAAAGGCATATATAAATGGTAATGTTATTTTTCCTCCACTCAAATCATCACCTATATTTTTGCCAATTTGTTCATCAGACTCAGCGGTGTAATCTAAAACATCATCTGAGATTTGGAATGCTAGGCCTATATTTCTTCCGTACATTGCTAAATTTGTTCTTACATCATCATCACATTTAGCAAGTACTGCTGTGCATTCACATAATGCTTCAAATAAAGTTGCTGTTTTATACTGTATAACTCTTAAATATTCATCTATATTTGTTTCTACTTGATCAACGCACATAAGCTGTAAAACTTCGCCTTTTGCAATAGTATTTGTGGCATGAGCTAAAATCTGCATTATTTCCATATCTTTTAATTCCACCATAATTTCAAAAGACCTAGAATAAAGAAAATCGCCTACCAACACACTTGCTTCATTTCCCCATACTTTATTAACTGTATCTTTTCCTCTTCTTTTACCGGATAAATCTACTACATCATCAAGCAAAAACGTTGCTGTATGAATAAATTCAATAACTACAGCTAATTTATATGACTTTTCTTTTTCCAAATTTAAGGCTTTTCCAATGATAGCAACCAATATTGGGCGTAATCTTTTTGACGGGGCATCAACAATATATTTTGATACTTTTTCTATTAAATCAATATCTGATTCTAAATACTTCTCAATATAAGATTTTATTTCTAAAATCTCTTTTTGCATACTGTTGTTGATAGTATTGTAATCCATGAAAATGCCTCAAATCATTGCAAAATCCTATATAATTTATGAATTGTACCAAAATATCACTATATTCTTAACAATACATTGACCTATATTTTGCTTATATGTAGAATACACAGCCTAATATGAAATTTTAAAAGAGAGAAGAAATGTACGCTGTTATAAGCACTGGAGGAAAACAATATAGAGTTTCTGAAGGTGATACCATTCAAGTAGAGAAATTAGACCAAAACGAAGGGGATACAGTTCTTTTTGATAAAATTCTTTTAATTTCTAATAATGGAAAAGTAAGCATCGGAAAACCATTTTTAGAAAAAAGTAAAATTGAAGGAATTGTAAAATCTCAAGGTAGAGATAAAAAAGTAAGTATTATAAAATTTCATAGAAGAAAGCATTACAAAAAGCAAGCTGGTCATAGACAGAGCTTTACGCAAGTAGAAATAACAAATATAGCTGAGGGTTAAACATGGCTCATAAAAAAGCAGGTGGTAGCACTAGAAACGGTAGAGACTCAGAGTCCAAAAGACTTGGAGTCAAAAAATACGGAGGCGAGTTAGTAAAGGCTGGAAATATTATTATTAGGCAGCGTGGTACGAAAATTCACCCCGGAGAAAACGTTGGCTGCGGTAAAGACCACACTCTATTTGCTAAATCAGCTGGCCATGTTAAGTTTTCTATTAAAGGTCCTAAAAGCAAAAAAATCGTAAGTATAATACCCGCATAAATAAGTTATTTACTAAAATTATATTTTATTAAAAAATTTAATCTTATACGATTATCGTATAATAATTCCTACATTGAAAAAAATTAAAAAAGAGTGACATATATGAAATTTGTTGATGAAGTACAAATTGATATTAAAGCTGGAAAAGGCGGTAATGGAATTGCAAGTTTCAGGAGAGAGAAATACATCGAATTCGGTGGCCCTGATGGTGGGGACGGAGGAGACGGTGGTGACATCTATTTAAGAGGAACAAAAAGTTTAAATACGTTGGCTGATTTTCGCACGCAAAAAAAATTCCAATCACAAAATGGTGAAAATGGGATGAGTAAAAATAAAACCGGGCGCAAAGGCGATGACCTAGATATTTTTGTTCCTTTAGGGACAATTGTTTGCAATGCTGAAAATGGCGTATTAATTAGCGAACTGGTTAATGATGGCGAGAAACTGCTTGTTGCAAAGGGTGGCAAACATGGCTTTGGTAACTTGAGATTCAAATCCTCAACCAATAGAGCTCCAAGGAAAGCTACGAAAGGAACAGATGGAGAAGAACTTTCCCTAAAATTAGAACTAAAGTTACTTGCAGATGCAGGTTTTCTTGGAAAACCTAATGCTGGCAAGTCATCTCTCTTGAGATCAATGACCAGAGCTAAGCCTAAAGTAGCTAACTATCCATTTACAACGATCAACCCATCTTTAGGTGTTGTCGACATTGGGTATGGAGAAAGCTACGTAATTGCAGATATCCCGGGATTAATTGAGGGTGCGGCAGATGGCATTGGCCTTGGAATACAATTTCTTAAACACCTCTCAAGAACAAATATTCTTCTACATGTTGTTGATATACAAAATGTACAAAAGGATGGAATTGCAAGAGAATTGTCTGAGATTAATGATGAATTAGCTAAATTTGATAAAGAATTGAGTAGAAAGACCCAGTATATAATATTTAATAAAATAGACTTACTATCTGATCAACATCTAGCTATTCTTTCAGATAAGATATATAAAGAATATGATAAAGATAAAGTTTTTTTTACTTCAACAGTAAATAATCATGGTATAGAAGATTTGAAAAAGTATATATTAAAAGAACTAAAAGAACTTAAGATTTAGTATTTTATTAGTTAAAGAAAATTAGAAGGATGAATAAAAAAATTGAAGATATAGAGAGTTTAATATTATCAATAAATATGCTTGAAAAAAAAGCATCTGATATCAATGAAAGTATTAAAGTACATAGTAAATCCCTAAATCATAATAGAATCAATAATAAAATTGAAAATAAAGATACTAGTTACTCTGAATTTCTTCATGACAATAAAAGTTTAGAAATAAAAGACAATATAAATAATTTAAATATTATAGAGTTAGAGAATAAGTTAAAGAAAGAATTATTAGAATTAAAAAAGCAAACAGAAGATTCTAAGTTTAGTACTTTACGCTATGGTGATTATATTTGTATCCCTAATTATTTTAGCTATAGAGATGAATTTTATTAAATATATCTAAAACAATAATTATTATGAAAGAAACTTGGGTAATAAAAATTGGAAGCTCACTTATAACAAAGAGCAATACTGGCTTAAATATAAAAAATATTAGGAGTTGGGCTTCTCAAATTAACGAAATAATTAATAATAACATTAACGTAATAATTGTTTCTTCAGGGGCTATTGCTGAAGGAATGAATAGATTGGGATTATTAAAAAGGCCAAATTCTTCAAGCCAATTACAAGCTTTGGCAGCAATTGGTCAAATGGGTCTTATTAAAGCCTACGAGGTTGCTTTTAAAAAATATGACATTCTTACAGCTCAAATGCTTCTAACTCATGAAGATTTGAGTAATAGGAAAAGATATCTAAACGCAAGAAACACTTTATCAAACCTAATTAAATATAATACTATTCCAATAATTAATGAGAACGATACTATATCTACAGATGAAATTAAATTTGGAGATAATGATACATTAGCTTCTCTAGTTGCAAATCTAAGCGAGGCAAAACTTTTAGTTTTGCTTACAGACCAAAACGGATTATATACATGCGATCCAAAAATAAACAAAGATTCAGAGCTTATTAGGTCAATAAGTGTTTCTAATAAAAACCTCCAAAAATACGCTGGTCCTAGTAATAGTTCTCTTGGACGTGGTGGAATGATAACCAAAATCTCAGCTGCAAAAAAAGCTGCTAAATCAAACACACAAACTATTATTTGCAATGGAACGAAAAAAAATATCCTTATGAAAATTTTCAATAAAGAAAAAGATATCGGAACAGTAATTTTTAATAAAGATTCCTCAGTTGGTTCAAAAAAACAATGGATAGCAAATTCATCAAAAGTTAAAGGTAAAATTTATATTGATTCTGGAGCTAAAAAGGTAATAAAAAAATCAGGTAAAAGTTTGCTACCAATTGGAATTAAATCTATAGAGGGAAACTTTGAAAAAGGCGATATGCTTATAATATGTTCCACGAATAATACCGAAGTTGCTAGAGGCTTAACCAACTACGATTCAAAACAATTACAGAAAGTTATTGGGAAATCAACTTCTGAGATAAAAAAAGAATTTGGTGTTTTTGACAGCGAAGTAGTTATTCACACTGACAATATGATTTTATCTTAGCTTAAGTTAGCTATCTGTTTATTGAGTCGACTCTTATATCTTGCAGCTTTATTTTTGTGGATAATTCCCTTTGAAACACTGGAATCAATTACAGGAACTGCTACTTTATAATTTTCACTTGCAAGAGACTTGTCGCCTGAAGCAATTGCTTTAACAGTATTTTTCACATGAGTTCTAAGCTTTGACTTTAAGGCTACGTTTCTTCCTCTTCTAACTAAAGATTGTCTAGCTCTCTTTCTTGCTTGGGCAGTATTTGCCATTAATTATCACCTAATTTATTAAAAGACGACAATATGAGGTTTTATTACTAATTTGTCAATAAGAAAGTTAAAAATTATATATAATTACAAAATGTCTCTATCAAAAAAACAAAGATTCTTTAAAAATACGGCTGTTGTGTCTATATTTACGATGATTTCAAGAATATTTGGTTATATTCGAGATGCAGCTATTTTTATTTTTATAAGTAATTCAAATGGAGCTTTAGATGCTTTTTTTGTTGCTTTTCGAATACCAAATTTTTTTAGAAGAATATTTGGTGAAGGTGCTTATCAACTGCATATGTCCCTGTTTTAAGTGATTATAAAAATAATAACGAAGGAAAGCATGTTAAAGAATTTATTGATGCGTCAATAACCTATCTCGCAATAATATTACTAGTAATTTCAATTATCGGTGTGGCAATAACCCCTATTTTAATTTATTTTATTGCCCCTGGTTTTGTGTACGCTGAATCTGGACAATATGAACTCTCATATAACTTACTTAGGATTACATTCCCCTATATGTTTTTTATATGCTTAACTGCAGTATCATCAAGCATACTGAATAGTTTTGAGAAGTTTTCTATACCTGCTTTTACCCCAGCAATTCTTAACATTTCATTAATAATAAGTGTGTTATTTCTTTCTCCAAAATTTAATGAGCCAGTTTACGCGCTCGCTTGGGGTTTGATTTTTGCAGGACTTCTTCAACTAATTTTCGTATTGTATCCTCTAATAAAAATGGGTCTATTTCCTAAAATTAGTTTTAATAAAAAACATCCTGGGATAATAAAAATTAAAAAGTTAATGATCCCTGTTATTTTTGGATCTTCTGTGACTCAAGTTAATTTAATTTTTGATACTATAATTGCATCCTTTTTAATTACTGGAAGCATAAGTTGGCTATATATGTCCGACAGATTTATAGAACTTCCACTCGCTTTATTTGGAATATCAATTGCAACAGTATTACTTCCAAAATTATCTGAGTATTATAATAATTCTGATAATGAGTCCTACAATGCAACAATAAATTGGGGTTTAAAATTAAGTGTTTTAATATCTGTTCCTACATGTATAGGGTTAATTTTATTAGCCGAACCCATTTTAATAACACTTTTACAGTACAGAGAATTTTCTGCCAACGATGTTAGCATGACAAGTTTAAGTCTTATAGCTTTTGCTTTTGGTTTACCAGGAATGATTGGAGCTAAAATTCTGGTCACAAATTACTATTCTAGAAAAAATACGAGTTATCCTGTAAGAGCTGCAGTAATTGCAGTAATTGCAAATTTTATTATGAACATAATTTTCGTTTTATATCTTACAAGCTCTAATTTTTTGGGAGCCCATGTCGGTCTTGCTCTTGCAACATCAATATCAGCATACATAAACTTTATCTTGCTTTTAAATAATGCCACTAAAACTAAAATATTAGTAATAGATAAGAATATTTTAATTATTCTGATAAAAGTAATTGCCTCTTCAATCGTTATGGCATTATTTATTTTATATTTTGATCTGAACGCAAATACTTGGGAAAACTTAGAAATTCTTGAGAGAGCTGGGAAATTATTAATTATTATTTTATTAGCGATGATTATCTATTTCATATTATTATACACATTAAAAATTCTACCTAAAAATATAAGAACTTAAATTATGAAAATTATTAGGGATATAAAAAAAACTAATTTCAATGCCCCAATTACAGCAAGTATAGGAGCTTTTGATGGAGTTCACTTAGGTCATCAAAAAATTATAAACAAAGTTATACAAAAATCTAAAGCGTCCAACTCAAAAAGTGCGATAATTACTTTTAATCCGCTTCCTAAGATTTTTTTTACCAAGAAAAATTTTGAACTGCTATCAATTCATAAAAAGATAAGTATTTTAAAAAATTTCGATTTAGATTATTTAATAATTTTGCGATTTAATAAAGAATTAATATCAATGAGCTCAAAAGAATTTGTTGAAAATTTAATGATTAAAAATCTTAATATAAAGTCATTAATTGTTGGAGAGGATTTCAAATTTGGGCATAACCAGACAGGCAATATAGACACGCTAAAACATTATTCTAAAAATGATTATTTCGAATTGGACATTGAAAACAAACATAGCTACGCGGGTGAAAGAGTATCAAGCTCCTCAATAAGAAAATATATCATCGCTGGTGATTTCTTAAAATCTTCAAAAATGCTTAACAGGCCATACTCTATTTCTGGTAAGATTATGCATGGAGAAAAAAGGGGTTCACAAATAGGATTTCCAACTGCCAATATAAGTTTAAAACCAAATATTTTATTGAATGGCGTTTATGCAGTTACTACCATTATTAATAAAAATAAATATCATGGTATAGCTAATATAGGCTACAAACCCACTTTTAATGGTAATGAGTATATCTTTGAAGCAAATATATTCAACTTTTCTGATGATTTATATGGCCAGAGATTAGAATTCGACATTGTTTCAAAAATTAGAGATACAAAAAAATTTAGCGGAGATACAAGAGCTACAAAAAAACATAAAAAATGACATTCAAATGACAAAAAAATATTTCAAAGAACATGAGTGACTATAAAGATACATTAAATTTACCCAAAACTGGTTTTCCAATGAAAGGAAACTTGCCGGCAAAAGAACCATTAATTCAAAAAAAATGGAAAGATGAAAATCTTTACAAAAAATTATTGAACTCTAATGAAAATTCAAAGAAATTTATATTACACGATGGGCCGCCCTATGCAAATGGGGATATACATATTGGTCATGCTGTAAATAAAATACTTAAAGATATCATTTTAAGATCAAAAATTTTATCTGGATTTTATACACCATTTATTCCTGGTTGGGACTGCCATGGTTTGCCAATAGAACTTGAAGTTGAAAAAAAATTAAAGAAAAAAGAAGATATAACTGATAAAGAATTCAGAGATTTGTGTAGAGAATACGCAATGAAACAAGTAGAAAGACAAAAGAAAGATTTCATAAGATTAGGAATTATAGGTGATTGGGATAAACCATATTTAACTTTAAATAAAGAATTTGAGGCATCAACAATCAAAGCGTTAGAAAAAATCTATAATAATGGTCATCTAAAAAAAGGTTTTAAGCCAGTCAATTGGTGCGTGACAATTCAGTCTGCTTTAGCTGAAGCAGAAGTTGAGTATAAAGAAAAAGAATCAACTGCCATAGATGTAAAGTTTAAAATTTCATCATCAAAAGATGTAGAAAAAATTTTTGGTATTAATAATATAAATTTAGAATCATTTATTGTGATTTGGACAACAACTCCGTGGACACTTCCATCAAATAAATCTGTTGCTGTAAAAAAAGACTTAAATTATGTTTTGGTGACTAACGAAAAAGAAAATTATATTATTGCAGAAAGTCTCTTAGAAAAATTTGAAGAACGTGCAAATTTAAAATTAAGGAGAATAGGAATATGCAGTGGTGATCAGCTAATAAATATAAATGCTGAACATCCTTTTATTAGTAATAAGATACAAATCATAGAAAGTGATCATGTTACTGATGACTCTGGGACAGGCTGTGTTCACATTGCGCCCGCACATGGCATAGAGGATTTTGAATTAGGTAAGAAATTTAATTTAGAGGTAATTAATCCTATACAAGGAAATGGTGTATTTTCAGGAATCCCCGAAGAACTTAACGGAATTCATGTATATAAATTAGACGATCACATAATTGAAATTTTAAAGCGAGAAAACAGACTATTGAGTGAAAATAAATTTAAACACTCGTATCCTCACTGCTGGCGAACCAAAACGCCTCTGATTTATAGAGCAACACCTCAATGGTTTGTTTCTATGCACAAAAATAATTTATTAGAAAAAACGCTAAGTAAATTACCTGAAGTCAGCTGGATGCCAGCATGGGGTGAAGCAAGGATTAAGGGTATGCTTTCGGACAGGCCAGACTGGTGTATTTCTAGACAAAGAAAATGGGGCGTGCCAATAACAATGTTAATAAATAAAAAAACTGGAGAGCCTCACTCAAACTCTTCCATAATTTTCTCTAGAGTTGTTAAGCTTGTTGAAGAACATGGTATCGAAAAGTGGTTTGACCTAAAAATTGAAGATTTAATAGATAATCCTGAAGATTACGAGAAGGTAACAGATACATTAGACGTTTGGTTTGACTCTGGGTCTTCACATGCAGCTGTTCTCAAAAAAATACATGATTTAGAATTCCCTGCAGATCTTTATTTAGAAGGATCTGATCAACACAGAGGTTGGTTTCAATCATCTATTTTAACTTCTGTGGCAATTAGTGACTCTGTACCATACAAATCTGCGATGACTCACGGATTCACTGTAGATGCTAAAGGAAATAAAATGTCTAAATCAAAAGGTAATGTAATAGCTCCACAAAAAATTATAGATCGATTTGGATCGGACATATTAAGGCTTTGGGTTGCCTCAACCGACTGCTCATCAGAGATGAATGTTTCGGAAGAAATATTAAATAGAACTTCTGATAAATATAGAAAAATTAGAAACACAATAAGATTTTTGCTTTCAAACATTTCAGATTATGATCCTCAAAAATTTTCTAATGACTCCATACAAGTAGAACTAGATAAATGGATTATTAAAAAAGCTGTTGAAACCCAAAAAGATATTCGAAAATATTACGATCAATATAATTTTCATTTAATGACTCAAGTAATACACAGTTTTTGTGTAAATGAACTTGGATCTTTTTATTTAGACGTAATTAAAGATAGACAATATACTTGTAAGAAAGATTCAAAAGAGAGAACATCAGCGCAGCAATCTATGTATTTTTTAACAAAAATGCTTCTAACCTGGATAGCGCCTATATGTCCACATACTGCTGAAGAAGCTTGGCAGCATATTCCAAAAAATGAAGATGATTCTATTTTTTTCAATACATGGCTTGATATAGATATAAATAGTTTGGATAGATGTAATATTACTAATGATAACTGGAATGAAATTCTAGAGGTAAAAAAAGTTGTATCAAAAGCATTAGAAGAAAAAAGAAAAGAAAACATAATAGGATCCTCTCTAGACGCAGATATAACAATATATTGCTCAAGAGATTTATTTAATAAATTGAATGCACTTGGTGAAGAATTAAAATTTATTTTTATAACATCAAGTTCATCCTTAAAAAATATTGATGAATACAATTCGTCTAAAATAATATCCATAAATAATAGTGAAATAGCTATAGAAATTATAAATTCTAAAAATAAAAAATGTGAGAGATGTTGGCATAAATGTAAAACAGTAGGCCAAGATAAAAAATATGAGAATATTTGCTTTAGATGTATTTCAAATGTATATGGTGAAGGCGAAATAAGAATAAATGCTTAAAAAAAATATAATAATTTTTTCAATAATAATTTTGACATTTTTTATTGATTTATTTACAAAAAACCTTGCTGTAAATAATTTAATTATTAACCATTCACTATCAATAAATAATTTCTTAAACTTAACATTAGCATTTAATTATGGAGCAGCTTTTAGTATCTTAAGTGAAGCTGGTGGTTGGCAACGCTGGTTTTTTATAATATTTAGTTTTATTGTAATTTTGATTATTAGTTTCATTATGATTTACGATGAAAAATCACCATATATTGCGTTTAGTTTTGTTATAGGCGGGGCACTTGGAAATCTTAATGATAGAATTATTTATGGCTATGTTATTGATTTTATTGAATTTCACTATAACATGCTTTTCTGGCCAATATTTAATCTTGCTGATGTTGCAATTTCAATAGGAGTTATATTATTGTTGTATAGTATGATTTTTAATAAAACACAGTAAAGATGAATATTATTTTAGCAAATCCAAGAGGTTTCTGTGCTGGTGTAGATAGGGCTATTGAAATTACAAATAGAGCTTTAGATATTTTTGGGGCACCTATATATGTCAAACATGAAATTGTTCATAATAAATATGTTGTTGATGAGTTAAAAGAAAAAGGTGTAATTTTTATTGAAGATATAAAAATAATTCCAGAGTATTCCATCTTAATATATAGTGCTCATGGTGTTTCAGATAAAATTATTCAACAATCCGAAGAAAGAAATCTTCAGGTATTTAATGCGACATGCCCACTAGTCACAAAGGTTCACATGGAAGTGGCAAGATTATCAAAGAAAAAAATTAATACTATTTTAATTGGGCATAAAGGACATCCAGAAGTTGAGGGGACAATCGGAAGATATAAACCATCGTTAAATTCTGAAATAGTTTTAGTAGAAGATGAAAATGATGTAGAAAATTTAAAGTTTAATGCTGAGAACGAAATTGCATATGTTACCCAAACTACTTTATCTATAGATGATACACTCAATATAATTAATGCTATAAAAAATAAATATAATAATGTTATAGAGCCAGCAAAAGGTGATATATGTTATGCAACAACTAATAGGCAAGCTGCAGTAAAAAAACTTACCGAAAAGTGCGATGTAATTTTTGTGGTAGGCTCAGAAAATAGCTCAAATTCAAATAGATTGAAAGAAATTTCAACAAGAGCAGGTGTTCCCGCTTATCTATTAGATTGTGCAGATGATTTAGATGTTAAATGGCTATCTAATAAAAAAAATATAGGCTTAACTGCTGGGGCATCTGCGCCTGAAGTTCTTGTTGAATCCATAATAAGCAAATTGAAAGGTTTTGGTGCTTTAAAAGTAGTCAACTCAGAAGGCGTGGAAGAAAATATAACTTTTAAAATACCTAAAGAATTAATGGTTTCAAACTAGAAAATCTATGCTCCAATAACTGCAAAGTAAACTGTCAATACACAAATAATTATACCCAAAGATAACGCAACTATTCTAAAAATATCCATACCGTCTCCTTAAAAAATTTTTCATATTTTGACATAAATAACACTTTTTTTAAATTAAAATATTATTTAGAACTTAAAAGCTTTTAATATAGCAACTTAGTAATTCGATAATACTAAATAATAAACTCTTTTACTATTTTTGCAGATGGTATTGCCGTAAGAATACCATATCTATAATGGCCAAAGTTATATATTATTTTATTATTATTTGAATCTATGCACACATGTGGCTTATCTTTTTCTGAATAAGGCCTAAAACCATATGTTTGTTTCAAGCTGTTGATCTCTAATTTTTCTAAAAATAATTCTGACAAGGATTCTTCTAGATAATTTTTTGCTGATTTTGTTACTCCTTCATCAAAACCAACATCCTCTATTGTACTTCCAACAATAATTTCTTTATTTTCTCTTTGAAAAATATAATAATCGTTGTAAATTAAAATATTATCAATTAATTTTTTCTTAACTTCAATATGTAATAATTGGCCTTTAATAGGCTTTAAATTTAAATTTTTTTTACCTAAAATTTTATTGCTCCACGCTCCAGCTGATATAATGAAATAATCATATTCTCTGTTTTCATTTCTTTTTAAATATGCTTCTATATTTTCTATTTCGTCTTTAATGAAATTTACCTTTATTTTTTAACAATATATTCTTTAGAAAAGATAAAAAATTAATCGGGCTAATGATATTAATATCTGGAATTTCTATATAATTTTCATGTAGTTCTTTAATATTATTCTCTAAGGAATTTATTTTTTTATTAACATATGATGATTTAATAATTTCTTTGTCTTTATACCATCTTTTTGCTTGATCTAAATTTTTTCCAAAAAGTAATATTTTTTTTCTTTCATACTTAAATTCTTCTTTTTCTTTTTTTGTAAGATTGTTAAAAAATGAGCAATATGCTTTATGTCCTTCAATACATAGTTCCTGCATATTTTTATGATTTTTCCATGGACTTAAAGGAAATAGTATTCCTGCAGCGTTTGATGATGCTTGTCCTGCTTTATTATTGTCTATAACTGTTACATTACATCCTGATTTTCTTAGCTCGTATGCTGTTATTAATCCTACAATGCCTGAACCTATTATTAAACATTTTGTCATTTTCTAACTAATGTTCCTATTCCTTCATTTGTAAATATTTCTAACAAAACAGAATGTTGAATTCTTCCATCAACAATATGTGCTGCTTTTGCACTATTGTTTAAAGCATTTAGACAAGCTTTTATTTTAGGGAGCATTCCCCCAGTTATAATATTTGAGCTAATTAAGCTTTCAATTTCTTCAAAATTTAATGACGATATCAATTCTTCTTTATCATCAAGAACACCTGACTGATCGGTTAAAAATATTAATTTTTCCGCAGATAAATGTGAAGCTATTGCGCTAGCAGCAGAATCAGCATTTATATTAAAAATATTATTATCACTGTCAAATCCTAAAGGTGCGATTACAGGTATATAATTTGATTTCATTAAATCGTATAAATAATTTGAATCTACATCTACAATTTCACCTACATAACCATAATCTTGGTCTTTTGAAGTATATTTCTTAGCTTTAATCACACTATTGTTATCTTTAGCGATCCCTATCGAGTTTCCTCCATTTTTATTTATTAGACCAACTATTTCTTTGTTTACTAAATTGGTTAATGTTTCTGACACAATTTTAATAGTATTATTATCTGTAATTCTAATTCCATCTTTAAAATTTCTTTTTATTCCGACTTTATTTAATTCATTATCAATTTGCGGGCCACCCCCGTGAACAACAACAACATTTATACCAACTTGCTTCATTAGGGCAATATCTCTTGCAAAGCTATTTTTAAGTGTGTTCTCAGTCATAGCTGCACCACCATACTTGACCACACAAATCTTTTTAGAAAATTTTTGTATATATGGAAGTGCTTCTGTTAGTATTTTTATAACTTGTTTTGCTTCATCTTGTTTCATTTGGTATCTCTAATGTCGGATCAATTTTAAGAATTTCTTTTATAAAAATATCTTTTATACTTTGAAGAATTTCTTCTGAATTAGCTTCAAATCTCATAACTAAATTAGGAGTTGTATTTGAGGCTCTTAATATGCCCCACCCATTTTCAAAATCAGCTCTAACTCCATCAATTTTTGTGATTAAAGCATTTTTAATATGCGCATCGCTTGCGAATTTTTTCATAAATTCGTGCTGAAAGCCATCTTTATTAACACGAATATTTAATTCCGGGGTAGAAAAAGATTTTGGTAGTTCATCAAATTTATCACTACTAGATTTTTTACTGTTTGAAATTATCTCTATCATTCTAAGACCAGCGTATATTCCGTCATCAAATCCATACCATCTATCTTTAAAAAAGATATGACCTGACATTTCTCCTCCTAAAATAGCATTAGTTTCTTTCATCTTCATTTTAATATAAGAATGACCAGTTCTACACATAATTGGAATCCCTTTATGCTCTTCTATTATATTAGCAAGATTTTTTGAGGATTTTACATCATAAACAATTTTTTCATTTTTGTTTTTTGATAAAATGTCCTTAGCATAAATCATCATTTGTTTGTCTGGCCAAAGCACACGTCCTAGATTATCAACAACCAAACATCTATCACCGTCGCCATCAAATGCAATACCAATATCACACTTATTTTCATTCACGCAAGAAATTAAATCATCTAAATTTTTTGGGTCACTAGGGTTTGGATGATGGTTTGGAAAATTTCCATCGACATCACAATAAAGACCTATAATTTCAAGTCCTATTTTTTTATATGCTTCATAAACAATAGGACCAGCTACACCGTTTCCAGCATCAATTGCAACTTTTAATTTTTTATTTATCTTTATATCTTTTGCTAATTTATCTATATATATATTATCAATTTTAAAATTTTTTAGCTTTGAAATGCTTTTTACATTTTGTTTTAGCTCTTTTTTTGATTTTATTTTTTTGTATATTTCTTGTATTTCATTTCCTGCTAGTGCGTGGCCATTCATAATTATTTTTAAACCATTATAGTTTTTTGGGTTATGGCTCCCAGTGACAATAATACCGGAGTTCAACTTAAAATAATTAACTGAAAAATATAATACAGGTGTTGGGACCTGACCAATATCAATTATGTCTTTACCACTTTCTAAAAATCCTTTTATTAAAGCATTTGATAATTTCTTGCTAGATAACCTTCCATCTCTGCCAATTACTATTTTATCATTTTGAGTTTTGTATATTTCTGATAACGCTTGGGCTATTTGCCTAACTATATTTTCACTTAACTCCTGATCATAAATTCCTCTAATATCATATGCTTTAAAAATGTTTTTTGGTAAACTCATTTTCAGTCTTTTCCACTATGGCCAAAACCACCTGTTGACCTATCTGTTGCTTTGAATTCTTCTACAAAACTATATTCTATATTTATAACTGGAATTAACATGAATTGAGCAATTCTATCTCCAGGGTTAATTATAAAACTGTTTGCGCTGTTATTATAAAGTGAAACCATTAACTCCCCTTGATAATCTGAGTCAATTAAGCCAACAGAATTTCCTAATATAATTCCATGTTTATGCCCTAGCCCTGACCTTGGCAGAATTATTCCAGCGAAATCTTTGTCTTCAATAAAAAAAGCTAAACCTGTTGGTATTAAAACAGTGCTTCTTGGTAAAAGCTCAATAACGCAATCTACACAAGCTCTAAGATCTAATGCTGCAGAACCTTCGGTGGCATATTTTGGCATTTGAATATCATTATTTATTTTAGAGCTTAAAATTTTTACTTGTACTTTCTTTTTCATTTAATAATTTCCTAATTATAGATATTTGATATTTCTTTGACAAATTCAATAGCTAAGTCCTTTTTGTTTTTCAATTCTAATGTTTTTTCTAAGCCGTCCCCCCAGTATAAAGTTATTGCGTTATTCTGATTATCAATGCCATCCTCAAAACTTACTTTATTAGCAGCTATGACAGATACTTTTTTATCTTTTAACTTCTTCAAAGCATTAGTTTTTAATTCATTTGTTTCTGCCGCAAAACCAATCGAAAATACATTATATTTTTCTGCTATAGTTTTTAATATATCTACATTTTTAGTGAGCTCTAATTTAATTGGCTTGTCACTTTTAATTTTTTTTTCTGATAACTTTTTTATAGAAAAATCAGAGACCGCTGCAACTGAAACAAAAATATCACAGTTTAAAATATTCTCTTCTACAGATGAAAGCATATCTTTTGCAGTTTTTACTTCTATTGATTTAATTTCATGGAATTCTTTATAGGCACATGGTCCTTTAATCAATGTTACCTCGGCGTCTTGATTGTGGAAGGCATTTGCGATTTCACAACCCATCATTCCTGAACTTCTGTTTGATAAAAATCTTACAGGGTCTATGTACTCAACTGTTGGTCCTGTAGTAATTACTATTTTTTTTCCTTTGAATAATTTTGATTTCTTTTTTATTATATCTTCAATATCTTCAAAAATATTTATGGGCTCCTTCATTCTTCCTGAGCCAATATCGCCACATGCTTGACTTCCAAATTCTGGGCCAGAAAAAATAATTCCTCTTTTTTTTAGTTTTTCATAGTTATCTTGTGTTGCTTTATTATTCCACATATTTTTATTCATACTTGGAGATAGAATAATTTTTTTATTGAATGCAAGACATGCTGTTGTAAGCAAGTCATCTGCTCTTCCATGCATAAGTTTTGACATAAATTCTGCCGTTGCAGGTGCTACTAATATAATGTCAGCCCATTTTGCTAAATCTATATGCAGCATTGGATTTTCTTTTTCAACAGTATTATATTGATAAACCTTATTATTTGTAAGAGTTTCAAATGTAAGTGGAGTTATAAAATCTTCTGCGGTTCTTGTCATTACAACTTTTACTTCATAATTACTTTTGATTAATAGCCTTGTAATCTCAGCTGCTTTATAAGCAGCTATACCACCTGTAACACCTAGAATTATTTTAATTTTTTGACACATCTTAAGATTGTACAAGATTTCTAGATATCTTTTGTAATATATTTATTAAATAGTCAATATCAGATTCTTCATGATTTACAGTTAAAGAAACTCTTAGCCTTGATTTCCCTTCTTCAACTGTGGGCGGTCTAATTGCAGGTATATAGATACCATTTTTCAAAAGTTCCTCGCTAACATAAATCGCATCTTTATTATCTCCTATTAGTATGGCTTGAATCTGAGAACTACTCTTTATCGATTTAAAACCGGAATTACCAATATTTTTTTTATAATAATTAATTAATGAAAATAATTTTTCTCTTCTCCAGTTTTCTTTTACAATAATTTTTATGGATTTTCTTGTTGCTTCTACAGCATTAACTGGCAAAGAAGTAGAATAAATATAACTTCTCGCTTTTTGCATGACAAATTCTACATATTCTTTACTTCCTGAGAAAAATGCGCCAAAAGTACCAACTGCCTTTCCAAATGTTCCAGTAATCAAAATATCTTCTCTTTTATTTAAAGAATTTTTATGAACTATTCCTCTACCATCTTTTCCGAATACACCAATAGAATGAGCTTCATCAATTAGAAGTGGTGATTCAAACTTTTTTACTATGGTTGCTATTTTTTTTAAATTTGGAATATCTCCATCCATACTAAATAAGGAATCGCTTATTATTAACTTATTATTTGTTTTGTTTTTTTTCAGTAATTCCTCAAGTTTTTTATAATCATTATGTTCATATCTTTTGAAATTAGCTCTTGAAATTATCGAACCATCTATTAGAGAAGCATGATTCAATTTATCAGAAATAATATAATCTCCTCTTGAAGCAAGTGATTTTATGACACCAAGATTTGCTTGATATCCTGTAGAAAAAAGTAATGTTTTTTCTTGCCCTAAAAAACTTGAAATTTCTTCTTCAAGTTTAAAATGGGACTTTGTATATCCTGAAATTAATGCTGAAGAGCTTGTGCTATAACCATGATTATCTAAAGATCTTTTTGCTGAGTTTATAATTCTTTTATCATTTGATAATGATAAATAGTCATTGCTTGCAAAAGATAGTAATTTTTTATTTTTATAGACAAATATGTGTGAGTTCCCAGAATCTTTTATTTTTCTAACTCTGTAGCTACTAGATAGTTTAATTTCTTTAAGTTTGTTTTTAATTTTTTTCTTCAAATTTCTCTTTAAAAATTAATTTATTAATTTTAAGCTATGAATATTATGCTTTTTTTCAAATTTTTCGCTTTCATTGTTTTTAAATCTTTAATTTGTTTATTATTACCTTCAATATTCATTCCTAACTTAATAAATAGCTTTCTATCTTTTTCAACTTCTACATTTGGTGTTGTTAAAAGCTCTTCGCCATAAAATACTGAATTTGCTCCTGCATAAAAGCACAACGCCTGCATTGATTCTGACATTGATTCTCTGCCAGCAGAAAGCCTTACATAGGTCTTTGGCATCATTATTCTTGTTATAGCAATAGTTTTAACGAATTCTAATTCATCAACTTTTTCATTATCGTATAGTCTTGTTCCTTCAATTTGCACTAACATGTTTATTGGCACTGATTCTGGATGCTCTTCCAGATTAGCGAGTTCTATTAGAAGTTTAGCTCTATCTTCTTGAGATTCCCCTAGCCCTAAAATACCGCCCGAGCAAACTTTTATTCCTGAGCTTCGAACATATTTCAGAGTATTTAATCGATCCTGATAATTTCTTGTGCTAATAACTTTTGCGTAGTGCTCTCTAGATGTATCTAAATTATGATTATAATAATTTAATCCAGACTTTGCTAATCGTTGAGCCTGATCTTCAGATAGCATCCCTAAAGTAACGCAACTTTCCATACCAAGATCATGCACTATATCTATCATTTTTATTACTCTATCAATATTTTTATTACTAGGTCTTCTCCATGCTGCTCCCATACAAAATCTTGTTGAACCTTGATCGCGAGCAATTTTTGCCTGCTTTTCTACTTCCTCTAATGACATTAATGGAGTTGCCTCCATAGGCTCGTCGCTATGTATACTTTGAGAACAATAACCGCAATCTTCTGGGCAGCCACCTGTTTTTATTGATAATAAAGTACAGACTTGGACAGTATCTTTTTTATGATTTTTTATATGGCTTTCATGTGCTTCAAATAGTAATTCATTAAACGGCATGTTAAAAAGTTTTTGAACCTCTTCTAATTTCCAATCATTCTTTACTTTTTTCATATTAAATATTCCCCATATATGCCAAAGAAAATCAACATTCCGATATATTGATTATTTTTGAAAGCCATTATACAAAATTCTCGATTTCTTTTACTTATTAACATTTGATTATACACACCTAATACGATAGCAAGAAGAAGAAAAAGATAAAATATATAGCTATATTCTTTTAAATAACCTATGTAGATAAAGATACCAAAGAAGACGCATTGTAAAAAACCTGTTATCTCCCTATCCCTATTTCCAAATAATATTGCAGTTGAATTTATGTTAATTTTTAAATCATCTTCCTTATCAGACATTGCATACATTGTATCAAACATTGTTACCCATACCAAAGTTGCGATAAAGAAAATCCATGTAGTGTAGTCTGGAATCTGATTTGTAATACTTGTAAATGCCATAAGAGTAGAAATTGAAAATGTTAAGCCTAAAAAAATTTGAGGTGCTTTTATAAATCTTTTTGTAAGTGGATAAATTATGATAAATATAATTGCAATAAAAGCTAAAAAAACAGTCTTCATATTTAAAAATGCAAGGAGGCTTAAATTTATAAATGATAATATTACAAAAATAAAAAAGATTTCTTTTTTGCTTATTAAGTTGGATGCATAAGGCCTATCCTTTGTTCTTGAAACTCTACTATCAAATTTTTTATCAAAAAAATCGTTGATAACGCATCCGATTGTTCTACTTGTAATTATTCCTACTAGGAAAATAAAACTTATAAGATTATAAATATTCCCGTTACTTGTTACTGCGATCACCCAAAATGGTCGCCATAATAAGAGAAAAATACCTATGGGACTATTTAATCTCATTAATTTAATATACAAGTAAAGTTTATTTTTAAACATGAAGAAAATATTTTAATATAAGTTAATATATAAAGTATGATACAACAAAAAAATGACAATAAGAAAATTTAAAAACTATACTCCAATTATTCATAAAAATGCATATGTGGATGAAAATTGTACGATTATTGGCAATGTTTCAATTGATGGCCAATCTTCTATTTGGCCACAAACCGTAATAAGAGGAGATGTACAAAAAGTTACTATTGGTAAAAGAACAAATGTTCAAGATGGTTCAATACTCCACGTTACCAGCGATAACATTTATACTCCTGGAGGTTTACCTTTAGAAATTGGAGATGACGTTACAATAGGACATGGTGTAATACTACATGCATGTAAAATTGAAAATATGAGTTTGATTGGTATCGGAAGCATAATATTGGATGGATCACTAATTGAAAGTAATGTAATGGTAGCTGCGGGCAGCCTTGTCAGTCCAAATAAAAGATTGAAATCCGGATTCTTATATAAAGGCTCTCCGGCAAAACCTGCAAGAGAATTAACTGATAAAGAATTAGATTATATTAGATTTTCTTCAAAACATTATATAAATGTGATGAAACAACACATAGATAAAAAATGAATGTGATACTAAATGGGAAAGAATTTTTACTTGATAAGAAAATAAGTTTAAATAATTTTTTAATAACACATAATATTAATACAAATAATATTGTTGTGGAAATAAACGGAAGTATAATAACAAAAAGTCTTTGGGATGAATATGTGTTAAAAGAAAATGATAAAATAGAAATTGTTACAGCAGTTGGTGGTGGTTAATATGAGTTTTCTTCTAAATAAAAAAACATACAATTCAAGATTAATTATTGGAAGTGGTAAGTATAAAAGTTTTAAGCAAACAAAAAAGGCTTTAGATGCAAGTGGGGCAGAAATTATAACAGTTGCGATCAAAAGAACGAATCTAGGACAGGAAACAACTCAAGAAAATTTATTAGATTACATTAATCCAAATGATTATAAAATATTACCAAATACTGCAGGATGCTACTCTGCTAAAGATGCTATAAGAGTTTCTTTGCTAGCAAGAGAACTCTTAGGAGATAGTTTATTAAAGTTAGAAGTGCTTGCTGATAAAGACACTTTGTTGCCAAATGAAAATGAGACTTTTGTAGCTGCAAAAGAATTAGTGAAACTTGGATTCTCTATAATGGTTTACACTACAGATAATATTAAGCTAGCAAAAGATCTTGAAGAGGTTGGTTGTATATCAGTTATGCCATTAGCATCTCCTATAGGTACAGGACAAGGTATTGTTAAGCCAGAAAATATTAAAAAAATAATAAAAAATGCAAAAGTACCTATTATTATTGATGCTGGTATAGGTACTGCGAGCGATGCAACTATTGCCATGGAAATGGGATGTGATGGTGTCTTATTAAATTCTGCTATTGCAATGTCAGATAACCCAATACTTATGGCTGAAGCAATGAAATATGCTGTAATCTCTGGGAGAAAAGCATTCGAAGCAAAAAGAATGGGTATTAGTGATTCAGCAATTCCTTCAAGCAACAAGAAGGATGCAATATCATGAGAGAACAAGAAAATCATATTAAAAGCTTCGTAAAAAGGAGCGGGAGATTAACAAATTCCCAAAGAACATTTTTAAATAATAAACATAATGATACAAATTTTTTTTCTGCAAATGAAATTTTAGATTTCAAAAATCTGTTTAAAAATAATAATAAATGTATTCTAGATATTGGTTTCGGAGACGGAAAACTATTAATTAGTTTAGCAAAAAAGTTTCCAGAATTAAATTTTATTGGTTTAGAAGTATATGAATCAGGAATAGGTAATATTTTAAAGCAAATATCAAAAGAAAATCTAGAAAATATAAAAATATCATGTGCTGATGCAATAGTTTTTTTAAGGAATTATGTTGAAAATAATAGTCTTTATGGAATCTCTTTATTTTTTCCAGACCCATGGCCAAAGAAAAAACATTATAAAAGAAGAATCATTGATGAATCCTTTATTAACTTAATTAGTGAAAAAATTTATAGAGGTGGGTTTGCAAAAGTTGCTACCGACTGGTCAAACTATAGTGACTATATACTGGAAATGTTTGAAAAAAATAATAAGTTTGAGAGAGCTAATAATATAAAAATATTTAAAAATAGATGCCTAACTAAATTTGAAAAAAGAGGAATTAAACTCGGGCATAGAATTTCAGAATTATCCTATAAATTAAAATAAATTACTTTTTTTTGATATTCTTAATACTTGCTTCATATATTGATGATAATCCTGCAGTGTTTCTATTCATTGGGCATACTTCACTTGTGCAAAATGGTGGAGAAACATTAGTGCATCCTAAATCTTGCCAAGCTCTTTCAATTGCTCCGTCAATAGTTCTATGAAAATGATTTTTCCACTGGCCTGTTGAGTAGCCTGTTTCCTCAAAAATTTTAAGAATAGGCTTATGAACTCTTGCAAAAAACAACTTAATATTTTGTTCGTATAATCTTGATGATAGGCTATTAAGCATATCTTGACCAGTTGCATCTATTTCATTGATTGCTATTGCGTCAACTATAAAATATCTTAATTCAGGCTTTGTAGCTACTCTCTCAATAACTTCGTTTTCAAAATGTCCTGCATTAGTAAATATTAAAGGGCCATCAAATCTCATTACTGATATTGAGCAACATTTTGGTATATTATTTGTGTCTGAATTTCTAAATACCCCTTTAGTATTTTTAGATAAACATATAACTCTTGGCCGCATTGATCTGTAACAATAGCTTCCCAAAGATAAAATTATACCTACTATTATTCCTAATTCTAATTTAGGAGCGAGTAGCAGTGTTACAAAAAAAGTGATTACTGATATTACCGCATCATGCTTTTGAACTCTCCATGCATATTTTATTGGTTTAAATTTTATTAAATTAATTACTGCAGTTATTATGACTGCTGCCAAAGTTGCTTGTGGCAGGTGATATAATAAAGGTGTTAAAAATAATAAAGTTATTCCGACTACTATCCCAGTCACAACGCAAGAGAAACCAGTTATCGCTCCAGCAGATATATTTACTGCTGACCTAGAAAATGAACCAGATACTGGATATCCCTGAAAGAAACTTGCAGTTATATTGCTTAGACCTTGCCCTATTAATTCTTGATCAGCATCCAGCCTTTGTTTTGTTTGGGTCGCCATAGCTTTAGCAATTGATATTGCTTCCATAAATCCTATTAAACTTATTGCAATTGCCACAGTGCCAAGATTTAAAAGCTGCTCAAGGTCAATCTGTGGTAATTGAATTGAAGGCAGACCATCTGGTACAACTCCAATAACCTTGCCTGAATAGTTAACTTCAAATTTTATATACCAAGATATCAGTGTAGTTATAACTACTGAAATTAATACTGCAGGATACTTGTTTGAAATTTTTCTGCAAAAAAGAATAATAAATATAGCCAAAAGACCCATTAATAAGGTTGGCGTATGCGTGTTAACTAAAGATTCTGATAAAACATTCATTACAGTCTGATAATGATGTTCTTGAGGAACGACATTAACTCCAAATAATTTAGATAGTTGAGATGTCGCGATTATAATCGCAGCAGCATTAGTGAAACCTGTAACAACTGGGTGAGACAAAAAATCTACTAAAACACCCATCCTCAATAAACCCAAAGATAATTGAAAAGCGCCAACAAGAAAAGCCAGCATTATTGCATAAGCAACATATCCTGCTGGATCATTACTTGCTATAGGCTCTAAAGCAGCAGCAGTTAAGAGGCTTACTACGGCAACTGGGCCAGTTGCTAACTGTCTAGATGACCCAAAGATTGAAGCAATAGCTACAGGCAAAAATGATGCATAAAGACCATAATAAGGTGGTAATCCAGCTAGTTGTGCATAAGCCATTGATTGAGGGACTATAACCAAGGCAACAGTTATACCTGCAATTATATCAGCTTGTAATATTTTTGGATCTCGAAGATCAGATACCCAATCTTTAAAAGGGAAAAATCTTTTTAAAATAAATTTTTTTATATGGTCAAACATTATCATTCATTGCTCTAGTGGCTTAAAATAGCTATATTTGCTAAATTTGTGTAATTTTGATTTATTAAGAAAAGCAATGATAGTCTATTAACTTTTATTTTCTCGTCTTTATCATTAATCATTACTTCTTCAAAAAAGTTTTCCACAAAAATATTAAGTTCACTCAATTTTTTTAAATATGCTTCATAAGATTTACTTTTAAACAAATCCTTTAAACTATCTTCAATCGCTTTTATATTATTATATAATATCTTCTCACTAGATTCTCTTAGTAAATTTTCATCAATATTAGGATGAATCTCTAAATTAGATTTCCTTAATATATTAGATACTCTTTTTGCGTTTGAGAATAATCCCTTAAAGTCAATATTTGATGAGACTGAATTCACGGCCTCAATTTTTTTTAACATATCAAAAGGATTGATATCTTTACTATTTTCTACCACCGAATAAATTACATCACTTGAGAAACCATAATCATCCTTGTAAGACGATATTAACTTATCTTTTAGAAATTCATGGCAATCATGTAATGTGCTATCTGTTTTTTTGAGATCACTTACTTTTTCAGAAATAATTCTGTGAGCTTCGTTTACTAATTCTGTTAAATTTAAGTCGCACTTTGTTTCTAATAAAATTCTTAATAGACCATTAGTTAACCGCCTAATTGCTAAGGGATCTCTTGTGCCGCTTGGTTTCTCATCAATTAAAAATATACCTACTATAGTATCAATCTTATCTGCCATAGAAACTATTTGTGCATCAACACTCTCTGGAATTCTATCTTCTGGATTTTTTGGTGAGTAGTGATCTTTTATTCCATTGGAAACAACCTCATTATAATTATATTTTTTTGCATAATAAGTTCCTATATAGCCTTGTAATTTTGGAATTTCTACCACCATATGTGATATTAGATCTAGCTTACAGATATCAGATATTTCTTTAAATAATAATTTATCGCTTTTATAACTTTTAATATTTATGAAAGACGAAATTTTTTTAATTCTTTCTACCTTATCAAACATGCTTCCAAGTTTTTTATGAAAAATTATTCTTTTAAGAAAATCTTTCTTTTCAAAAATATTTGCTTTCAAATCTTTGGATATAAAAAATTTAGCATCATCGAGTCTTGGGTTAATTACTCTTTCGTTTCCTTGAATAATTCCTTGATTTACTTTGACATTAGAAACGCCAATAAAATAATTGGTAATTTTATTATCTTTATATACTAAAAAATATTTCTGCGTATCTTGTATGACATATTTTAGAACTTCGCTAGGAAGGTCAAGATATTCTTTAGGGAATTTGCCTAAAAATATATATGGATATTCGGTCATGCAAGTTAACTCGTCAATTAAAGAAAATTGTATACTATTATCAAATTTATTTTTTTTAATAATATCTTCAACAGAAGAAAGTATTAGCTTTTTTCTTTTTTCTTGACAAATTTCAACACCATTATTTTCAATTTGCAAAAAATATTCATCAAAATTACATATGTTTATATTTTTGTTTGATAAACATTTATTACCAAATGTATAGCCTACAGTTTTTATACCTAAAATTTTTGTTGATATATTTTCATCACCGTATAAAAGTAAAAGCCATCTTACTGGCCTTATAAAAGAAATTTCTGAGTCTCCCCATCTCATTTTTTTTTGGTCTTCGATCATGCCAAGAGATTCCTCAATTATTTTTGATAATTTCTCTTTTATACTTATTACTTTTTCAGGTTGCTCGTAAAATAAATAACTATTATTTTCAAATTCTTTTCTATTTAACAAATCAACTGTTGTTTTGTGTTTTTTAGCAAAGCCTAAACCAGTTTTTGTAGGAGAGCCATCTGAATTAAAACATTTATTATAGGGAGGACCTTTAATTTCTTTTTTTGGAATTATAATATTTTCTTCAACTTCATCAACAATAAAAACGAGACGAATATTAGTAAAGAAATTATTTACTGATTTAAATTCAACATTATTATTGTTTAAATTTTTTTCTAAATTTTTTTTTATTTTTTCAGAAAAAATATTTAAATTTTTTGCCGGTAGATCTTCTAGACCAATTTCAAAGAGTAAATTTTTTTTTGCCATGATTAACTTTTTTTCATTAATGGAAAATTAATTTTTTCTCTATTTTCTAAATATTTTTTTGCTATTAAAAAAGATAGTTTTCTTAACCTCAAAATATATGCCTGCCTTTCAGTAGAAGATATTGCTTGCTTTGAATCCAATAAATTTAATGTGTGTGAATTTTGCAACAGTAAATCATATGCTGGTATAGGTAAATCATTATCTATCAATTTAGCACATTCTATTTCCAAATCTTCAAATGATTTTATAAGTATTTTTGGCTCAACTAACTCAAAATTATATTTAGAATTCTCTTCTTCATTTTGTAAATATATTTCGCCATATGAAATTTCGTCGTTCCACTTTATTTCGTACAAATTGTCGACACCTTGAAGATGCATTGCAATTCTTTCCAAACCATATGTCAACTCTCCAGTTATGGGCTTACAGTCTATTCCTCCAATTTGCTGGAAATACGTGAATTGGCTAATTTCCATACCATTTAACCAAACTTCCCAACCTACGCCTGCAGCGCCTAATGAAGGCGACTCCCAATTGTCATCAATAAATTTTACGTCATTTTCGCTCCTATGGACCCCTATGCTTTCCAAAGATTCAATAAATAAATCTTGGATATCGTCTGGAGAGGGTTTTAAAATCACTTGTAACTGAAAATAGTGTTGCAACCTATTTGGATTTTCGCCATATCTTCCATCTGTTGGTCTTCTGCATGGCTGAGCATATACTGCTTTCCAAGGTTCTGGGCCTAAAGAACGAAGAAATGTGAAAGGATGAAATGTAGCTGCTCCAACTGGAAAATCATAAGGCTCTAATGATACACAACCTTTGCTAGCCCAAAAAGATTTTAATTTAAATATAATTTCTTGAAATGTCATAATTTATAAATGCCTGATAACCTTGTAAATATTATAAAACAAAGTTCAAATTTTGAATTAATAATATACTACTATATAAATCTCATATATCATTGAATTGTACTAACAATTTAACACATTTTAGTCATATTTTTATGCCAACAACACATATGGCATGATATATGCATGAATTAATGACAAATTTGAGATTAATATATTATATATATAGGAGCGAACAATGTCAGATATAATGAAAACAATAAAGGAGAATGACGTAAAGTATGTAGATCTTAGATTTACAGACCCAAAAGGAAAAGAACAACACGTGACTCTTCCATCAAGTGCTGTTGATGAAAAAATGTTCGAAAATGGAAAAATGTTTGATGGATCATCCATAGCAGGTTGGAAAGCCATTAATGAATCAGACATGATACTTATGCCTGATCCAGAAACAGCCGTAATGGACCCCTTTTTTAGTGACCCAACTCTAATTGTAAGATGTAACATTTTAGAGACTACTGGTGAGGGTTATGCAAGGGATCCAAGATCAATTGCCATTAGAGCTGAAAAATATCTAAATGATTCAGGAATAGCTGATACAGCATATTTTGGGCCAGAACCAGAGTTCTTTATTTTTGACTCAGTCACATTTGGGAATGAAATTGGAGAATCATTTTATAGAGTTGAATCTGAAGAAGGCTGTTTTAGTTCTGGAGAACAATATGAAGATGGAAATACAGGTCATAGACCGGGCGTAAAAGGAGGTTATTTTCCTGTTCCACCAGTCGACTCTCTTCAAGATATTCGTTCAGCAATGTGTAACGTTCTTGAAGAAATGGGTGTTGAAACTGAAGTTCATCATCACGAAGTCGCTACTGCAGGGCAATGTGAGATTGGTACAAAATTCAATACGATGGTAAAAAGAGCGGATCAGAATCAGATTTTAAAATACGTTGTTCATAACGTTGCCCATAATTATGGTAAAACCGCAACATTTATGCCAAAACCAATTATTAACGATAACGGTAATGGGATGCATGTTCATCAATCTTTATTCAAAGACGGCGAGAATTTGTTCTTAGGAAATGAATATGGTGGCTTATCTCAAACAGCTTTGTATTATATTGGTGGTATTATAAAGCATGCTAAAGCTATCAATGCCTTTTCAAATGCAGCTACAAATAGTTATAAAAGGCTTGTCCCAGGCTTTGAGGCCCCAACAATATTAACTTATTCGGCAAAGAATAGATCTGCTAGCATCAGAATACCTTTCGAAGCAAACGATAAGGCAAGAAGAATTGAAGTAAGATTCCCAGATTCTTGTGGCAACCCATATTTAACATTTACCGCTCTTATGATGGCAGGTCTTGATGGTATTAAAAATCAAATAGACCCCGGTGAAAATATGGATATTGATCTTTTTGATGATTTAAGTCCAGAAGATGAAGCAAAGATACCGCATGTGTGTTCTTCTCTTGATGAGGCTCTTAAAGCATTAGATAGCGATAGAGAGTTTCTTAAAGAAGGCGGAGTATTTGATGATGACACTATAGATGCATATATTGCACTTAAAATGGAAGAAGTGCAGGCTTTTCAAGCAAATACTCACCCATTAGAGTTTGAAATGTACTATAGCTTATAATTTATTATAGCGCCCTATATTAGGGCGTTATTTCTCTTATAATATGCACTAAATTTGTGCATTCTTTATTTATAATGTACAATGATTTCAACATTAAATTAAAGAATTCAAAAATATGAATGCTGATGTCATTCTTGAAAATATAACCACATCTGTGATTGTTACAAATAGATTCATGGAAATTATTCATGTTAATTCCTCTGCCGAGAATCTTTTTAGAAGTAGTAATGAAATTTTACAAAATACAAAACTATCCGATCTATTTTCTCACAAAAAGAATATCATAATTAATCAGGTATACGATGCAATTGCTTTAAATCAATCTTCAACTTCTCGGGATATTGAGATATCACTAAAAACTAAAAAAAAACATAATGTTGACTGTAATGTTCAAACAATTTCTTTAGATAAACAAAAACATGTTTTATTAGAAATTCGAACTATAAAAAGAATCAAAAATATTGTATCAAACGCGAATTTTCTGAACCAGAATAATACTACTGAGATGATAACGCGTTCTATTGCTCATGAAATTAAGAATCCACTTGGGGGAATTAAAGGTGCTGCTCAATTGCTTCAAGCAGAGATAAGCAAAGACTTCCGAGAGTATACAAATATTATTATTGAAGAAGCTGACAGACTAAAAAATTATATTGATAAAATGCATGGACCAAGAGATTTACCAAATTTTCAATATATTAATATTCACTTTTTGATTGATAAAGTTATAAAAATACTTGGCATTAAGGGAAATGATTTTAAAAAAAATTACGATCCAAGTATTCCATCACTAAATATTGACCAGGATATGATAATTCAGGTGCTATTAAATATAATCAAGAACGCACAAGAAGCAATAACAAAAAATGGAACAATTGAAATAAAAACAAGAATCGATAGGAGTTTTACCATAAATGGTTTGAAACACAAATTAGTAGCGGTAATTAGTGTTATTGATAATGGGGTTGGAGTTAATAAGGATATAGCAAACAAGCTTTTTCTACCTTTAATTACAAATAAGGACAAAGGTAATGGACTTGGCTTATCTATCTCTCAAAGATTAGTTTCAATTAACAAAGGTATAATTTCTTTCGAACAAGAAAATAATAAAACTATATTTAAAATAATTTTACCTATAGAAAAATATTAAGATGAGTGAAAATAAAAAACATATTTGTATATTAGATGATGACAAATCAATAAGGTGGGTTTTAGAAAAAGCTTTTCAAAAAGAAGATTTTCAGGTTTCCTCTTTCTCAGATGCGAAAATCTTATTAAAGGATTTCGATAAAATTGACCCAGATGTCATTCTCTCTGACGTAAGAATGCCTGGAATTAGCGGGATAGAATTAGTAGAAAAACTAAAAAGAGAATACCCTCATGTTCCAATAATAATTATGACTGCTTTTTCGGATCTTGAAACTACTGTAAGTGCGCTTCAGAAAGGTGCATATGAATATTTAACCAAACCATTTGATATTGATAATGTTGTATCAATTGTAAAAAATGCCTGTAAAAATAACACCTTAAACTACAAAAAGACGCCACTTAATGACACTAAAGATCTAACAAAAATAATAGGTTTATCCGAATCTATGCAAATTATTTATAAATCTATTGGCAAGATATCGCAAACAAATGTTGAAGTTTTAATTCTTGGGGAAACTGGAACTGGTAAAGAGTTAATTGCAAAAGCAATTCATGAAAATAGCCCAAGAAAACAAGCGCCATTTGTTGCAATCAATACTGGAGCAATTCCAACAGAGCTATTAGAATCTGAACTCTTTGGGCACGAAAAAGGTTCGTTTACAGGAGCATATAGTCAAAGAATTGGGCGATTTGAACAGGCTACAGATGGTACATTATTTTTAGATGAAATCGGAGATATGCCATTAGATGTTCAAACAAGGCTGTTGAGGGTATTGCAAGAAGGAGAATTTTTTAGAGTAGGTGGATCCAAGTCTATTAAAGTAAAAACTAGAATTATTACAGCCACTCACAAGAATCTTCAAAAACTTGTAGACGAAAATTTATTTAGAGAAGATCTTTTGCATAGAATTAATGCTATAAAAATCCAACTTCCAAATTTAAATGAAAGAAAAAGTGATATTTCAGAATTAACAAATTATTTTATGAAAAAGTACTGTAATGAATATGATGTTAAGAATAAGATTTTAAGTGACGATTCGAAAAAATTTTTTCAAAAGTATGATTGGCCAGGGAATATAAGAGAACTACAAAATGTATGTAAATACCTGTCCATAATGTCTCCAGATGATATTATAAAACCAAATGATTTACCTGAAAATATTTTAGATTTTGAACAAGAATTTAATGAAGGAGGTGATTGGGCGCCAATTTTAGAAAAATGGATTCTAAATAGGTTTGATGGAAATTCGAAAGATATTTCAAAAGAAATAGATAGTATTTATAACTCCATTTTAATTAAATCATCTTTAAAATTATCTAATGGTAATAAAAGCGAAGCTGCTAAAATACTAGGTTGGGGAAGAAATACAATTGCAAATAAAATGAAATCTATTGGAGATTGAATTTTTAATTACAATTTGTGCCAATAGCTTGCGAAATATTTTTATAGCCATTTTTTTTCACAAGCTCGCTAAGCTCTTGATTAATTTTCTTGGCTACATTTGGGCCTTCATAAACTAGTGAGGTATATAACTGCAATAATGATGCGCCTGATTTTATTTTTTCAAATGCTGTTGCGCCACAACATACTCCACCAACCCCAATTATAGGAATATCTTTTCCTAATAAAGAATAAAACTTTTTTATTACTTCATTAGATAAATTATTTAATGGTTCGCCAGATAATCCACCTTCTTCAAATTTAGATTTATTAAGCAAATTATTTTTATTTTGAATTGTTGTATTTGTTAATATTATTCCATCAATTTCTTTTTTAATGAGAATATTACACAAATTGCTAATTTTTTTATCGTCGATATCAGGCGATATTTTCAGTAGAATTGGAATTCTAGATTTTTTTATATCCCTTCTTTCTTGTATTGAATCAATTAAATGCGTAATTTTATTTTCATCATGTTGCGATCTTAGATTTGGTGTATTTGGCGAGGATATATTAATCGTTATATATGATGCTAATTCAAAAAATTTGTCAAAGCACAACATGTAATCATTTATAGAAGTTGCATTTTCTTTATTAGGCCCTATGTTTACTCCACAAATACCAGTTGACGGTTCATTTTTGATTCTTTTACTTATAATTGACATTCCATCATTTGGAAAGCCTAGGCGGTTTATTATTGCTTTATCCTCCTCTAGCCTAAATACTCTTGGTTTTGGGTTACCTTCTTGAGCCTTGGGAGTAATTGTTCCAACCTCTGTAAAACCAAAACCAAGCTTAAAAACTTGATTATAAATTTCGGCATTTTTATCAAATCCTGCTGCTAAACCCAATGGATTATCAAAATTAATATTGAAGATTTTTTGCTGTAAATTCTCGAAAGATTTATTAGGTTTAAAGTTTATTTTTATTAATGGGCTTTTAATAAACTTAATAGCAAGCTTATGTGCTATTTCAGGATCAGTTCTAAATAAATAAAATTGAAATATTTTAGTTAGCATATTGATGGGCTTAATTCCATATTCTTTTTTCTAAAATTAAACAAATTCTTTTTTTTGCTCTCTTAATAATAAATCATTAACAGCATTTTTTGGATTAGTTTTCCCATTAATTATATCAAATACCTTACTGCAAATTGGTAAATTTAGAGAACTTTTTTTCGCAATAATATTTAAACCTTGCGAGGCAAAAACTCCCTCAACAATATGTCCAATTTTCCTTTGAGCTTCTTCTATAGAAGAACCTCTGGCAATTTCAATGCCAAACCTTCTATTTCTAGACAAATTATCATTTGCAGTTAAAACCAAATCACCTAAACCACTAAGACCATATATTGTTTCATTGTCACACCCCATAATTTCACCAATAGCTTTTATTTCCAAGATGCCCCTGGTAATTAATGCCGCTTTGGCATTGGACCCTAATTCTAAACCATCCGATATGCCTACAGCTACAGACAATATATTTTTCATTGCTCCTCCCAACTGACAGCCAATTACGTCATTTGATGCATATACTCGAAAAAATTTATTATGAAACATATCCGTAAAAATTTTTAAAACTGTATTATTTTTTGAAGCAATTGTCACAGCTGTAGGTTTATTCTGAAGAACCTCACTAGAAAAAGATGGTCCTGACAATACTGCAAGTTTTTCGTTTGGGCAATACTGATCAATGATTTGCGTTGGAAATTTACCAGAATCTGATCCTATGCCTTTACATGTCAAGATTATTGGCTCATTAAAATTATTTCTTTTAGCTATTTGACCTATTTCGTTTAATGAATTAACTGGCGTTGCAATGACATTTGGGACTTTGTTCTCAAAAATATTTTTTATTTCATTTGTTAGAACAATATTCTTATCTTTTTTAAAATCTTCTATTTTTGAATTTCTTGAATAAATTAAAATCTTTTTATTATTATTCGAAAGATTATGAGCAAGTGCTTTACCCCACGAGCCAGCTCCAATAATTGTTACGTCAAATGAAGACATTAATGTTTATATTATTTAAAATTTTTATTCATTGTTTATCTAGACCACCTTCCATATCCAAGTCAACAAGATCATCATATCCCCCAACATGTTTTTCCTCTATAAATATCTGAGGCACTGACTGTCTGCCGCCTGACAATTCAAGCATTTCTGCGTATTTTTCACTATCCTCATCAACTTTGTATTCAATATATTCAATATTTCTTTTTTCAAGAAGCATTTTTGCTCTTACGCAATAAGGACATATCTTTGTTGAATATATTATTGCTTTCATATTTAGTTTTTAGAAATAGGTAAATTATCTGAAACCCAAGCTTCAAATCCACCTTTAAGTGAGTAAACCTCTTCAAAACTGTTTTTTGTCAAAATATCGGAAATAGATGCTGATCTAGCTCCTGATTTACAATAAACAATTGTGGGCTTATCTTTATATTTTTTAATTGAGTCTAAACTTGTTTTAACAGAAGAAAAATTTATATGCTTAGAATTTTTTATAATACCATTTGCTAATTCTGAACTTTCTCTAACATCTAAAATAAATGCATCGTTGTTTATTAAAAAAACAGCATCTTGAGGCGAAATATTTTTAAATTTCTGTGTTACTGACTTATATTCATGATGGATAATGAAACCCAATATTACAAAGAATAAAAGGAAAAGGATTGGATTATTCGAAATAAAATTAAAATAGACATCCATAGTTTTTTATTTCTCTATCTACTCGGAAGAGCAGAATACCTCTCTCATCATTTCTAGTAATTTCAAGGTTCTTTCATCACTAACTCTGTAAAAGACTTTATTTGCTTCTTTTCTTGTAGTTAGAACACCCTTATCTTTAAGAATACCAAGGTGTTGCGAAATATTACTTTGTGAAGTTCCAACAGTGTCAACAATATCTTGAACACTAAACTCAGAATCACCGAGAATACAAAGAATTTTTAATCTCAGCGGATGTGACATAGCCTTAATTGAGCGAGATGCTCTGTCAATATCTTCTTGCGTTACATTACTGTGGTCTACTGGTTGTCCTGCTGCTTCTGCCATAAAGCATTCCTCATAGATTTTTAATTATTATAAATAATATTCTTTTATAGTATTATTCAATCTCATGTTACCAATCAATATTAGATATGTCTAATAAATTAATTATACTGATTTTACTTGTTAATACGGCATTTTTTAGCACTAATTTATATCCTTCAGATGAAGAAAACATAAAAAATAGACTAGATGTTATAGAAAATAGTATTTTAGAAGAAAGTAAGAATAAGAAGAACTTAATTAAAAGTTTGAAGAATATCAATAATCAAATTAAAGAAACTGACATTAAGATAAATAGAATCGAAAAAAAAATAATAGTTATTAATAAAAATAAAAATATTTTAAAATCTGAAATTTCAAATATTGAAAAAAATATAGAAGAAATTAATCATAAAAAGAAAAATTCTAATATTATTTTAAAAAAAATAATATATGAAAATTATTCAAAAAACAGCAACAATTTTATCTACGAAATTTTAAATTCTAATAGTAAAGATGTCTTTCTAAATATTGAGTTCTCTAAATTTATAACTAATTCTCATAAAAATAAAAGAGATTTATATCAAATTGATGAAAATATAAAACTTGCTAGATTAAATGAATATAATAAGAAATCAGATTCTTTAAATAATTTAAACCAAGATCTAAAAGTTAAGCTAGATTTATTAAATCAACTAGAAAAGAAGAATAGAAATTTATCATCAGATGTTAAAAATAAAATAAAAAATAGTGAAGAAGTTTATTTTAAGTACCTAAACGAACAATCAGATTTAATCACAATTCTAAATAATTTAAATTCAACAAATAAAAATAAAGATGTACTAAAAGTTAAAGGAAATCTGCCCTGGCCTGTAGAAGGAAAAATTAGTAATAATTTTAATAAATTCAAATTTAAAAATTTGTATAAATGGGATGGTGAAATTATTCTTACATCTTCAAGTGAATATGTAAGATCTATTTATTCTGGAGAGGTTGTTTTCTCTAACTGGATAAAAGGGTATGGCTTATTAATAATTATTGATCATGGTGAAAACCTTATGTCTCTTTATGCTCATAATAAAGTTTTATTAAAGAAAACTGGCGACAAAATAATTGCAGGTGATATTATCTCCAAAAGTGGCGTAAGCGGCGGTAATGATAAGAATTCTATATATTTTGAGATTAGAAAAAATGGTATTCCTCAGAATCCTCATGAATGGTGCAATATTTCAAATAAATTTAGTTTGGCTGAATGATAAAATTCTAATATTATAGTGTAATGAAATTATCGAAATATAAGATTTTTTTAGTTGCTTTAACATTAATATTCCTAATTAATGCCATTCCCTATCTAAAAGATAGCTCCAATGCCAATGCATCTAAAACCAGCTTGCCTTTAAACCAATTACAATCATTTTCTGAAGTATATTTAAAAATTAAACAGAATTATGTTCAAGACATCACTGACAAAGAATTATTTGATAATGCAATCAAAGGCATGCTTGAAGGACTGGACCCTCACTCAACTTTTCTTAATGAAAAGGATTTTAAAGATTTAAAAATTGGAACAAAAGGTGAATTTGGTGGTCTTGGCATCGAAGTTACTATGGAAGATGGCTTTGTAAAAGTCATTACTCCAATAGATGATACACCGGCATTTAAAGCTGGGGTTAAAGCAGGCGATTTAATAATTGAAATAGATTCAAAATCAGTAAAAGGACTGTCATTAAATCAAGCCGTAGATCTAATGAGAGGTAAAGTTGGTAAACCAATACTCCTAACCATTGCAAGAAAAGGCGAAAATGCCCCGATTGAAATAAAAATTGTAAGAGCAAAAATTAAAGTTAAAAGCGTTAAATTTGAAATTATTGATAAAAACTATGGATATATAAGGATTTCAAGCTTTCAAAACAAAACGGGTCAAAATTTATATGATGCAATATCAAATTTAAATAAAAAATCAAAAAATAATATTAAAGGATATGTAATAGATATGAGAAATAATCCTGGCGGAGTGCTCGGTGCAGCAGTAGACGTGAGTGATGCTTTTATAAAAGGGAAAAAGAAAATTGTTTTTACTAAAGGTAAAACAGCGAATGCAGTATACGAATATTTTTCAAATGATAAGGACTTAGCAGAAGATAAACCTATTGTAGTACTAATTAATGGCGGCTCTGCGTCAGCATCAGAAATTGTTGCTGGTGCTCTTCAGGATCATAAAAGAGCCATAATAATGGGAACACAATCATTCGGGAAAGGTTCAGTACAAACAATATTGCCAATAACTTCAAAAACTGCAGTCAAAATTACTACAGCAAGGTACTATACGCCTAAAGGTAGATCAATTCAGGCAAAGGGTATTACGCCAGATATAATAGTCGAAGATTTAGAATTAAACCCCTTAATCAAAAATGAAATGATAAAAGAATCCGATTTAACAGGGCACTTAAAGAATACTGACAAAGAAAAATCGAGCAAAGAACCCAGTTTGAGAAATAAAAAACTTGAAAATGACTATCAATTATCTGAGGCCATAAACTTATTAAAAGGCTTGAATATACTATCTTTTCGAAAAAATTAAGTTAAATCAATAATTTATAAATAAAAAAATTAATCTTGAGTGTTACAAAATCCATTGTATAATAACGCGCCTAAACAATTTGTTCATATTAGTTAAGAAATTATAGGGAATAATTATTATATGAAATATACTGAAGCAAAAATAAAAAAAGCTGCTGCTAGCAGATATATGAACGAAGACCAACTTGATTTTTTTAGGGAGCGCCTAATCAACATGAAAGTTGATCTAAGAAAACATCTGGAAAATGAAAGAGCCGAATTATCGCAGCAGTCAAGAGAATGTGATGATTTAGATAGAGCACAAATTGAAGAAGAAATTCATTTAAGATTAAGAATACTTGATAGAGAATCAAAACTACTTCCAAAGATTGATGAAGCAATTAAAAGAATTGATGATGGCAGCTATGGTTACTGCATAAATACAGGTGAAGCTATAGGTATTGAAAGACTTCTTGTTAGACCTACAGCACTATTCTGTGCTGAAGAGAAAAGTAGACAAGAGCAGATTGAGAAAGCATATAGGGACTCATAAAATACTTTATGAGTCCGGAATAAAGTGCTTTTTAAATTATTTTATATTTGCATTAAATAAATCTGACATTCTTGTCTTGACGTTTGGCATCATTACTGTACCTTCAAATTTCTCTATCTCAGATTTCATTTGATCTTTATTATTAGCATCCGAAACTTGGATAAGTCCAGCCATAGCCATCATAGCGTGAGGAGCGCATTTATATAAATATATTCCGTTAACATCAAATTTAATTGTAGTTGAAGGCTTATATTTTGTATCAAAAGATTCGCTACCTGAAGGTCCGGCAACAGTAACTGCATTATGCCCGGCGTCAGTCATCTCAAATGTAATACTGTCTCCTTTATTAATTTTTATAAATGCTGGCTCAAAAACCATTGACCCCTGATCACTATTGTTTAACATCTTTACTATATGAGTCTCAGATCCAGAAGAAATATTACTCAAAGAAAGAATAAACATTAGACTAAATACTTTACAAATTTTATTCATGATAATTTCCCTATTGTTTAAATAATTTACCTAGCGTATTATATACTCTTATATAAGAAAATACTCATATAGATATAGATCCATGAATAAAACAATTGCCGAAAAGAATAAAGAAAATGCTAAGAATGCTTTAGCTGAAGCAAAAAAAAGAAAAAAACAAGAGATTGCTATTTTAAGAGCTAAAGAAAAAAATGGACCAAAAGGCTTAGAGCCAACTAGATTTGGTGATTGGGAGAGAAAAGGCATAACCTACGATTTCTAGCTCTATACACCCAAATATTCCCATAAATACCAACATACGATTGATCTGTGCGGCGTCCAAACATCTGCTATAGATATTATTTTTTTTTGATCCTCTTTATCTACATCATAGATTTCTGATATTGCTCTCCTTAAAGCAATATCTCCTATTGAGAAAATGTCTCTTCTTTTATAAGCAAACATGAGGAACATTTCTGCTGTCCAAGGGCCAACCCCTTTTAAGCTTGATAAAAATTCTATTGCATCATGATCACTCAGATCTTTAACAGATTCTAAAGATAATTTCTTAGTAACGATACTTTTTGCTATGAATTTAATATATTCATATTTCCTTCTTGAAAGACCCTGCTGCCTAGCCCATTTTAAATTTGTGTTAGATGCAAATATTAAAAAATCTTTTTTATTACTAGAAAATGAAGTAACTCTTTTCCAAATAGAATTTGCTGCTTTCGCAGATATTTGTTGGCCAATGATTGACTGGGCTAATTCATAAAACAAAACTTCTTCTTTTATTATAGGACTAAGAAAAAAAGGGCATTTTTTTTTGCTATCTAGAACTTTTATTAATTTCTTATCTTTTTTCTTTAATTCTTCAAGTGTCTTATTTTGATTTTTCAACTTTAAGTAAACTATTATTTTAAACCTGTAGCATTATATACTTCATGTAATACTTCAGACGCTATTTTTTTTGCTTCTAAAGAACCGGATTCTAAAATTTTATGTAAATAAGTTTTATCATCCATCAATTTTTTCATTTCTTCTCCAACTGGCCCTACCTTATTTATTACAACATCTGTCAGATCTGATTTCAATTCAGAAAAATTTTTTCCATGGTATTTGACGAATATGGATTCAAATGTTTCACCTAAGCATGCTGAATATATCGTTAGTAAATTTTTTGCTTCTGGCATATTTTCTAATTCTTGAATACTGTCAGGAAGAGGCATTGCATCTGTTTTTGCTTTTTTTATTTTTTTGCTAATTTCATCTTTAGAATCTGTTAGCATTATTCTTGAATAATCTGATGTATCGGATTTACTCATTTTTTTAGTTCCGTCTCTTAAACTCATTATTCTAGCAGCATTTTCCATAATTATTGGCTCTGGCATCGGAAAGATATCTTTTTTGAAATCATTATTAAATTTCAACACAATATCTCTTGCGAGCTCTAAATGTTGTTTTTGATCTTCGCCAACTGGAACATGTGTTGCCTTATAAATCAATATGTCAGAAGACATCAAAATTGGATATGTATATAATCCCACACTAACGTTTTCTTTGTTTTTTCCTGCCTTATCTTTGAACTGAGTCATTCTATTAAGCCAACCCATACGTGCTACACAATTTAATATCCACGCTAGTTGCGTGTGTTCAGGAACCTGAGATTGATTAAATATAATACTTTTTTTAGGGTTAATTCCTGAAGCAATGAAAGCTGCTGCAACTTCACATTTTTTATCAACTAGTTCTGCAGGTTCTTGCCAAACTGTTATTGCATGCAGATCTACAACACAAAAGAGAGACTGATATTTTTCTTGTAGCGGAACAAAATTTTTAATAGCCCCTAAATAATTTCCTAGATGAAGTCCTCCAGTAGGCTGAACACCAGATAAAACTCTTCTAGAAAATTTTTCATCATTATTCATAATCTCTAAGCATTTTTTCTACTGTTAAGCTATGGATTTCTTCATTTTTAATCATTTCTTTAGCATACTCTTCTAAATATATACTTTTACTTTCAACTTCAGACAATAAATCTTTGTATAAAGAAACTGCTTTTCTTTCATGTGCTAAACTCTCAGACAACAAAGATAATATCGTATGGTCATTGGATTCATCAATAATTGAAATATCTTGTGATGGATGCCCGCCGAGGCTCACTAATAGCTCTCCTGCACTTTGAGCATGAAGTAAAGATTCAGAAGATTGCTCATTAAAATATGTTATTAAGCTTTCTCTATATGGTCCAACAACCATTAAAGCTGAGTGAGTATATCTAACAACACCTGCTAGCTCGTATTTCATTATTTCATTTAATAAAGAAATCACTTTCTCTCTATTTACATTTTCCATTTTATTCTCCAAAAAATTTATTATATCAAAATCTGTAAATCTAAATTGTTTTATTTTTTTTTAAAAATTGATCTAAGTTTATTAAGCGTTTTCTTTTCCATTTTCCAAAAATAAGAGAACTGACCAAAAATTATTCCAATTATAATTAAGAGTATTTGATAAATTGGCAAAATAAGAATGATTCTTGTTATCCAATAATAAAAAGCATCATAATTTTCTTTCGTAATTAATAGAATATTTAGAATAAAGTCAGCTACAAAAAGCGAAGAAGTTCCAGTGATAGCAAATACAAGATTCACAATAAACAATTGGTAGTTTGACTCAACCTTAAAAAAACTTCTGATTCTTTCCATTTAATTATTATTCTATATTATTTCGTAATGGCCTAGTTTAACAAGCTTTTTGCAAAAACGATCTTTTATTTCTTCAGATAGGCACTTTATTTCAAGAGCTGCCTTCATTTTCTCCACATTATCATTTTTATCAAATATTAATTTTGATATTTCGTGAACACTCATTGTTTTTTTTTCTCTATGAATTAATTCTAAGGAATCTCCTTTCTTTATTTCCCCTTGTTTTATTACTTTTGCGTACATGCCTAAATATCCATAATCTATGAACTGTTGTGTGAAGTTTTTTGTATTCATCTTAATACTAAGTTTAAAACAAGGTATCCTTGGCTGTGTAATTTTTATCACTACATTAGATATTTTAATTTCATCACCTATAAAACTTTTTTCTTCATTAATATTATCTATAGTTAGATTTTCACCAACTAAACCATAATCTTTTGAAAAATCTTTACCTAAAACATTACTCCAGTATTTATAGTGATTAAACGAATAAAGATAGATAGCTTTATTAATGCCTCCATGAACTGCAAGATCTGCTTGCTTATCTCCTATTAGTCCGAGTTTATCAACTTTTATTGCCTTATCTATTGGCTCTTTAAATATACTAGTGCTAATTGCTTTATCTTTAAAAATAATTTTTCTTGGTAATGACACATTTACTGAAAGTATTTTCATCTAGATAATTTACTCTTTAAATATAAAAAATATGCAATTACTTCGTAGATTATATTAAAGAACGGAAATATAAATGGTTTTTCAAATATTTTACGTAAAAAATTATATCTAGGAATTTCCCCCCAAATTATTAAAAAAGACTTCGCGCCAGAAACCAACTCTCCATTTTCAAGAACATGCATTCTTCTGTATAGTGAATCAATATTTTTTTTTGTATCTTTGCTAGCATCTGAGCATGAAGATATATCTACCCATTCTATATTATTACCTGAATGTTTCTTATATTGGTTTATCTCTGTTCTACATATTGAGCATGAATTATTAAAATATACTTTCGTTTTCATAAAAATAAAAAATCCTATTTAAAGTTTTTATTTCCGATAAGCAAGAAAAATATGCTTAACATAAAAATATATATTTGCTCACTTTTAAAAAGTTTTTCATTAATAAACCAATCTGAATGAGCTAAATAAAATGCACCTACCATAATAATAAATATTCCTAATGCTGAAATTCTTGTTATAAAATCACCAATTCTTCCAGAGATAAGTCCACCTATGATTATTCCAAGTCCAGTAGCCATTTCACCAACTGCGACAAGAGTTGCAATTGTCATAGGAGCAATTACATCAATACTCTCAAGCCATGACGCAAATCTTTCTGGTGGATATGGAAATTTTCCCCATCCGTGAAGGAAGAAAGAAATCCCTAGTGTTATTCTTACAATCCAAAGTGATATATTTGCCATAATAATACCTATCTTTCAGTTTTATATATTGTAGATGTTATCAAAAATTTAAGTTAATCTAAAATGTAAAGTATGTATACATATAAAGAATTAACTCTAGTTACTGATAATTCCTCTTGGTGGAAAAGGATCAAGTATAGGAAAGAAAGTGCAAATTTTCTATATAGGCAGAAATGTCTTGGATGGAGATTCATTAGAAAAGAATCAATAGAGAAAGATCCTTCCTGTAAAGACACCAGAACATTCTATAAATATTTTTTAAGGAAAAAGGCCGAATAGAAAATTCGACCAGACCATTCACAAAAATATTTTCGGATTAGCTTCCATTTAATGCATAGCTTAGCTTACTAGATAACATTCCGAAGCCAGAGCTCTTAAAGGCTAATCAAATAAATATTTTCTATTTGCATATAGTTCTAATCCAGAATGGAATAACTTTCTTTTTTTCTGAACTGATCTGATTCTTGCAAGACTATAGTATTTTGTATTTTTTGATACGCCCCTATATACAAGATCATCTTTGTTAACGTCTACTCTTTTATTTTCCTTAAAAGAACTAGAACCTCTATAGATTTTATTCATGGCTAATATCTCCATTTTATTATTCTAAATAGGTAAGCTTTTTACGCATGCTTGATGCACCAAGACGGAATATCATTAAATATACCAATAATATGACAATTTTCAAATTATTCTTTTATCCTGTATTTCTTAGTCCTGCAGCTATTGCGTGAATGGTTCTAAGAAGAGGATTAAATATAGATTCGTCATGCGAAGTCGAATTTCTATGTTTTCTTAAAAGCATAACTTGAATATAATTTAAAGGATCCATATATGGTTTTCTTCTATATAAAGATAAAGCTAGTTTTTTATTATCTTCCAATAATCTTTCAGACTCTATTATTTGCAGCATTAAATTTTCTGTTAAATTATATTCATTTTCTATATTTTTAATAATATTACTGGCTTTTTCTTGATCTTTTGCCAAAGTTGCATAATCTTTTGCGATTGCCAAGTCAGCTTTTGCTATTGCTTGGCCAATATTATCAATCATCATATGAAAAAATGGCCACTCTTTATACATTTTTTGCAAAACCTCTAAGCCGTCTTCTTTATATATTTTGTTCATGGCTGAGCCAAGGCCATACCAAGCTGGCAAGGTATGTCTGGACAATGACCATCCAAAAACCCAAGGTATTGCCCTAATTGAGTATCTTGACCTTTCACCTTTTGCTCTGTGAGAGGGTCTAGATCCTATATTTAGCTCACCCAATTCTTGAACTGGAGTTGCCTCATAAAAATAGTCTGTTAAACCAGGAGTATCATCTGTCAATGATCTATAAGTTTCCTCTCCTTTTTTTGTCATATCTCTCATTGTCTTTTCGAAGCTAGTTGTATCAGATTTTTGTTCTACAACTATATGTTGGCTTGCTTTTATTAGACCTCCAATTGCCATCTCGAGTTCATAACAAGCTGTTTCATATTGAGCATATTTATAGGATAAAACTTCGCCTTGTTCAGTTATTTTAATCTTGCCATTAACAGTTTTTGCAGGCTGGGCTAAAATTGAATTATGTGTTGGGCCACCTCCACGTCCAACTGTTCCACCTCTTCCATGAAAAATTTTACATTCAACTCCATATTTTTCTGATATTTCTATTATTTCTTGTTGAGCCTCATAGAGGCCATAAGATGATGCCAGAATACCTCCATCTTTACATGAATCTGAGTACCCCAACATTACTTCTTGCAAATTATCTTCATGACATTGTAAGAACTTTATATAAGTAGAGTTAGAAAATAATGATTCTAATATATTTTTAATTCTTGCCAAATCATCAATTGTTTCAAATAACGGTGTAATCAAAATATCACAAAATAAATCACCATTATCTTTTTTCCCAACTAAACCAACCATTTTTGCGATCAACATAACTTCAAGAACATGACTAGCATCATGGGTCATAGATATAATATAGTGACCAAATGCTTCCGAACTTACTTGGTCTCTCAATAAGATCATTGTTTTAAATACGTCTACAATTTGTTTTGAGTCAGCTGATAATGAGTCGTAATACTTAGACATATTATTATCGTCAGCTTTGAGCATATTTGTTAATAATTCAACTTTTTCGGATTCATTCATTGAATCGTAATCTTTATTATCTGTTTGTTTTATCAATGCACTGATTACTTGAGTATGTTTTGTTGATTCCTCTCTAATATCTAAATTAACCAAGAAGAATCCAAAAGTTTCTACAAGTCTTATGAAGTCATCTAAACCAAATTCTAATAAAACTATGTCACCATCTTCCTTCAAAGATTCCTTTACTATATTAAGATCTTGAAGAAGTTCCTTTTCGCATGTGTAGATATTCGGTCTGTCTATAGTTTGTTTTCCTTCTTGTAAATCTATTATTCTTTGAAGAGATTCGTTTAGTCTATAGCTAATAATTTTAAATTTTCTTCGATATGGCTCTTTTGGAAAATCACTACTTTTTTTATAGAAAGCTTCTTTTAGAAACTTATTATCTTTCTCTAAAGATTTAATAAATTCAGCTGATGGTTTCATTAGCTGATCTGAATGCGTCATGAATAAAGATAATTTTTGTGCCCTTTTAATATATTCTTTCAATGCAGTTTTTGAGTGCATATAAACTGCTTTTTGTGTAATTTCTGGGGTAACAAATGGATTGCCATCTCTATCTCCGCCAATCCAAGAACCAAATCTTAGAAAACTTGGAACTTTAACAGAGCTAACACTTAATGAATCACAGTATATTCTCCTTGTTGCATTTTCTAGATCTCTGTACATTTGAGGAACTGCTTTAAATAGCGAAGTATTAAAATAATATAATCCATTTCTTACTTCATCTTCTACTGTAGGTTTTTTCATCCTAACTTCATCAGTTTTCCATAGTATTAAAATTTGTGCTTCTAGCTTTTTCACTATTTCTTCTTTTCTGATTGATTGTCCACGATAATTGTGGAGTTCTAGAATTGTTGCAAATATTCTTCTTGTAGCTTCCATCTTGCTTCTTCTCATAGCTTCTGTCGGATGTGCTGTGAAAACAGGAACAAATTGCAAACTATCATAAAGTTTTTGAAGATCGCTGGTTGTGATTCCATGGAGCTTGCAGTCTTTTAACATATGGTCAAACGAACCTTCCCATAATGCAGATCCAGATTTGCCAGATTTTAAAATGCTTTCTCTATGAATATGTTGGTACGCCTCCTCAGCGACGTTAACTAGCGCAAAATACTTAGAAAAAGCTCTTACAACATTTTTTAGTATTTGTGGATCAAGTCCATCTATATATTTTATGAGCTGGTCATGCTGCTTTTGGTCTTTATTTTCTTGAAGGCTTATAAAGCCTTTCCTTAGCTTTTCAACTACAGCGTAAACATTCTTGCCTGCATGGGATTTAATAGCATTACCTAATAGCTTGCCTAAAAGTTTTACGCAAGTTCTTAATTGCGAATCAGTTATCGCATCATAATTTTTTAGAAAATCGCTCATGAAATTGTTCTGGGTTACATCTTTATTAGAATGAATAATAGCATAATAAGGAAAAATGATCAGTAAATCGTTATTTTTTTTTATATATTATTGATTTTATTGATTTTATTGATATTTAAGTATTAATATATTTTTGTTTTATGATAAATATTTTATATATGGAACAAAAAATTAAATCATAAAGATTTTTTTGATTTTTTATTTTCTAGAATTACGTTTTTTATTAGCACAATTTTTTCTCACATTTTTTTGAGTAATAAATCGAATTATTTTGACCCATATTTTATTATTCTTCTTTTTCATCTTTCACAAAAGCTTTAGTTTTACCGTCACTCAAGCTTTGTAAGAATTTTATTGCTTCTTCGCCTGTCATATATTTAAATTCGTCATAGTCTTTTGGAGTTTTTACCACTTGTATTTTAAGCTCTTCCATGCCATCTCTAATATATTGCTGATCAGCAACATTTAATGTTTCAATAATATTATTTAACTCCGCAAGTAAAATATAACCATTTTCCTTGCCTTTTTTTACCAAGTTTTTAATATCTTGTGTTAAATTTTCCTTCATATGATTACTTTACCAGTGAGCTTAATAATTACTAAATTCTAAATAATTATGCATATAGTAAATGCTAGCAAGTGCTAGCAAAATAAAAACAACTATAAGATAAGTAATTTTTTTGTCTTTCATCTTAAAATTAATTCCATATTTTTATCCAGTTGTCTAAACTAACATGAAGTTTTTTATTTCTTTCTTGAATTTCTTTTCGCATTGCACATCTCATTTCACCTGCTTTAAATAGTTTTTCTTCAATTTCAGATTCAATTTTCAACTTTGGAACTTCCATAGGTTTGCCGTTTTCATCAACAGAAACCATGGTAAAGTAACTTGAAATTGCATGGTACTCTGTTTTCTCTTTTATTTTCTCACCTTCGACACGAACCCCAACTTCCATAGAGGTTCTGCCGACATAGTTTATATTGCATTTGAATGTTATTAAATCTCCAACTGCTATAGGATTTTTAAAGACAACTTGATCTAATGACTTAGTTACTACATATGTTTTGCAATACCTAGATGCACATGTAAAAGCTGCTTCATCAAGAAGCTTTAATATTGTTCCTCCATGCACTTTACCTGAAAAATTTGACATATCTGGAGTCATTAGTCTTGTCATAAACAAAGATTTTTCTTGTGCAGTTTCTTTACTCATTTTTTCTCTTCCTTTTTTATATATTTCTGTTTGCTAGGTATTACTCCTCGGACACCACCTCGTGGATTATCCATGTCTCCTTTTCTTCTAGGTATTAAGTGAATATGCAAATGGTCAACACTTCGGCCAGCAGCTTTTCCATCATTAATACCAATATTAAAAGCTGTTACCGTTGGGTCTTCTTCAAGAATTTTGTTTCTCTGCTTTTCTATAAAAGGAAAAAGGTTTTTATGCTCGTTCGAGTTCAGATCAAAATATGAAATTATGTGTCTTTGAGGGACTATTAATGTGTGAAGTGGGGTTACAGGGTAGCCATCTCTGAGAGCAAAGAAAAATTCATTTTCATCAAATTTTTCAAAGTTATAAAATATACTCTCTAACATTACTTTTATACTCCTCTATAAATCTATTTGTTTTACTAGACAAATATCTTCTTTGTACTTTTCGTCTTCAATATTAACTAGATAGCTGTTTTTTTTACCCTTAAAAGATACTGCAGAATATACAACATCATTTTTAATATGCAAAGCACAGCCTCCCTCAATCGCATAACAATCTTTTAATTTTTTTTGCTTTAAAAATTTCATTAACGAAGGTCTTCTGTCATGTTCTTCATCATAGTGTGGGCAGCAATTTCCTTTAACAAATCCCAAGCAATCTAGAATATTTAGTTTATTGGCCCAAGAATCAGTTATGCCTTTTTCAAACCAGCAAATAGCACCAGCGCTTACCCCACACATTATTATTCCATTTTTATATGCATTTTTTAAGATCTCATGTAAATTCCATTCTCTCCATACAGCTAACATACTCTTTGTATTTCCACCGCCAACAAAGATAATGTCTTGCGAAAATATTGTTGCTTCAAGATCCGGTGTTCGTTTAAAAAAATCTAAATGTGTTGGGTTGCAATTTAGTTTACTAAAAGTGCTATAAAAACTAACTTTATATGACTCGTCGTCTCCAGTTGCAGTTGGTATAAAGCATATATTTGGCGTCTTTTTATCAGACTGATCAAGAATATATTTTTCTATAACTCCTACGCCTGGATTCCTGCCAAAGCCTCCGCCCCCAATTGCAATTATCTGTTTATCCATACTCAATGACCCTAGATTAATTAATTAATTAAAATTTTCCATAATTTTTTTAATGCATTTTTATTATTTTCTCTATTAAAAAAGTACTCTACGTGTTCATTTTTCTCTGCACTTTTTTTAATTTCAATTCCCCATAAACCATGAATTTCATTTGGTAACATTGAGTATCTAATGTCAATAATTCTATTCGGATTATTTCTAGAAATTGCTAAATAATTTCCAGAAAACCAACTAAAACGACCTATATCTTTGGCCTGTTGTGAATCTAAATCAAGCCATGGAAATGATTCTACTACATTTAATTTTTTTATACTGGTGCCTTGAATTATTTTTGGTTTTAACCCGATTTTAACAGCATCTACATAATACTTATTATCTGACTCATATATTGCTTTCCAAACAAGTAAGTTCGCTAGGCTTGGTTTTACCTGAATATTTTTAGGAGTGTGACCCCTTGATAAGGCATTTGAAAATGCTATTTTTTCGGCCCTATTGTGCTGAAGATATCCCAAAGACAAATAAAAGAAAACCCAAATAAGAGCAAGCCTTGCAAATATAATTTTTTTTTTAATAATCGAAAAAATAACAAGAATAATTAATGTAATAGTGAATAATGGATCGATAATAGAGATGGTGTTCCATGCAATTCTAGCATCACTTAATGGCCAAAATAATTGCGTTCCGTATGACGTACAAGCATCTAAAAGTCCATGGGATGCATAACCTAAAGTGCAGTATAAATATGATTCCCTAAATGATAGGCCAAGTCTTTTTGTTAATAAATAATAAAAGAATATCCCACATATTAAGCCTCCAAATGGAATAAAAATTAGTGAATGAGTGAATTGCCTATGAAATTCAATTGCTAGAAGTGGATCTATGGAAGATCTTATAAATATATCCAAATCTGGTGCCATTCCAGACAAAAAACCAATAAAAATAGCTGTTCTTATTTTTTTATTGTTACTAACCTGCTGTGCAGCAATTGAACCTACTATTCCTTGTGATAATGGATCCATATTATATTTCTTCCTACTCTAAATGATGTATATTAGATAAATCAATTCTTATTTTTTCTTTACCATTCTTTTCAATCTTTATTGATATTAATAAATTTTTTTGATCTTTTGAAAAATAATAATAATTTACTTTATTTCCTGACTTGTACTGAACTGAATAACAATTAAAATTTTTATCATTAATTTTATAAGAAATATTATCGTTGAATTTGAAATCGTATATCTTAAGTTTCTTTTTTGATACGACACTATATGCATTTTCTATATTTGGATATTTTTTCATCAGCAAGACAAGTATAGAAATTGGATCATATATTATATTTCTAGATTTTAATTGCATAGTGGGAAAATAATCACTCAAAACTTTTGCTTCATTATTGTTAAAGATAATTTCATAAGATTCTTTTTCATCAATGTATGTATACTTTATAGGAATAAGATTTCCATTTTTCTGCTGAATAGATGAAGTTTCTTCCCTGTGTCCCTTATTTGCTAAAGAAGCTATAAAATTTCCGTCATATTTTGTGACTATATTAATTTTGTCATCTAAAGTAGCAATTGTCATATTCATTGAGCCAGCTTGTATATTTTTATAATAAAAAATATAACTAGCCTCAGCATTTGTTAGTTTTTTATCATCTGCGCAAAGATATGCACTGAAAGTAACGAAAAAAATTATTAAAATTTTCTTAAACATTATTTTTTTGGTAATTATATTAATTTTATAATCTCTCTGAATTTTTTTGTAGCACAAAATTTTTAAGTAATTGTTTCTTCATTGCCTGAGAAAGAATTTTTTTAAGCTCAATACATTTGTATGAACTATTTGTTTTTACATCAAATAAACTTACATCTAAGTTATTATCAGTAAATTTTAGCGAGTACTCTGTATTTAGAGTTTTTATATCAAGATCTTTATCAAAATAAAAATCTACCATATTAAAAGTGTTTTTATTTTTTTCATCTCTTACATAAATGCTATTACCATTATTCCATTTATCTTTTTTATAAATCAGGCCTATGGTATCTTTATTTTGGATTAAATTTATATTTTTGTTTTCTTTTTTGGAAATAGTATTTTTAAGACTACAAGAGTAAAATTGGCCCTGTGATAAAAAATTTAATGTGTTATTTAAATTTTCCTTATTTGAAAATATATGTTGCTCTGAACAAGCTGTAATAGTTAAAATTATTGTTACAAATAATAATAGAGTTTTAATAAATTTCATTTTTTTGCCTGGTTAAATTTTATTTTATAAAGGATATTTCTTTTACATAAATCTCAGCTTCATGATCTCTTCCAAAAGCGACAATACCTATTGATGAAATATTTTTTGACTTAACTTTATTAGCTTGAAAAGATCCTGATTTCTTAAATTGCGCTATAGGTAAAATGTATTCTTTATATTTTTCTTCTACTACAAAACTTGATTGGTAATATTGCCATGGAAGAATTGTTCCTGATGTTCTCAAGTGAATATAATATTTTTCGCCATTGCCTTTTGCAATGATTTTTACAAAGTTTGCTTCTTTAAGATTTATTTCTTTAACATTTCTTCGAAACTGTATGAAACCACCATTATTTTCGGTAGTTACGTCTCCTGATAAAAATGCTATGGATTGACCTTCTTCCATTTTATATACTATTGAGCCAGTGGATAAACCACCCATCACATTATCAGATATAAACTTCCATTTAGTTTGATCTTGAAATTTATCCTCAAAAAGGCTTTGTGCGTATGTATTTTGAAACATATGTAATGTTAAAAATGTTAGTAAAAATATTTGTTTTTTCATAATGATAATATATCAAAGTATTAATACATCTTTCAATAGTTTGGCATATAAATTGCATTTACATAATAGTATCGTAGCGTGGATTCTATAACTGAGATACACCGTTCATTTCCTTTTTCCCCCATCTCAGTTTATAGAATTCTTATGGGGAAAGGATATGTATAATAAAATATATGCAAAGTCAGAAAAAAGTGTTAAAACAAACTTTTCGGACAGTAAAAATCTGAAAGAAAAAGTTTCAATTAGTAATTGTCAATAACTATAAAAATAATGACATATAAAATCGACAATTTATCAGTTCTTGTGTTTACAGATCTAGATTCATCTTTTTTAAGTAAATCTAATTTCTCTTTTGGCAATAATCTTAATATGACTAAACAACTTTTTGAAGAAGGCCACTTTGTAATATTTAATTCTAGCAAAACTTTTATTGAACTAAAAAATTTTTCTCGAGATCAGTCTCTTGATTTACCCTTTATTTGTGAAAATGGTGGAGGTATATATTCGCCAAAGACATATTTTAAAGATTCAAAAAAGGAAAAAGATGGATATAGCGTTATTTTTGAAACAAAAAATATAGAAAATAAAATAAGTTCTTTAAAAGAAGAGATTATAGAAATTTATGGAAAGTACCTAACATTTTTTAAAGATTTAGATGATGCAAATAAGAAAAAATTATCAGGTCTAAGTTCTAAAGGGATTAAGCTTGCTTTAGATAGAGAGTTTACTGAGCTCATATTATGGCAGTCAAATGATGAGAATCTGTTCAAATTTAAAGAGTATTTAGATTTACATGATCTTAAAATTATTAAAGGAGGTAGATTTCATCATATATCAAATAATATTAATAAAGGGATTTCAATGAACAAGCTTGTCAATCAATATAAAAAATATTACTCTAATAAAGATTTCATCACCATTGCTATAGGTGATAGTGATAATGATTTTGAGATGCTTAATTATGCTGACTATCCCTGCATAGTTAAAAGTTCTGATAATCAGAATTTTGTAGAAAATATTAAATCTACCAATTTATTTATTAGCAATAAACAAGCGCCTGAAGGTTGGGCAGAATGTATTAATGAGGCCTTTGCGTCCATTAGGAGGAAAAAATAGCAGACTTTCATCAAAATGGTGTTGTTAGCACTCTTCATAATATTTCTAATAGATCTGCAAAAGATCTAGAGAAAGAGCTTATGGTCTTTTCAAAAAAAAGGCCCATTGATTTGATTTTACCTTCTTTATTTTCAGAAATAGAGGGCCCTGCGCTGAAAAATATCATCAATATTTTATCTCAAGTCAAATACTTAAATCATATTACAATCGGCCTAGATAAAGCTGACAATAAGCAATTTAGAAAGGCTAAAGAGTTTTTTTCTAATTTAAAACAACCACACTCTGTAATATGGAATGATGGACCAAGAATGAAAGCTCTTGATAAAGAATTAAATAAAAAAGGATTGGCGCCTGGTGAGCCTGGTAAAGGCAGAAATGTTTGGTATTGTATGGGTTATGTTTTAGCTAGAGATGAAGCAAGATCTATTGCCTTACATGATTGCGATATTTTGACTTATGATAGAGAGCTTTTAGCAAGGCTTGTGTATCCTGTTGCAAATCCTCTTTTTAATTATGAATTTTGTAAGGGATATTATCCTAGAATAGGTAGTAATAAGCTAAATGGCAGAGTTACAAGATTGCTAGTAACACCTCTTCTTAAAGCTCTAAAAAAGGTTCTTGGTCCCAGAGATTATATAGAATTTATTGATGTTTTTAGATACCCCTTGGCCGGAGAATTTTCTTTCAGAAGCAGAATGCTTAAAGAATTAAGGATACCCAGTGACTGGGGTCTCGAAATTGGAATTTTATCTGAGATGCAACGCAATCATGCACAAAACAGAATATGCCAAGTCGACATTGCAAAAGTTTATGATCATAAACACCAAGAAATTTCATTAAAAGATAAAAAGAAAGGACTTTCAAAAATGTCTATCGACATATCAAAAACATTAATTAGGAAACTAGCAGCTCAAGGAGATACATTTACATCTAATAATTTAAGAACGATTAAAGCAACTTATTACAGAACAGCATTAGATCTACTTGAGATATATCATAATGATGCAAAATTAAACGGCTTGGATATAAATATTAATGATGAAGAAATAATGATTGAAATGTTTGCAAACAATATTATTATTGCAGGACAAGAATTCTTGGATAACCCGAATCATAACCCTCTAACACCAAATTGGAACAGAGTTCAAAATACAATTCCTGACTTTAAAGATAAATTTATTCAAGCAGTCAAAGAAGATTCAAAGATTTAGTTTATTTACAAGAGAAAACAAATGATCGATAGTAAAAATTTTTCAATTAAGATAGAGCAGCATCTTATGAAAATATATGGTGAGGTAAAAACTACCAAAGAAATAAAAGAGCTTTCAAGTGATTTGCAAGAATTCATCGAGTCAAAAGCTAAAGAAAAACCTAAAAAAGTTTTAAATAGTTTAGAAAAATGGTCCGAAAATGATATTGCTTTAATATCTTATCCAAATTCTGTTATTGAAGATAAAAGAAAACCTTTAGCTACACTAAACAAATTTTTGAATAAGCATTGTATTAATATGATTACAATTGTTCATATTTTACCCTTTTTTCCATCAAGCTCAGATCAAGGTTTTTCAGTGGAAGATTATTATTCTGTTGATGAAAACTTTGGTTCTTGGGATGACATAAAACAAATAAGTAAAAAATTTTCTATAATGGGTGATGTTGTATTAAATCATGGATCTTCAAAAAGTAAATGGTTTAAAAATTTTCTAAACGGTTCTGGACCAGGGTCAAAATTCTTCTTAACAGCAAATAATAATCTTGATTTGTCAAAAGTTACTAGGCCAAGGACAAGCAAACTTTTATCAAAGGTTAATACTATAAATGGAGAAAAATATGTTTGGTGTACATTTAGTGAAGATCAAGTCGACTATGATTTTGAAAATTGTGAAGTTCTTAAGGAATTTATATCTATAATATCTTTTTATCTTGATAATGGAATTTCCGTTTTTAGATTTGATGCGGTCGCCTTTCTGTGGAAAAAAATTGGCTCAAGCTGCGTAAATCTTCCTGAAACACATGAAATAATTCGGCTTTTTAGAACAGTTATAGACTATTTATCTCCAAGCGCAATTTTAGTAACAGAAACAAATACTCCGGCTAGAGAAAATGTTACATATTTTGGTAACGCTAATGAAGCTCACTGGATCTATAATTTTTCGCTACCTCCAATTTTAATATTTAGTTTACTTAGAGGAGACTCATCCTATCTTGAGAAATTAACAATGAGCCTCCCACCGGCTCAAATGGGCTCAGCATATCTTAATTTTATAGCGTCACATGATGGAATTGGACTTAGGCCAAGTGAGGGCATGTTAAGTGATAATGAGATTGAAAAGCTTACAAATAAAATGAAAGAAAATGGTGGAGAAATTTCATATAGAACAACAACAAAAAATAAAGACACACCATATGAAATAAATATCTCATTATTTGATGCAATGAAAGAAACATTTCTCGGAAATAAAGAGTTTCACTTTGAAAGATTTTTATGCATACATATAATTATGCTTTCTCTTGAAGGTGTTCCTGCATTCTATATTCACAGTTTATTTGGAACAAAAAATGATCAAAAACTTTATGCTAAAACAAATATTAAAAGAGATCTTAATAGACATGTTTTTGAAATTGATAAATTGAAAAAAATTATTGATGATGAAAACAACTATTGTAGTTTTATTTTTTATGAATTAAAAAAACTCATTTCTATTAGAAAAAAACAAAAAGCTTTTCACCCAAATGCTGTCCAATTTACACTTCATTTAGGAAAAGATTTTTATGGAATATGGAGACAGAGTTTAGACAAATCCCAAAGTATTTTCTGCATAACAAATGTAACAGACAAAAGTAAGGAATTTTCTCTAATGGATATAAATTTAATAGGCTTTGATCAATGGAAAGACTTAATTAGCAACGAAGCTATATCTGATATTAATTCAAAAATTATATTAAAGCCCTACCAAAATATTTGGATAAGTAATAAATAAAAATTTTAGATTTAAAGATCTCCCTTTATTATGTATTTTAAAATTCTAAAAGCCTGATGTTGGTCTTTAGCAACTGCTGATGCAGAAGCATCTACTTCTTTTAATGGATGCTGATGTTCATCGCCGTGAATTACAATTATGGATTTGTTAAGTGCTGAAGCATAACCTGTATCAAAGGCTGCATTCCACTGTTTATATTTCTCGCCGAATTTTACAATTACCACGTCACAATCCTCGATTGATTTTTTTGTTCTTATAGCATTAATGCCTGCTCCTTTTTTATCCTTCCAATAATTATTTTCTTCGGAACCTAATATCTCAACTCCACAATTATCTGATGCCTCATGGTCAGTTACTGGCGATGAAAACATAATATCTAATCCTTCTTCCTTGCAAAGCTGAATAATTTCATCTCTCCAGTCAGTATGAATTTCTCCAGATAAATATACATTTAACATAAACTTTTCTCCTTTTTTAAATATTATATTAACTCTATTTTTTACAATTACTATCAGTATACTTTGTTAAAGGGGTTTGCACGTAAACTCTTATATCATTTTTATTAAAATTAATGGTAACATAATACATGCCCCTAACTGCATTCTCTTCAGCTAAAATTCTTACTTTACTAATAGATCTAATATCATAAATTCTTCTGTAGCCATTTGGATATATCTCAATTAAGTCTGTTGTATTGTAATGCCAACGCTTAACTTGACCAGGATTAGCTCCACTATCGCATTTTAATTTGCTCATTTCTCTATTAGATGAAAAAACTAACGAGGGAAGTTAAAGCTAATAGAAGTAATAACTTTATAAAAATTCTCTGTTCACCTTGTCTTATAAACTTAAGTAGTGTTAGTCTCATATTCATTAATTGGAACTTTAACTATTACGATGTTGCATACATAATTATCCTATTAATATATATTTTATAAATCTATTTTTTAAAAATAATATTAAATTATTAACAAGGATATTAGAATCTAAAATAAAATTCTAGAAACTTCTATATCCCATGTTTAATTTTTAATATTTCACTCAAAATATCTTAGATATTTTCTTAGAGTTTTTTCTTTTAGCTCAATATAATTACCATTGAAAATTTCACATTTACTTTTTATCTCAGAGTAATTGCTTGGGTTGAATAGAATATTTAAATTTTTTGTATCTAAATAATAGTCAAGCTTTGGGCTATCTACAACTTTCTTTTTCCAGTATTTTCTGTCTTTGATTTTTTTTGGATTATTGTATATTTCTATTTTCTTATCAGCTTTTAAATATAAGTATCTAGAATTATTTAAAAAACCGTATGTACCATTTCTTATACCAATATCAAAGTAAACAAGAAAGTAGTTAGTTGTTTGATATCTTTTGCTATCCAGAAAACTGTATGTAATAAATAGATTATGTTCTTTGCAAAATAAATTTTTTCCAATTAAATTATCAGAATTTAATTTTTCATTATTTATTTTTTCCTCAGCTATAAGAAAAATAATAGGTAACATTAATACTAAGCTGATTATAAAATTTTTTAATTGCATATTTGAAAGTTAGCATTTTTAAGGCTACGAATCTTTATATTATTTAATTACCAATATACAAATCATCTTGCCAATTTCCGGAACTTGTTTCACCGCTTGAATAGGTAAATACTCCTTTGCCATTTTTTTTACCATCTCTAAATTCGCCAACAAATTTGTCGCCATTATAATAATGGATAGTCCCTTCTCCATGTTTCTTTCCATTTTTAAAATTCCCAATATATGTTCCGTACCAAGAATTGTAATTACCAAAGCAATTATTCCATTTACTTTTTGAATCTCCTTCGCAATGCTGTGCGAATACAGAAGAATAGAAAAATACACTTAAAATTAAAAAAATATTAAATTTCATTAATTTATTATATTTTAACTACAGACAGATAAGTTCATGTACAAAATTTACTACTACTTATTCTACTGTGACTGATTTTGCAAGATTCCTTGGCATATCTACATTAGTGCCTTTAATAATAGCACAATGATATGCTAACAATTGTAATGGTATCGTAAATAATATTGGGGCAACAGGATTCATCGGCGCATCAATTTCAAATACTTTAGATATATCATCGCTCTTAAAACCTGCTTTTTTATCTGCAAATATATATAGTTTACCACCTCTTGCTTTTACTTCTTCCAGATTTGATTTAAGTTTTTCTAATACAACATTATTTGGCGCCACTGCAACTACTGGCATATTTTCATCTACTATGGCTAAAGGCCCATGCTTCAGTTCCCCGGCAGCATATGCTTCTGCATGAATGTAAGAAATTTCTTTTAATTTTAAAGCTCCTTCTCTTGCTATTGGAAAATGTGATCCTCTGCCTAAAAATAAAGTATGTTGCTTATCTGCAAATGTTTTTGCAAGCTGAGCAATCTTACTGTCAAGCGCTAGTGTGCTTTTTATTTTTTCTGGTAGATTTTTTAGCTGTGCACATAAAGAACTTTCCAAATCATTTGTTATTTCAAATTTTTTGCCAAGAACAATTACGAGGAGCATTAGAGCTGTTAGTTGTGTAGTAAAAGCTTTTGTGGACGCTACTCCAATTTCTGGTCCAGCGTGAGTAATTAAAGTAGAATCACATTCTCTAGCTAAAGAGCTTTCTGGAACATTGCAAACTGCAATGGTTCCTACATAGTAATCTTCTTCTTTAATCTCTCTTAATGCAGACAAAGTGTCGGCTGTTTCTCCTGACTGTGATATGCAAACTAAAAGTGTATCTTTTTGCACAGCATGTCTTCTATATCTAAACTCACTTGCGATTTCTGCATGACAAGGTATACCTGCTAACCTTTCAAGCCAGTGCTTTGCAACTAGCGCTGCATGATAACTCGTTCCGCAAGCAATAATTTGCACAACCTTAAATTTTTCTAAATATTTTTCTACATTGGGCCCTAAAATTTCTTTAGGTACTTTATTATTAATTATTCTATCTTGTAAAGTTGATTTAACGGCTTCAGGCTGCTCAAAGATTTCTTTCAGCATAAAATGCTTATAATCACCTTTTGAATTACTTTTTGAAGTTAGACTACTTTTTTTTGTTTCCCTTCGTATATTTTTTTTGTCTTGATCGAATATTTTAACTTCTTCAAATGTTACAGTAGCTAAATCTCCATCTTCTAGATATACAAATTTATTTGTATGTTCTATGAGAGCATGAATATCTGATGCAATATAATTTTCCTTTTCTCCAATACCTATTATTAAAGGACTTCCATTTCTTGCGCATATTATCTTATCTGGATTTCTTTTGTCTATAACAGCAATTCCATAAGAACCTTTAACCTCTTTTATTGCAAAGTGAACTGCATCCAAAATTTCATTTTCTTTTGCAAAATGGTTTATTAAATGAGCAAGCACTTCTGAGTCAGTGCTAGAAGAAAGAATTTTATTTTTAAAAAACTTATTTTTAATTTCAATATAATTTTCAATAATGCCGTTATGAACAATCGCTATATTATTTTCGGAGATGTGCGGGTGAGCATTTTTCTCCGATGGATCGCCATGAGTTGCCCACCTTGTGTGAGCTATTCCGACATTGGATATTAAATTTGAGTCTAAAGATTGAGTCAGGTTTTCTACATTACCTTTCTTTTTATAGCTACTTATTTTTTTATCATTTATAAAAGCAATTCCAGCAGAATCATAACCTCTATATTCTAAATGTTTAAGGCCATTTGTGAGAATATTTATAATATTTGATTGTGATGCTGCTGCTACAATTCCACACATTTATTTTATCTTTTCCAATTTTTCTTTTCTTGTTGTCTTGATCTTGCGATTAACAAACTATCTTTTTCTGAGTTATCAGTGATTGTTGATCCTGCGGCGATAGTAACTCCTTCTTCAACGATAATCGGTGCTATTAGTTGGGAATCTGAACCAACAAAAACATTATCCTTAATAATTGTCTTATGTTTATTAACACCATCGTAATTACATGTTATTACACCAGCACCTACATTGACGTTTTCACCTATTTCCGAATCTCCGAGATAAGTTAAATGATTGGCTTTTGTATTTCTCTTAATCTTTGATGCTTTCACTTCAACAAAGTTACCTATGCCTACATTTTCCTCTAAACTACAATTTGGTCTTATTCTTGCAAATGGGCCAATATTACAATTACTTCCGATTTTAGAATCTTCAATTATCGTATAAGGTTTGATTTGTGTGTCATTATCAATTACTGAATCTTTTATCATTGTATTAGAACTAATCTTAACATTGTTTCCTATCTTAATCTTACCTTCGAAAATTACGTTTGCTTCTATTTCTACATCCATGCCTATCTCAATATCACCTTTAAAAAATATAGAGTTAGAATCAAGCATTGTAACTCCCTGCTTTAAAAATCTCTGTCTATTTCTCCTTTGGTATATTTGTTCTGTCTTCTCAAGCTGACATTTGTCATTAACTCCCAAAAGAGAATCACTATCTTTTGACAATAAAGGAGCCACTATCAAACCTTTTTCATTAGCTATGCTGACTATATCTGTTAAATAATATTCTTTTTTTGAATTATTATTATCAACTTTTGATATTAAATCCTTGAGTATGCTAACGCTACTGAAAATTATTCCTGTATTACATTCTTTAATTTTCTTTTGTATATTATCAGCTTCAGTCTCTTCCACTATCTTTGATATAATTTCATTTTCAGCTTGCTCTCTTATAATTCTTCCATATCCAGATGGATTATCTAATTCTACTGTAAGAACTTTTGCATGACTTGCAGGCATATAATCAATAAATTTTTCTAATAATTTATAATCTATTAGTGGAGTGTCTGCATATAAAATTAAAATATCATCTCTATCATTTAAATTCGGCAAAGCCATATTTACAGCATCTGCTGTTCCATTCTGTTCCAATTGATTTACCCAATTAATTTTATAGTTTTCGAAATTCTTTTTTATATTTTCTATTTTAGAATTAACTACAACATTTATTGATTTTGGATTTAATTTTTGTGCAGAAATTAAAACGTGTTCAAGCATAGTTTTGCCACCAACTTTATGCATGACCTTTGGTAGCGTACTGTGCATTCTTTTGCCTTTTCCTGCTGCAAGAATTATTATATTTAAGCTCATTTATCTTTATGCACTGATTAGTTATTATTTTGCTATTCTACTATGAGTTTAGCAAATATGCACAAATACTGAATTGACGGGTTATTTAGCTTTTTTACGTATTGTCTCAATCATTTTTAGCTGTGCAGCAGCTTGTGCAAGCTCAGCTAAAGCTTTCGCAGCATCGATATTATCACTTTTATCAGCTAGTGCCTCTTCTGCGCGTTTTTTTGATTCTTCTGCTTTAGCTTCGTCTAAATCTTCGCCTCGAATAGCAGTATCTGCTAAAACTGTAACAATATCTGGTTGAACCTCTATTACACCACCTGATATGAAAAATAACATTTCTTCATCTTGGTCCGTTATTATTTTTACTTCGCCGGGTTTAAGAGGTGTGATCATTGGAGTATGCTTTGGGTAAATACCTACTTCACCCATCATAGCTGCAGCTATGACATTTTTAACATTTCCAGAGAAAATTTCTTCTTCTGCGCTAACAATATCTAAATGCATACTCGACATTTTACTATAGAGCTTTCGCTCTTTCCTCCGCCTCTTCAATACCGCCTATCATATAGAAGGCTTGTTCAGGCAAATGATCATACTCACCATCAATTATACTTTTAAAACCTTTAATAGTATCTTTCAAAGAAACATATTTACCTGGGCTACCAGTGAATACTTCTGCAACGAAGAAAGGTTGAGACAGGAATCTTTGAATTTTTCTTGCTCGCGCAACTACCAATTTATCTTCCTCTGATAATTCATCCATTCCCAAAATAGCAATAATATCTTTTAGTTCTTTATACTTTTGAAGTGTATTTTGAACCTGTCTTGCAACATCATAATGATCATTTCCAACTACTAGTGGATCTAACTGTCTGCTTGTTGAATCTAATGGATCAACAGCAGGATAAATACCAAGCTCTGCAACTTGCCTAGATAAAACTACAGTGGCATCTAAATGCGCAAATGTTGTTGCAGGGGATGGGTCTGTTAAATCATCTGCTGGAACATAAACAGCTTGTATCGATGTAATTGAACCAGATTGTGTTGAAGTTATTCTTTCTTGAAGAGCGCCCATTTCTTCAGCAAGTGTTGGCTGGTATCCTACAGCTGAAGGCATCCTTCCAAGCAAAGCAGAAACTTCTGTTCCTGCTAATGTATATCGATAGATGTTATCAATAAACATTAATACATCCTTTCCTTCATCCCTGAAATCTTCAGCCATAGTTAAACCTGTAAGTGCAACTCTTAGTCTATTTCCAGGAGGCTCATTCATTTGCCCGTATACCAATGACACCTTATCTAAAACTTGGGATTCTTTCATTTCATGAAAAAAATCATTTCCTTCACGAGTTCTTTCTCCAACTCCAGCGAAAACAGAGTAACCGCTATGTTCTGTAGCAATATTTCTAATCAGCTCCATCATATTTACTGTCTTTCCTACTCCAGCTCCACCAAACAAACCAACTTTTCCTCCTTTGGCAAATGGACATAATAAGTCAATTACTTTAATTCCTGTTTCTAATAACTCATTTCCCCCAGCTTGCTCTTCATAAGTTGGTGGTTTTCTATGAATAGGCATTGCTTTTGGAGCATCTATAGGACCAGCTTCATCGACAGGCTCACCAAGTACGTTCATGATTCTACCCAAGGTTTTTTCTCCAACAGGGACTGATATGGGGGCACCTGTATTTGTAACATCAAATCCTCTTTTTATTCCATCTGAAGTACCCATTGCGATTGTTCTAACAATTCCATCCCCAAGCTGCTGTTGGACTTCTAAAGTTAGTCCTGCTTCATCAACTTTAAGAGCGTCATAAACTTGTGGTATTGAATCTTTTGCAAATTCTACGTCTACTACTGCTCCAATTACTTGTACTATTTTTCCTATACTCATTTTATTTAGTCTCCGTTAATAACTAAACTGCAGCTGCCCCAGCTACGATTTCTGAAAGTTCTTGTGTTATAGATGCTTGTCTAGCTTTGTTATAAATTAATTGTAATTCATCTATTAAATTACTTGCATTATCTGATGCGCTTTTCATTGCAACCATTCTTGCTGACATTTCACATGCAACATTTTCTACAATTCCCTGATAAACTAAAGATTCAATATATCTCACCAATAAATTATCTATTACACTTTTTGAATCGGGCTCATATATATAGTCCCAGTGATGCGATAAGTTATCTTCAGCATTAGGCTTGGTTGGAAGTAAATGAAGCAATCCGGGTTCTTGAGACATTGTATTGATAAACTTGTTTTCTGCCAAATGAAGCTCATCTATATTTCCCTCTGTATAACTATCAAGCATTATTTTTATTGAACCTATTACATCATTTATTTCTGGACTATCTCCCAGATTTCCTACTTGTGCAACAAGATTTACATTCAACCTTTTAAAAAATTTCTCTGCCTTTGAGCCTATTGCACAAACATCTACTTCTATAGATTTTTTATTCCATTCATTGATTTGTTTTAATGCCTGCTTAAATAAGTTTGTATTTAAACCGCCACATAAACCTCTGTCAGTGCTTATTACTATTAATTTTGTTGGAACAAATGCTGATACATCTCCAGCCAAAGTCTCAATAATTGGTAAGGGCTGTTAAAGATCCTGTTTTGCCCCCTTAACTTTTCCACCTGTTATTTGTTCAACATAATCAGCGTTAACTCTTGCAGCTCTTTCTAAAAGTCTTGAATGCAAATAGAAGACATCACCAGGATATGCTTCTCTTCCTGGAGGCCTTTTAAGTAGAAGTGATACCTGTCTGTATGCGACGGCTTGTTTTGATAGGTCGTCATATACGATTAGAGCATCTTCGCCCTTATCTCTAAAGTATTCACCCATTGTGCAACCTGCGTATGCTGAGAGGTATTGCATTGGAGCTGGGTCTGCAGCGGTAGCTGAAACTACAATTGTGTGTTCCATTGCTCCATACTCCTCAAGCTTTCTAACAACGTTCGCCACTGTTGATTGTTTTTGGCCTATAGCAACATAGATACATTTAATACCTGTTCCTTTTTGGTTGATTATTGCATCAACAGCAACAGCGGTTTTCCCTGTTTGTCTATCTCCAATAATAAGCTCTCTTTGACCTCTTCCGATTGGCACCATGGCGTCAACAGCTTTTAATCCAATTTGAACAGGTTGGTCAACTGACTGACGAGCAATAACACCAGGGGCAACAACTTCAACTGGCATATTTTTCTCAGCTTTTATTTCACCCTTGCCGTCTATTGGTGTTCCTAAGGTGTTCACAACCCTTCCAAGAAGAGCCTCACCAACTGGAACTTCTAGGACTTTTCCAGTACAAACTGCTTTTTGTCCTTCAATAATCTCTAGGTAGTCTCCCAGCACAACAGCACCAACTGAATCCTGTTCAAGGTTTAAGGCCATGCCTTTGGTTCCGTTATCAAATTCAATAACCTCACCATACATAACATCACCCATGCCATGTATTCTTACAATACCGTCGGAAACGCTAACTACGATTCCTTCGTTTTTTCTTTCAGCTGAAAGATCAAGTCCGGCGATTTTCTCTTTTAATACGCTGGAAATTTCTGATGGATTTAATTGACTCATGTTTTCACCTTAAAAATTTAATTGGTTTACAAGCTTGTTAACCTTCCCTCTAATAGAAAGATCTAAAGTTTCGTCGCCTATCTTTATTGATAAGCCGCCCATTATGTTTGGGTCTTTTGAAAAAGAAATGTTGGCATCATTGCCATAAGTAGCTTTTATTTTTTCTTCTATGTGTTCTTTAGTAGAATCACTTGGATCAACAGCGACAAAAACCTCAACTGATTTTTGTTTTTTGTGTTGCTCAAGTAAATCTTGATAGATAGAAAAAATAGGCTCAAGAAGATTTAATCGTTTATTTTCAGCCAATATTGAAAGGAGTTTCTTTGACGTTTCTGAAATGCTGTCATCAAACAATTTAACCAAGATATCTACAATCTCTTGTCTGGATAATGTTGGGTTCTCAATAGTATTTATAACCCCATCTTCTAAAGAAGCTACAGCCATAGTATTTAATTCAACGGCCATATCCTCTAAAGTATTAGACTCAATTGCTGAAGCAAACAGTGCTTTTGCATATGGTCTGGCTAGTGGGGTTAGTTCTATCATTTTTTATAGTTCCTCGGCAGCTTTCTTTAAAATAGCTTCGTGTTTCTCTTTTGAAACCTCGTCACCAAGAATTTTTTGAGTTGTTTCAATAATAATATCTGACATTTGCTGTCTTAGTTCTTCTTTTGCTTTGTTAGTCTCGTTTTCTATATTGGTTGCAGCAGCGGTCAATATTTTTTCGGCTTCAGCTTCGGCTTTTGAAGATGCATCGTTAACTATTTGAGATGCTCTGTTATTAGCTTTTTCAAGAATCTCAGCTGCGTCTGCTTTTGCTTTGTCTAATTCTTTATCAAAAGCAAGTTTTGCTTCCTCTAAAGAATCATCGGCTTTTTTTGCAGCCTCAAGACCGTCAGATATCTTTTTTTCTCTTTCTTGCATTGTTGCCAATATTGGGGGATATACATATCTCCAACATATGGCTACAAAAACTATCATTACGACAGCTTGTGCAAGTAAGGTTGCGTTTATGTTCATATCTAATTAACTAATTATTTTTTACAGAGCAAATAACATGTACATACCTAAACCAACTCCAATCATAGGAACCGCGTCGGTTAAACCCATCATTAAAAAGAATCGGCCTTGAAGAAACGGAGCCAGTTCTGGCTGTCTTGCTAATACCCAAACCAATTGCCCAACCCATTGAGTCAACGTGTATTGCATAGAAACCCATATCTTGGGCTTCCTGAGCAGTATGTGCAAATTTCCACACACCATCGGTTGGATCTTTGCCAAATGTTAAATTTGTCAAATGGTGCTTTATATATTCAGAACCAGTTTGTGCGCCAGTCGCCATAGTTATTTACTACTTTTTAGTTTTGTAAAAAAAATTGTCACCAAATTTGAGAATATAAATGCCCCAAAAAACAACAAAGGCTCTGCTATATCCAAATATAGGAATATTAAAGCAAACAATGTTACTGAAATAGACCATTTCCCAAATTCTGCAATATAAAATCGTCTAACTTCCTCTTTTATTGACTTTGCTTTACGAACAAGCAACATATAAGCAGAGTAGGCATTAGAGAAAAAACTTACGCCTGCACCGCATAAAAAAGAGGTCGCTATATAAATATCAGAGAAAAACCAAAACACTGAAGCTATTGATATATAAATACAAAGTTCAATTATTAGCTTTCTAAGAAACATAATCTCTTCGGGTATGAAGTATATTAAGAGTGCGAGAATTTATCAATATATTTAATAGCGATATCGATAGATTTAATATATATATTATCATTTCTGCTGTTTTTTGAGGATTTTTTAAAGAATTCTTATTTTTTATAGCCTAGTTTTTTCAAAAGACCGTCTAATACTTCAAGATTACTGTATTTTATTACAATCTTGCCATTCTTTTTTAAATCTGAATGTCTTATATCTACAGGAACACCAAGTTTCTCTTTTAATTCATTTTCAACTTTTACTATTTGCATATCTTTCTTTTTTAAAGATATTTTCTTATTTTCCGAATTACCATTTTCCATTACAAGTTTTTCAACATCTCTAACGCTTAGGCCTAAAGAAACAACCTTATTAGCATAAAATTTTTGAGAAGAAGGGGTTAATGATAAAAGCGCCCTCGCATGACCCATGTCAATTTTTTTTTCTGACAGCATTTTTACGACATGCTCATCAAGTGATAATAGTCTGATTAAATTTGCTATATGAGAACGAGATTTTCCTGTTTTTTTTGCTAGTCTTTCTTGAGTAAATTTAAAATCTTTCATAAGCCTTTGTAAACCCATTGCTTCTTCAACTGGATTCAAATCTTCTCTTTGCACGTTTTCTAAGAGAGAAAATATCGCGGCTGATTCATCTGTAATACTTTTAATTACAGCAGGAATTTGTTTTTTTCCCAATATTTTAACTGCTCTAAGTCTTCTTTCTCCAGCTATTAACTCGAATTTATCTTTGCTAGATTTTCTCACGAGTATAGGCTGAATTACTCCTTGCTCTCTTATTGACTCGATCAAGGATTTTAAGTTATCTTCGTCAAACTTTACTCTTGGTTGATATGGACTTACTTTGATAGAAGAAACATCAATACTAAGAGATGTTTCGATAGTAGATATTTTATTTGGTTTCGAAGAACTCAAAAGAACCTCTACTCCTTTATTTCCTAAACCTCGTTTCTTTTTCGTCATGCCAAATTTCCTATTTTGAGATTTTTACTATTTCCCCAGCTAATGCCAAATAAGACATAGAGCCCTTTGATGATCTATCATAACTAATTATAGATGATCCGTGACTTGGAGCCTCAGCTAAACTAACATTTCTTGGAATCACTGTTTTTAGAACGTCTTCACCAAAATGGTTTTTAAGCTCTGCGGATACATCCTGAGCTAAATTATTTCTAGGATCGTACATTGTTCTTAAAATGCCTCCAATTTCTAAGCTTTCATTAACTGATATTTTAATCTTATCAATTGTCTCAAGCAATGCAGTAAGGCCTTCTAAAGCATAATATTCACATTGCGTTGGAATAATAACTGAGTTGGAGACGGCCAAAGCATTAACCGTAAGTATGTTTAAGGATGGCGGGCAATCTATAATTATAAAATCGTAATTATCCTGGATTGTACTTAAAACTTCTTTTAGAACCAGCTCCCTCTTTTTGACATCTAAAAGCTTAACTTCAGCAAACGTAAGAGCCTGGTTTGACGGCATCAAATCAAAACCTTCTTCTGCTTTACATATTATTTCTTCAGCATTCCTGGTGCTGTCTAAAAGGACATCAGCAAGCGAATAATCTAGATCATATTTATTTATTCCTGAGCCTGTAGTTGCATTGCCTTGCGGGTCCATATCAATGAGAAGAACTTTCCTATTATTTAGAGATAGTGCAGCTGATAAATTGACGCTAGTTGTTGTTTTGCCAACACCACCTTTTTGATTACATATTGAAAGTACTTTACTCACATCCTTTTTCCTTAGTTTTTATTAATAATTACAGCATGCCTTTCTGCTTTTAGGCCGGGCACATTAAGCTTTTTTATATTGAAGCTAATGCCTGGGTGCAAAGCTTCAAACTCGGTTATCTCTTTGTATGGATATTTGCCTTTCATAGCTAAAATAATTCCTTTGTCCTTCAAATTCTTCTTAGAATTAGAATATATTGTTGATAATGATGCGTACGATCTACAAACAACTGTATCAAAATTTTTTTCATTTTTATAATTTTCAATTCTCTCATGAATTGGTCTTATATTTTCAAGACTTAAATTTATCTTAGCATGGTTTAAAAAAATTATTTTTTTGTTATTTGAATCTAATAAAAAAAAGTTTTTAGCCGGACAAACAAAAGCCAATGGAATAGAGGGTAAGCCAGCTCCTGAACCAATATCTAATATTTTTTTTCCGATAAGAAGATTTTTTATAGAAAGGCTATCCAACAAATGTTTAATTATCATATTATCTAAACCTTTCACAGAAGTTAAATTATGAAGCTTGTTTGATTTTTCTATTAAAATACAGAAATTTAACAATCTTTCCCCGACTTCTTCAACATCATCTACATAATTTGACAATGCTTCGAGAAGAATTTTTTTTTGAGGGCTAATTTGCATCTTTCGCTATTTTTTTCTTATTATTTTTAATAGCTTTAATTTGAACCTTTAATATTGATATAGCTGCAGGCGTAACACCAGGTATCCTTGACGCTTGCCTCAAATTTTGAGGTTGCGCTATCGAAAGATTTTCTTTCGCTTCATTAGACAATGCTGAAATTGAAGCATAATTCATCTGGTCTGGGAGAACCATCTCTTCATCTTTTTTATTTCTAATAATCTCTTTATTTTGCCTAGCAATATAACCTTGATACTTGATTCTTATTGCGCAATTATCTCCAATTTCATTGCTGGCAAAATCGTATTCCTCTAAAAGTTCAGACTCAGATAAAGAAAGATAGGAGCTGCTTGGAATCTTTAAAAAATCAACTGCTGAAATGGATCTATTATTATGCATAATTTTTAAGCCATTAAGTTTAATCATTTCCTTATTAATCTCATCTTGTTTCTTATTAAAAATATCAAACCTATGCTTATTCACAGAACCTAATTTCCACCCTATATTTGTTAATCTTTCGTCTGCATTATCCTCTCTTAAATAAAGTCTATGTTCTGCTCTACTAGTAAACATTCTATAAGGTTCAGGTGCACCTTGTGTAATCAAATCATCTATCATTACTCCAATATATGAGTTTTCCCTTAATGGCGACCACATTTCTTTGTCTTGGGATTTTAAAGAAGCGTTTATTCCAGCTACTATGCCTTGAGAAGCTGCTTCCTCATAGCCAGTTGTTCCGTTTATTTGCCCAGCCATAAATAAACCATTTATTTTTTTATTTTCCAAATTTGAAGTTAGCCCTCTTGGATCAAAGAAATCATATTCTATTGCATACCCATACTTTTCTATTTTCACATTCTCAAGACCAGATATTGTTCTTATAAACTTATCTTGATCTTCCTCTGGAAGACTAGTAGATATTCCATTCGGATAAACTAAATTTGTATTCAAGCCCTCTGGCTCTAGAAAAATCTGATGCGACTCTTTTTCTGCAAACCTTATTACTTTATCTTCTATAGAAGGACAATATCTTGGGCCCTTGCTTGTTATAACGCCATTAAATAAAGGAGAACTATCAAGCGATCCTTTGATACAAGAATGAGTTTTTTCGTTAGTTCGAGCTATATAACATTTGATTTGTTCTGGATGATCTGAATTTTTTCCTATGAAAGAAAAGACCGGTCTTGGATTATCTCCTGGCTGCTCTATCAAGCATTTATAATTTATTGTTCTTCCGTCGAGTCTTGGAGGGGTTCCTGTTTTTAATCGACCCATCTTCAAATCAAGATCCCTCATCCTTTTGGCAAGTTTGTTTGAGGCATCTTCACCTATTCTGCCAGCCGAAAAAGACTTTTCCCCAATGTGTATAATGCCAGATAAAAAAGTTCCGGCAGTTAAGATTAAATTATTGGTTTGAATAATTGTGCCGTCATCTAGTTCTACACCATGAATAGAATTATTTTTTATAATAATGTCTACAACTTCACCGTTTACAATCTTCAGCCTTTCTTGGTCACTGATTTCTTTTTGAATAAAAGTCTTATATAAGTCTCTATCTGCTTGAGATCTTGTTGCCCAAACAGCAGGACCTTTTTTTTTATTCAACGTTCTAAAGTGTATCCCTGAAGCGTCCGCTGCTCTAGCCATAACGCCGCCCAAAGCATCAACCTCTTTTGCTAAATGTCCTTTACCAATTCCACCAATAGATGGGTTGCAGCTCATTTGACCAATAGTGTTAAAGCTTTGTGTAATTAACAGTGTATTACTGCCGCATCTTGCACTAGCCAAGCTTGCTTCAGTACCTGCATGTCCTCCACCAATAATTATTACGTCATATTTATTCATATTTTTTATTATATTACTTTCCGATACAAAAATTCGAGAAAATTCCGCTAAGAACTCTATCATCATCTTCGTTGTCTAAAACCATTGAAATATTTTTTTGTGATATTTTTAACTTTTCAGCAACTAATTCCAACTCATCAAGCGAAACGTCAACAATATTAATTTCTTCAAAAGCTTTCTTTAAATATTGTAAATTCTTTATATTGTAAACTCCTGGAGATGAATTTTTAACAGAAAGTTTTAGCATCTGCAGCATTCTATTTTTTAACTCATTAGTATTTATTCTTTTTTTAATTGAAATTATTAGATCTTTCTCGTTTTTATTAATTATATTTTTTTGATCATTATCTGACATAAGGTCAACTTTATTTGCAATTATTAAAACATTTGGATTAACTCTTTTTACATTTTCTAAAATTTTTAAATCATTTTGATCGAGGCCTTGGCAAATATCATATACATACAAAACTATATTTGAAGCGGCTGCTTGCTTAATAGCTCTGTCCACTCCTTCTCTCTCTACTAAGTTAGATGTATCCCTTATGCCCGCAGTGTCATAAACAGTTAATGGTATTCCTTCTAAATTAAATAGCTTAGAAACAATATCTCTTGTTGTGCCAGCTTCCTTGTTAACTATTGAGACATCTTCATCTGTTAAAAAGTTTATAAGAGATGACTTTCCTGTATTTGGCTTGCCGATTATTGCTAATTTTCCTGTTTCAAATAACAATCTGTTATTTTCTAATTTTTCAATAATATTTTTGATTTCTTTTTTAAGACCATCTAAATTTTTAGAAATTATTTTAATATCTTCTGTTTCTATATCTTCATCAGAGAAATCTAAAAGTGCTTCTACCTGAATTCGCATTTTTAATAATAACTCATCCACCCTAAACAAATCTTTTGTCATTTTTCCTGACAAAGATTCTCTTGCAGCAAGGGCTGCTTCTTTTGTTTTGGCGTTAATAAGCGCACTAATAGACTCTGCCTCATGAAGATTCATTTTGTTGTTTATAAAAGCCCGCTCAGTAAACTCTCCGGGTTGTGCAAGCCTGCATGATTTAAGAGTTAATAATTCGTCAATAATTAATTGGTACATTACTGGCCCTCCGTGACACATTATTTCTAACATATCTTCTCCAGTATATGATTTTGGGGCTTTATAGAAAATTACGATCACGTCATCTAATGTATTTTCTTTTATTTTAAAATTTGCGTAATTTGCAAGTCTTGGTGTTAGCTCTTTTTTAAAAAAAAATCGCATTATTTGATTTATATTACTACCTGAACATCTAATTATTGATATCGCTCCTGTTCCCATAGGAGTTGCTATGCTTATGATAGTATCTTCGTTACTCACTTTATTTTACTTAGATGTAATTGTTTTTGTTATTTTCCACTGCTGCGCAATAGATAGCAAATTATTAACAACCCAATATAAAACAAGTCCTGAAGGGAAAAAGGCAAAAAATGCTGTGAAAATTATTGGTAGCATTTGCATAACTTTTGCTTGCATAGGATCAGGTGGTGCAGGATTAAGTTTCTGTTGAAAATACATTGATATGCCCATTATTAGGGGTAAAACGTAGTAAGGATCTTTTGCAGATAAATCATCTAACCAAAATATGAAATTTGCTTGTCTTAATTCAACGCTTTCTAACAAAACCCAATATAAAGCTATAAAGACAGGAATTTGAATTAAAATCGGCCAACAACCTCCTAATGGATTTATTTTTTCCTGGCGATACATATCCATCATGGCTTGATTCATCTTTTGTCTATCGCTTCCATATCTTTCTCTAATGGATTGAATTTTTGGGGAAAACTGTTTCATTTTTGCCATAGACTTATAGCTTGTTTCTGAAAGTTTATAAAAAGCTAATTTAATTAATAAAGTTAATAAAATGATTGCCCAGCCCCAGTTTCCAACAAACGAATAAATTTTATCTAGTAACCAAAAAAGTGGTTTTGAAATAAAAGTCAGCACACCATAATCAATAGTTAACTCTAATCCATCTGCTATTTTCTCAAGCTCCTTTTGAAGCTTAGGCCCTACATATAAACTTGATGTTAATTTTCCTTGTTCGCCTGGTTGAACTAATACTGGGTCAGATCTAGCTCCAATAATATAATCACTTCTAGATTTATCTATGTTAATTTCTTTAGTATAAAAAAGATTATTTCGATCATTCTCAAAGAACCAGGAACTTACAAAATAATGTTCCATCATTGCAACCCAGCCACTTTGAACATTTAATTTAGGCTTTTTTTCTGAAATCTCACTATATGAAACTTTATTATATGTGCCATCATAATAAGCAGCGCCTGTAAAGGTAGGGGTTACCCAAGATCTTCCCTCTCCATCGCTTTTTCTTCGAATTTGCCTGTACTGTCTTCCAGCCCAAGCTTTATTAGAATTATTTATTATTGTATTTTCAATATTAATTTTGTAGCCAGAGTCATCTAAATATATTTCTTTCAGAACCACTATGCCTTTGTTCTTATTTCGCCATTCTAAAGTTACGCCGTTGTTTTTTTGACCTTTAATAAAAAACAAGTCGTGATGATTGGGCGCTAATTCATCTAAATTTTCTTCGCTGGAGTTTCTGTCATGCAACAACCCAGACTGTGCTACATAAAAATCAGATTTGTAATCTAAGAGTTTTATGTTCTCACTGCCAGGTTCGGTCGTTTCAAAATATTTTAAAAGTTTTGCTTCTTTTATAGTTCCACCAGCAGTATCAACTACGATTCTTAATTCGTTATTGGAAATTATTAGTTGCTTGCCTAATTGAGCCTTTACATCTTTAGCAGAATTTTTCTCGTAATTTGGCTTTTTTTGTTCATTTAAGTTTGAAGAAGCAGTTTCAGGGAGATCTTGGTTTATTATTGAAGCATTTTCTGTTGCCTGCATACTTTCATTGATTGGCATTTGCTCAATTTTCCATTGCTGCCAAATCATAAAAAGAACAAGAGTAAATGCTATGTATAAAAGGAATCTGTTGCTCATTTTTTTGGCACCTCATCGACTCCGCCAGCTGACCATGGGTGGCATCTACAAATCCTTTTTGTAGAAAGTATTAAGCCTTTTGAAAAACCATGATTTTTTACTGCATCTATTGCATAATTTGAACATGTTGGTGTAAATCTGCAGTGTTGCCCAACAAAGACGCTAAATATGACCTGATATATGCGTATTATTTTAATTAAAATATATTTCATTTTTTTATTATATTACTAAAAATATCATTCACCAGCTCAAAACATTCTGATTCATCATAATTTTTTTCATTCTTAAATAACAAAACAACATCCATGCCATTAAAACGCCCTTTTCTAAAAACTTCTCTGGCCACTCTTTTAATTTTATTTCTTTTTACGGCTTTCTTAATCTTACTTTTTGCAATATTTACTCCCAGTCTTCCAGGTAAACCGCCATTTTCAACATAATAAAGAGAAAAAACTTTATTTTTTGTTCTTTTCCCATCGTGAAAACATTTCTTAAAATCTTTTGGGTTTGTTAATCGCATTGTCTTGGTATTAAAAAACATTGCGTTTATTTGCATTATACAGAAAGACGCTTTCTTCCTTTTGCTCTTCTTGCATTAATTACAGATCTTCCTCCAGATGTGCTCATTCTTGATCTGAAGCCATGGGTCCTTTTCCTTTTAATCTTGCTTGGTTGGTATGTTCTTTTCATTTATATAAATTCCTTAATATTCTGCACGCGACATTACTTCTATAGTCATTATTTGTCAATAAATACTTTATCATACTTTTTTACATAACTTATCCACAATTTTTACACAGATTTGTTGATTTATTTCTCTTGTGGATAAGTATAATATATATTAAAAATTAATAATAAAAACCCACCACAAAGGATAAATATTATAGTTATGCAGCCGGAATTCTGGGAACAATGTTTAGTTGAGTTACAAGGAAATTTTGACGAACAGCAGTTTAATACCTGGGTTCGCCCTTTACAAGCCATAACAGAAAACAAGAACATAAAAATAACAGCGCCAAATCAATATGCAGTTGATTGGGCCAATGAAAACCTTAGCGAATATTTTATAAAAAGATTAGAAGACTCAGATTATAGTTTTAATTTCGAAGTTGGAGGAATATCACAGAAGATCGGTGAAAATAACAGAATTTTACAGGAGGATAAGAAAGAAACTTTTAGCAATAGTTCAAATTTTTCTTCTGATTTTACATTTGATAATTTTGTCACTGGTAAATCTAACGAACTTGCAAGGGCTGCAGCGATTCAAGTTTCGAGCAACCCAGGATCAACATATAACCCATTTTTTATTTACGGAGGCGTTGGTCTTGGGAAAACCCACTTGATGAATGCAATTGGCAACAATATTCTTAAACAAAAACATGATGCAAAAAATTTTATATCTTCATTCTGAGAAATTTGTAGCTGATATGGTAAGAGCTCTTCAACATAATAAAATTGATGCCTTTAAAGAATTTTATAGATCAGCAGACGCTTTATTGATTGACGATATCCAGTTTTTTGCTGGGAAAGAAAGATCTCAAGAAGAATTCTTTCATACTTTTAATACTCTATTGGAAGGAAATTGCCAAATTGTATTGACCTGTGACAGATATCCAAAAGAAGTTAATGGTCTTGACGAAAGGCTCAAATCGCGATTTGGCTGGGGTTTAACACAATCTATTGAGCCGCCAGAGCTAGAGACTCGAGTTGCAATTTTGCAAAAAAAAGCAGCATCAATTGGTACAAATCTGGATACAGATGTTGCGTTTTTTATAGCCAAATGTATTCAATCAAATGTTAGAGAACTTGAAGGCGCATTAAGAAGAGTGGTAGCAAATTCTCAATTTACAGGGAAAGAAATAACTTTAAGCTTTGCCAAAGAAGCCTTAAACGACCTTATTTCTCTTCAAAATAAAATGGTGACAATAGACAATATCCAAAAAACTGTCGCAGATTATTATAAAATAAGAATTTCAGATCTGCTATCTGCAAAACGCAACAGATCTTTGGCTAGGCCAAGACAGCTTGCTATGTCGTTAGCAAAAGAACTCACAAGTCACAGCCTTCCTGAAATTGGCGATGCATTTGGCGGAAGAGATCATACAACAGTTTTACACGCTTGTAAGAAGATTGTTGAAGTATCTGCTTCAGACAATAAAATCAAAGAAGATTTAATTAATTTAAGGAGGTCTTTAAGCACTTAAAAACAATGTTAATAACCTGTATATATGCAGATAAAGAAATTGTATATCTTAAAAATTAAACAAGAATCAACATATATAAAAAAATTACTAACAGGTTAATATTCCCATAAAATATTGTTTTAAATGAAGTTTTTTAGCCATATAAACAGAAATTTACGTTAATAATAATAAATAATATATAAATATGAAATTAATAATTACTAAAGAAAATCTAATAAAAACACTTCAAAAAATAATTGGCGTTGTAGAAAAAAGACAAACAATGCCAATTCTTAGCCATATTTTATTTAGAAAAAATGGTGAATCTTTCGAAGCTGTGGCATCAGATCTTGAAGTTCAGCTTTCTGCCACTTTGTCTTTGAAAGTTGAATCAGATTTCACTGAAAGCATAACAATTCCAGGAAGAAAATTATTTGATATAGGAAAAGGTCTCCCAGATGAAGCAATTATTGAGATTGAAGAAGAAGGAGAAGGTAAGTTAAGAATAAAATCCAAAAAAAGTAAATTCATCTTGTCCGCCCTCGATGCTAAAACATTTCCTCTAATGGAACAAGAGCCAGAAAATAGTGTTAATTTCACTTTGAAATCTAGCGATTTTAAAGAAATTGTCGGCAAGACATCTTTTGCAATGGCACAACAAGATGTTCGGTACTATCTAAACGGTTTATACATATTTTTGTCAAATCAAAATATGTTTGGTGTTGCAACAGACGGCCATAGATTAGCAAAATCAGGTGTTTTAACAGAACTTGGTTTGAACGAAAAGATTAGCGCTATAATTCCTAGAAAAGGCGTGATCGAAATAGATAAGCAACTTGAAGAAGCAAGTGAAGATTTAAGTGTAGTGGTTTCTAAAAATCACTTACAGGTTACAGGAAGAAATTCACAAGCAATCTCAAAACTTATTGATGGAAAATTTCCTGATTATGAAAAAGTAATTCCTAAAGATGCTGATAAGCAGGTTTTGGTAGATTGTAAATCTTTCAAGGAAGCCTTAATCAGGGTTTCCATTCTGTCAAATGATAGATTTAGGGGTGTCAGATTAAATTTTGTAGAAAATGAAATTAAAGTTAGTGCAAACAACCCAGAGAAAGAAGAGGCATCAGATGATATTAAAGCCGATTATATAGGTGAGCCGATTGAGGTTGGTTTTAATGTGAATTATTTAATAGATGTTTTAAATGTAATAAAAACAAAAAAAGTGCAAATTATGCTTAAAGATGCAAATAGCAGCGCCCTTCTTTCGCCAGAAAATGACAACAATTCAAGCTACGTTGTTATGCCATTGAGATTATAAGAAATGTTTCTTAATAAGCTTTCTTTGAGAAAACTTAGAAATATCAAAGAAGCAAATTTAACATTGAACCCAAAAACAAACGTTGTTGTTGGAGAGAATGCAGCAGGTAAGACAACTATCTTAGAGTCTATTGACTTATTATCTAGAGGAAGAAGCTTCAGAACAAATAAATTTGATAGTTTAGTGAGCAGCGGTGAGAATAGCTTCTATATTGGAGCAACTTTAGGAAAAGAAGCAAAGAAGCTAGAAATACATAAAGAAAAAACGAGAACCAGAATTTTAATAAACGACAAAGAAGAAAAAAAACAATCTTTAATAGCTAAAGAATTAGCAGTACTTTGTATTCATCCAAATAGCCATAATCTGATAGAAGGACCGCCTTCAGAAAGAAGAGCATTTTTGGACTGGGGTTTGTTCCACGTGGAACAAGAGTTTAGAGGCGAATGGGCAAGTTATGCCAAATTGCTAAAACAAAGAAATGAGGCTTTAAAGACTAAAACATTAAAAGAAGATGTTTGGATTAAAAAACTCTCAGAAACTGGAGAAAAAGTGTCAGCTATGAGAAAAAAATATATGCATGATATAAACGAACATCTACAAAAAAATAAAGAATATATTATGCCTGATTCAAGTTTGAGCTTTTCTTATGATGAAGGATGGGATGAAAATATGAGCCTTTTCGATGCATTAATCGAAAGGAAAAGTCTAGATTCAGATAGAGGTTTTACAAGTGTTGGGCCTCAGAACGCTAACATAGCGATAAAGTTAAATGGTCATGATGCACAAAAAGTAAGTTCAAGAGGACAACAGAAGCTTATTGCAAATATTATGTTACTATCGCATTCTAAAGAATTCTATGAAAAAAGAAAATTTCCAAGCATAATAGTCGTAGATGATTTGTCGGCTGAGCTTACATTAGATATGCAGGAAAAAATTTTAGAGAGACTGTTTGAAACAAATTCTCAGGTTTTTCTAACAGTCTTAAACGATTCAATTTTGGCAGATATATTATGTGAAATGGATGCCAAAGTGTTTCACGTGGAACATGGAGAGATAACGCAATGACAAAATATGATTCTTCAAATATTAAGGTTTTAAAAGGACTCGAAGCAGTTAGAAAGAGGCCTGGTATGTATATCGGGGACACTGATGATGGAACCGGTTTGCACCATATGGTTTTCGAAGTCGTTGACAACTCTATAGATGAAGCGTTGGCGGGGCATTGCAACGAGATAGGCGTAGAAATTAATGTAGACAACTCTATAACAGTCTCTGATAATGGAAGAGGCATCCCTGTAGATTTACACCCGGAAGAGAAAAAACCTGCTGCAGAAGTTATAATGACAGTACTTCATGCTGGCGGAAAATTTGACGACAATTCTTATAAGGTTTCAGGGGGGCTTCATGGTGTTGGTGTTTCTGTAGTGAACGCTTTGTCAGAGAAGCTAGATCTTGAGATTTGCAGAGATGGCAATATATACAACCAGTCCTATTTCTATGGGTGATCCAAAAACAAAACTTTTAAAAGGTAGCAAAACCAAAGATACGGGCACAAAGGTAACTTTTATGCCTAGTAAGGAAATTTTCACAGATACAGAGTTTCATTTCAATATTCTTGCGAAAAGACTTAGAGAGCTATCTTTTCTAAACTCCGGCATTAAAATAGTTTTGTCAGACCATAGGACAGATACCACCGAAGAATTTCATTATGCCGGGGGCATTAAAGCATTTGTAGAAAATTTAAATGAAAAAAGAGAAAAAGTTAATAATAATATTATTTATTTTTCTTCTGCAAAGGACGAAGTAGGTGTAGAAATAGCAGTTCAGTGGACGGGCTCTTATAGTGAAAATATTTATTGTTATACAAATAACATACCTCAATCAGATGGAGGAACACATGTTGCTGGTTTTAGAGGAGCTTTAACAAGAGCGATGAATTATTATGTTGAGCAAGACCCTTCATCAAAAAAGAATAAAATAGCACTTAGTGGAGAGGATGTAAGGGAGGGCATAACAGCAATTATTTCAGTGAAAATGCCTGATCCAAAATTTTCATCGCAAACAAAAGCAAAACTTGTTTCTTCAGAAGTTAAAGGAATTGTTGAGTCTATATCTGCGGAGAGCATTAAGCGTTTTTTAGAAGAGAATCCAAAAGACGCAAAGCAAATTCTTGCCAAGGCCAGCGAAGCAGCAAGGGCAAGAGAGGCAGCAAAAAAAGCTAGGGAGATGACAAGAAGGAAAAAGGCTATGGATGTCGCAGGCTTACCAGGAAAACTTGCTGATTGCCAAGAAAAAGACCCTGCGCTTTCGGAAATTTTTTTAGTTGAGGGTGATTCTGCAGGAGGCTCAGCGAAACAAGGTAGAGACAGAAGAACTCAAGCGGTTCTTCCTTTAAAAGGAAAAATATTGAATGTTCAAAAACAAAGATCTGATAAAGTTTATGCATCTGAAGAGATTGCAACTTTGGCAACTGCCCTCGGCTGCGGATTTAGTGATAAAGAGATGACCGAAGAAAATTATGCGGCTTTAAGGTATCACAAAGTTATTATAATGACGGATGCGGACGTAGATGGAGCGCATATTAGAACGCTTTTATTAACTTTCTTTCATAATAAAATGAACAAGCTTATTGAAAAAGGTAATATTTACATAGCGCAACCTCCTTTGTATAAAATAAAAAAAGGAAAAAATGAAAAGTATATAAAAGATGATAATGAATTATTGTCTCATATAACAAAAGATTGCCTTGATGGAATTGAGATATATTCTTCTAAGAAGTCCAAAAAACCCATAGAAATCAATAACTTGAAAACTTTGATTAAACACTGTCAAAAGGCTAATCAAGCAAAGTTAAATATGTCAATTAACCATGGAGAGCATTTTATGGTCTTTGTTAAATTCGAAAGAAATTCCTCCATTCGGAAGTGACAATAAATATATCAAAAAATGGATAAAATCTTTAAATCCAGAAGATTGCTCATTAGATATAAAAGAAAATGATTCTTTTGATATTGTTTTTAACGAGTCAGGCTTAAGCAAATCATTAAATATTAATTTTAGCGTTTTTGCTTCAAGAGATTATAAGAATTATTATGAATATAATGTGGTCTCAAATGAACTTCTAAAAGAAGATGCATTTTTAATTAAACAAGATAAAACAATAAAAATTTCTAGTTTTTTAGATACATTTGCTTGGATTATAAATGAGGCTAAAAAAGGCTATTCTATTCAAAGATATAAAGGTTTGGGAGAAATGAACCCAGAGCAATTATGGGAAACAACAATGGATCCTGAAAACAGAACTTTGATACAAATCGAAGAAAAAGATAAAGCGATGGCTATTAAGACCTTTGATGACTTAATGGGCGACAATGTTGCTCCAAGAAAAACTTTCATAGAAGACAATGCCCACTTTGCAGTAAATATTGATATTTGATAGGAGTGTTAAAAATTGAAATGAAAGAGAACACCCATAAAAATATTCTACTTGAGCAAAAATCACTTCCTAATTTTTCAAAAATTAAGGAAAGACATATGTACCAGGCAATAAAGCTTCTTGTTGAAGAAAATAAAGTATTAATTAAATCTTTAGAAAAAAAAGAAAAATTATCATGGTCCAACTTCGTTCAGAAAATCGAAGAGTCCGATGACAAAATTTCAAAAGCATGGGCTCCAATAAGACATTTAAATTCGGTAATGAATAATCCAAAAATTCGAAAGCAATACGAGAAGTCCTTAAAGTTATTAACATCTTATTATGGAAAAATTGGGCAAAATCATAAATTATTTTCTCAGTATGAAAAGTTTTATGAAGATAATAAAAATAAATTGAACGCACATCAAAAAAAACTTTTGTTAGATATATTGAAGGGTTTTAGATTGTCCGGTGTTCATTTGGATTCCAAAAAACGAAAGCTTTTTCGTGATAGCCAAAATAAATTAGCTGAACTTGAGGCAAAATTTGAACAAAATATTTTGGACTCAACAACGTCGTGGGAACTTAATTTCAAAAATGAAAAAAGACTTGAGGGAATGCCTTCTAATTCTTTAGAGACTGCATCAGAAGTAGCAAAATCACGAAAACAAAAGGGTTTCACTCTAACTCTCGACCAGCCATGTTATATGGCTGTGATGACATATGCTAACGATCAAGCGCTTCGTAAAAAAGTTTATTTAGCATATGCCAGCAGAGCCTCAAAAAAATTTCCAGTGAAAGGCCAATGGGACAATACAAAAATAATCGAAGAAATTTTGCAGTTAAGACAAATCATGTCAGAAATACTTGGATTCGAAAATTTTGCAGAATATTCTTTGGCAACTAAAATGGCTAAAAAGCCAAGCGATGTAATTAATTTTTTAAATAACCTTAAGAAAAAAGCAATTAAAAAATCCAAGAACGAGATCTTAGCGCTTCAGAAATATGCTAAAAACAAGCTTGACATAAAAGATCTTCACCCATGGGATTTAGCATTTGTAGCAGAAAAATATAAAGAAGAAAATTTTGGCGTCTCTCAAGAAGAACTAAAAAAATATTTTCCAGTAGAGAATGTAATTATGGGGCTCTTCAAGCTAGTTAAAGATCTTTATGGTATTGAGGTTAAACAAAAGAAAACTAAAGATGTTTGGCATAAAGATGTAAGGCTTTATGAGATATTTGATAAAGACAAAAAACTTAGAGGAAAATTTTACTTTGATTTATATGCAAGACAGCACAAGCGTGGTGGTGCTTGGATGGATGAATGCATACAAAGACGCGCTAAATCTAATGGCTCTATTCAACCACCAGTGGCTTTTATAACTTGTAATTCAAGTCCGCCCACAAAAAGTAGCCCAGCTTTTTTTACTCACTATGATGTAGAAACTCTTTTTCATGAGTTCGGCCATGGGCTTCAACATATGTTAACTACTGTAAATTATGCTGGTATTTCAGGAATATCTGGAGTTGAATGGGACGCGGTAGAGCTTCCTAGCCAGTTTATGGAAAATTGGTGTTGGGAAAAAGAAGTTCTTGATACATTTGCTTTTCATTATGATTTAAAAACTAAACTTCCAAATAGTTTATTTAAAAAGCTTTTGGCAACAAAAAATTATAATTCTGGAATGGCTTTGATAAGGCAAATAGAGTTTTCTCTTTTTGATTTTATTTTGCATATGGATAGTAAAAAAAATAAAGCAAATCTAGCAGATAAAGTTCTTGAAAATGTCAGGAAAGAAACTGCATTAATTCCAGTTCATCAAAACAATAAGTTCCAAAATAGCTTCGCCCATATTTTTTCAGGGGGATATGCTGCTGGTTATTATAGTTATAAGTGGGCAGAAGTTTTATCTGCAGACGCATTCATGGCTTTCAAAGAAAACAAACTTGTTGATAGAAAAATTGGAAGTCGTTTTATGAAAAAAATTCTTGAAACAGGTGGCTCAAAGCCAGCACTTGATCTTTTTATTGATTTCAGAGGCCGCGAGCCAAAAATAGAACCGCTATTGCAAAGCTTGGGCTTAAAATGAAAATAGCATCTTGGAATGTAAATTCTCTTAGAGTTAGATTGCCCCAAGTTTTAGAATGGCTAAAAGAAAGTGATGTTGATGTGTTAGCTATCCAAGAAACTAAAGTGGAAGATGCCTCATTTCCAATAAATGAGATAGAAGACGCAGGTTATTTTTGTGATTACATAGGACAAAAAACTTATAATGGTGTAACCACAATTAGTAAAACCCCTCCTAAAGAAACTATAAAATTAATTAATAATAAAGAACAAGATCAGAAAAGATTTATTTTAACTAGATACAACAAATCTTTAACAGTTTTAAACTTATATGTAGTGAATGGCCATGAAGTAGATTCTGACAAATATAAATATAAGCTCGCGTGGTTAAGAGATGTGAAAAAACATATTGAAAAAGATCTTAATAAAACAAAATATTACGCAATAGTTGGGGATTTTAATATCGCGCCAGAAAATGAGGATGTTTATGATGCAGAAGCTTGGAAAGATAAAATATTGTGCAGCAAAAAAGAAAGGTTGGCATTAAAAAATATTTGTGATTTGGGCTTTTCAGATAGCTTTAGATTGTTTCAACAAGATGATGGACTTTATAGTTGGTGGGATTACAGAACTGGAGCATTTAGAAGAAACAGAGGGTTAAGAATCGACTTAATCCTAACGAATAATGCTTTATCAAAAAAATGTAAAAGCAGCTATATTGATGTTAATCCACGAAAAAATGAAAGACCATCAGACCATGCCCCAGTAGTCTCTACTTTTGATATATGAAAGTTAGACAAGACTAAAAATAATGATAATATGAATAGAAGCTTCATAACTTAATAATATGGAATTTTTTATATGAGATCTATTTTGGTGTTAAATTCAAAGGGTGGTTCTGGTAAAACAACTATTGCCACCAACCTAGCAAGTTTTTATGCTTCTATAGGAAAGCAGGTAGCTCTTGTGGATTTAGATAGCCAAGAAAGTTCAATAAGTTGGCTAAAAGCCAGATCCTCAGCAAAACCACCAATAACCGGTATAAAAGGCTATGGAGTCAAAGTTAAAAGAGGCGTCGATTATAAAATAATTGATGCGCCTGCAGGACTTCAAGGCGCAGCACTAACAAAAGTTCTAAATATGGCTGAAAGTGTAATAATTCCAGTTTTGCCATCACCTATAGATATGAGAGCTGCTGGCGAATTTATAAAAAATATAAAAAAACATTCAAGGGTAGTAAAGAAAAAATCCAAAATTGCTCTGGTTGCAAACAGGGGAAGAGATTACACAAATATTTATTGGGAATTAGATGAATTTTTGGAAGGACAGAAAATTCCATTTCTTACAATGGTAAGAGACAGTCAAAATTATATTAGAGGAGCAGAAAAAGGTCTTGGTATATATGAAATGGGCCCAGCAATGACAGAAGTTGATAGAACTTATTTTGATCCTATAATTGATTGGCTAAATAGCAAAAGAAGCAGGTAGTTGCTTATTATTCACTGCAAGTATTTTCGTCACACTTTACGATAAAGCGTTTTGATTTTTTGACACAAGTTACCTCATATACTTTATAGTCACTACTTTCCGTTTCGATAATCTTTGCACTTGATCCGCTTACACAACCTTTACGTTCAAGTAAGTTTTGAATGTTATCTTTGTTAGCTTTTGTAACTTTTTTATTTTCTTTTTGGTATTCTTTCGTTCCCTCTTTAAGCCAATCTTTTATATTGCCGGTTTTAGAACAACCATTTAATGATATTCCTAAAGATAGTATTAAAATCATAGTAAAAAAGTTTTTCATTGAAGAACCTCGCAACCATCTGGGGACAATCGAAAATTAATCGCTTAACTTCTTTAATACAATTTACTTCATATAACTCTCTTTTACGTGTTTTTTTAATTAAATTTATTTCGCTTTGTTTATTACATGAATATTCATCAATTAAAGTCTCTGCAACTTTTCCTACATATCTTTTCTTATTTGTTTTTGTTACTTCAATTTTATCTAATAATTCGTTTCCTTCTAAAATAGAAGTTTCAGGTTTTTCTGAAAGATCACTTATATCTATTTCCAGCTCTCCAGAACTTACAATATTTGTAAGCATTTCATTTTCAACTTGTTGGTACCCAATAATTCCTTTTTTATAGGCAACTAAATGATTTTTAAGGAAACTGTTAAAGGCGAAATACTCTTTATCAATGTAGCTTTTGCAGTTTCTAGGGCATTTTGCAGAAATTTTAATAATATTAGTTTTTCCGTTCGGGATTCTAGTAACTTTAAACGTGATTTCATCAGCTTTTTTTCTTCTTGGATCTGCTTGCGTTTCAAGTAAATTTTTTGTATCAGTTTTTAGTTTTGATTTATAACTAGATTTCTCAGTAAGCCACTTTTTTGCCGTATCCCATAGTAAACTGCATTCTGTTGAATTGGCGCACTGAGCAAAATCTTCAGCCCCTTATCAATATCAGCACTATTGAATTCATCATCATCACCATATCCGTCATAGTCAGATTCCAAAACTACTCGATATTTAGCATTTTCAGATGAATTATCATTTGAAGAACTTGAAGATTTGTCAAATCCTGGAACAGATAAACCACAGCCAGTAAGCAATATAGAACATATCATTACAAGAGCATAATTTGTATTTTTCATTGACGAATTTTATAAAAACTAAAAACGACATAATACATGTTTGAGCATTAAAATAAAGATATGGATAAGATAATTGCCAGGATTTCAAATTCTAAAATTATTTAATTCATTGTTTTAATTACTATATTTTAGAAACTAAACTTAAAGTATAAGTAAATAATTATAAGCTAGATTAGTAAATGCTTATATATAGTTGATTTTATTTATCTTCTTTGCAAGAAAATGAAGGAAATTGTTGACTCAGGGCTAAAGATACGTAAAATTGAAGGATCCTGCAGAAATGTAGGAAATGCTATGGAGAACGGAGATCTCCATTTGTAGAGTTTTTTGCAAATAATAAAAAGGAATGATAATAGCATTTTAGTGGGAGGGATAAAGGTTCTACCCTCTTAAAAATAATTAAGACAATTATTAGGAGTCCTAATGAAAATAAAAATCTTAGCAAGTATGCTAGCCGGAGCATTGGCCATGCTTCCTGTTACTGCAAACGCAGGCTGGGGCGGTGGTGGAGTTGGTGCCTATGGGGAACCAATTACAATCTACGGTTGGCAAAATCATACCTACGAATTTATTGAGCATGGTGCACCAGGATCTGAGCAAGATCTTTCTGAGATCAGAGGTAACGCTGGTAACATCGGTTTCTTAGGTTTCGTAGACACAGGAATTGAAGGCTTAAAAGTAACTTGGCGTTGTGAGCAGTTTACATACTTAAACGATTACGGAGGAAACCAAGGTGGTTGGTGTAACCGTAACTCTAAAGTAGGTATTTCTGGTTCAATGGGTGAAATAATGATGGCAACATGGTTATTACCTTACAACGAAATGGTAGCTGGATGGGTTGATCCATGGTATGACGCGGGTAACGCTTCACACACAAACATCATGGGTTCTGTTGGTGCAAACACAATCTTCTACAACGTAGGTGATTTTGGTGGATTTAACTACTCAACTTTTGGAACAGGTTCTTACAACCAAGGCTTCAACAGAAGACAAGAAGAAATCATTCAGTACATGGGTTCAACAGGTAATGTTTCATACAGATTTGCTTACACAGTAGGTGACAATGATGAAAAAGCTACAACTGGTGGATCGGGTGCAACTGGTGAAGTAGATCCAGTTATCTACTCAACAGGTATTGCTTACTCAAATGGACCAATTTGGGCAGCAGTAACTTACCAAAAACATGACGAATGGGCAGCTGGTACTTTAGGTAGTACAGCTGGTGATGCTATGTTAGATTCAGAATCTGAGTCTTGGCGTATCGCTGGTCGTTACATCGCTGATTTAGGTAACGGTGCTTCATTAACACTTTCAGCTATGTTTGAAAATGTTGAATATGATTTTAAAGATACAGCATCAGACGTATTAGCTGATTTTGGTTTTAGCACAAGTGTATTCGGTACAGTAACAGCTGGTAACAATGTAAAATTTGACAGAGACGCTTGGTTAGTTTCTGGTAAATATGCTCCAGGTGGAAATGTTGACTTCAGATTCTCATATGCAGAAGCTGATGACTTAGACATGTCTGCTACAGGCTTATCTACAGATAACTCTAGTCAAACTGGTGCTGATTCTACAATGCTTGGTGTGTTTTACGCATTAGGTGATTCAACAGAATTATCATTATCATACATTGAAGTTAGTAACGATGACTATGGTACATATGGTACAGGTATTGGTGGACGTGGATTAGGAACAGTAAACGGTGAAGTTGAAATCATCGCTTTAGGTTTCCTAACAATGTTCTAAGGATACTTTAAGTTAGAATTAAGGCAGGCGCATTTATATGCGCCTGTTTTTTTTATAACGAAATAAATTATTAAATGTTAAGATAAGCAATCTAAAATAATTTAAAGAATAAAAAAAGTGAATAATATAAAATACAAATTAGTTATATTTTTAATCGGAACCTTAATGTTTATTGCGCATGGAGCTGCGATTGCAAAATGCAGTAAAGAAGACATAAATTACTATTTAGAAAAAGGATTTACTACAGAACAAGTTACAGCATTATGCAGTGAAAATATTAGTACTAGTAAAAAAACAGAAGAAATTTACAGATCATTCAGTGACGAATATGCTGATGAACAGGATGAAGACTATATAAGAAAAATGCGTATAGAGAGACAAGTATTCTTTAAGTCAGCTCTGGGCGCACAGAATGTAAAACTGAGGCGTGATCATTTGATATTTGATCAATATCAATGTGCAAAAGACGGTTTTGCAAAGCCAGGGTCAGATAGAAACTTTAAGGGTTGCGCTGTAGTTTTGACAAAAATAAAATTATCAGAAGTAGAAGTTGATGAAAAAGAGTTTAAAGAAAAAGTTTTCTTTGGCACAAGAAGTATCAGAGTGAAAGGTAATGTTACTACGAAAATTACTGGCGGCATGGAAGGCTTGAGTGAATATGATGCAAAAGTATTAAATGATAAGGTTTTAGCAAGATTAGCAAAGAATAAAGGGGAAACATATATACCAATAAAACAAGGTCTAAACTTTAGTTATGCATTTGAAACATTTAAGGAGATTGTTGCGTTTCATAAAGAATTGGCAAATAAAAGAAATTTAAATAATAATTTAGGCGGAAAATTAGATGTTAATGATCTTAATGTTGAAGCTCAAAATGAATATATAATTGAAAAAGAGTCTAATGAAATTAGGTTGTCGAACGATATAGATGATAGTATTGATGGCACATTGGTTTTTGATGATTTGCCTTCTTCAAATACAGATATAAATAAAAACAATGACATTCCTGATGACGTATTCAATTAATTTCTTTGATTAATGAATCGCTTGTCATTTCTTTAGGTTTCTCTATTCCCATTAAAGTAAGTATAGTGGGCGTTATATTAGATAAGCCACCATTATTTTCTACAATTTCCCAGTTTCTTTTATTATCTATAATAACGCAAGGCACTGGATTTAATGAATGTTGTGTATTTGGATTGCCAGTTTTTGGATTAGTAATTTCGTCTACATTTCCATGATCAGCAGTTATTAATGTTGATATATTGGCACCTATTGCTTCACAGACTACTTCTCCTAAAACTTTATCTAGCTCATTCATAGCTTCTACAATTGCACTTTTTACTGCTGTGTGACCGACCATATCTCCATTTGCAAAATTTACAACAATGAGTTTATATTCTGTATTTTTAATAGCATTAATAACTTCTATTGCAACTTCATGACAGCTCATTTCTGGTTTTAAATCGTATGTAGGGACATTAGGAGAAGGAACAAGAACTCTCTTTTCTCCTGGGTAAGGTTCTTCTCTACCGCCATTTATAAAATATGTTACATGAGGATATTTTTCTGTCTCTGCGCAATGAAATTGCTTCAGACCTAATTCACTTACAACACTTCCAAGAGTGATAGTTGGAGATTTTGTCCTAAATGCAACAGGGCATGACAAGTAAGGATCATATTCAGTCATTGTTGTTATAGAATAAGCAGTATTATTGTTAGTTCTTTTAAAGTTATTAAACCTTTCAACGTTTAGTGCTCTTGCAATCTGTCTAGTTCTGTCATTACGAAAATTAAAAAATAACAAAGAATCATTTTTTTTTAATGGCTTTGCGCAATCTAATATTGTCGGCAGCATAAATTCATCAGTTACATTTTTTTTATAAGAATTTTGTATTGCTTGAGTAAAATCTTGAGCCTTTTGTCCTTTGTTATTAACGATTGCGTCCCATGCAAGTTCAGTTCTTTCCCATCTTTGATCTCTGTCCATTGCATAATAACGTCCAGAAATTGTATAAATATCGCCACCATATTCTTTTATATAATCATTCAAATATTTAAAAATTTCTAAAGCTGATTTTGGATCTGCATCTCTTCCATCTGTAAATAAATGAAGTTTTGGTGATACGCCATATGATTTGCACACTTTCAAAATGGCTATTAGATGATCAATGTGTGAGTGAACACCACCAAATGACACTAGCCCTAATAAATGCAGGTCATTTTCATTTTCTTTTGCGGAAAGTATTGCATTTAAAATTACCTCGTTTTTAAAAAAAGATGAATCAGATATTGCCTCATTTATTATTACTAAGTCTTGTTTGAAAATAGATCCAGAGCCCATAATCATATGTCCAACTTCTGAATTTCCCATTTGTCCATCTGGCAGTCCTACGCTTTGGCCAGAGGCTTCAATTGTTGTTGAAGGATAGTCATTAATAAGTAGGTCAATATTTGGTGTATTAGCGATAGACCAACCATTATTGTCAGATTCAGGTCCTATACCTACTCCATCAAGAATAATCAAAAGAGCTCTATTAATATTTTTATTATTCATTGTTAATACTTATCTTGATTTACTCATAAATTTTATCAAATTAACTTGGTTTTTTCTTACCTTTATTCGTAATAATTATTTTAGATAATAATAAGCCAAATTCAAATAAAAGCCATATTGGGATTGCTAAAAGGATTTGTGAAACAACATCAGGTGGAGTCAAGATCATTCCAATTATAAACGCAAATACAATTATATAAGGTCTCTTTTTAGATAAAGATTCAACAGTTGATATCTCAGCCAAGACCACAACAAAAGTTATTATAGGTACCTCAAATGCTAGACCAAAAGCAAAGAATATTTTTATTACGAAATTTAAAAAGCTACTTATATCTGTAGCAATTTGAACACCACTTGGGGCCACACTAGCGAAAAAGTTAAAAATTAATGGGAATACAACATAATACGCAAAAATAATACCTAGATAAAATAATAATGTACTCGAAATTAAAATGGGAGCTAGGAATCTCTTTTCATTTTTATATAACCCTGGGGCAATAAAAGCCCAAAAATTATAAATAGAAATTGGAAAAGTAATGGCTATAGCAAGGAGAATAATTAATTTAAATGGCGCGAGAAATGGAGAAGCCACATCAACAGCAATCATTGAAGAGCCAAGAGGAAGTGCACTTAGCAAAGGTTGTGATAAAAAATTATATATAGTATTCGCGAAAGGAGATAGAAGTACAGCACATATAGCAACTGACGAAATAATTATTAGAAGTCTATTTCTTAACTCTAAAAGATGGTCTGTTAGTGAATAGTTTTTACTTTTCATCTAAATCAATTTTATCTTCAAATTCTGAAAGTTCTTCTTTTTGTTTTTCAATTATTTGTTCTAAGTCTTTCATTCTTGACTCATTTTCAATATTCGTTTTTACATTATTTGCAAAATCTTTAATTTTTTTGATAAAAGACCCCAGCTGAGATGCGAAGCTGGGAAGCCTTTCAGGCCCTAACACTATAAGGCTTATAACAAGTATTAATGCCAGTTCCCAAAAACCAAAATCAAACATTTATTATTCCTTAATTACTCTTTGTTTGCCTTATCATCATCATTAACTGATTTTTTAAAATTTTTGATAGCACCGCCCAAGTCACTGCCAATATTTCTAAGCTTTTTGGTTCCAAAAAGCAAAAGAACAATCACAAAAATCAACAATAATGACCATATGCTTATTCCAGCCATCTTCTTACTCCTATTTTTTATTAAGTATTTCTATTACTTTTTTCTTCATGTCCTGATATGCCAAATCTCTTTTCTAATTCAATTAATATATCATCTGAGGATAGATTTTTCATAGATAATGCAACTAAACTATGAAACCACAAGTCTGCAGCCTCTGATACTATTCTTTCTTTATTTTCATTCATTAGCGCACTAATAAGCTCATTACTTTCTTCTTCAATTTTGCTACTGGCATGCTCCAGGCCTTTTTCATAGAGTGATGAAACATAGGACTCTTCTGGGCTTTTGTTTTTTCTATCTTGTAATATAACGTTTAATTTTTTTAAAATATCAGTCATATGTATTTCTCATGTTAATACCTTTTTTTGTCTAAGTATTCTTTTACTTCTCTTATAGTGTAAGTGCCAAAGTGGAAAATACTTGCTGCTAGGACGGCATCAGCTTTTCCTATTTCTATACCTTCATACAAATCTTCAAGAGTTCCAACACCTCCACTAGCTATAATAGGTATATTTACTTTATCATTGATAGCTTTCATTAATTCTAGGTCAAATCCTTGTTTTGTTCCATCTTTATCCATACTCGTCACAAGAAGTTCCCCAGCACCTTTTTTTTCCATATTTATAGCCCATTCTAATGCATCTATTCCCGTAGGTTTTCTTCCTCCATGGGTATAAATTTCCCAGCTGGTATCATTAGAAGCATTTATTTTTCTTTTGGCATCTATCGCCACGACAATACATTGATTTCCTACAGCATCGCTTGCTTCGGCTATAAGATCTGGATTAACTACTGCAGCTGTATTAATAGTAATTTTATCTGCACCAGAATTTAATATCGCCCTAATATCATGTACAGAGCTTATTCCGCCTCCAACGGTTAAAGGTATAAATACTTGCGAGGCAACATTTTCGACAACTTTTAATATTGTTTTTCTGTTGCTTGAGCTTGCAGTGATATCAAGAAATGTTATTTCGTCTGCTCCTTGATCATTGTATCTTTTTGCAACTTCCACAGGATCACCTGCATCCTTTATATCAACAAATTTTATGCCTTTTACAACTCTCCCATTATCAACATCAAGACATGGTATTATTCTTTTAGTTACTGTCATTTTTTATTTAAAAATACTCTTTTAGCCTCACTTATGTTAAATTTTTTTTCATACAAAGCTCTTCCAATAATAATCCCAGAAATACCTGATTGTTTATAATCACTTATTTCATGAATATCTTCTATGCAACTTACTCCCCCTGAGGCAATGACGGGAATATTTATACTTTTTGCTAAACTAACAGTAGCCATAATATTAAGGCCTTGCATCATGCCATCTTTTTCTATGTCAGTGTAAACAATTTCAGAAACTCCATAATCTTCAAACTCCTTAGCAAGTTCCATAGCGCTCTTACTAGTTATTGATTTCCAGCCTTCAGTTGCAACTTCACCATTTTTAGCATCTATTCCAACAATAATTTTATGTGGAAATTTTTTACAAAGCTGTTTAATAAAATTAGGCTCCTCAACAGCTTTCGTTCCAATAATTATGTAGCTTGCCCCAGCATCAAGATACTGTTCTGCTGTTTTAAAATTCCTTATGCCTCCGCCAATTTGTATGGGTACTTCTGGAAATTTTTTACATATTTTTGAGAAAATTTCAATATTTATAGGATTTCCAAGTCTTGCCCCATCGAGGTCAACTAAGTGCAGCCTCTCTGCACCATCATTTATCCATTTTTGGGCCATTTCTAATGGGCTTTTATGAAAAATTGTTTCTCTACTAAAATCGCCTTGTTTTAGTCTGACGCAATTTCCATTTTGTATATCTATTGCTGGTATTATTTTCATACGTGACCTATAAAATTCTTTATAAATTGGAGCCCAGCAGATGAGCTTTTTTCAGGGTGCCCTTGTATAGCTATAATTTTATCTTTTGTAACTACAGAAGAAAACGTATTCCCATATTTTGTTTTACCGATGACAATAGATTCATCCTCGGGATCAATATAATAGCTATGCACAAAATAAAAGTATGCATTATTATCTATTTTATGCCATATAGGATGATCATTTTTCATTAATACTTTGTTCCACCCCATATGGGGAATTTTTATTTTTTTATTTTCTTCTGATTCAAATTTCTTTACTTTACCCTTTATTATTCCTAAACAATTTGTCCCTTCGTTCTCTTCACTGTAATCCATTAATATTTGCATCCCCATGCAAATTCCTAGAAAAGGTTTTTCTTGCGAGTTTTTTATAATAATTTCATTTAGATTTTTGTCATAGATAGATTTCATACATCTTTTTGCTGCACCTTGCCCAGGAAAAATTATTTTATCGGCGCTATTAATTACATTTGGGTCTGAGGAAACTATAACACTGTCGTTAGGCGCAACATAATTTACAGCTTTTAATACAGAACTTAAATTGCCCATTCCATAATCTATGATAGCAATAGTATTCAATTTTTATCGCCTATAAATTTAGAGAACACCTTTTGTAGAAGGTGGTTTATTTCCATTATTTATAAAATCTATTTCTTTTGCATACCTAAAAGCCCGACCAAAAGCTTTAAATATGGTTTCAGCTATATGGTGGCCATTCTCTCCTTTTATATTGTCTATGTGAAGAGTTACCATCGCATGATTGCAAAAACCTTGGAAAAACTCATGTATTAAATCAACATCAAAATCATTAATGTATTGTCTAGGATATGAAGCTGAATATTCTACTCCTGGCCTACCCGAAAAATCTATTACAACTCTGGATAAGGCCTCATCTAAAGGCACATACGCATGCCCATATCTGTTAATACCCTCTTTGCCGCCAATAGCTTTATCGAAAGCTTGCCCAAAACAAATTCCAATATCCTCTACCGTGTGATGTGCATCTACTTCTAAATCACCTTTTGCTTTAATTATGAGGTCAATTTGTCCATGTCTACATATTTGCTCTATCATATGCTCAAAAAAGGGCATGCCAGTCTCTACTTTACAAATACCAGTACCGTCAATATTGAGGTTTAGCTCAATATCTGTTTCATTTGTTTTACGCTTTATTTCTGCCTGTCTTTTGCTCATATTCTTTAAAAAATTTCTAAAAGTTGAGTATAATTAATATTACGCACAATATACACTAAAATAATGATAATTAGCACATTCCAAAAATTATGCCTTTTATTACTAAGCCATTGTAGTTTGTCAATTGCGCACCGCTTAGCAAAAATATTGTCTATTTTTTTTTCAAGTAATAGCAAAAAATATCGCGTGGCGTACAAGAATTTAAAAATCTGCTTTCCAGATAAAGCAGAATATTGGCTTCAAAAAACAGCAAGAGAAAGTGTAAATGAATATTTAAAATCATTACTTGAATCTCCTTGTTTATATAGAATATCTAAAAAAAATATAAATTCCCTGATAAATAAAGTTAATAATGAGGAAGTTATCAAAGAATGTGTTAATAAAAATAAGGGCGTTATATTTATGACACCACACCATGGCTCATGGGAACTTAGTGGATTATTTGTTGCAAGCAAAATCAAAACATATACTATGTTTAAACCTTTGCGCAATAAAGTTTTAAATGATTTTGTTTTCAAAGGAAGGGAGTCGCAGGGCGCCTCCCTTGTAGAAACAGATAACATAGGTGTAAAAAAATTATTAAAAGCTTTGAGAAATAATTTTGGGATAGGCATCTTGCCAGACCATACTCCGAAAATAAATCAAGGCGTGATGTCCAGCTTTTATGGTGTACCTGTAAATACTGCAACACTAATTCATAAGCTGGGAAAGAAGAACAAGGTTCCCATAATATATATATTTTCTGAGCGCTTGCCAAAAAGCGCTGGGTTCGATCTTCATCTTGGAGTAATTGAGGAAGAGTTCTATAGTCTTGATGAAAAATCATCTGCAGATTTTTTGAATAAAAAAATCGAATACTTAGTCAATAAAAATATTTCGCAGTACCTTTGGTCCTATGAAAGGTTCAGAAATAGATCTGGCGTAAAAGAAAATATATATAACACGTAAATTATTTCTTCCAAAAATCAGGTATGAAAATAACTAATAGTGTAAATATTTCCAGTCGACCAACAATCATACTAAAAGACAGCACCCATTTATTTATATCTGATATATTTGCATAGTTATATAAGACATCACCTTGTCCTGGTCCGAGATTATTTATAGTTGCTGCTACAGCTGAGAATGATGTTAAAAAATCTAATCCTGATGACATCAATAAAAGTAAAACAGTCAAAAATACAATTACATATATTGCAAAAAATCCCCATATCGTTTCTAGAGTTCTTTCATTAATTACATTATTTCCAATTTTCACTTTAATTTTTGAATTTGGGTGGACTAATCTCACAAGCTCTCTATACCCTTGTTTTAGTAGAAGCATCACTCTAATCACTTTCATGCCACCAGCAGTTGAACCTGCACAACCGCCTATAAAGCTAAAAAGTATTAGGAGTAGTGGAAGAAAACCTATGTAACTATAATAACTAGAATTTGTAAAACCTGTCGTTGTAGAAATAGAAACAGCATAAAAAATATTTTTTATCATTTCTTCAATATTTTTTTCTGATGAGGAGCCAAATGTATAAAAGATAGTAAGAGATGATATTAAAAATATTAAAAATATGAAAAAATATGCTTCATTATCTTTTTTGTATGGCGTAATCGATTTACTTTTGAAAGCTAAGTAATGTAAGCTAAAATTTAAGCATGCTGCAATCATAAATACTATTGCTACTAATTCTATCCAATGATTATTATAGTATCCAAAACTTTCGTTATGCGTTGAAAACCCTCCAATCGCTATAGTTGAAAAACTATGACAAATAGAATCAAATAAATCCATTCCTGCAACATAATAACTTAAGCCACAAAGAAAAGTCATAATTAAATAAACTACCCACAACCATTTTGCAGTCTCAGTAATTCTAGGTGTTATTTTATTTTTTATTGGTCCTGCGACCTCTGCTTTATAAAGTTGCATTCCACCAACTCCTAGCATTGGTAAAACTGCTACTGCCAGTACAATAATTCCAAGGCCACCTAACCATTGCAGATACTGTCTATAGAATAATATTGATTTTGGCAGCTCATCAATATTACTAATTATAGTTGCTCCAGTAGTCGTTAAGCCTGAAACTGATTCAAATATTGCATTTGTTATAGATATATTAAGCGACTCACTTAATAGCATTGGTAGCGATGCAAACGTACTTAATACAAACCAGAATAAAACTACTATTATAAAACCATCACGTAATTTTAGATCAGTTTTGGCTTGCATTGCTGGCAGCCAGAGCAGAAGACCTGAAACAAAAATTAAAATTAAAGCATAAAAAAATGACCAAGTTTCGCCATCATCGTAAATAATACTTACAATAATGGGAGGGATAATTGCCAGACTGAACAACATTAAGAGCAAGCCAAGTATTCTAATAACAGATTTTATTTGCATTGTTTTTACTCAAATAGTTCTTCTATTTGTTTGATATCTTTTTTATTTACAAGACAGACTAAGTGATCACCTTGCTCAAAAATTGTATTAGATGTATTAAAAATCAATTCATCATTTCGAATAATACAGCAGAAAATGATATTTTCCGAAAAGTTTACTTGTCCTATATTTTTACCTATGATTTTTGATTTCAAATTATCTCTTACTTCAATTTCTAATAATTCTAGAGATCCATGCATAAGCGAATGTGCTTTTAAGACACTAGCTTTTCTAATATGAGTTAAAAGTGCTCCCATGGTTAAATCTTCAGGTGAAATCGTTATATCAATTTCTTGTTTCTCAACTAAGTCTGAGTAACTAATCTTATTAATTATTGAAATTACAGTTTTTGCCCCAAGTTTTTTTGCAAGCATAGCAGATAGAATATTTGCTTCATCGTCATTTGTTAATGCACAAAAAACATCCATATGCTCGATATTTTCTTCTAGAAGTATATCTTCGTTAGATGAATCAGCATTTATAATTGTCACATCATCCAAGACTTCAGATAAATATTCTGCTCTAGGCTCATCAGATTCAATTACTTTTACTTGAAAGTTTTCGCTCATTTTATCTGAAAGATGTTTTCCAATGTTGCCACCACCAGCAATCATTATTCTTTTATTTTCTTTATTTTTTCTAAAAATTTTTGCGATTTCTTTAATATTTTCCTCTTTACATATAAATAATAGTTCATCACCATCCTCAACAGTATCACCATCTTCTATAGAAAATATCTTATCGTTCCTTATAAAAGCACATATTTGAGCATTTAGTTTACTGCATGCAGACTGATAAAATTTAATCGAGTTTTCTTCATTGTCTTCTTCTTTAAATATTATATTAACGAAACAATTCTCATTATTTTCAAAGTTAAATATCTGATGTATTCCTGAATAAGATATAAGTTTTTTTATATAATTTGATGCTATTAGGTCTGGACTAATTGTAAAGTCAATTGGGGTGGATTCGTCAGCAAATAAACTTTCATAATTTAAATATTCTAAATCTCTTATACGAGCTATCTTTTTTTCGACACCAAAGACAGTATATGCAACTTGGCATGCAATCATATTTGTTTCGTCACTTTTAGAGACAGCAACAATCATATCTGCTTTGTGCGCACCCGCTGATTCTAATATTCTTGGATGAGCACCGTTGCCGTGAATAGTCTGAAGGTCAACTTTATCTGCTATGTTTTCAAGTAAATCTGAACTTTTATCAATTAAGGTTACATCATTACCTTCTTTGACTAAATTAATTGATAATGAGCTACCGACTTGTCCAGCTCCTACGATTATAATTTTCATAATATATAAGTATTATAGGATAAATTAAGTAGATTTTTAATTATTTGTTTATTCAAATCTTTTCCCCTTTAAATCTGTAGAATTAATAAAATCAGCAGAATCTAAAATTTTCGAACTATCTTTTTGCAATTTTTTTATAATTAATAGCCCATCTTTTGTAAATACCTCAATTAAATTATTATTTAAGGATTTTATATTTCCAGGAATTCCATTAACTTCTAATTCTTTGTATTCGCTATCATGAATTCTTACTCTCTCACCAGATAACATTGTTTCTGCTACAGGCCAAGAGTTGAAAGCCATAATTTTTTTATGAATTACTTCAGCAGGCATGTACCAATTAATTTTTGCTTCTTCTTTTTTAATTTTTTTTGCATATGTTGCTAAGTTCTCGTCTTGAGGATGCATCATAAAGTTATTCTCTAATATTGAATCTAGAGTTAACAATAAACAGTCTATGCCAATTTTTCTACATTTTTCATGTAAAGTTGCAGATGAATCATTATCACTAATTTTTATCGGTTCTTGATAAATTATATCTCCAGCATCAAGTCGTTCTTCCATTTTCATTATTGTAATACCTGTAAGTTTATCACCTGATTCAATTGCTCTTTGAATAGGAGCAGCTCCTCTCCACCTAGGTAGAAGTGAAGGATGAATATTTATGCATCCATATTTAGGTACAGACATAAACTCTTTAGTTAACATCAGACCATATGCTACTACAATTACGATATCCGGCTTAACTTCTGCAAGAGCATCTGTTTCCATAATTGTTATCTTCTCTGGCTGTCTTATATCAATTTTATGCTCAGCTGCAGTAATCCTTACAGGGCTATGATTAAATTTTAATCCTCTGCCAGACCTCTTGCTAGGCTGAGTAAAAACACCAACAATATCATGTTTAGAATTTATCAATGAAGACAAATAGCTCTCTGCAAATTTTGGTGTTCCTGCGAACACGATCTTAAGCTTATTCATTTAATTTTCTAGGTTATATTGCTGATTTATAATTTGGAGTGCTCTTTCTGCTCAAAAGAATACCTTCTTTCTTCAACTTATTAATTTTTTTTTCAATTCTATCTCTTTTTAAAGCTGAAATATGATCTACAAATAATTTTCCATTCAAGTGATCAATCTCATGTTGAATACATGTAGCTAAAAGACCTTCTGCTTCAAATTCTATTTGTTTTCCATCAATATCTAATGAGGAAACTTTAATCGTTTTAGGTCTAGAAACAGATTCATAAAAACCAGGTACTGATAAACACCCTTCTTCCATTGTATCTAGATCCTTTGATAGTGAAATTATTTGTGGGTTAATGAGAAAAATTTTTTCATTTTTATTTTCAGATACGTCTATCACAATTATTCTTTTGTGAATATTAACCTGAGTTGCTGCTAGGCCTATACCTTTCTCTTCATACATCGTAAAAAACATTTGTTCGATAATATTTTTAATTTCTCTATCCACTTTTTCAACTGGTTGAGCCACTTTTCTCAACCTTTTGTCAGGAAAGTGAAGTACTTCAAGTTTATTCATTATATAAATTATTAATTTTAATTAATTATAATTATACTATTCTGGATATAATTTGTGCAAAAATTAAAAGTTTGAGGGTTCTTAACCAACAACTACTTTTGACTAAATACAAACAATGTATTAATGTTAAAAAACATAGCATTATTTATAAAAGATAAAATTTATTTTTTTAATATAAATCAATTACTTAAGGATAAGCTCTATGAAAGAAACCATTTTAGATGTATTAATGTTCATGTTTCAAAGCTACGTAGAAGATAATGAAGAAGTGGAGCTAGACAAAGAATCTTTACATAAAAACCTATCAGATGCAGGATTTGCAGATCAAAATATTGAAAGAGCTTTTGAATGGCTTGAAGGTCTTCCTGGTGTAGATGATAGTACATTATTGAATAAACCTACAAAAAATAGCTTCAGACTTTTTAGTGATATTGAACATAGAAAGATTGGCGAAGAGGGCCTAAGCTTTTTAATGTTCTTGGAAAGGCTTGGAATTTTTCATGGAGAAATTAGAGAGCATGTTATTGATAGGATCATGGCATTAGATACACAAAGTGTTGATTTAAGTCAGATTAGATGGGTTGTATTAATGATTTTATTTAATACACCAGGCAATGAAAGTAATTACACTTGGCTGCAAAATTTAAATTCAGATAAGACATTACCTTATATTCATTAGTTGATGACATATAATTTATAAAAGTTGGATTAAATCATGAGTGAGAATTTAGTAATTGTTGAGTCCCCAGCAAAATCAAAAACTATAGAAAAATACCTTGGTCAAAATTATCGTGTAATTTCTACTGTTGGTCATTTGAGAAATTTGCCATCTAAAGAAGGAATAGATGTTAAAAATAATTATCAAATGAATTATGAGCTTATAGATAGAGATCATAACAAGCCTCAGCAAATTATAAACGACATCAAAAAAGCTTTAAAAAAAGCAAAAAAACTTTACTTAGCAACTGACCAAGATAGAGAAGGTGAAGTAATTGCTTGGCATTTAATTGACATATTAGAAAAAGAAAATTGTTTGTCTGGAGTTGAGATTGTAAGAATAGTTTTTAACGAAATTACAAAAAAAGCTATATTGGAATCAATTGAAAATCCTAGACAACTTTCACATGATTTAATTAATGCTCAATTTGCACGAAGATCTATTGATTATTTATTTGGCATGGGTATATCTCCATTACTTTGGGGTATTGGTATAAGAAAAGGATCTGCTGGCAGAGTTCAGAGTCCTGCACTGAAAATGATTGTTGAGAGAGAAGAATCTATTAGGAAATTTATTCCAAAAGAATATTGGACGTTAAATGCAATTTTTTTGAAAGACGATAAGCCATTCGATAGTTTTTTGCATATTAATAATAGTAAAAGATTGTCAAAATTTGATATAGATAATGAAAATTATGCTAACAAAATCAAAGAAGAGATATTGAGCTCTTCAGCTAAGGGTTTTGAAGTATTAAAAGTAACAAAAAAAGAGAGAAAAAGGCAGCCTGCGAAACCTTTTATAACATCAACACTTCAACAAGAAGCATCTAGAAAGCTAAGATTTGCCGCCAGAAGAACAATGGGAATAGCACAAGAATTATACACAGGTATCGATCTTGGTGATGGGCCTGTTGGATTAATAACTTACATGAGAACCGATTCAATTAATTTAGCAAAAGAAGCAACAGATGAGATGAGAGAAATTATTCCTAAGTTATTTGGCAAAGATGCATTACCAGATGATGTTAGAGAGTATACAAATACATCAAAAAACGCTCAAGAAGCTCATGAAGCCATAAGGCCAACATCATTGTCAAGAACACCAGAGGATGTAAAAAAATATTTGAATAAGGATCAGCTTGATTTATACACTTTGATATGGAAAAGAACCATTGCCTCACAAATGAATGATGCTATTTTGGACTCAGTCTCAGTAGATTTAGGGACAAGTGATAAAACTTTCAGAGCAACTGGTCAATCAATAAAATATCCGGGTTTTATGCAGGTTTATCTAGAAGGTACCGATGAAGAAGACTTAGAAGCAGAGTCTAAAATATTACCAAATATGCAGGAAGGCGACAAAGTGCAACTAGAAAAATTAGATGCTATTCAACATTTTACTCAGCCACCAGGAAGATATACAGAAGCTAGTTTAATAAAAAATTTAGAAAAAGAGGGAATTGGCAGACCTTCAACATATGCAGCTATTATCGAAACTCTTAGATTTAAGGAATATGTCGAAATTGAAAATAGAACTTTAACACCAACAGGTAAAGGAGCTTCCGCATGTGCTTTCTTAGACAAAAATTTTAATGATTTTATTAAGTATAATTATACGGCAGAGCTTGAGGAAACATTAGATAAAATTGCAAGAGGAGAAGTTGAATGGATACCTACAACTGATTCTTTCTATAAGTATCTGACAAAAATGGTAAAAGAGACTGAAAAATTATCTCCAGAGGAAAGAAAGCAGGAGAGAGTTTTAGGTGTAGATCCGAAAAGTGGAAGAACCGTTAGTGTAAGACACGGCCCTTTTGGCCCACATGCAATGATTGGTACAAAAGATGATCCAAAAGAAATTGGAAAACCAAAATCTGCTTCTTTAAAAAAAGGGCAAGATATTTTATCTATAACTTTAGAAGAAGCTTTAGATCTCTTTGTACTTCCAAGATTATTGGGTGAAACTCCAGATGGCGAACATATAACTGCATGCCTCGGAAGGTTTGGGCCATATTTAAATTACGGAGAAAAGAAAAATTTATCATTAAAAGGTTTGGAAGAAAAAGGCCAAGAACCATATGATCCATACACCATTACTTTTGAACAAGCTTTGCCGTTAGTAGAACAGAAAAAAATTATTGAAGCTAATAAGGTAATTCAAGACTTTGAGGAAAAAGGTATTCAAGTACTGAACGGAAGATGGGGTCCATATGTTACAGATGGAAGCAAAAATGTTAAGGTCCCAAAAGATCAGGATCCAAAAGATTTATCTTTAGCTGAGTGTGAAGAGATGATAGAGAACGCACCGGTTAGAAGAGGAAGATTTGGCGCAAAGAAAAAGGTAGTAGCAAAGAAAAAAGTAGTAGCAAAAAAAGAAAAGCAAGTCTAAAGCAAAGCCTTCAGAAAAAAAATCGCAAGATAGTAATATCGAAAATACTTTATAGTTATATGGCAAAAATTTTATACCTAAATGACAAAAAAAGTTGTGAAGTATTCATAAGAGATGTGAGAAGTGTAGCAATATTTGCATATCCAACTGAGGCTGTATTTGGCCTTGGATGTGATATTCAAAATAAGAATGCAATAAGAAAAATATTAGATATAAAGAAAAGAGATGAAGGAAAAGGATTAATAGTATTATCTGACAATCTTGAGAAAATCAGAAACCTTATCAATGACAATTATTATAAAGTTCTAGCAGAACAAAGTAGTAATGGAAAACCAACAACATGGCTATGTCCCGCAAGTGATATGGTATTATCTGAGATAACAGGAAAAAGTAAAAAAATAGCTATAAGAATTACTACACACCAAACTTCACGCGAATTATGTAAATTATTAGATTTGCCAATTATATCAACAAGTGCAAATAAATCTGGTGAAGATGCAATAACAAAAGTAAACGAATTCGATAATTATTTTCATAATAACGTTGACTATATAGTTCACGGGGAAGTTGGTAATAGCATGAAACCATCTAGAATTTTGGATTTAATTACAAAAGAAGTTCTAAGGGCAGGAGATTAAATGCAGAAAATAACAGAAGACAATATCCTGAAAGTTAGAAGGTATTTATTGGATTTACAAGAAAATATTATTTCAATGATCAATAACTATGACAAAAAAGAATTTCTCAGAGACGAGTGGACAAGAAAAGAAGGAGGTGGTGGTATAACTTGTGTTCTCCAGAATGGTGATACTTTTGACAAAGTTGGCGTTAACTTTTCAGACATTCTTGGCGATCATTTACCAGTGGCAGCAACAAATCTGAGGCCTGAATTACAAGGGAAAAGTTACCAGGCGATGGGTGTCTCCGTAGTCTGCCATCCTACAAATCCACATTTACCAACATCTCATTTAAATGTACGTCTATTTACTGCATATGAAAAGGACTCAGAGCCAATATGGTGGTTTGGAGGTGGGTTTGATATGACACCGTATTATGGTTATGAGGAGGATGCAATACATTGGCACAAAACTGCTAAAGATCTATGTTTGCCTTATGGGAAAGAAATTTATGATGTATATAAAAAGAATTGTGATGAATATTTTTATATAAAACATAGGAGTGAAGCAAGAGGAATTGGGGGAATTTTTTTCGACGATCTTAATGTGTGGGATTTTAAAACATGTTTTGAATTCATTAAGTCTGTAGGAAATGGTTTTATCAAAGCATATGAGCCAATAGTAAAAAAAAGAATTAATAAATCTTATAATAAACAACAGAAGGATTTTCAGCTTTTTCGAAGGGGAAGGTATGCAGAATTTAATCTTGTTTATGATAGAGGAACATTATTTGGACTTCAGTCAAACGGCAGAACAGAATCAATATTAATGTCAATGCCGCCATTAGTAAAATGGAGTTATAAATATAATATTGAAAAAAATAGTGAAGAAGAAAAGCTTTATAAAGTTTTTTTAGTTCCAAAAAAATGGATTTAGTTATTCATAGAATTTGGAAAGAATAACTGTTCTCCATTGACCTTATATTCTGAAATATAGGCCTGCCCTTCTTCACTTATTAACCACTTAGAAAAATTATCTGCTAATTTAAATTTTACGTGTGGATGTTTTTTTGGATTAATTAATATAACGCTATATTGATTATTAAGCGGGGGCACCCCTGAGAAAACAATGCCTAAATCTTGCTTATTATTAAAACTTAGCCACGTGCCTCTATCTGTTATGGTGTAAGCATCCATGCTTGCAGCCATATTTAGAGTTGCACCCATGCCTCTTCCAGCATCTATATAGTTCTTTGGATTTAAATTTTTTGTATTAATTTCTGCATTTTTCCATAATGAAACTTCTTTTTTATGCGTTCCACTATTATCACCTCTAGTTAAAAAGGGTAATTTTTTTTCTTTAATTATTTGAAATACTTCTTTAATGCTAGATTTTTCTTTTAATTTTTCAGGGTCTTTTTTTGGCCCAATTATTATAAAGTCATTGTACATCAATTTTCTTCTTTCAACTCCATAACCATTTGAAATAAATCTTTTTTCATCTTCTTCGGAATGAACTATAAGAAGGTCGCCGTCACCATTCATTGCATTTTTTATAGCCTGCCCGGTTCCTACAGCAACTACTCTTATATCAATGCCAAATTTTTTTTCGTAAATTGGCAATATAAAGTCATAGAATCCAGAGTCAGATGTTGATGTTGTTGATTGGATAACTAGAAATTCAGAGGCACTAGAAAAATTTGATATTAAAAATACAAGTATGATTTTTTTAAACATTCGGCCTTTCCTTAGTTTCCCTATTTAATAAAAAAAGTGAATTTCTCTGACAATAAGGGAACTTTATGAGGTGTATGACTATAGTCTGCAAACAATAATTGTATTTTATATGTACCAGGTTTTAATTGAAGAGAAACAGATTCTTGTCCTTTGCCAAAATGCATTATATTTTCAGTCATTGGAAGAGGTTTGGTCATGTCCGGGAGCTCATCTAAATTTATAAGTAAGTGATGATGTCCGCTATTTTCTTCTTTTACTCCTGCTTTACGTACTTTAATATTTTTAACAATAAAATTTAATTCAATAGGCGATGTGTATGTTTTTCCGTTTTCAACTCCTTCTAATTTAATAGATGGTTTTTGTTGCGCATCACCATGCGAGGAAGTAAATATAAAAAAAAGTAAAATCAAATAAAAATTTTTTTTGGTTTTAATCATATTTTGTTTCTCGAATAATATAAATATTTATTATAATTAAAATAACAAATAAAATAAATGTGTACATAGGTATTGATAAACCAAAAAGTTGCCATTTTATATCGTTGCATGGTGTTGGGTTATCAAATATATTTGAAATAGCATCTAAAATTGGCAGTGTGGAGATGTAATAAAAAAAATCGCCCCCACAGCCAAAACCATCTATTGTATCTTTATCTTGAAATTTTTGTAACCAAATATGCCTAATAGTACTGACAATTCCTATTACGCACAAAATAATATTCAGTGAATATAGTGTTTTAAAAAAATAAGCTCTTCTCGTTAAAAAAGAAATAGCAAATAAAAATGCAATACCAATTAGTAGAAATCTGTCCAAAACACATAGTGTGCAAGCTGCCAGTTCTTTAACTATATCAAAATATACATAGGCAATTAATAAAGATATTGCGCATAGAATAAAACGGGTTGCTTCTAATTTGATTACTTTGAACATATCTATATTATAGGCTTATTAATATTTAATTTCAGCTTAAACGCTATGAATAAGAGCTATCCAAATACAAGAATGAGAAGAAACAGATCTGCTAAATTTATACGAAATTTAGTTAGGGAAACTTCATTTTCTATAGATGATTTAATTTATCCAATTTTTATACTTCCTGGAAAAAACAAAGAAGAGCCAATAAAATCAATGCCTGGGAAAAAAAGATACTCGATTGATATATTATTACCAATAATTGGAAAACTCCACAAAAAAGGATTAAATGCAATAGCTATATTTCCTGTAATAGGGAAAGAAAAAAAATCTAAAGATGCAAAAGAGGCTTATAATCCTAGGGGCTTGATACAATCGGCGGTGAAAAAAATCAAAAAAGAGTACCCTGATTTAGGAGTAATAACCGATATTGCTTTAGATCCGTATACACTAAGTGGACATGACGGAATAGTAAATAGTAAAGGTTACGTACTTAATGACAAAACTGTAAAAATTTTAACTAAGCAAGCATTATCTCATGCGGAAGCTGGCGCAGATATTGTAGCTCCCTCTGATATGATGGATGGTAGAGTATTAGAAATTAGAAAAGCTTTTGAAAAAAATAAATTTTATAATACTAAAATTTTATCTTACGCTGCAAAATACGCTTCAAATTTTTACGGGCCTTTTAGAGATGCGGTTGACTCTTCTAAAAATTTAAATGACTCCTCAAAAGAAACCTATCAAATGGACTTCGCAAATATAACTGAGGCATCTTTAGAAATTAATTTAGATATTAATGAGGGTGCAGATATGATAATAATAAAACCTGGCTTGCCTTATTTAGACATAGTTACAAAAATCAAAAATAAATTTTCAATCCCAATATTTTCTTATCACGTAAGCGGTGAATATTCTATGATAAAAACAGCTGCTTTAAATAATTATATAGATGAAAAAGAATCAGTCATTGAGGCAATGTATTGTTTTAAAAGAGCTGGTTGTAATGCGGTTTTAACATATTATACTCCTGAAATAATAAAATGGTTAGATGGTAACTAATGAAAAAGTATGCTGTTTTTGGAAATCCTATTAAGCATAGTATGTCGCCAGTAATACATGCATATTTTGCAAAAAATTTAGGAATTGAATTATCTTATGAGCCTATTTTAGGAACCTTAGGAAAATTTGAGAATGAAGCAAAAGATTTTTTAAAAAAAGGAGGCTCAGGCTTTAATGTTACACTACCATTTAAACAAGAAGCTTATAACATAGCTGATATAAAATCAGATGTTGCAGAGCTTACAGGCTCTGTAAATACTATTTCAGTTAGTCAGGGTCGTATACATGGTGACAATACAGATGGATCTGGATTTATAAAAGATATTAAAAATAATATTGGCTATGATCTGAAAGAGGAAAGAAAGTTCTTCTACTTGGTGCTGGTGGTGCAGGAATGGGCATTGTGCCTAATATAATATATGAAAATCCTTTGGAATTTAAAATTTATAACAGAACATTTAAAAAAGCAGAAAGATTATGTAATAAATTTTCAGAGATTGGATATATAAATGCTATATCAGCAGATGAATTAAAAAAAAATAAATTTGATATTATCATTAATTCAACATCTGCTGGCATGAGTAATTCAGATTTTTATCTACCAGATAATATTATTCGGAATGATGGTATTTTTTATGATTTATCATACGGAACTGCAACAAATTTTTTTAGAAATTGGGCGAGGAAAAATAAGTCATTGTTTTTTGATGGATTAGGAATGTTACTTGAACAAGCGGCAGATTCTTTTTATATTTGGGAATCAAAAAGACCTTTGATAACTGATGAATTAAAAAGTATTTTATTAAAAAAATTATGATCCATATTTTTTCTTGTAATTTACTATGCTATCTTTAAATTTTTCAAACTCTTTGGTATTTTCAACATAATTTATTATATCTGAAATATTTATTAAGCTATAAACGTCAATGTTAAATTTTTTTTTGATTTCTTCCGAAGCAGAAATATTATCGCTACCTTTTTCTTGCCTATCAAGAAGAACAATTAGTGAAGTTATTTGAAGATTATATTTTTTTAACTTTTTGATGGTATTTTTTATGGCAGTTCCAGCTGTTATAACGTCATCTATGATTACAGTATTTCCATCTTCAAAAGATCCTACAATATCACCTTTCTCTCCATGAAGCTTTTGATCTTTTCTATCATATATAAAAAATGTTTCTCTTAAATTATTTGATGCCATAAAAGCAGATAAAGCTGATGCTAAGGAGATACCTTTATACGCAGGACCAAATAAATTAGTAAATTCTATATTCTTTTCTTTTATTAATTCTATAAATAAATTGCTAATGATAGAGAGTGATTTTCCATCTGAGAATACTCCACTATTAAAAAAATATGGGCTTACACGTTCGGATTTAAGCTTAAAGCTTCCAAATTTTAAAGCATCTTTTCTTATAGCAAGCTCAATAAATGTTTTCTTATAATCCATTGTTTTTTGCCGAAGTTATAATAGACTGACTATATTATATATTAAAAAAGCCAATTATATGAAAATAGTATCTTGTAACGTCAACGGAATAAGAAGTGCTCACAAAAAAGGATTTTTTGAATGGTATCGTAAACAGAAATCAGATGTTCTTTGTTTGCAAGAGCTTAAAGCTCATGAGGATCAAATTGATATTAATTCAATGCTTCCAAAAAAATATATTTTCTTATTTTAAGTGTGCAGAAAAAAAGGATATAGTGGTGTTTCAATCCATTCAAAAGTAAAGCCAGATAAGATAATTTATGAATATGGCAATAAAGAATTTGATAATGAAGGCAGATATATAGAAGCACAATTTGGGAATTTATCAATAATATCTTTATACGCACCATCTGGCTCATCTGGAGATAAAAGACAGGAAGCAAAGTTTAGATTTCTTAAATCATTTAGAAAGCATTTATTAAAAATTTTGAAATCAAAAAGAAAATATATTATTTGTGGGGACTGGAATATCGCTCATAAAGAAATAGATTTAAAAAATTGGAAAAGCAATAAGAAAAATTCGGGCTTTCTTCCAGAGGAGAGAGAATGGTTAGATAATTTATTTCAAGATGAAAAGTATATAGATGCATTTAGAGTTCTTAATAATAAAACCGATCAATATACTTGGTGGTCAAATAGAGGAAACGCAAGAGAAAATAATGTAGGTTGGCGAATAGATTATCAGATAGTCTCAGGGAATTTAAAAAATAAAATAAAAAATGAAAGTATTTATAAAAACAAATTATTTTCTGATCATGCGCCACTAATAATCTCTTATAAAATATAATGGAAAATTCATCAAAAAAATTATCTTGGAAAAATACTTTATTTGAATTATTAAATAAAAAAGTACTTATATTATTAGCATTGGGTTTTTCAGCAGGATTACCTTTTTTATTAGTTTTCTCTACTTTGCAAGCTTGGATGAAAGAGGCAAACATTGAAAATGTGACTATTGGATTTATTAGTTGGGTTGCAATTACTTACACTTTAAAATTTTCATGGGCACCTTTTTTAGACCGTTTTGACTTACCTCTTTTTAATATTTATTTAGGCAGAAGAAGAAGTTGGTTAATTTTTTCTCAGGTTATGACTGGAGTATCTATATTTATGCTTGCAAATATAACTCCGAATTCTGAAAATTTATTATTATTTTCTTTTTTTGCTTTTCTAGTTGCTCTTTTTTCTGCCACACAAGATGTTGCATTAGATGCGTATAGAATTGAAATTGGAAAAAAAGAAGAACAAGGAATGTTGGGAGCTTCTTATCAGCTCGGCTATAGAATTGCATTGATTGTTTCAGGCGCAATGGCTTTAGTAATCGCGGATAATTATTCTTTTGAAGTCTCATATAAGTTTATGGCTGCATTAATGATGATTGGAGTATTTTCAACATTACTAGCACCCGAACCAAACAAAACGGAAAAAAGAAAAAATATTAAGGGCAACCTATTTCTTGCACTATATGTTGAGCCACTTAGAGATTTATTATCAAGGCATCAGAATGCAGTTTTAATAATAATATTAATTTTGCTTTACAGGGCTAGCGACTTGTCTATGGCACCAATGGCAATGCCTTTTTATAAAGATATAGGCTTTACATTGACGGAAATAGCATATGTTGCAAAAACATTCGGTGTAGTAATGTCAATTATAGGTGTAATAGTTGGGGGAATACTTTGGAAAAAGCTTGGCGGCATTAGGGCGCTGTTTTTTGGCTCTATAATGATAGCTTCAACAACATTGATGTTTTTTTTAATGTCAATATATGAAAAAAATATGGATTTATTTATAGCAACAATTGCTTTAGATAATTTCACTTCAGGTTTCGCTGGAACATTGATGATAGCTTATTTATCGTCTCTTACAAATAAAGCATATGCAGGACTTCAGTATGCTGCTTTATTTGGATTATTATTAATACCTGGAAAAATATTAGCTGGATTCTCAGGACTTTTTCAACAGGCTTTTGGCTATTCTGGTTTATTTTTAGCGTCAGCCGCAATTGGTATACCCGCAATCATAATTTCATACTATTTTTATAAAAACAACATTACGGCTTAATTAAAATCTGTACACCTTCTTCCGTCATATCCCACAACTCCTTCATGTCATTATTATTTAAAGCTATGCATCCATCAGTCCAATCTGGGCCATTATACAAGTATTGAGACAGTATTGATAAGGAAGGTAAACCATGGATAGCGATATGACTCCCAGGATTAATATTTTTTTTTTCCGCAACTCTTTTATCATGAAAATTTGGATAGGAGGTGTGCAATGATAGAAAAAACTTACTTTTTGCATTTTTGCCATCTATGAAGTAATAGCCTTCAGGCGTTTTTTTATCGCCTTCTTTTTTTTTGTGACCTATTGGATTTCTTCCTAAGGCAACATTGTATTTTTTTATAATATTGTCATCTTTTACAGCATATAAAGTTCTCTCTGATTTTTTTATAATGATTATATCTATCGTGTCTTGAGAATAAGAGAAAGATGAAATAATGAATAGACATATTAGGAGAATAATTTTCATTTTGATATTGTAAGAAGTAGCTCAGGATTAATTCTAATTTTGTTCCAATAAATATTCCAATGAAGATGTGGGCCAGTTGATCTTCCAGTAGATCCCACAGTGCCTATTACCTGCCCCTGTTTAACAAAATCACCTTTCATAACATTTATATCTTGCATATGTATATACATTGACTGAAGGTCATATCCATGATCAATAATTACAATATTGCCTGTATAGTATAGGCCTTTAGCAGCAAGAAGAACTTTACCTCCTGTTGTAGCTTTAATAGGAGTTCCTAAAGGGGCAGCTATATCAAGCCCACCATGAGGATTTTTTTTTACACCATTCAAAATCCTTTGGCTTCCATAAATACCAGAAATTCTTCCCTCAGCGGGCTGTATAAATGATAGTGGAAATTTATCAATAATATATTTTTCATTCATACTATTTTTTATTAATGTTCTGTCTTCATTTATCTTTTTATAAAACTCTGGACCTGGGGTAACCATTTTTTTTGGCAAACCATCTATTTTTTCAATTTTATAAATGCTTTTATCTATCTTAAAATTATATGTTAGAACATCGTCTGTTGTAGTTTTAACAATTTTTAAAATTGATGATGCTTTATGATTTCTACCGAAACCAAATATAAAGTATCCATCCTTGCTAACTTTTAAGTTCTTATTATTAAAATAAACTTCTTTAGCAAACTTATTTTGACCAATTACTATTCCACCTTGAACAAATTTACCGTTAAAAGAAGTTTCATTTGAAAAGGCAACTGATGTGCCAAATAAAATAATTATGATAAGGGTGATGTATTTGTAGAACATAATACATGTTTTTCCAATTCTTCTATAATTTCTGCAGCATGTTTACTAGGATCTACCTTTTTATATATCTTATGAATTTTCCCTGATGGATTAATTATAAATGTATGTCTACTTGCATATTTGAATCCAACAAAAGAACTAAAACTGTCATATTTCTCTGCAACTTTACCATTTATGTCAGCTAAGATTGGAAATGGCAATGAGTATTTTTCAGAAAATTCTTTATGACTTTCTTGAGAATCAACACTCACACCTAAAATACTTGTATTCAACTTGTTAATTATTTCTATATTATCTCTAAAAGAACAAGCCTCTTTTGTGCAGCCAGGCGTGTCATCTTTAGGATAAAAGTAAAGAACTACCCACTTATCTTTGTAATCGGCCAATGATCTTTCAATATTATCCTGATCAACTAATTTAAAATCAGGTGCATCCATTCCTACTGTTAATTCTTTGCTAGCATTTGTATTGAAAACCATAACTAAAAATATTAAGGTGGTATAAATTATTTTATTTTTTAAAAACATATACTTATGATATCAAAAATTATTAAAACCTGCTTAATTTTTTTTATATGTTTAATAAATGTACATTGCTTAGCTAGCAGCATTACTTCGGACAAATTGCATGCAAAAGTAATTAAAGTAGTTGATGGAGATACTGTTTACTTGAAGCATAAAGAATTTGGAAAATTAAAAGTTAGGTTAGCAGATATTGACGCGCCTGAGAAAAACCAACCATATGGTAGCGAGTCGACAAATATACTTAAGATTTAATTGACCAAAAAATAGTTGAGCTTAAAAAAATTACCGTTGATAGATACAAAAGAATAGTCGGGATAATTTATTATGAAAACATTGAAATCAATTATTATTTAGTAAGAAAGGGATATGCATGGTGTTATGATAGATATAATAATAGGTTAAAAATAAAAAATGCTGAAAATTTTGCTAGACAAGAAAAATTAGGGATCTGGTCAAGTCAGGATGAAGCCCCAATAGCCCCATGGGATTGGAGAAAGAACAAAGGTAAATAAAATGAGTAAAACTGAAAAAGCATACAGTATTTTTTTAGTTATTTTTATAACTATGATAGTTTTGACAAATATTATTGGAGTTAAATTATTTGAAATTTATTCTATTACCTTAACAACAGGTATCATAACTTACCCACTAACCTTTCTCATAACTGATATAGTATGTGAAGTCTTTGGAAAGAAAAAAGCAAGTTTAATGGTGTTATTAGGATTTTTTGCAAGTATCTTATCTTTAATCTTTATTAATTTAGCAGTAATACTTCCGGGTTCTGAAGTATGGGTTAATAATTCTCTTGGATATAATTCTATAGAAGACATGCAGAATGCATATGAGTCTGTTTTTACACTACCAGGATTTTTAATAACAGCGTCAATGCTTGCTTATCTAGTAGCACAATTAATAGATGTTAGTATTTTTCATTATTTGAAAAAACTTACTAGCGGAAAGAAGCTATGGCTTAGAAATAATATTTCTACAATTTTTTCTCAGTTGGTAGACACAATAATAGTAAATTCAATTTTTTTATATTTTGGTTTAAATTTAAGCTGGGATATTATCTTAAAAATTATTATTGCTAGTTATATATTTAAAATTTTAATCGCCATTTTTGATACACCATTTGTTTATATTGGAGTACATCTCACAAAAAAGTATATTAGATAGTTTTTTTAAGCTTTCTTTTTACTTTCAAATCAACATACTTCATAACGGTCGTTTGGTGTCTTAATATTGCTAAAGTTAATCCTGTTGTTCCATCTAAAAACCCCAACTTAAAAAAATACATTTTAAAAAAAGCCCAATAACCTCTTAACGTTCCAATTAAAATACCACCTACTTTTTTATCAACATTTTGTGAGCTCCATGCATCAATATATAAGTTCATTTTAAGATAATAATCTTTCATAGTTTTATAAGTTTCATGGTGAAGATAACCCGAAATCCTTGCAGGTTTATGGTTATCTGGAATTATTAAAGTTTCGTGAACCAAGGCATCATTATAAGTGGTTAGATTATTTGGATATAGTCTATTTATCCAGTCTGGAAACCAACCTGAATATTTTACTTCATGTCCAAAAGCTTTGCTCAATCTATTAACCTGGTAAATTTGTGGCTCTCCATTAATTGCTTTTTTTATAGACTCTTGTAAGTTAGAGCTGATTTCCTCGTCTGCATCAAGCATAAATATCCAATCTGACTTTGAGAGTTTTTGAGCATTTTGACGTTGCATTCCAAAACCAGGCCAGAAATTAGTTGTGTGAATATTTTTGGTATATTTTTTGGCAATGCTAAGAGTTTTATCTGTGCTTCCAGAATCAAGAATAATAATTTCATCTGCCCAAGTTGAACTTTTAAGAGCTTTTTCAATAAACTCCTCACCATTCTTAACAATTATTATTATGCTTATAGTCTTCATTAGGATTGAAATTGTAGCATATATGGTGGCCCCGGTAGGACTCGAACCTACGACAAATGGATTATGAGTCCACTGCTCTAACCAACTGAGCTACAGGGCCTTTTAGAATAAAAATTTAAGATTTTATATTTATATTGTATCACAATTATTCTTAATAATAATTTGAAAGAATTTATATTATATAAAGAAAACCCACTACTCAATGAGTTAGTGGGCTATTACTAGGAGAAACTAAAATTTTTTTTATGGCTCTTTTAAAGCTCAAACATATACCTTAAGCCAAATCCAAATCTTTCAGTTACTTCATCTTCTTCGTCTGTGCGCTTAAATCCAAAATCAATATTTAAATCTGGGGATACCGCATAACCAATAGAGATTTGAAGTAGTTTTGCATCCTCGCCCTCTGCTTCTGAGTGCTCATGCCCTTCCTCTTCCTCTTCTTCTGCCTTATTATTATCAACAAATGTGTAAGTTGTAGCAAAGTTCCAAGGGTACATTTTTAATCCTAGGGATGCTGAGAAATATGATCTATCATGGCCAGTTTCACCACCATAGTGTTCTATGTCCATGTATTCAAATATTAAGGTTTTGCTAATTCCTTTAGAAAAGTTTTCTTTGTACCCAAATGAGACAGAATATCTATCTTCATCGCTTTCGTTACCTATTCCAGCTTTCTGATGAGCGTAGCCTAATCTATAAAAAACTCTTTCTGCTATGTTGTTATTCAATGAATAAAAATCTTTACCACCAATAGATATAGCATATGAATCAAAGTCTTCTGTATTTGCTAACCCCCCATCAGATTTACTTGTATGTCCTCTTTTATCTAGTATGGAATCGCTCAAAAATGTCGTATCAGCATGAAAACTACTAATGTTTAATTTGTGCGTTCCAAAGTCATCGAAATTTGCTCCAAATTTAACTCCAGCACCAATACGTTCAGCAATTTTATATTCTTCGATCATTGAGTATGAATAAAGTCCAGGAAAGCTGTGATAATCAAGACCGACTTTAGGATTAAACTTGCCTAGATAAAGCGAAAAATCTTCATGACTATATGTAAGAGTAAGTGATTCAACCAATAACGGATGATCTTCAAAAACTCTGGTTGAGCCATCATGAGTTCTACTAACCCCTCCATGTGCGTGTCCGCCTGGTTCCCCTTCTACCTTAATATTTGTATCAATATTAAAACCTTCTGCAATTTTAGATCCAAGCTCAATATGGGAATGTGTATACCATTCATTGACTTCTTTTGTTCCCGATGCGGCATCATTTATATGATCTGCATGAACGCGGATTCCCACATGTCCGTAAAAAGGTTCATCTGAATGCGCGGCATGATCATGATCGTGCTCGTCCTCAGCATAAGAATTGCTTTGAAAAATAAAGGTTAAGATTACAAAAAGCTTAAAAAAGTAAGTAAATCTCATATTTGTTCCACCCCAATTAAAATTATAAAAACGTAATGTTATATTATAACATTACTTAATTCCAGTGTTTTATAATTATATTATTAAGTTCTTAATTATTTTGTTTTTACGATGAAAGATAATAGAGAAATAGTTACAAATATTAAAGCCGACGCGACTACAATTGACGGACCTGATGGCGTATCAAGATACAAAGAGCTAAATATTCCAATTATTACTGCAAAAACAGCAAGAGCGGATGAAATAATTGCCATTATTTCTGGAGAATAAGCTAATTGTCTTGCAGATGCAGCAGGAATTATTAGTAATGATGTGATTAAAAGTAAACCAACAATTTTAAAAGACACTGCAACAACAATCGTCATTAATAACATAATTAATAATTGATTAACCAAAACGTTAATACCTTCAGCCCTTGCTAATTTTTCATCTATTGTCATTAGAACAAATGATGCCCAATTGAAATATAAAAAAATTAATACAAAGATGCCTCCGAATATTATGAAATATATTTCTAATGAATTAACTGCCAATATGTCGCCAAACAAGTAGGAGTGAAGGTCAACACTTCTATCAAGAAGGCTCAATACAACCATTCCAACAGAAAGAGCTGAATGTGCGAGAATACCTAAAAGCGTATCTGTAGCCAAAATTTTTTTCTGCTGTAACCATATTAATATTATTGTAAAAAAAGAGCATATGATTATAGTTCCTATATTTGTACTAATTCCCAGAACAAGCCCAAGAGCAACACCTAGTAAGGCACTATGTGCCAGTGAATCTCCAAAGTAAGCCATTTTTCTCCAAACAACAAAACAACCAATTGCTCCAGCAATAATAGCAACTCCAATACCGGCAATAATTGCTCTAATTAAAAATGGTTCAATCATTAAGAATCTCTTTATGTGAATGATTATGAGTATGTTGATAAACTGACATCATTTCGGCCATATCATTTCCAAAAAGCGAAATAAATTCAGGGTCTTTTGCAACTGTTTGAGGTTCGCCAGAGCAACAAACATGATGATATAAGCATACAACTTGTTTTGTTGACGACATAACCATATGGAGATCATGAGAAACCATTAAAATACTTAAATTTCTATTTTTATAAATACTATTAAGTAAATTATAAAAATTTAATTGGTTTTTAATATCAAGATTTTGAGCAGGCTCATCTAAAATTAATAATTCAGGCTCATCCAATAAGCTTCTTGTCAAAAGTACTTTTTGGAGTTCGCCACCTGAGAGATTAGATAAATTCTTGTTAAGAATTTCTGTGATATTGGTTTCTTTAGATAAGTTAATTAATTCTGAAGTTGAAAATTTTTTATTTAATTTTAGGAATCTTTCTACACTTATAGGCATAGAATTTTCCGGGATAAAGTTTTGCGGTATATAACCTATAGACAGATTGCTTTTCTTAATTATTTTTCCGCTATCTGGGATGAAAGAACCCATTAAACAATCAAGAAGGACTGATTTTCCTGCCCCATTAGGACCTATAATGGTTATAAAATCTTTCTTCTTTATATTTAAGCTTACGTTCTCAAGAATATTTTTATTTTGTCTTGATACACTCAAATTCTCAGCTTGAATTAAAAAAGACATTTTTTTAAGTACATTCTCCACAAACTCCTGATATTTCCAAAGTCACTTGATTTGGTAAAAAACTTTTTCTCCCGGAATTATTTTTGACAATATCATTTATGTTTATTGAGCAATGTTCTTCAATATTTTGACATTCGTTACATATTAAAAAATAGCATGAATCATGTGCGTCTGGGTGGGAGCATCCTACGTAAGCATTTAAACTTTGTATTTTATGAATAAGCCCATGTTCCATTAAGAAATCTAATGATCTATATACTGTTGGAGGTTTAGCAGAATTATCAATTCTTTGTAAGTCTTCCAAAAGATCATAAGCTTTCACATAGGAATGACTTTTCCAAATTAATTTAAGTACAGTTTCTCGAAGTTTAGTTAACTTCACACCTTTTTTTTTGCAAACCATCTTAGCATTTTTCAATGCTTCATTTGTACATGTTTTATGATTTTTGCATGAGCTCATTTTTTTTATCTCTAAACGTTATTGAAAACATATATGTTATAATATAACATTATTTTAAATTAATATTAAATAATTATAATTATGTCAAAAAAAATACTATTAATCATTTTTAGTTTGTTCGTAAGTACAAATGCAATATCAAGCGAAATTGTTGCTAGTATTAAACCACTTCATTCTTTAGTTAGTGCAGTTACTCAGGGAAGTAATTCAGTTTCTTTATTAATAAAGGGAAGTATGTCCCCACATAATTTCGCACTAAAGCCATCGCACGCAAAACTACTAAATAATGCAAAAATAGTTTTTTATATAGATAACCACCTTGAATCTGCTTTAAAAAGAACAGTTATAGGATTACCTACAAGCGTAAGAGTTGTGAAGGTATCAGGCACCAAACAATTAAAACTTCTGCCAACTAGATCAGTAGATAATTGGGAAGAAGATGGTCATGACCATCACCATCATGATCATGGTTCGCATGATCTTCATTTTTGGCTAGATCCGAATAATGCCATTCAAATTGTAAAAGGAATTGTTCGACAGCTAAGTATTGTTTACCCAGAAAATATCAATCTCTACAAAAAAAATGCAAAAAATATTATTAAAGAAATTAAAGCTACAGATCTTTCATTACAATCAATGCTGGAGCCAATAAAAAATAAACCTTTTATTGTTTTTCATGATGCTTATCAGTATTTTGAAAATATGTACGGGCTAAACGCTGTAGGATCAATTTTATTAGATCCTGAAATACCTCCTTCACCTAAAAGGATCATTCAAATTAGATCAAAAATTAAGACCTCAAATCCAAACTGTGTTTTCAAGGAGCCGCAATTCAGAGCAAAAATTGTAAATACTGTTATTGAAGATACAAATGTAAAAGTTGGCATCTTAGATCCTCTGGGTGCTGATTTAGAAGAAGGACCAAACATGTACTCAAATCTTTTAAAACAAATTGCAGGCAATTTAAAAAAATGTCTTGAATAAAAAGAATTTTTGTTTTTCTAGTTATAATATATGTGTAAATGTTTTTTTTATAAAAATGTATTAAAGTAATACTTATGAAAATAAGATTGCTAATAATTCTATTTATTTTAAATAACTCAGTAATTGCTGACACATCTAATTATGGCTCTTCAAAAGAAAAAGTTAATCAAAGCGACATTAACTGGTTGTTAGACAGACATAATATTCAAGAAGCACGAGGTGGAACAACAAACGGCTTAGAGCCAAATATTGATAAAAGTCCTTCAAACTATTTCGTAAAGCTACAAAATTCAAAAAAGAAAAAAGAAAAAGATAGGCTTGCCATATTGTCAATGGCTGGGGACTACAGAGCAAATTTTGAGTTCACTGAAATATTTGGCAGTGACCCAAATTATAATCTTGATAATCCCTATAAGTCTTGGGGAACAGAAACAATCATGGTTATTCAAAATAGTGAAAACTTTATTTCACTTCAACATATTCTCGTGATGTTCATGAAGGATAAAGATGGAAATGTAAAAGGACCATATGTGCAAAAACATTGGCGACAAGATTGGTCCTTCGAAGATAAAAAAATTTTAAAATTTCTGGGAAAAAATAAATGGGCTGTTCAAAGACAAGGAGATGTTATAAAAACATGGAGTCAGGCTGTATATCAGGTAGATGATTCTCCTAGATATGAGTCCTATGGTATATGGGTTCATGAACAAGGCGTTTCAAGATGGACCAGTAAGACTACAAATAGGCCATTGCCAAGAAGAGAGCACAGTGTTAGAAACGATTATGATTTGTTAATGGGAGTTAATAAAATATCAGTTTTACCATGGGGTTGGGTAATGGAAGAAAATAATGACAAGATTAAAACCCCAAATAACTATATTGGCACAGAGTATGGATTAGCTAGATATCAAAAAGTTGTAAACTATGATTTTACCCCGGCTTTAAAATATTGGCAGTCTTCAAAAGGTTACTGGGACTTAGTCAGAGATAAGTGGGATAGGATAATATCTTATGATGCAAGCTTTTGTATGAAAAAACATTATAATGATAAGCCATTATTTAATTATCATTTTTCACAGGCAGAAAAATATAAGAAAGAAAAGGATATATTGAAAGCAAAAAGGGATGTTGATCAAACAATAAACAATTTTATAATAAATAATTGTATGTAGCAGTAATAAAGCAGAGGCAAAAACAAGCTTTAAATATTAATAAGAACTATTTGCATTTATAAATGATTTGCATTATTATTCAAAACAATATTAATTATATAAATGGTGAAAAAATGAGAAAAATAATGAGCTTTATTATTTTGATAATACTATCGCAAAATGTACTAGCAGGACCTTATATTACAACCAAGCATGAATTTAAATTGAAAGACTCAGATTATAATAAAACGGTAAATCAAATAAGATTTGGATATGATAAAAAAATAAAAAATTCAACATACTACATAGAAATAGGTGGTGGAGAAACTTTACCAAATGGCAATAGTCTTGGAAGCGGCCAAAGTATAATATCGTATGAACTGGGTTTTAAAAAGAAAGTTAATGATAGATTTTCATTCAAGATCCAATATGAGGGAAAAAATTATACAGATACATATTTAGATCACGAGTTTGAGTTTGAAACAAAATATCGATTTTAAAAGAAATAAAGTGTAACATTAATTTTGTGAATAATAAAAATGAAAACATTTCAGATATTGAATTATCATTAATTTCAGTTATTTCTGCATTAGAAAATAAACTTGAAGAGCTAGATCACAACATATCTTTGCTATCAAAAGAAAATAAGAGTTCGTCAGTAAACTTATCTAGTGACTCAGAGTTGTATAAAAGAGTTAAAGAGCTTGAGGAAAAAAGTCTAAAATTAGATAGTGAAAATAGTTGTGATTTTACGAAAAAATATTTGAACACTTTGCCAGCAAAAGGCAGATTCTCAAATTCAAGAAAAGGTTATATTGTAGCTGAAAATTTACGATTAAAAAGGATTGAATCAATTGAAAAATCTCTAAATGAGATTCATAAAAAATTTGATGAATATAGTTTGCAAACTAATAAAATAAAAGAAGTGAATTTTGATAGTGGTAAAAAAGATAATGATTCAGATAATATTATGCCAGATGGATTCTATCCAAGATCGGAAGGAATATTTTTTGGTTTTATCTTTTCTCTCGTGCTTGTTTTTCTTTTAATAATAGTATCTAGTGGAATAAATATTTTTATATAGTAACTAAGGTTAATAATTTTGAGTTTTATTTTAAATTTTTTATTATTTTTTATAGGACTATTTGTAAAAATGTTTTCTTATACGCTTTTAACATTCGTATTTATCTTTTTTACTTTAATGTTTTTAGTTTATATATATTTTGGTAATGAGATAACTTTTATAATAGAAAAATTTCATGAAACTATACCTCATGCTATACCTATTTAAGTTATTCTAAATCTAGAAAACTTTTTAATTGTTCTGAACGACTTGGATGTCTTAGCTTTCTTAAAGCTTTAGCCTCTATTTGTCTAATTCTTTCTCTAGTGACATCAAATTGTTTTCCTACTTCTTCTAAAGTATGGTCTGTATTCATATCAATTCCAAACCTCATTCTCAGTACTTTTGCTTCTCTTGGCGTTAGTGAGCCAAGTATGCTTCTTGTAGCCTCACCAAGACTTTCATTTGCCGCTGATTCCATAGGAGTCAATATATTTGCGTCTTCAATAAAATCACCTAAATGAGAATCTTCATCATCACCTATAGGTGTTTCCATAGAAATAGGCTCTTTTGCAATTTTAAGAACTTTTCTTATTTTGTCTTCAGGCATTGCCATTTTTAATGAAAGCTCTTCTGGTGTAGGTTCTTTCCCATTCTCTTGTGTCATTTGTCGAGAGATTCTATTTAATTTATTAATTGTTTCAATCATATGAACCGGAATCCTAATAGTTCTTGCCTGATCGGCTATAGACCTTGTAATCGCCTGCCTAATCCACCATGTTGCATAAGTTGAAAATTTGTAACCTCTTCTATATTCAAATTTATCAACAGCTTTCATAAGACCTATATTTCCTTCTTGAATAAGATCTAAAAATTGTAATCCTCGATTTGTATATTTTTTTGCTATTGATATTACTAATCTTAAATTCGCCTCAATCATCTCTTTTTTTGCACGTTTTGATTTTGCTTCACCAATAGACATTTTTCTATTAATTTCTTTAATTTCTGAAACTTTAAGACTTGTTAACTCTTCAATTTTCAAAAGTTTTTTCTGAATTTTTTTAATCTCATCTTTATTTTTTTTGAGTTTTACGGAATATTTTGGCTTTCCCTTTAGTCTATTCTGAACCCAATCTAGATTAGCACTATTATCTGCAAAGCTTTTTATAAATTCTCTTCTTGGCATTCCAGATGAAATTGCAATTTTAGATATTTGCTTTTCATAATCCCTAATTTTGCTAACAACTAATTTTAAATCTTCTTTGAGTTCTGTTAGTAAAACGGGAACTATTCTAAATCTCATGAAATAATCAGCTGTTTTTTCTCTGGCTTTCAAAAGCTTTTTAGGATCTTTTTTTACTGCTGGCTGATTAGTTTTTTTAAAAAGTTTGATTAAGTCATCAAAATGTTTTTTTGCTTCTTCTGGATCAATGCCAGTATCAACTTCAACTTCTTCTTCATCATCATCATCATCGCTTTTTAAAGCGTGATCTTCAATCACATCATTATCAGCTTCAGGATCAATAAAACCATTTAATAAATCACTAAGTTTTAATCTTTCAATTTCTTCATCCTCATCTTCATCTTCTTCTGGCTGATTCATAACTAATGCGTAAGAGGTTAATAGCTTCTCAATAGTATTTGGGTAAAAAGCCAACGCATGTGTAACTTGGTTCAATCCTTCCTCAATTCTTTTAGCAATGCTTATCTCACCTTCTCTGTTAAGCAGGTTAACTGTCCCCATTTCTCTCATATACATCCTAACAGGATCAGTTGTTCTGCCAAATTCCTGGTCAACAGTAACTTATGCCTGTGCTGCCTCTTCTGCTGCATCTTCGTCAGTAGATTGATCATCGTCATTTAAGCTTAATGTATCCTCATCGGGAGGCAATTCCTGAACCACTATCCCCATTTCTGTGATCATATTTATAATATCTTCAATTTGATCTGAGTCTACGATGCCTTCAGGAAGATGGTCGTTAACTTCAGCATAGGTAAGGAAACCTTGCTCTTTTCCTTTGGAAATTAGCTCTTTTATTTTGGTTTGATGATTCTCGTTTATAGCCATTTATATAAAAGTATTTTCTTGAAGAATATATATGTTTTTGGGAGAGAGATTATAACATAAAATATTAATATAACTTAATAATTCTTTGATTTTGCTTCTATTTCTCTAATTTCCTCTTGCACAGAAGAATATAGCTTTAGATTCGAAGGATCAATGTCATTTAATTTGGTTTTTAAAAGATTTCTGATTGTTAAGCAAATACATGCATTAAATTCTTTCTCAGGAAAGTCAAAATTGGTAAGCGTGACTTGGCTGATTTTTTCTAATGCCACATAGGAGCTCTTATCAGATCTAAAGTTCTCAAGTATGCCACCTAGCTTAATATCCCGATTATTTTTTATTAAATCTACTATAGACTTAAGCAAAATTATCCCCTGGTTATCTTGGATGCGATTATCATTTATAAGATCTTCGTCAATATCTAAATTAGGGTTATGCATTAAAATTAATATTGCTTTTTGGAGAGGGGAATGTGTTTTATATTTTTTACTCTGAGAAGTATTAGAAAACTCATTATTAATATCAGGAGATTTATTATTTGTATATTTAGCACCTATTTTTTCTTTCAAAAATTCGTAAATAATTTCTTTTAATATTTTTGCATTCATATTTTTCAATAGTAAATCTATATTCTGTAAATATTGTGTTTTACCGGCAGCGCTTGTTAAATCAAATTCTTTAGAAAAATTTTTAAAAATGAATTCCTCAATACTAATTTTTTTATTAACATTTTCATCCCAAAGTTTTTTTCCACCTTTTTCTATTATGCTATCTGGATCAAAACTATCTGGAAGGAAAACAAAGCTTATTGCATCACCATCTTTTATAACAGGTATAATATTTTCAACGCCCTTCCACGCAGCTTTTTGTCCTGCTTTGTCACCATCAAAACAGAATATAATCTCTCTAGTATATTTAAAGCATTGAATTAAATTTTCTTTTGTGACTGCAGTTCCAAGTGTGGCTACACAATTTTTTACTCCCGCTTGATGCAGTTTAATGACATCCATATATCCTTCTACAATATAAATAAAATCTTTTGAATTTTTTTCTTTTTTTGCTTGATGGAGATTATATAAAACCTTTTTTTTGCTAAATAATTTAGTTTCTGGTGAGTTCATATATTTTGCAATTGGTTTATTTTTATCCTCTTTTAATATTCTTCCGCCAAATGCAATTGTATGCCCTGTTTGGTCGTGTATTGGGAACATAATTCGATCTCTGAACTTATCGTAAGAGTTATTATTTTTCTTAACTATTAGACCAGCATCTAATAAATTGGATTCAGTATACCTACCCTTAAGCGACTCACTAAGTGATTGAAAATCGTTTTTTGCATATCCTATGTCAAATATTTTTGCAGTCTCACCGGTAATACTTCTTTCTTTTAAATAAGAAATTGCTTTTTCCGAATTTTTCAATTGGCTCTGATACAATTTTTTTGCATCATTCAATGTGTTTTCAAGAATTTTCTTTTCTTCAAATAATTTGTTTGCTTCCTTACTTCTTGGTATTTCCATTCCTAAGGAATTAGCAATAGTTTCGATTGCTTCAGGATAAGTTTTATTTGTATGATCCATAACAAAGCCGATAACATTTCCGTGTGCACCACAGCCAAAGCAATGAAAAAATTTTTTACTCTCACTTACACTAAACGAAGATGTTTTTTCGTTATGAAAAGGACATCTTGCCCAATAGTCATTGCCTTTTTTTTCTAGCTTTACATAATTTCCAATTATATCTACGATGTTTGCTTTCTCTATTAAGCTATCTATGAAGTCTTTTGGGATATTTTGGGCCATGCTTATGCAGCAACACTATCTTTATTGAATAAATCTTCAATTTTGATGGCTTTAGGTTTGACTAATAAAAATTTATTTATATAGCTATCAAAATTATCAAGTATAAATCTGCCCCATTCGCTATTTGTAAGATTCACATAATCTTCTATAGATTTTCTTAGGAAGGTAACTTGATGAAGATTCTCTTCTTTATTAATTTTTAAAGTTTCCACAAGCTCTGTATTATATTTATCTTTAAAGGTGTTGTTTTCGTCTAAAACAATTGCAAAACCACCTGACATTCCTGCTCCAAAGTTAACACCTGTTTCTCCAAGAACTATGACAGCACCATTGGTCATATATTCACATCCATGATCTCCAACCCCCTCAACTATTGCTGTGGCTCCTGAATTTCTTACAGCAAATCTTTCTCCTGCAATTCCAGCAGCATAAAGTTTTCCACCAGTTGCACCATACATGCATGTATTACCTATGATAACTGAGTTCTTTGTCTCATAAGTTACATCTTTTGGGGGATATACAACAATCTGTCCCGCAGCCATTCCTTTGCCGACGTAGTCATTAGCATCCCCTTCTAAAGTTAAATTCAAGCCACCAGCATTCCAAACTCCAAAACTTTGTCCCGCTGTACCTTTAAAATGGATATTTATTGGGTTCTTAGACATTCCATAATTTCCGTGAAGGCTAGCTATGTAGCCTGATATGCTAGCTCCAACTGATCTATCAGTATTTTTAATAGAATAATTAAAGTTTCCACCAGATTTACTTTGAATTGCATCTTTAGTCTCTTCATTAATTTTCTTAGATAGTTCTGCTTTGTCCCAAGGAATATTGCTTTCTAATTCACATGTATGAGAGATATTTTCATCAACATTGGCATCTGAAATAATTGGATCAATGATTAAATTTTTTAATTTACCATTTTCAAATTTTTTAACTTCAAGAATGTTTGTTTTTCCAATAATATCTGACAACTTTTTATATCCTAGATTTGCTAATAAGATTCTAGTTTCTTCAGCTATAAATCTAAAATAATTCATCACCATTTCATCTTTACCAATAAAATGATATTTTCTTAAAACTTGATTTTGAGTCGCAACACCAGTGGCGCAATTATTCAAATGACAAATTCTTAAATATTTGCAGCCCATTGCGATCATTGGTCCTGTTCCGAAACCAAAACTTTCAGCTCCTAAAATTGCTGCTTTAACAACATCAATACCAGTTTTTAATCCACCATCTGCTTGTAATCTTACATTTCTTCTTAAGTTATTGGCTCTTAGTGTTTGGTGAGTTTCTGATAGACCCATTTCCCAAGGTCCGCCAGCATATTTAATACTGGACAGCGGACTCGCTGCAGTTCCTCCATCATAACCGGATATTGTAATAAAATCTGCATAAGCTTTTGCTACCCCAGCAGCTATAGTTCCAACCCCTGCTTCTGCAACTAATTTAACAGATACAAAAGCTTTTGGATTGACCTGTTTTAGGTCAAAAATTAATTGCGCCAAATCTTCTATCGAATATATATCATGATGTGGAGGCGGTGAAATTAGTGTTATGCCAGGATTTGCATATCTTAAAGTAGCAATTAGCTTGTCAACTTTGTCACCGGGAAGCTGTCCTCCTTCACCTGGTTTTGCGCCTTGGGCAATTTTTATTTGAATAACTTCTGCATTAACTAAGTAATGAGGAGTGACTCCAAATCTTCCTGATGCTACTTGTTTTATTTTTGAGTTTTTATCTGTGTTAAATCTTTTTTGATCTTCTCCACCCTCGCCTGAATTAGATCTTCCTCCCATTTTGTTCATAGCTTGAGCTAAAGTTTCGTGAGCATCAGGAGATAGAGCTCCTAAAGACATCCCGGCAGAGTCGAATCTTAAAAGTATATTTTCTATTGGCTCGACATCATCTAGTGGAATTGGTTTTCTTGAGCTATTGAAGTCCAGCATGTCTCTAATCACCATTTTCTCTCTAGAGTGAACTATGTCGCTATATTTTTTATAATCTTCGTAGTCACCACTTTTTACAGCATCTTGAAGTGTTTTCACGACATCAGGATTATAGGCATGAAACTCTTCACCATGAACGTATTTTAAAAGACCGCCTTGTTTAATATTCTTTCTTTCACTCCAAGTATTTTTGGCAAGTTTAATTTGATCAATTTGTAAATCATTAAATGTTGTTCCTGATAATCTATTAGTAGTATCACAAAAACATAAATCAACTACTTCTTGATTTAATCCAACACATTCAAATAACTGTGATCCTCTATAACTTGAAATAGTGGATATTCCCATCTTTGATAGAATTTTATAAAGGCCTTTGTTTATGCCCTGTCTATAATTTCTAGTTGCTTTGAAAAATTCTGAATTGTCATCAGATTTTTCAATAATCATACTATTTAAGGATTGATAGGCCAAATATGGATAAATTGCAGTTGCACCATATCCAATCAATGTGGCGCAATGATGAGAGTCTCGAGCTGTCGCTGTTTCTACAATAATGTTTACACTTGTTCTGAGACCACTTTTAATTAAAGCATGATGAACAGCGCCGGTAGCAAGGAGAGCATGAATTGGTAACTTTCCTTTTTTAATATTTTTATCACTTAAAATAATAAATACTTTATTATTTTTTGCGGCATCAATTGCTTTTTTTGTCAAATTTGTTATTGCTTTTTCAAGTTCTATTTTTTCATCAAAGTTTAGATCCAGAATTACAAATGTGAATTTCTTATTCTTTAGTTCCTGTAATTGTTTGAATTTTCTATATGATAATATAGGAGATTCAATAGTCAGTCTGTGTGCATGTTTCGAGCCCTCCTCAAAGACGTTTAAATCTGGTCCGAGGTAAGTTTCTAAAGACATAACATTACTTTCCCTTATTGGGTCTATAGGTGGATTTGTTACTTGAGCAAACTGTTGTCTGAAATAATCATATATTGACCTAATTTCATTTGATAAAACAGGAAAAGGAGTATCGTCACCCATAGAGCCAATAGCTTCCTGACTAAGATTTGAAAGTGGTTTCAATATTTGATCTTTCTCTTCATAAGTAACATTAAACATTTTTTCATATTGCTTAATTTTAGAATCATTAAAAAATTCTACTTCAGGGAATTTGTCGGGAATAATTTTTCGCATTGATTCTGCCCCAGTGTCCATCCATTCTTTGTAGGGGCATCTTTTTTTAAGAATATTGTCAATGTCATGTGAATATAAAATTTCTCCTTCTTCAGTATCTACAGCAATAATCTGACCAGGGCCAAGCTTTCCCTTTTCAATAATATCTCTTTCATCGTATTCATAGACTCCAATTTCAGAAGCTACAGTTATATGCCTATCATTAGTTATTACATACCTTGCAGGCCTTAAGCCGTTTCTATCAGTTACACAAGCTGCAAATCTCCCATCAGTTAAAACTATACCTGCTGGCCCATCCCATGACTCCATATGCTTTGCATTATATTCATAGAACGCTTTAAGATCTGAATCACTTTCAGGAATACTTTTCCATGCTGGCGGAATTAGAAGTTTAATAGCTTTAAATAAATTAATTCCTCCAACAACTAAAACTTCAAGCATGTTATCGAGACTTTTTGAGTCTGACCCATTCATAGAAACAAGAGGTTTCAGATCAGCTAATTCTGGTATTTTAGAAGTTTTAAAAATGCTGGATCTTGCCTGAGACCAATTTCTATTGGCTCTTATAGTATTAATTTCTCCATTATGCGCTAACATTCTGAATGGCTGTGCAAGGCTCCATTGAGGCGTTGTATTTGTTGAAAATCTTTGATGAAAAACACATAGAGAAGTTTCAAGTTTTTTATTAGATAGGTCTAAATAAAATTTAGCAAGATGTTTTGGCATTATCATGCCCTTATACAATATAACTTTAGAAGATAAACTTGTGATATAAAAAATATCATCATCTGTTTTAGAAATTAATATCTCTATTTTTCTTCTTATAATAAGTAATTTAGATTCAATATCTCTACTATTAATTTTCTCTGAGGGATTAATGAATGCTTGGCTAATATAAGGTAGAGTTTTTAATGCGTCCTCACCACAAATCTTTTCATCGGTTGGAACATCTCTCCAGCCAGCTAAAATAAAATCATGTTCTTTTACCACTTCTTCAACAATTTTCATTGAAGATTTTCTTTTCTTTATATCAGTATTTAGAAAAAACATTCCAATAGCAAAATTTTTTGCAACATTAATTTTTTGTTCATTTGCTATAGACCTGAAGAAGAATTCTGGAATTTTAAACAATATTCCACAACCATCTCCAGAGGTTCCATCAGCTCCGACGGCGCCTCTATGAGCAAGCCTTTCGAGAGCAGTGATAGCTGTATCAATTAACCAGTGACTTGGTTTATCATCAATGTTTGAAATTAAACCAAATCCACAGCTGTCTTTTTCAAAGCTTTTATCATATAGACCAGTAATTTCTTTAGTTTTATCTACCATATCTTAATAAGTCCAGTTAAATGAGCTTACCAGAGTTTGATGATGTCTCACCAAACTCTAGATTTAAAGTTTGGTGCGTTCCTTCGGCTTTATGCCTACTTCCGTCCTACAAGGATGAACGTACATTTATATTATATGGCTAGGAGCTTATTCGTTCAATACATATTAGATATTAATATGTTGAATAAAATCTATATGTTAAAACATCTAATTAGTCAGCTTTTTATGTTCTTGTTGTGCAAATCTATCTGTCATACCTGCAATATAGTCACATATAACTCTTTCTTTAAAGCCAGAATTAATTTTGTTTAGATTGTAGTTATAGAAATCTTTTGGCAGTAAAGTTATGTCGTTGCTATAGGCTGAAAAAAGATCTTTAATGATCGTATTAGCCTCTTCTGTCATTTTTACAACATCTGGATGTTTATAGAGATTTGCATAAAGAAACCTTTTTAATTTTATGTTCATTTCTTTAACTTCCTTTGAAAAACTTACAATCAATTCACTGTGATTTCTAACGTCTTCATATTTTTTTATTAAGCCATTTTCAATATTTGTTTTTGTATTATTTATTAAATCAGTTACTAGTAAATTTATAATTAATCTAACTGTTTCATTTACAATTTTAGAACCAGAGAGTTTAGGGAATTTGTTTAAAACTAATCTCATTTGATTATAAAATAAAGGTATATCTTCAAGCTGTTCTATGAAAATTTTTTTTGCCTTTATTCCATCTTGTATATCATGATTGTTGTATGCTATTTCATCACATACATTTGTTAGTTGAGCTTCAAGAGAGGCTTGTTTTTTTTTAAGAAATCTTTTTCCGACATCGCCAATCTTCTGCGCTCTAGTAAGAGAGCACTTTTTAAGTAAGCCTTCTCTAGTTTCAAAGCATAGATTTAAGCCAGGAAAATTAGCGTATCTATTTTCCAGTTTATCAATAATCCTTAAAGATTGAATATTATGTTCGAACCCACCATAATCTTTCATACAAATATTTAGAATATCTTGTCCTGCATGACCAAACGGAGTATGACCAAGATCGTGTGCTAATGATATGGCTTCTGTTAAATCTTCATTAATTCTTAAAGCTCTAGAAGCAGCTCTAGCTATTTGAGCAACCTCTATTGTATGAGTTAATCTTGTCCTATACATGTCTCCTTCATGATTAACAAAAACTTGAGTTTTATATTCTAACCTTCTAAATGCAGTTGAATGTATGATTCTTTCTCGGTCCCTCTGGAATTCTGATCTGTATTTGGGATTTTCTTCCGGATACTTTCTTCCAATAGTATCACTTGATTTTAGTGCATATGGAGCTAGGTTATATTCAGAATCATTTGACATGGTCTTTTAATGATTTAATGATTACGCTTTTGTTAATTTTATCTGTGATATAAGCTGAGCCAATTTTATTTGGAAGGACATAAACCATTTTATTATTTTTAACTTTTTTATCTAATAGCATGATTTTGAATAACTTTTCCACATTTGTATTTTTTGGTAATTCTGTCGGGAGGTTAAACATTTTTAAAAGTAATTTTATTTGATTGTATTCTAATTGGCTCATTGTATTGTTATGTATCGCGACTGATGAAGCAATAAGAAATCCGCATGCGATGGCTTCTCCATGAAGCCATTTTCCATATCCTAAATAGTTTTCAATCGCATGTCCAAAAGTATGCCCGAGGTTTAATAGGGCTCTAACATTTTTTTCTTTCTCGTCTTGAGCAACTATTTTTGCTTTAATTTCGCAAGATTTTTTAATAATTTTGATTAGGCTCTCAGAATCCTGGTTTTTAATTTTCTCAGTATTTTTTACAATCCAATTGAAGAAACCTTTATCTTTTATGATTCCGTATTTTATAACTTCTGACATGCCCGCATTAAATTGTCTTTTAGATAATGTTTTCAAAACTTCAGTGTCAATAATAACAGCAATGGGTTGATGAAAAGCACCGATCATATTTTTTCCTAAAGGGTGGTTAATGCCGGTTTTACCACCCACAGAGGAGTCTACCATTGATAATAATGTTGTCGGTATTTGAATAAAATCAATTCCTCTTTGATATGTGGCTGCAGCATAACCGGTCATGTCGCCAATTACACCACCACCAAATGCCACAAGACATGCGTCTCTAGAATATTTATTTTTTAATAAATGGCCATATATTTTTGAAATACTTTCTTGATTTTTATATTTTTCGCCATCGCTTATTAAAATCTGATTTTTTTTAAATAAGGTACTTTTTATTTTAGATATATGTAGTCCTTTTATCTTTCTATTGCTAATCAAGGCAAAATCTTTTTGTTTAAAATTTTTGTATATACTTTTATTTGATAAAATATTTTTCCCAATAAAAATTGGATAAGATCTTTTTCCTAGCTTAACTATTATTTTTTTCATAATCTTTAATAATAATTTTTGATATTTTTACTGTATCATAATTATCAGTACTTATTTTAATATTGGATATATTTTCGTAATATTTTTCTCTTTGATCAATTAAATCAGCAATAATCTTTTTTGAATTATAGCCTTTAATTAAGGGTCTATTTTTGTCTTGCTCTGTTCTATATACAAGTTCTTCTATACTGGCAGTGAGATATACTATATAACCTAATTTTTTAATAATTTCTCTATTTTCTTCTGAAATTATTATCCCACCGCCTGTACTAATGACAGTGCTTTCCAACGAAGATATTTCTCTTAAAATATTACTTTCTCTTTTTCTAAATCCAACTTCTCCTTCATGCTCAAATATTGTTGGGATATCTACACCAGTTTTTTCCTCTATAAGATGATCAGTATCTATGAAATTAAATTTCATCATTTTAGATAGTTTTTTTCCGATTGAGGTCTTACCTGAGCCCATAGGGCCAATCAAAATGATATTGTTTTTATGTTTAGACAAGATAAATTTTGTGTTTATAGTATTATATAGATATTAACAAGAATTTTTAATGCTACCAACAAGTATGAGTATATTTTTTAAGAAAGCAAAAAAACCACTTTACATCGTTATTGGCCTAGTAATTATTGTTCCTTTAGCCTCGTATATTTATTTATCTAGAGGCCTTCCTACCGTAGAAGAAATACAAGATATGAGGATGCAAATTCCAATGCGTGTATATACTCAGGATAAAAAGTTAATTGCAGTTTATGGGGAAAAGAAAAGAATCCCAGTGACTTTTGAGGAAATACCTGAAAATTTAAAAAATGCTTTTATTGCTGCAGAAGATAACAGGTTTTATAGTCATAGCGGAGTAGATTATTTTGGCTTGTTGAGGGCTTTAAAAAGTTTTATTTCAACTGGTAAGGTTACACAGGGTGGAAGCACAATCACAATGCAGGTCGCTAGAAATTTCTACTTAAGTAGAGAAAAAAAAATCAGCAGAAAGTTAAGAGAGATTTTGCTTGCTTATAAAATGGAGAGGAATTTAAGCAAAGAAAGAATATTTGAGTTATATATGAATAAAATATACTTGGGCCATAGAGCTTATGGTGTTGCTGCCGCCGCACAAGTTTATTATGGGAAGAGATTATCTGAATTAACTTTACCCCAAGCAGCGATGATTGCTGGGCTTCCAAAAGCACCTTCAAATTATAATCCAATAGCTAACGAAAAGAGAGCACTTCAAAGAAGGGATTATGTTTTGCGTAGAATGTCTGAAAATAATTTCATCTCTCAAAGCCAATACGTCGATGCTTATATTTCTCCTGTTACAGCAAGATTGAGAAGTGCGAATATAGAGTTAAAAGCACCTTATGTATCAGAGATGGCAAGAGTTCAAATGGAAGAGAGATTTGGAAAGGAAGCCTACACTCTAGGTTATGATGTGTTCACAACAATTAATAGTAAACTTCAAGAAGCCGCTAAAAAATCTCTCAAAAGACATGTGGAAAATTATGATAAACGCCATGGATATAGAGGAGCAGAAGCAAAAATAGGTTATAACCAACTATTGAACTCTAATTTCGAATACGATCTTGAAATTTCGATGATCAACATCAATAAATATTTGAAAAATTTCTATGATATAAATAAAAATATTCCGGCTGTGGTACTAAATGTTGATGATAAAAAAATAAAAGTATATACAAAACATAATCAATTATTAGATATCAACTTGAATGAAATAATTATAAAAAATCAATACTATGATGTTAACTATCAGAGAAAAATTAAAAATTTTAATAAGATTTTAACGATTGGAGATGTAGTTAGAGTTAAGGAAGTAAGAAAAAAATGGCGGCTTTCACAAATTCCGAACGTAAATGGAGCAATAGTTTCTATCGATTCAAATAGCGGTGCAATAAATGCTTTGTCAGGAGGCTATGATTATAGAATAAGTAAATTTAATAGAGTAACTCAAGCTAAACGACAACCTGGATCAAGCTTTAAACCTTTTATATACTCTGCAGCGTTAAACAAGGGTTATACGCCAGCTTCTATAATAAACGATGCTCCTAAAGTTTTTAAAGAAAATACTGTTAGCGGAGCTTGGAGACCAAAAAACTACGGTGGTAAATTCCATGGGCCTACAAGATTGAGGTATGGTTTGGCTAAATCAAAAAATATGATTTCTATAAGGTTGCTTGATAATATTGGCATTAAATACACCTTAGGCTTTGCTGAGAAATTTGGTATCTCAACTGATAATTTACCAAAAGATTTGACCTTAGCTTTAGGGAGTGGAGAAATCACACCTTTAGAATTATCTGAATCATATGCTTATTTTGCAAATGGTGGTCACGGAATAAAACCATATCTTATAGAGCAAGTAAGAACACGAGATAATGATATCGTTTATGTTGAAAATCCAGTTAGAGTTTGCAGTAATCCTTGCGATTACGTGAGCATGGATACCTTGCAATTTCCTTCTGCAGAATCTGTAGAAGAAATTTCTGAACTTAGAAATAAGGCTGGCTTGCCAAGATTTTCTACTCAAACAATTGACCCAAGAAATATTTATCAAATGGTAAGCATGCTAAAAGATGTTGTAAAATATGGTACTGCTAAAAAAGCAAAAGTGCTTAAACGCTCAGACATTGCAGGCAAAACAGGAACCACAAATGATCAAAAAGATGCGTGGTTTAGTGGTTTTAATAGAGACGTTGTGACTGTTACTTTTCTTGGTTTCGATGACCACTCATCTTTAGGAAAAAAAGAATTTGGAAGTACTGCAGCTTTACCAATGTGGATAGATTATATGAAAGTAGCTTTAAAAAATTTACCGATTTCAAATATGGATGAGCCAGAAGGTTTAGTTAGTGCAAAAATAGATAGTAAGAATGGTTTACTAGCATCACCAACCTCTAAAAGTTCAATAATTGAGGTATTTAGAAAAGAGAATGTGCCAAAGACTTTTAGTAAAGAAAATAAGTCTAAAGAAAAAGATCAAAAAGAAATTGAGATTGAAAAAATTTTTTAGTCTCTATGGTACTTAATACTATATTCTTTGATATGTTTAATGAGAATGCCTAGATTTTCTGGATCAACGAACTGGTCTATACCATGGCCCAAATTAAAAATGTGTTTATGTCCAAATCCATAGTTATCGATTATTTCTGATGCAGCATCTTTTATAGATTGCTCTGTACCATGAAGAGCGCAAGGGTCAAGATTTCCTTGTAAGCAAATATTTTCCCCAACAATTTTTCTTGCACTTGCGATGTCTACTGTCCAGTCTAACCCAATTCCATCGCAGCCGGATTTAGATATTTCATTTAACCAACCACCCCCACCTTTTGTAAATAATATGACGGGTATATTTTTTGTTATTTTATTTTTTTTTAAATTACTTATTATTTCTTTCATTGGGTTAAGAGAAAAATGAATATAATTATTTGTATTTAATAATCCACCCCAAGAGTCAAAAATCATTAAAATATTTGCTCCAGCCTTAGCTTGCATAATTAAATATTCTGAAATAGATTTTACAAGTTTTTTTATTAACGTATTAAGCATTTCTGAATCGTTAAAAACAATTGATCTTACTTTTCGAAATTCTTTTGTTGCTGAGCCTTCAATCATATAAGTTGATAAAGTCCATGGACTTCCTGAAAATCCAATCAAAGGTATTTCGTTATTTAATTTTTCTTTTGTATGTTTAATTGCATCAGCCACATACTCTAGAGAATTTATATTTTCATCGGAAAGAGATGACACATCTTTAATATTATTTAGTGGATTATCAAAATATGGACCGCGATTATCTTCAAACTTTAACTCAAGACCCATGGCATCAGGAATTGTTAAAATATCTGAAAAAATTATAGCTGCATCCAAATCAAATCTTCTAATTGGTTGAACTGTTACTTCAGAAGCTAGTTCTGGTGTTTTACAGAGATTTAAAAAGCTTCCAGCCTCAGCTCTTGTTTTTTTATATTCTGGCAAATATCTGCCTGCTTGTCGCATTATCCAAACGGGTGTTTTATCTACAGGATTGCCTGCCAAGACATCTAAAATTCTTCTATTTTTAATTGAATTCATATTTATATCTCTAGATAGTCTAGAATATTCTCAGCTGCTTCTCTTCCTTCAAATACTGCAGTAACCACTAAATCTGATCCTCTTGTCATATCGCCACCAGCAAATATTTTATCATTTGTGGTCTGATATAAATACTCATTATCAATTTTTAAAAGTCCATTATCTTTAACTTCTATTTGGTAATTACTAAACCAATCTGCAGGACTAGGTTGAAATCCAAATGCAATAATTACGTTGTCCGCAGGAATAATTTTTTCGGAATTTTTTAGTACAATAGGATTTTTTCTGCCCATTGCATCCGGTGGTCCTAATTTTGTTTTAACAACTTTAATACCTTCAACTTTTTTGTCGCCAATAATTTCAATGGGCTGATAATTGAACATAAATTCAACGCCTTCTTCTTTAGCATTTTTTACTTCTTTCTTTGAGCCCGGCATGTTTTCTTCATCTCTTCTATAAACGCATTTAACACTTTCGGCCCCTTGTCTTATTGAAGTTCTGTTACAATCCATAGCAGTGTCACCACCTCCTAGAATTACAACTTTTTTATTTTTCATAGAAATGAGATTAGTATCTATTTTTAACTCATTATTTATGTTTGATATTAAGAAAGGTAAAGCTTCATGCACTCCTTCTAAATCTTCGCCTTTGAAGTTTCCTTTCATTGGCTTGTATGTGCCCATGCCTAAGAAAACTGCATCGTGGGAATCATATATTTCTTGAAAATCTATATCTTTTCCGACTTCTGTATTTAGAATAAATTCAACACCCATACCTTCTAAAATTTCTTTTCTCTTTTCAACAACATCTTTATCAAGTTTGAATGGCGGTATACCAAAAGTTAACAGACCTCCAATCCTTGAATATTTATCATAAATTTTTGCTTTAACTCCATTTCTGGTAAGTATGTCTGCACATGCTAAACCTGCTGGACCAGCACCGATGATAGCGACGGATTTATCAGTTTTAACAACTTCTGACATATCAGGTTTCCAGCCAAGGCGGAAAGCTTCGTCCGTAATGTATTTTTCTATAGATCCTATAGTGACTGCCCCAAAACCATCCTCTAAAGTACATGCGCCCTCACATAATCTATCTTGTGGGCAAATTCTTCCGCAGATCTCTGGCAAAGAATTGGTTTTATGAGACATCTCCGCTGCTTCAATAATTTTTCCATCTCTTATAAGGTCTAACCAGTTAGGAATATAATTATGAACAGGACATTTCCATTCGCAATATGGGTTTCCGCAATTCAAGCATCGTCCTGCTTGTTCTGAAGCTTTATCAGCAGGGAAATTAGAATATATTTCGTCAAAGGTATAGATTCTCACCTCTGCTTTTTCAACAGCAGGGTCCTCTCTTCCAATATCTAAAAATTGCATTGCGTTTTTCATACTCTTACTAAGTCCATAAAATTAAAACTTACTAGAGTTTGATGTTATCTCACCAAACTCTAGATAAAAGTTTGGTGCGTTCCTTCAGCTTTTTGCCTACTTCCGTCCTTTAAAGGATGAACGTGTATTCTATTACAATATTAATTATAGGACTAACAGGTTAAGCATTCAATAGAAAGGGCGGATAAATACATTGAAAATAACTTATATAGTTTTTTTAAGATAGCTTTTCTTTCACAAACTTACTGGCAAAGCCCATATCAGCGCGATTATTTGAACGTTTTTTGAGCTCACCCATTACTTGGCCTATTTGGCTCATCTCTTGAATGGATTTTTCTTTAATAATATCTTTAATCATTTGTTTCACTTCATCTTGACTCATATCTTCTGGCAGATATTCTTTAAAGACAGATAACTCGAATTCTTCTTGCTCTGCAAGATCAGTTCTATTTGCTTCTTTATAGTGTGTGAGAGATTCTTTACTTTTTTTGGAGAGTTTTTTTAAAATTTCAAAAATAATTTCATCAGTAAGATTTTCTCTTGTCTCAACTTCTTTGTCTAAAATTGCTGCAAGAATTAATTTAACAGCAGCCAATCTTTTTTTATCACCGCTTTTCATCGAAGCTTTCATATCTTCGGTGATTTTATTTTTAAGAGGTGAATTAGTTTCTTGAGGGTTAGACATTAATAAAGTTTAATTCTTCTTCCAGTTGCAGTTCTATTAGTTCTTTTGTGAACTCTTTTTACAGCTGCAGCTGCTTTTCTTTTTCTAACAGAGGTTGGTTTCTCGTAAAATTCCCTTTTTCTAATTTCAGTTAAAACTCCAGCTTTTTCACATGCACGTCTAAATCTTCTGATGGCAATGTCAAATGGCTCGTTTTCTTTTACTTTAATACTTGGCATAATTTACCTTTAATTATTTAGTGGTGTGATTATACAGTTGTATGAAGAAAAATCAAAACAAAGTGGTCTTATAATATGCTAGTTTTGGGCATTGAAACCTCATGTGATGAGACTGGTTTAGCACTATATGACTCAAAAGATGGGCTATTGGCAGACGAACTCTATAGTCAGATTGATATCCATAAAGACTATGGCGGTGTAGTCCCAGAATTGGCTTCAAGGGATCACGCTGATAGAATTTTACCTCTGCTGCAAAATTTACTTAAAAATACAGGCAAATCATTAGATGATATAGATCTAATAGCTTACACGGCTGGACCAGGCCTAAAAGGTTGTTTGTTAGTTGGTTCAACTTTTGCAAGAAGCTTAGCTTACATTACGGACAAACCTATTATTTCAGTCAATCATATTGAGGCACATTTACTAGCACCATTTATGGAATATTCTGAGCTATCTTTCCCTTTTTTTGGCTTATTAATATCTGGGGGACATACTATGATTGTTAATGCCAAAAATATTGGAGAGTATGAAATTATAGGAGAAACTTTAGATGATGCAATTGGCGAGGCATTTGATAAAAGTGCCAAACTGATGGGTCTAGATTATCCTGGCGGACCATTAATTGAAAAATTAGCAAAAGAAGGCGTACAAGGAGCATATAAATTTCCAAGGCCAATTTTAAATAAACCTAATTGTGATTTTAGTTTTAGTGGTTTAAAAACTCATATCATGCTGACATGGAAAACGTCAGAAAAAACTGAAGAAGTACAAAAAAATATTTCTTTAGAGTTACAAAATTCAGTTACCGATTGTTTAGTTGGAAAATTAAAACGAGCTCATGATGAAAAAGGTTACCCATCAATAGTTATATCTGGCGGAGTAAGTGCTAATCAATTTATTAGAGAAAAAATAACTAATTTTGCGCATTCAATAAACGCTGAAGCGTACTACCCAACTAAAAAATTCTGTACTGATAATGGCGCAATGATTGCTTATGCAGGCTATAAAAAATTTGAAGCAGGACAAGTTTATGATTTACAGGGTGAAGTTAAACCAAGATGGCCATTAGATCAATTAGCATAAATCTTACATGAGCATAAATAGAGATTTTACAAAACGAGTATGTATTAATTCTGAAAATGAACCTTGGCACAAATCGCCAGCAGACGGAGTAGAGCGTCTATATCTTGAGAGAGATGACGCCGGAGAATCAGCTATTGCCACAACCATTGTTAAATTTGCGCCAGGTAGTAAATTTGAACAGCATACGCATGACGGTGGTGAAGAATTTTTGGTTTTAGATGGAGTTTTTTCTGATGAATTTGGTTCTTATCCAAAAGGTACATACATTAGAAATCCAAAAGGCTCGACACATAATCCTTACAGTGAAACAGGATGTATTTTATTTGTAAAATTACGGCAGTTTCAAAATGATGATACTCAATCAGTAAAAATTGATACTAATAAACAACCATGGCTTCCAGGTTTGGTAGATGGTCTTTCGGTTATGCCGCTACATAATTTTGAAACCGAACACGCTGCTTTGGTAAAATGGGAGCCTAATACAGTATTTAATCCACACCAACATTGGGGCGGTGAGGAAATTTTAGTTTTAGATGGCACATTTCATGATGAGTTCGGCGTGTATCCAAAAGGCTCATGGTTACGAACCCCGCATTTAAGTCAGCATACCCCTTTCACCAAAGAGGAAGGTGCACTCATTTTTGTTAAAACAGGGCATTTAAATTAATTGACATGAGCCAGCATTTAAAGTACTTTTAGATTATGTACGAAATCAAAAGTAAATCTGTAAAACGTGGTGGCAAAAGATCAGGCGCTGGACGCAAGAGTCTTTATGGCGCACCCACTAAGGCAATTCGTGTTCCAGAAAACATGGTTGCAGAAATAAAAGATTTTATAGAAGCACAAAATGCAGCTATTTATGAGCTGCCGTTATTCGCTTCCAAAGTAGCTGCCGGCTTCCCATCTCCTGCCGATGATTTCATGGATACTAAACTTGACTTAAATACTCACTTAATAAAAACGCCGAGCGCCACTTTTTTTGTTCGTGTTTCTGGTGAGTCAATGATCAATGCAGGAATTCATGACGGTGATTTGTTGGTAGTAGACCGAAGTCTTGAGCCGCAAGTTGGAAAAATTGTGATTGCTGCTATTCAACATGAACTTACCGTTAAACGTTATGTGAAAAAAGATGGTAAAGTTTACTTAGCTCCTGAAAACGACGCTTTTGAACCTATTCTAGTTAGTGAAGAAGATGAGGTTCATATTTGGGGTGTTGTTACCAATGTAGTGCATGCGGTTTAACCTATGTCTTCATTGCAGCCAGATCCAATTTACGCATTAGTTGATTGCAATAATTTTTACTGTTCCTGTGAGCGAGTTTTTAATCCTGCATTAGAAAAAAAACCGATGGCGGTTTTATCTAATAATGATGGATGTATTGTCGCTCGTTCTAACGAAATAAAAGCACTTGGTATTCCGATGGGCGCGCCTATGTTTCAATATAAAAATCTACTGGAACAAAAAAAAGCAGTTATATTATCTTCCAATTATCAATTGTATGGGGATATGTCGCAGCGTGTCATGACAACTTTACGCCAATTCACACCGGCTATGGAAGTGTATTCAATTGATGAGGCATTTTTACGCTTAGAAGAATTTAGAAGATTAGATTTAGATAAGTATTCATTAGAGATTAGAAAAACAGTTAAGCAGTGGACTGGAATTCCGGTTTCAATTGGGATAGCCCCTAATAAAACGCTAGCTAAAGTCGCTAATCATATGGCGAAAAAACATACTAATAGCGGAGTTTTTAATATTTGTAAAAAAGTAATACAAAATAAAGTGTTAGCTAACTTTCCAGTCGGTGATCTTTGGGGAGTTGGTCGCCAACTATCAAAAAGATTAAATGAAATGGGAATTAACACAGCATTAAAGTTAAGAGATGTTGATATTGTTTGGGCACGGAAGCATTTCACGGTAGTTGGCGAACGTATTGTAAGAGAGTTAAGAGGGGTAAATTGTTTAGAGTTAGAAGAAGTAATGGCAAAAAAAAATATTACCTCCTCTAAGTCTTTCGGAAAACTAGTGACTGATAAAAAAGAATTAATGAGCGCAGTAGCTAACTATACAACACGCGCTTGTCACAAATTACGTTTACAAAAAAGTAAAGCGCAAGGTATTTATGTTTACTTAAGAACGAATCCATTTCGCCGTCAAGACCCACAGTACAACAATGGAATTACGTATGGATTTATGGAACCCAGTGATGACACAACCTATATAATTCAAGCGGCACGCAAAAGTTTAGAACAAATTTATTCTAAAGGTTACAAGTATCATAAAGCAGGAATCATGCTACTTGATATAGTGCCTGCATCATATAAACAAATGGAAATGTTTGATTCAGAAGAAACCAAAGCGCGCAGTGATTTGATGAAAACAATTGATACGATGAATACCACTATGGGACAAGATACGATTCGCTTTGCAGCACAAGGCATTGATCATCCATGGGCACGACGATGTGAAAATAGAACGCCAAGGTATACAACTAATTGGGATGAATTGGTAAAAGTAATATGAAAATACAGGGGGTGAAACATGGCTAAAAAAGCAAAAACAAAAGATGAAAAATTACACATGAGAGCAGTTGCAGATTTGGGCTGTATAATATGTCATAAGATGGGCTACCCAGGCAGTCCTGCAGAATTACATCATATTATTAGTAATACTGGCATGGGTAAAAAAGCAACTAATTATGAGGTGATTCCACTTTGCCCACATCATCATCGAAACAGCGAAGAATCCTATCATTATTCTCCAAAAAAATTTGACGATAAATGGGGAACACAAGAAGATTTATTAAAAGAGACATTAGAAAAGAAAGCATTGCAAGAAGAAATACAAAGGGCATTTTAAGAGTAAGTGAAATTTTAGTTTGATTGTGATTATTAGGTTGAGACTATTTCCATTTAATAGAGCAGCCAACACTTGGATTTTGTTTGTTAGGACCAGTGCCTGTTTGAGAAATTTCAATCATTGCATTTAATAATTCTGGCTTTAAATCATCACTAGTTACTGACATTCTAGTTGCATCTAAGCGACCTCTATACTGAAGTTCCAGAGAATCGTTGTATCCAAAAAAATCTGGAGTGCAAACCGCACCATATTTTTTGGCAATTTCTTGCGTTTCGTCATATAAATAAGGAAAAGAAAATTTATTTTTTTTTGCAACCCTATTCATGTTCTCAAAAGAGTCTTCTGGATAATCCTCCACGTCGTTGGACATAATTCCAACAGAATTTATACCATGATCGATTAAAGTGTTCGTTACTTTGACTAGTTTTGGAATGATAGCTTTTACGAAAGGACAATGATTACAAATGAAAAAAAGTAATAAACCACGCTCGCCTTTAAGGCTATCTAAAGTCCAAAATTTATTATTTGTACAAATTAACTTAAAGTCGTATGCATTTTGTCCATAGTCACATACAGGTGTTGTTTTTTCAGGCATTATAAATTTTATTTATAGTTAACAAAAATTTTGCTATTAGCATTCTCTAATGCTAGTGGAGTATAGTATATAGCATATATAAAGGTGCAGAAAGACATCAAATTAATATAATAAAAATTGGTCATAACAGGAGGGGATATGCCAACATTTGTTAATATAAATCCGTTTGTGGAATTGTCAAATTCAGTTCCAACCATAGCCTTACAAGGTTTTCTGATAGCTATGGCAGCTCTAACTATTGGTGGTGTTCTTTTAGATATCAAACATAAAAAGAATGTTAAATATTTTTTTGATAATGCAAAAAAAGCAAAAGAAAAAGCAAAAACAAATGTTCCTACAGGGAAAAAAGCCGGAATTATTGTTAAAACAGTAGCTCATGATGTTTTAATATCTGGTGAGTTTTGTGGTTGGAAGAGACAAGTAGCTCATTTACTAGGCATGTATGGAACCATTATTTTTTGGGGTGCATCAGCAGTATTAGTATTTAAATATGCAACTCCTACATCAGTTACACCAGTAATCATTACAAATTTATGGCACTTAGGCATGGCAATGACATGTCTTGGAGCATATTGGTTTTGGTTTTTCTTAAGAGTAGACGTAGCAGCTGAAGGACATAAATGGTACCGAGTTGTATTCACTGATTTATTTGTATTATCGTTAGTGATTACCTCTACATTTGGTTTGTTATGGTCTTTCTTTCAAGCAGCAGGTTCTGCTTGGAGTAATTTATTTTTAGTATTATTTGTTTTATCAAACATAGTTTTATTTGGTGGTGTGTATTGGTCTAAGTTTGCACATATGTTCTATAAGCCAGGTGCTGCAATACAAAAACACTTAGCAGAGGCTGATGGATCAAGAGATAGTTTGCCAGAACCAGCAGATGCACCAGAACAATTTGGTTTGGGTATTAAACGTGAAGCTCCTAGACATTATTAATGTGTAGGATATTAAAAGAATTTTTAATTAATTAATTTGAGTAAGTATAAGTAATAGGAGAAAAATTATGTCAACTTTTGTATATATGACCCGATGCGATGGATGCGGACACTGCGTAGATATTTGTCCTTCAGATATCATGCATATCGATCCAAAAATAAGACGTGCTGTAAACATTGAGCCGAACTTTTGTTGGGAATGTTATTCATGCGTAAAAGCTTGCCCACAAAATGCTATTGATGCTAGGGGTTATGCTGATTTTGCACCTATGGGACACAAAGTACGTGTTTTAAGAGAAGAAGAAAAAGGTACTATCTCATGGAGAATCACATTTAGAAATGGAACCGAGAAAAACTTTGTATCACCTATTACTACAAAGCCTTGGGGAAAACATATTCATAAAGTTGCAGACGCTGAAGAGCCAGATCAAGCAGCTCATGAATCTCAGTTGCTTTTCAATGAGCCAGACTACTTGAAAATTGGTGATAATAGAGAAGCTGAATTAATTAATGAAGATGGGTTACCTTCACGTGCTAAAGATACATTTAAGCAAGGAGTTTACTACTAATGGCAGATCATAAAACAGTTTACGAGGATTGCGATATTCTTATAGTTGGTGGTGGTATGGCTGGTACTGGAGCAACATTTGAATCCAGATATTGGGGCCGTGATATGAACATCGTGTGCGTGGAAAAAGCAAACATAGATAGAAGTGGCGCTGTTGCTCAGGGCCTTTATGCTATTAACTGCTACATGGGTACTCGTTGGAATGAAAACCAACCAGAAGATCATGTACGTTATGCTAGAAATGACTTGATGGGTATGGTCCGTGAAGACTTAGCATTAGATATGGCAAGACACGTTGATTCATGTGTGCACATGTTTGAAGAATGGGGCTTACCATTGATGAAGAATAAAGAAGGTCGTTACCAAAGAGAAGGTAAATGGCAGATTATGATTCATGGTGAAAGTTACAAACCAATTGTGGCAGAAGCTGCAAAGAAATCTGCAAGTAAAATATATAACCGTGTAATGATTACTCATCTTTTAAAAGATGAAAGTAAAGATAATCGTTGTGGTGGTGCTGTTGGTTTTAATATGAGAACAGGTGATTTCCATGTGTTCCGTGCTAAAGCTACTATTATATGTGCAGGTGGTGCTTCACATATCTTTAAACCAAGAGCTGTTGGTGAAGGGATGGGAAGAACATGGTATGCACCTTGGAGTAATGGTTCATGTTATGCATTACCAATCTTATTGGGCGCAAAAATGACTCAAATGGAAAACAGAATTGTTTTATGTAGATTTAAAGATGGTTATGGTCCAGTTGGAGCGTACTTCTTACATCTTAAAACTTATACTCAAAACACTTATGGTGAAGAGTATGAATCAAAATGGTATGACCAAACCAAAGAAATGGTTGGAGAGTACATTGATCATCACCCAACACCTACATGTTTAAGAAACCATGCTTTCTTGGAAGAAGTGAAAGCTGGAAGAGGTCCGATTCATATGGTAACTATGGAAGCTTTCCAAGATCCACATTTAGAAGTAATTGGATGGGAAAACTTTTTAGGAATGACTGTTGGTCAAGCCGTAGTATGGGCATCACAAGATATTGATCCTAAGTATCAAAATCCAGAATTAACTACTTCTGAGCCATATGTGATGGGCTCTCATGCTACATGTTCTGGAGCTTGGGTAAGTGGTCCATCTGATTTATCTCCTAAAGAATATTTCTGGGGATACAATAGAATGATGACTGTTGATGGTGTATTTGGTGCAGGTGATACAGTAGGTGGAACAGCGCACAAATTCTCATCAGGATCTTTCACAGAAGGACGTTTAGCCGCTAAAGCTGCTGTTCAATACATAAAAGATATGGAAACAAAACCTAGCGTTACTGAGAAGCAAATAAATAACTTTAAAGAAGAGGTTTTCAAACCATTAGATAATTACACAATCGGTAGAAATGAAATTACCGCTGGAACAGTTTCACCAAGTTATATTTTGCCAATTCAAGGACTACAAAGATTGCAAAAAATTATGGATGAGTACTGTGGTGGAATTACAGTTGGATATCAATGTAATGAAAATCAATTGAAGAAAGGTCTTAAGGATTTAGGTATTCTTCAAGAAGATTTAGAAAACATTGGAGCAGAAGATCTTCATCAGTTAATGAGAGCATGGGAATTAAAACATCGTACACTGGTATCGCAATGTGTAACAGAGCACACATTGTTTAGAGAGGAAACAAGATGGCCAGGCTATTATTATAGAAGTGACTTTAAAAAGTTAAATGATGATGATTGGCATTGCTTAACATTGTCTAGAAGAGATCCTGAGACAGGTAAATTTACCATGGAAAAAGCACCGCTTTATCATATAGTAGATGAGGAGCAAAAAAAGGCTGGTTAAATGGATCTTCTAAATAAAACGGACGATGAAATATACCAAATAGCAAACCCTTTCTGGGTTGATTTAGTCAAAGCTTCCAATCAGCAGGATTATGGAGGCTTTACTAAAAACTTTTCAGAAACTATGTTGATGGGTGCTCACGAAGTTGAGATTGGAAAACAGTGGGCGAACAATAAGCTTTTATCTGCATTGACAGAGGAAGCTAATCCATTAGGCTGTTTAAAAAGAAATGATCATATTACTGTTCTTTATAAACAGACAAGCACAGAGTTCCCAGGGGATTATTTGGGAAGATTGGTCATTGGTTTAGAGGATGACGAAGTTAAAGTCTTTGGTGCCACTATTTTCTAAACAATGAAAGAAATTAGATCTGTTTCAATAATATCAGATACCCACGGCATTATTGATAGTCACATTATTAATTATTTAAAAAACACAGATGTCATAATTCATGCTGGAGATATATGTAGCACAAAAATTATTTCAGATTTACAAAGATATTGTGATCAAGTTTATATGGTTGCTGGAAATAATGATATCCCAGAAAAATTTCATGATCACAAAGATAAAGAAATAATTGCTAGCTTAAAAAAATCTCAAACTATAAAAATTAATAATAAGTACATTTCAGTTGAGCACGGTGACCGTTTTGGGCATTATGCAGATCACAAAGGTTTGAGAAATTCTTATCCAGATTCAAAATTAATTATTTATGGTCATACGCATATTCAAGCATGTGATAAAGAAGAATCTCCATGGGTAGTTAATCCTGGAGCTTGTGGACATACAAGAAATAATGACGGCGGACCTTGTTTTATGCAAATTGAAATTAATAACAATGACTGGAAAATTATTCCTTATTGTTTTAATTAAATTTATTTAAATTAAAATATAAATAATAAACAGCTTGCGAATATTTTATTTGTAATATATTTTTAAACTTTAAATTAGAGAAAAATTATGGATGCTAATTCATTTAAATCTGAAGATTATATAATACAAGAAGAACCTTACTATCACGCAGTTAGAGACGAAATAGAGGTATTCGAAAGCGCTTACAAGAACCAGTTACCGATATTATTAAAAGGCCCTACAGGCTGCGGAAAAACAAGATTTATGGAGTACATGAGTTGGCGACTCAAAAGACCTTTGATAACAGTATCGTGTCATGATGATTTGACTGCTTCAGATTTAGTTGGGAGATATTTAATTTCAGGTAGTGACACAGTTTGGATAGATGGCCCGTTAGCTAGAGCAGTTAGAGCTGGAGCAATATGCTACCTTGACGAAATAGTCGAAGCTAGAAAGGATACAACCGTCGTTATCCACCCACTCTGCGATGATAGGCGCGTTCTCCCTATTGAAAAAGTAGGTGAAGTTCTAGAAGCAACCCCAGAATTTTGTATGGCAATTTCATATAATCCTGGATATCAAAGTATTCTCAAAGATTTAAAACAAAGTACGAGACAAAGATTTGTAGCTTTAGAATTTGATTATCCTGAGGCTAAAATAGAACAATCAATAATCGAGAGCGAAACAGGAATTGATGCTGAGTTAAGTGCGTCGCTAGTCAAATTTGCACACATGACCAGGAATTTAAAAGGAAATGGTTTGGATGAAGGTGCAAGCACTAGATTATTGGTCCATGCTGCTAAGCTAATTGTTTCTGGCGTAAATCCTAATACTGCTTGTAGATGTTCAATTTCAGAAGCTATAACAGATGATTTAGAAATGCTTAAAGCTGTGAATGAATTAAGCTCCTCTCTTTTTTAAAAAAAATCGAGATGCTATTTGATTAAGGAGCGAACAAAATCCCAATAACATCTCAATATAACCTTAACCAAAATATTAAAGTTTAAACTCTCAAGTAAGACAAACCTCTATAATTCAATTGAGCACTTAATTTTGTAGCGCGTTGAGCATTATCTTGCTTATGGGAAATGCCTCTATAAGTAAGGTTTGAATTATTTAGTTTTTTTCGACTTTGTTTGAGCAGCGTATTTTACGCCTCTATATATTTGATTTTGCATAACCATCTCACTTGTAAATTAAATCAACTTATATAGTGAACTTGTTACGCAGGTTCTTGCGTGGTATAACCAAATTTAAATATATCATTTTTTTGTAAATACTCAAGCATTTATGCTGTAGAAATAGGTTTAAAACATGGCTATATTGTGCATGATTAAATTAAAACCTTATTCGAGAATAGGAGTTTAGCTTGGCCACAACGTTTGAATTAAAAGGAAGTTTTAATGATAGTTTTTGCAAATTAATATCAGAAAAATATTACTTTAAAAATTATAATTGCTTAGAAATTAGAGAAGATCTAGAAAACACTTTTAGAGATTTTATAATCTTAATTCTTAGTGAAAACAATAGTTATACTATTGAAGAAAGAAATAAATTGTATAACGAGGCTATTTTTAATCTCCAGCAAACAAGTAAGCTACTTAAAGGTATGCCACACCCTGCAAGTTCAATGAGCTATAAACTATTAAAAATGTCAGAAACTCTAAAGAAAGTAACGTTCGGCAGTAAAAAAGAAAAATCTAAAGCAAATAGATTTATAGAGAAAAATCTTATTAGAAAATTCATAGTTTTTTGGAATAAACATAGCGATACAAAATTTTTAACTCAAGAAAATGAAATAAATTATAAAGTATGTGAATGTTTTATTGATTGCTCAAAAGAATTATATAAAAAATTTCCAGACATTGAATGGTTTAAAGATTGTGAAACTGAATTCGTAGAAAGTTTATTTGAAAATATTTAATTTTCAGTTACTTCATTAAGCGCATCTATCTCTGTTTGCGTAGCATTTCTAATGCTCTTAATATTCACATTAAAATTTATTTTCACATTACTTAAAGGGTGGTTTCCATCAAGCACAATCTTAGAATCTGTAATCTCAGTAACTCTAAAGGGCTTAACGTCACCAGAATCATTTTGAAACTCAACTATTTTTCCGAGTTCACGATATTCTTCAGGAACATTTTTAATTTCATCTTCGAATATTAAGTCTTGGTCAACTTCTCCAAATACTTCACCTGGCTCAAATGTTACATTTATCTGGTCATCTATTTTTTTATTCTCAAGAGCGTCTTCAAGTTTTGGCCACAGACCCATCTTAACGCCATGAACATAGTTTACAGGCACTTCTACCTGTTCAATTATTTGACCTTCGTCATTTGTTATTGAATATGTGAATTCAACATATTTATTTTTTGTTATCTTTTCTGTCATAATTAAAAATATATTTTCATCATTATTCCAGTTAAGCCTAATGTTATTAAAAGTGGTAAAACTCCTACCTTAGCTTTTAAAAGGGCTAATAAACTTAATACAATTAGAATAAAAAGATGTATGTCAAAGTTTTCAGTTTCGTTATTATCTGTCCATAAAGAGTTATAAGCAAGCATATATCCAAGGTTTGCTATTAATCCTACAACAGCTGAGGTTATAAAGTTTAAAGGTATCTCTAAGGCTTTGTTTTTCTTAGTTAATTCAATAATGGGAGCACCTATAAATATAAACGCAAAAGAAGGTAAAAATGTAAAAAAAGTTGCTACAGAGGAACATAAAATAGCACCAATTAGCGGAGAGCCTAGATTTAGAATATCGTTATACCAGCCGACAATAAATCCAACATAGGTAACAATCATTATTAGAGGACCAGGTGTTGATTCTCCCAAAGCCAAGCCATCCATCATTTGCTGACTTGTTAACCAGCCATGTGATTCAATTATATTTTGAAAGACATATGGTAATAATGCATAAGCACCCCCAAAAGTAACTAACGCCGCCTTGCTAAAAAAAAGAGATAAACTGGTTAAAATATTTTCGTCAAAGTAAAGTATTAGCAAAAATACTGCGAGCCAAATAAATAAAAATTTAAAAAAAGTATTAAAAGAATTCTTTATTATAATTTTATCTATATTATTTTTTCTGTTTTTAGCATTTGAATTTCTAGATTGAGTAATATGAAATATTAGTCCAATTAATCCAGCTAAAATAATAATAATTGGTAAATTTATGTTTAAAATATTTATTGCAAAGAAAGCTAGGATTGCTGTAATCCAGTAGTAAATTTTATTTAAAACTTTATTAGCTATTTTAATTGTTGCGGAAAATATTATTGCAATTACAGCAGCTTTTATTCCATAAAGTAGCCCATCTCCCAAAATGTTATCAGAGTAATTAATATAAATAAAAGTTAGTATGCTCAAGATGAAAAAAGAAGGGAGTATAAACAAGGTTCCTGCTACCAATCCTCCAATTCTTCCGTGCATCAACCATCCTACGTAAGTTGCAAGTTGCTGTGCTTCTGGTCCTGGAAGTATCATTGTATAGTTTAAAGCATGAAAGAAGCTTTTTTCAGTTATCCATTTCCTTCTTTCAACTACCTCATCATACATCATGCTTATTTGTCCAGCGGGCCCTCCAAAACTTATAAAGCCAAGCTTGAGCCAATATAATATTGCTTCTTTGAAGGATATTTTAGAATTCATCATTAAAATTTATTGAATTGTCGATTTGTTTAATATAGAATACCCACAAATTTAATAAGGGAATTCATATGTCAAATGATATTGTATCAAAAAACGGTGATGTTGTCGGTCAATGGAATGGAGAGGATGTTGCTGATCTTCAAAAAACTCTCGCGGGCCTTAGGCAGACCCTCAGAAAAAATAAAGATAAAGTAGAGCATACTGGCATACCACATAGTGATCAATTTCCTGATGATCTTAAAGATTTCACAGCATATATTCTTTGGGCTGTTGATAAAAAGCAACAGGTTTTGGTTGGGTCTGGAGCAAATAGAACCGAGACTGTAGAAAGCATAAGAGAGTTTTATGCAAATGATGAGGCAAAAGCTTCTTTAGATAGACACAATCTAGAAGAATAATTTTTTAGGATATTATTTTTCCCACTCTCTAAGAATTGGCGCATCCCTTTTTTCAAGGATCAACATCTCTGCTTCTAACATGTCTTCAGCATAAACAACCTTATAAGCATTTGGATTATCTGGAGATTTATTTTTTCGCAAGTCCTTTAAAAGAGCTCTAGCATCTTTATAGACATCAAAAGTATCTATATGTTCTACAGATCTAAATTTATTATTTTGATATTTGAATACAAAGTATGGCATATTAGAATTATAATACAGATTATAAAATTTTAGTGAAAATTTAATGAGTAGTTCAGATCAAAAAAAACAGGACGTAGCAAGAGCAGCTATTGACTATGTCGAGTACGATGACATTGTGGGAGTAGGTACAGGCTCGACAGTAGATTATTTTATAGAGTATTTAAAACCGCTAAAAAATAAAATATCTGGCGCAGTTGCAAGTTCATTATCAACACAAGAAAAATTAGAGGCTAATGGCATACGTGTACTAGATTTAAACGATGTGAGTGAAATACCAATATATATTGATGGGGCAGACGAAGTAAATCCTAATTTTCAATTAATTAAAGGCGGAGGTGGAGCTTTAACTAGAGAGAAAATAATTGCAAGTGCCTCCAAAAAATTTTTGTGCATTGTAGACAATTCAAAAATTGTTGATGTTCTTGGAAAATTTCCATTGCCACTAGAAGTTGTTCCTATGGCTAGATCATTTGTAGCAAGAGAGGTTATAAAAAAACAAGGTATGCCAATTTGGAGAGAAAATTTTATAACTGACAATGGTAATATTATTTTAGATATTAATCATATGGAAATTTTAGAACCAATCCAATTAGAAAAAGATTTAAATAAAATTCCTGGTGTTTTAACTGTTGGTCTTTTTGCTGATAGACCAGCAGATAACGTATTGGTTAGCGATGGAAATGAAGTTGTAAAATTACAAAAAAAATAATGTTAAGTTTTTTTTATATTAAGTCTTTTAAATTCACTTAATTTCATTTTACCTAAAGAATAATCTCCATATTTGGTTCTAATAATCCTATTTACAACAAGACCAAGACTCTCAAAAATTTTTCTAATCTCTCTATTTTTTCCTTCAATTAATTCGATTTTGAACCAATTATTTGTTTTTAATTTTTTTATTAAAGAGATTTTCTGAACGCTATGTTTAATACCTTTAATATAAATACCAGATTTAATTTTTTTAATGTCCGTATTACTTATATTGCCATATACCTTAACATCATATGTTCTTGTAATTTTATTTTTTGGTAGCTCAAAATATCTTTTAAATTCACCATTATTTGTAAAAAGCAAAAGACCTTCAGTATTAAAGTCAAGTCTACCGATATTGATTAAATTTTTTTATTATCTGGAAGTAAGTTGTAAACGGTTTTTCGATTTAATTCATCTTTTTTTGAAGTTATATATCCTCTGGGTTTATTTAGTGCATACAATTCAATTTCACTTTGTTCTTTTTATGCGTGTTTTTCCAATAAATACTTTATCATTTTCTGTTACTTGATAAGAAAAATCATTGCAAATATTTCCATTAATAATTACTTTGTTACTTTTTATAATTACTTCTGCTTCTCGTCTGGAGCAATATCCTGAATGCGCTAAGAATTTTGATAGCCTCATTAAGGTGAAGGGTTTGGTTGGTTTAAATGAACATTATCTATTTCTTTTAAAATATTTTCATCAAGATTAATATTAATGCTTTCAATATTTTCTTTTAGCTGAGTTAAATTCGTTGCGCCGATAATATTACTACATACAAAAGGTTGCTGATTAACGAAAGATAAAGCTAATTGAGTAGGTGTTAAATTATATTTCTTTGCTATTTCTACATATTTTAAAGTTGCACTTTTTGAATTCTTATTACTGTACCTATCAAATCTGTTCCATATAGTAAGCCTTGCATTTTTTGGTTTTTCATTAATGTATTTTCCAGTTAAAATCCCAAATCCTAATGGCGAATATGCAAGTAACTTAACATTCTCCATTTCTGCTATTTCAGCCATATTTATTTCATATAACCTATTTAATAAGCTATATGGATTCTGGATACTAACAATTTTTGAATATGATTTATCTTTAGATAATTCTAGAAATTTCATTGCTCCCCAGGAAGTGTCATTTGATAAGCCAATCGCCCTGATAATTCCAGACTTGACTAAATTATTTAACGTTTCGTAACTTTCATTTATATTATCTATAACTTCATTAGTATTTTCATTGCTGTAAACGTAGTCTAATTTGCCGAAATAGTTTGTTTGTCTTTGTGGCCAATGAATTTGATATAGATCAATATAATCTGTACCAAGTCTTTCTAAATTTTTTAATATTGCAGCTTCTATATTTTTTTTATTAATTTTAAGCGGGTTCCTAATGTATGAAAAATCTTCTGCAGGTCCAGTTACTTTTGAGGCTATTATGAGGTCTTTTCTTTTTTTATTTTTTTTTAGCCATGAACCTATATATTTTTCAGTCAAACCTTGTGTTTTTTTATTTGGAGGAACAGGGTACATTTCTGCAGTATCTATAAAGTTAACACCATTCTCTATAGCAAAATTTAATTGTTTGTGCGCCTCTTCTTCAGTATTTTGTTCGCCATAGGTCATTGTGCCTAAGCATATTTTACTCACCTAAATTTCAGTATTGCCAAGATTTGAATAAATCATATTTATTAAGTTTTAGTTTTTTTTTCAGGAGATTTTTTTTCTTTAGTTTTAAAATCAGTCTCATACCAACCAGTTCCTTTGAGCTTGAAGCCTGCTGATGTAACCAATTTTTTTAATTTATGCTGGTTGCATTTTGGGCACAAAGTGAGCTTATCATCAGATACTTTTTGAATAATATCAAATTGATGTCCACAACTTTCGCATTGATATTCATATATAGGCATAATAATTTCTTCCTTTTAAACAAAAAAATAACAGTTTAGAATTAGTTATATGACAACCAATCAAAAATACATAAGTAAGACCTCTATCTCCTTAATGTTATTGGGGCTTATCCCATTTATTTCAGCAATTTATTATTTGCAAACATACGATTTTGTGAAAGGTTTATCAATATTTGTTCATTATAGTGCAATTATTTTATCATTTATAGGAGCAATTAATTGGGGTAATAACAGTATTGAAAAATCGCCAAAATTATTTTATCTAAGTGTCACACCTTCAGTAATAGCTTTTTCTGCTTTCTTTTTTGATTTTCCTGACGTTTTGTATGTTCTAGCGCTTGGCTATCTTATCGCGTGGATTATAGACTTTTCGCTAATGATTAAGAAAAGGGAATATTATGGCTACTTAGGAATGCGCTCAATAATAACTACTAGCGTTATATACTTACACATATACCTGATGTAAAAGAAGGATTATCTTTTTGAGAATTGAACATCTTTTCTTGCTTTACGTAAACCAACTTTCTTTCTTTCTACTACTCTTGAGTCTCTTGTAAGAAATCCATTTTTTTTAAGTAATGGTCTTAAAGTATCATCAAATTTTAAAAGTGCTCTAGCAATTCCAAGTTTAATCGCTCCAGCTTGACCTGATGAGCCTCCACCCTTAACAGTGACTCTTACATCTGTTTTATCAGCAGTTTCTGTTAGGTTTAAAGCCTGTTTAACAACCATAATATTTGTTTTACGACCGAAATATTTTTCTATTGGATTTGAATTAACTGTGATTTTACCTGTGCCTTTTGAAAGAAAAACTCTTGCAGTTGATTCTTTTCTTCTTCCTGTTGAGTAAAAAATATTATCCATTTTTAAATTTCCTTAACTATTGGCTTTTGAGCATGATGGTTATGTTCTGAACCTTTGTAAACATGAAGTTTTTTGATCATTGCACTTCCTAATCTGTTCTTTGGCATCATTCCTTTTACCGCTTTTTCGATAATGCTCTCTGGTTTTTTAGCTTGAAGTTTTGCAAAATTGGTTGTTTTTAAATTTCCTATATAACCAGTATGCTTATAATACATTTTATCTTCAAATTTGTTTCCTGTGACAATAACTTTTTCAGCATTTATAACAACAACATGATCTCCTGTATCGCAGTGAGGAGTATAACAAGGTTTCTTTTTTCCTCTTAACATATCCGCAACTTCAGTAGATAGACGTCCAAGTACTTTATCGGTTGCATCAATTACATACCAATCTCTTTCAACAGTCTCTTTTTTTGCGCTGATTGTTGTTTTTGTCATCATAATTATTTAAATCCAGTAAGGCAGTGAATAATACCCAAGAATTAGCATATATACAACTTAAAATCTGCCTTAAATGAAGGTTTTACCCTAATTTATCTATATTCGTTAATATTTCAGACTGAATGTCCTCTATACTTCCAATTCCTGCAATTTCAACATATGAGGTTGTAGAAGAGCCATCTGCGGCTTTTTTATAAAACTCTACCAATGGGTGAGTTTGCTCATGATATATTGATAATCTTTTCTTCACAGTTTCTTCATTATCATCAGGTCTTTGTATCAATTCCTCTCCAGTCTCATCATCTATATTTTCTTCTTTAGGAGGATTATGTTTAATGTGGTATGTTCTGCCTGAATTGGGATGGACTCTTCTTCCACTCATCCTTTGAATAATTTCATCGTCATCAACCACTATTTCAATTACGCAGTCAATATCAACTCCTCTGTCATTCAATGAATTTGCTTGATCTAAAGTTCTTGGAAACCCATCAAACAAAAAACCATTATTGCAGTCACTTTGATTAATTCTATTCTTTACCAAATCTAATATTAAGTCATCTGGGACTAACTCACCTTTTTCCATTATATCTTTTGCTTTTAAACCAAGATCAGATTTATTTGCAACGGCTTCTCTCAACATATCACCAGTTGAGATTTGTGGAATATTAAAACGTTCAGATATAAATTTTGCTTGCGTGCCTTTTCCCGCCCCTGGAGCACCAAGAAGTATGATTTTCATAAAAGATCCCCTAGTTATTATTATTTTTGCGCTAAATATAACCTTGTGCCAAGTAATTATCAAATAAGTAACATGTATAAACCCATAAAAACTTTATACAAGCTAACTATCATGATCATTTTACTATGCTAGAATAAGTATAGATATTTTAAAAATAATTAATTTCCATGAAAAATATAAAAAAGAATGCGTTTTATGCCCAATCCGGAGGAGTTACTTCTGTTATTAATGCCAGCGCTTGTGGTGTTATAGAAACTGCTAGAAAACATAAGAAATATATAAATAAACTTTATGCAGGACAAAATGGAATTTTAGGTGCATTAAATCAAGAGCTAATAGATACATCCTATGAAAGTGCAGCTGCTGTGAGAAACCTTAAATACACTCCTGGCGGAATCTTTGGATCATGTAGGTATAAACTTGAAGATTATAACAAAAATTTAAAAGATTATGAAAAACTCTTAAAAGTTTTTATGGCACATAATATTGGTTATTTTTTTTATAATGGAGGAGGTGATTCTCAAGACACTACAAATAAAATCTCACAATTTTGTGCAAGTAAAGGTTTTGATATTAAATGCATAGGAATTCCCAAAACTGTTGATAATGATTTACCATTAATAGATACTTCTCCGGGTTTTGGTTCAGTTGGAAAATATACTGCTATTTCTACATTAGAGGCAGGTTTAGACGTTGCATCAATGTGTGAAACATCTACAAAAGTTTTTATACTTGAAGTTATGGGTAGGCACGCCGGATGGATTGCGGCAGCATCAGCACTTGCCAGCAAATCAAGAAAGAGTCCTCCGCATATAATTCTTTTTCCTGAAGTTATATTTAATGAAACAAAATTCTTAAAGAATGTTCAAGACATTGTTAAGAAAAATGGCTATTGCGTTATCGTTGCTTCTGAGGGAGCGAAAAATAAATATGGTAAATTTCTTGCGGATAGCGGGATAAGAGACGCATTTGGCCATGCTCAACTTGGCGGTGTTGCTCCATATCTTTCAGAGTTGATTAAAACTAAAAAAGGATATAAATGCCATTGGGCTGTTGCAGATTATCTTCAAAGATCTGCTAGACACATAGCATCAAAAACAGATGTTGCTCAAGCATATGCGCTAGGGTCTCATGCAGTTAATTTAGCTGTAAAAGGAAAAAATGGATTAATGGCAAGCATTAAAAGAATATCTGATAAACCATATAAGTGGAAACTCACAACTGCCCCATTAAATAAAGTTGCAAATGTTGAAAGAAAAATGCCAAAGAATTATATTTCCTCAGATGGTTACCATATTACAAGTTTATGTAGAAAATACATGGAGCCATTAATAACCGGAGAAGATTTCCCTCAATATAAAAATGGAATTCCCGTATACACAAGCTTTAAAAATAAAAAAGTTAAGAAAATAAAAATATGAAAAATCTTAAAAAAGATAATTTATATAAAAAAAATCATAACAAAATAAATAAATTTATTTTTAACAATGATGTGGCTAATGTTTTTGAAGACATGGTAAATAGATCTGTTCCCGGATATGAATTTTTAATTGATAACATTGGCGTGCTATCAAAAAAGTTTTATAAGCAAAATACAAGTATATATGATTTAGGTGCATCATTGTGTGCATGCTCATTATCGATATTAGAAAAACTAGATAATACCAATGTTGAAATATATGCAGTTGATTCATCAAAAGCGATGATTGATACATGTAAGAAAAACATAAATAAAGATGAAATAAAATTTATAAATTCTGACATTTTGGACATTGAAATTAAAAATGCATCAGTTGTAATTCTAAATTTAACTTTACAGTTTATTCCTATAGAGAAAAGAGAATATTTATTAAATAAGATTTTTTCGAGATTAAATAAAGAAGGAATAGTTATAATAACTGAAAAAATTAAATTAGAAAAAGAGCATGATGATAGTTTTTTTAAAAATTTCCATGATTTTTTTAAACAAAATAATGGTTATACGAAAGAAGAAATTGATAGAAAAAAAATCGCTCTTTCAGAAATAATGTTAATTGAAACCGAACAAAACCATGAGAGTCGCTTTAAAAAAATTGGTTGTGAAAAATTTTATAAATGGTTTCAATGCTATAATTTTGTCTCATGGATATTAATAAAATAAATATTTTATCTCATTTAAAAAACAATAATTTTTATAGTAGTCATACTTTTAAAGAATATAATTCTCTATTTAATTTTTATTTAGAAAATACAAGTTTTATCAACCATGGAAGCTTAAAAAAATGGGAAAATATTTTAGGTAAGCTCCCCTGCGTAGAAACTAATTATTTAAATATTTTAAATGCCAGCATCGTTATTGGTAAAAAAAGTGAGATATCTGAAGATCAGCTTGGAAGCCTTGAAGCAGAGCTCCTAAATTTGAACCCCTGGAGAAAAGGTCCTTTTAATATTTTTGGCTTATATATTGATTCAGAGTGGCGTTCTGATAAAAAGTGGGAAAGAATAGAGGACTATTTGCCAAGCGCAAAAAATATGAGAATTTGTGATATAGGCTGCAGCAACGGATACTATTCATATAAATTATTAAAATTAGAACCAGAACTAATAGTGGGGATGGAAAAAACCGCTTTATACGTAATACAATTTTTAGCAACAAAATATTATGCAAAAAAAGTTCAAGAATTAATTGTTTTACCTTGCTCCTCCGAAGATTTCGATTCAAAAATAATTGATTTCGATTTAGTACTTTCAATGGGAATATTATATCATGCAAAGGATCCTAATCATCACATAAATTCAATTAATAAATTAGTAAAAAAGAATGGCTACATAATTTTAGAAACAATAATTTCAAATTCATCAGATAATATAAATATCAAAAAAAATCAAACCTATGCAGGAATGAAAAATATAGGGACAATTTTTACAAAAAATAATTTAATTGATTTACTTAGTAAGAACGGATTTAAGAATATCGAAATCGTTAATGATAGTTTTACAAATTCTCATGAACAAAGAAGAACAAAATGGATGCAGGGAAAAAGCTTTAAAGATTTTACATTACAGAATGGAAAAACATTAGAGGGATACCCGCCAGTTTGTAGAAGTATTTTTGTAGCCCAAAAAAGATGAGTATGATAATATTTTCGAAATAAAAATATTAAATAGCACTATGAAATCTAAAGTATTTACTTCCGAATCGGTATCTGAAGGACACCCTGATAAACTATGCGATCAAGTTTCTGACGCAATATTAGATGCTGCTTTATCTCAGGATACAAAGCTAGAGTTGCTTGCGAGACATTAGTAAAGTCAGAGGAAGGTTCTGTTGGTGTTGTTGTTTTAGCTGGCGAGATAACTTCTAAAGCAAATATTAATTATGAAAGTATTGTTAGGAATACCATCAATGATATTGGATATAATTCTGTAGAGTTAGGTTTTAATTCGAAGACTGTAGAAGTTATAAATAAAATAGGAGAACAATCTTCGGATATTGCTCAAGGAATTGATAAAAAAAATGATGAAGATCAAGGGGCAGGTGATCAGGGCTTGATGTTTGGATATGCAACTAATGAAACCGATGTTTTAATGCCTGCACCTATAACATACTCACATAGGTTAGTTCATAAACTAGCACAATTAAGAAAAGAAAATAATGTAAATTGGTTGAGGCCTGACGCAAAGAGTCAGGTAACAATTAACTATAATGATGGAAAGATTCATTCTGTTGATACTGTTGTTATTTCTTCTCAGCACTCACCAAACGTAAATCAAAAAGAAATCAAAGATTATATTTATGAAGCTGTAATTAAAAGTGATGTTTGCCAAAAAATTTTTGAAGAAAGAAACAAAAATTTTTATAAACCCAACAGGATCATTTGAAATAGGAGGACCAGTTGGTGATTGTGGACTAACTGGACGAAAAATAATTGTGGATACTTATGGCGGAATGGCAAGACATGGTGGCGGTGCTTTTTCTGGGAAAGACCCATCAAAAGTTGATAGATCAGCAGCATATGCTGCAAGATATGTAGCAAAAAACATCGTTGCAGCAGGATTAGCCAAAAAATGTGAAATACAAATTTCATATGCAATAGGAGTAGCGAAGCCTACATCTATTAGTGTTGATACATTTGGAACTGCAGAAGTAGATGAAGCAAAAATTGTACACATTATAAACGAGGTATTTGACTTGCGTCCATGGGGCATAACCAATATGCTTAGTCTTTTAAGACCAATGTATAAAAATACCGCTTCATACGGTCATTTTGGTAGAGAAGATTTAGATCTTCCTTGGGAAAAAACTGATAAGATTGAAATAATTAAAAGTTTGTTATAACGGAGTATTATTGTGAGTAAAGTTGTAGAAAAAATAGGCCCAGATTATAAAGTAGCAGACATTTCTTTAGCTGATTGGGGTCATAAAGAAATAAGAATTGCTGAAACAGAAATGCCAGGTTTAATGTCACTTCGAAAAAAATATGGCAATGAGCAGCCTTTAAAAGGTGCAAATATTGTTGGTTGTTTACATATGACTATTCAAACTGCCGTATTGATTGAAACATTAGTTGATCTTGGAGCTAGTGTGAGGTGGTCTTCTTGCAATATTTATTCTACTCAAGACCACGCAGCCGCTGCAATCGCAGAACAAGGGATACCAGTATTTGCTTGGAAAGGCGAGACTGAAGAAGAATACTTGTGGTGTGTAGATCAAACTATAATCGGAGACCCATCTTGGAAACCTAATATGATTCTTGATGATGGAGGTGATTTAACATCAATAATGCATGAGAAATATCCGGAACTTCTTTCAAATGTTAAAGGTCTTTCTGAAGAGACGACAACAGGCGTTCATCGACTATATGAGATGGTATAAAAAGAAGAATTAAAAGTTCCTGCATTTAATGTTAACGACTCTGTAACAAAATCAAAATTTGATAATTTATATGGATGCAGGGAATCACTAGTTGATGGAATTAAAAGAGCAACTGATGTGATGATATCTGGAAAGACTGCTTTAGTTTGTGGTTTTGGAGATGTGGGAAAAGGATCAGCTCAATCTTAAGAAATGCTGGAGCAATAGTATGGGTTACAGAAATTGACCCAATATGTGCTTTACAAGCTGCTATGGAAGGTTTTAAAGTTGTTACGGTAGAATCTGTGGTCTCAGAAGTTGACATATTTTGTACTGCAACAGGAAATGAATCAGTAATAACTTATGATCATATGGATAAAATGAAAGACCAGGCAATTGTTTGCAATATTGGACACTTTGATAATGAAATTGATGTTGATGCTATTAAAAAATGCAAGTGGGATAATATTAAACCTCAAGTTGACCATATAGAGTTTCCAGATGGTAAGAAAATTATTTTATTAGCAGAGGGACGATTAATAAATTTAGGTTGCGCAACTGGACATCCAAGTTATGTAATGTCAGCATCTTTCACGAATCAAGTTTTAGCTCAAATTGAGTTGTGGAAAAATTCATCCAATTATAAAAATGAAGTTTATGTATTGCCAAAGATTTTAGATGAAGAAGTTGCTAGGCTTCATTTAGATAAAGTAGGTGCAAAACTTACAAAACTTACTGATAAGCAAGCTGATTATATTAGCGTGGATAAAAAAGGCCCATTTAAAAATAATACTTATAGGTATTAATTTCTACAGTGCGTTCACATAGACTCTATGTTAATAAGATATTAAAAGAAGAGTCAATAATATCACTTGAAGGTGATTCCTTGCATTATTTTTCTAAAGTATTAAAAGCAAAAGTTAATCAAAAAGTAGTGCTATTTAATAATACAGGATTTGATTATCAAGGTTATGTTAAGAGTGCATCAAATAAGTTTATTGAAATATATTTAGAAAAGAAAATTTTTTTTGAAAAGCAAATCTTTAATACTGAAATTGCTTTTAGTGTTTGTAAGAGTCCATGTTCAGATCTAATAATTAAAAAGCTAACTGAGCTTGGAGTATGTTCTTTTCAACCATTAATTTCAAAAAACTCTATATTTAATAAAAAAAAAATAGATTTAGAAAAAAAAATAAAACATTGGGAAAATATATCTATTAGCTCAAGTGAACAATCTGAAAGGTCTTATCTTCCAGAAATTAAAAATATTTTATCTTTTCAAGATTACATAGAAGATTGTTCTTCAGAAAAAAAAATTATCTTGGACACAAGATCTAAAAATATGATTAATAACGTATATAAGACACCGCTATTATCTTCATCGCTTCTTGTTGGCCCTGAGGGAGATTTTTCAGAAGAAGAATACGCTTACGCAAAACAATCAAATTTTTCATCTGCAAGCTTAGGTGATAATATCTTAAGAGTTGAAACTGCAGCAATTGCAGCAATTTCATATATAAAAATAATAAATAACCTAAAAGCAAATGAATAAAAAAGTGCTTGTAATTATGGACCCGATAGAGTCTATAGACATAAAAAAAGATACATCTTACCAATTAATGTTATCTGCCCAAAAAATTGGTCATAAAATTTACTATTTAATTCCAGGAACACTATCAATGAATTCTGAAGGCCCCTTTGGAAAAATTTGTGAATTACAACTAAATGATAAAAAAGAAAATTATTTTGAAATTTCAGAAGGTAAAAATTTTCAACTATCATATTTTAATTATATTTTAATGAGAAAAGATCCGCCTGTAGATAATAATTATATTTATATGACATATATGCTAGATGCTTTAGACAGCAAAATTACAAAGATTATTAATCCTGGATTTACTCTTAGAAATCATAATGAAAAGCTAATAACTTTAAATTTTCAAAAGCATATACCAGAGAGTCTAGTTACTAGAAATAAAAAAGATTTAGAGAATTTTAGATATACTCATAAAAATATTATTTTGAAACCATTAAATTTAATGGGAGGAAGGTCAGTATATTATTTAGCAGAAAAAGATAAAAATTTTAATGTAATTTATGAAGAGATAACAAATATGGGAGAAAATTATATATTAGCGCAAAAGTATATTTCAGAAGCAGAAAATGGAGATAAAAGAGTTATAATTATAAATGGAGAGGTTTTCAAACAAGCTGTAATAAGAAAACCTAATATAAATGATCATCGTTCAAATCTTGCTTCTGGAGGAACAATAGAAAAATATATCTTGAATGAAAATGAAATAAGTATATGTAATGAAGTTGCCAGTTTTCTTCAAAAAGAAAAAATTTATTTTGCTGGATTAGATATGATTGGCGAAAAAATTACTGAAATCAATATTACTTCCCCAACATGTATTGCTGAAATAAATAAGTTTCACAATATTGATTTGGGGGTAAAGTTTTGGGAAAAAATAGATGGAATTAATTAAAGTTTTATCTATAGATTTTGGGGAAAAAAGAATTGGATTTGCAATTGGCGACACAGAAAGCAAAATTGCATCACCATTAAAGACCATTCAGAATAGAGGCTCCGAAAAAAATCTAAATTCTATCATTTCTATTGTTAAAGAATGGGATATTTCTAGAATAATTATTGGTATACCTGAGAATTTTTGTGATCAGGAAATAAATAAAAAGATAAAAAATTTCGGCAAAATGCTAAAAAAAAATCTGAATCTTGATATTATTTTTTTCAATGAGGATTATTCATCTAATTCCGATCAGGCTGTATTAGCAACACAAATGCAGAAAGGTAGAAAAAAAAAGATTAATAAGGAAGAAATAGATAGAATTGCAGCAGCTTTAATATTACAATCTTATTTTGAAAATGAAATATTCAAAAGATCAGACACAGGCATTACTTCAGAAGATTGAAAATTCTCTAAAGGATTATCTTTTAAAAAACAATATTCAAAACCCTTTGATAATAGGAGTCCATACTGGTGGAGCCTGGATAGCAGATTTACTGCAAAAAAATCTTGGATACGAGGGTAAAGCTGCATCTCTAAATATAAGTTTTTATAGGGATGATTTTAGTAAAGTTGGGGTAAATCCAAAAGTTGAGCCAACTGAAATGCCAATTTCTGTTGATGATAAGCACGTAATACTTGTAGATGATGTACTTTATACAGGAAGGACAACTAGGGCTGCTATAAATGAGATATTTGATTTTGGTAGGCCACATTCAGTTACATTGGTAGTTTTAGTTGAACGAAATGGAAATGAGCTTCCAATATCAGCGGATATATTTGGAGAAAAATTAGAATTAGATAATGACAAAAATATAAAGTTATTAGGTCCTGACCCTATGATTTTAGAAGTTGTAGATAAAGATAGTTAAGAGGTAATATGAGTGAGTGAGAATAAGAAAATAAATTTGGATAACAAAAACAAAAATAATTCTGAAATTATTTCGCCAAAACATTTGCGTCATTTTTTGGACATTGAAAATTTACCCCAATCTTTAATCCTAGATATTTTAGATCTTGCTGAATCTTTTGCTGGGGTCTCTGGTCAACCAGTTAAAAAAGTTCCTTTATTGCGAGGCAAAACTATTGTAAATTTATTTTTTGAAGCAAGCACAAGAACGAGAACAACATTTGAGTTGGCTGCAAAAAGATTATCAGCTGATGTTTTAAATTTAAATTTAGATTTTAGCGCAACCAAGAAAGGAGAAACTTTACTCGATACTTTGAGAAATCTGGAAGCTATGCATTGTGATATGTTTATAGTAAGACATCCTTCTTCTGGTGCCGCTGAATTTATTTCAAAAAATGTATCACCTAATATCAGTATAATAAATGCTGGTGATGGAAGGCATGCACATCCGACTCAAGCAATGCTGGATATTTTTACAATCAGAAAATATTTTCCAGATTTTAAAAAAATAAAAGTTGCAATTGTTGGTGATATACTTCATTCGAGAGTTGCTAGGTCACTTATGCATGCGCTAAGAATTTTAGAGGTCCCTGATATTAGAGTAATAGGACCTAAAACATTGTTACCAGTTGGTGTAGAAGAGATGGGTGTTACCCCATATGTAGATATGGATAAAGGTATAAAAGATTGCAATGTTGTAATCATGTTAAGATTGCAAACAGAAAGAATGAATTCAAGTTTTATTCCAGACGAACATGAATATTATAACTTGTATGGATTTTCTCCAAAAAGATTAGATCTTATTTCAAAAAATGGAATTGTTATGCATCCTGGGCCTGTTAATCGTGGTGTTGAAATAAGTTCGGAGGTGGCTGACGGAAATAGATCTGTAATACTTCAACAAGTTTCAAATGGCATTGCTGTGAGAATGGCAATTTTATCACTATCTATGCAACCATAGATGAGGAATTAATGAACGACCTAATAATAAAATCAGGCAACTTGGTAAATCCGGGAGGAGACATTTCCGGCATACGTGATATCTATATTAAAAACGGAAACATAATTGGTATTGATGAAGACAATACTAAATTAAATTCGCCAAAAATTATTGATGCAGAAAATCAAATTGTATGCCCAGGTTTAGTTGACCTATCAGTTAGATTTAGAGAGCCTGGACTAGAAAAAGAAGCGACAATCTATAGTGAGTCTATGGCAGCAGTTTCTTCAGGAGTAACAACTGTTTGTTATATGCCAGATACCCAGCCAGTAATTGATACTCCAGCACAAATAAAATTGGTTGAAAATATTTTTAAAGACGTAGATTTATGTAAAGTAAAAGTTCTAGCCTCACTTACAAAAAATTTAGATGGAAAAAATCTAAGTCCAATGATGGAATTAAAACAAGCTGGGGCTATAGGTTTAACAAACTGCTTTAATCCCATAGATAGTTTATTGGTATTAAGGAGAGCAATGGAGTATGCATCTGGACATGAAATTACCTTATTTTATCAACCACATAATTCGTCTTTAGCCAACGATGGATGCGTTCACGAAGGTAAAATTTCGAATAAACTAGGTTTGCCAGGAATACCTTCTGCGGCCGAATCTATAGCTGTTGCTCAAGCAATTCTTTTGAGTAAATTGACTGGAGTTAAACTTCACTTATGTAGGATTTCTTGCCTTGAATCTATTATGCTAATTAGAAATGCACATTCTGCTGGAATACAAGTAACCGCAGATGTTGCAATACATCAACTGTTTTTTGATGAAAGCTCAATACTTAATTTTAATAGCGACTTTCATGTTATTCCTCCATTTAGAACAAAAGATGATTTAGTTGCAATTCAAGAAGCTATTCAAGAAGAAACAATAACAGCAATCTGTTCTGATCACCAACCACATAATGAAGATGCAAAACAGGCACCATTTGTAAATACACAACACGGTATAGCATCAATTGAATTACTTTTGCCATTATTAATGGAGCTGGTAGATTTAGGTGTATTGGATTTAAATACAGCAGTGGCAAAAGTTACATCAAGTCCTGCAAATATCTTAGGTATTGATTCTGGTGTAATAAGGAAGGGAAGCCCTGCAGATCTGTGTATTTTGAAAAAAGATAAGTGGACATTTAATAATTCAAAAAGAATAAGTTCAGGAATGAACAATCCCTTTACAGGTAAACACTTTAATAATTGTGTTGATAAAACAATATGTAACGGAAAAATAGTCTACGAAAATAAATAGAAACGTTTATTTATTTTCATATTTAATAAATTATTTAGGTATATATCTTGGATAAAATAGAGCAGAAAATTTCAAAAATAAAGCATGACATAAAAAATGCTGAAAAAGAATTTAATAGAAAAAAAAATAGTGTAATGCTGTTAGCTGTTAGCAAAACACAAAGCACTCAAAATATTTTGGAAGCTTATGAAGCCGGACAAAGAGATTTTGGAGAAAATTATATCCAAGAATCAATTGAAAAGATTAAAGAATTAAAAAATTTTGATATTACATGGCACTTTATTGGTAAAATTCAAAGTAATAAAGCAAAATATATTGCTGAAAATTATGATTGGATTCATAGTATAGACAAGATTTCTACTTTAAGAAAAATAAATAATTGCAGAAAAGAAAATCAAAAAAAATTAAATGTATGTGTTCAAGTAAATATTGATTCCGAAGAAACTAAGTCAGGTATTGTTGTTAGTGAAGTTGAAAAATTTATTAAAGAGGCAGATGAATTTAATAAACTAAAAATAAGAGGACTTATGGCAATACCGAAATATCATTCAGATTTTAGTGATCAATATAAAACATTTGCTAAAATTAAGGATTTGTTCGATAGTCTTATAAAGAGAAATTATGAGTTAGATACATTGTCTATTGGTATGAGCTCTGACTATAATGCTGCAATTGCTGCAGGATCAACAATAGTCAGAATTGGTACCTCAATATTTGGTGAAAGAAAAAAATGAAAATAGCGGTCATAGGATATGGAAATATTGCAAATGCTATCTTAAATGGCATTCTTGCTTCTGAAAATATATTTCTCACAGATGATATTTATATCTTTCATAATAAAAACCATAATGATTATAGTAAGGATAATTGCACTTTTTTGCATTCTGGTGAAGTATGTAAAAATATGTTTGATGTAGTGTTATTGTGCGTCAAACCTAAAGATATCGAAAGAGCGATAAATGAAAATTTGAATTTATTTAATAACAATCAGATAGTTGTGTCTGTTGCTGCAGGGGTAACATTAAAAAAATTAATAGTCTAATTAAAAAAAATGTTAATATTTTTAGGGCAATGCCTAATTTGTGCGCAATTTTTAATGAAAGTATTACAGGAATATGCACCAAAGATGAGATGGATGACGAGAAAATAAAATTCGTAGAGGATATTTTCAGATCAATAGGATACATTAGAAAAATTAGTGAAAATGAAATGGACTCTTTTACAGCTTTATTTGGTAGTGGCCCTGCCTATATTATGTACTTCATAGAGTCTTTAATGAAATGCGAGAAATTTGAAAATATTAGTGAAGATGCAAAATCCCTTTTAATAGTAAATATGTTAAGTAGTACATCAAAAATGTTGTTGGTTTCTGAAGATATAAAAAAATTAAGAAAACAAGTTACTTCTGAAGGTGGCACTACAGAAGCTGCTATAAAAATATTTGAAGAAAGAAATTTTTCAAAAATTATAGAGGATGCTATTAAGGAAGCAGCTAAAAAATCTCTTGATATGTCTAAATAAGGATAAGAAATAATGTCAAACTCATTTCCAGAACTAGGATTTTTTATATTAGATTTAATTTTATCTTTTTTTGTTCTAATATTTACTTTAAGAATTTTACTTTCTATGTCTAGCGCTAGTGCAAATAATCCCATTACTCAAACAATAATTAAAATTTCAAGACCAATTAGATCATTATTTTTATTTATACCAAACTTAGGAAGGTTTGAATTTTCAAGTTTTATAATTTTATTTACATGTCATTTTTTAAACATATACACCCAGAGTAAATTACAAGGCTTAGCAATTATTTATGAAAAAATGATAATTTTTTCTTTTAAAAGCTCGATATTTAGTTTACTAAATGTCCTAACAATAATATTCATAATCTTGGCAGTTTCAAGTTGGTTTGTACAATCGAGACAAGTAAATACAAACCCTGCATTAGATATTGTGTATCAAATATCAAACCCAATACTATATTTTATAAGAAGAATAATTCCTACTTCTGTTGGAGTTATTGACTTTTCGGTTATCATCGCTCTTGTACTAATCCACTTTATCCAAAATTTTATAAATATTATTTTTTGAGTATATTTGTAAATTTTATTGATTTCATATATATTGTTTTAAACACCGATTTGAAGTCAGCTTGCGGGTGGGAAAATACAGCTAAAGCGAAAAAATTATAAGCACAGCAAAACTCCCAAAACATATAGTCGATTTCATTTCAAGAAATGCGGACTAATTATGAGTAATAAATTTGAAAAAAACTCGGTTGGAATTGTTGTTCCAAAAGTTGCTGAAATTAAACAAAAATTGAAGCTTGATTGCGGTAAAACGCTTGAAAACTTCTCTTTAGTCTACGAAACTTATGGAAAATTAAATAGTAAAAAAAGTAACGCAATTTTAATTTGCCATGCTTTATCAGGTGATCATCATGCTGCTGGTTATCACAGCGAGAATGATAAGAAGCCAGGTTGGTGGGATTCATGCATTGGGCCTGGAAAGCCATTTGATACCAATAAATTTTTCATTGTGTCCTTAAATAATTTAGGTGGTTGCAAGGGATCAACAGGTCCTAATACTATTAATGTTGAAACTGGATCTGAATATGGCCCTGACTTTCCTATAGTGACAGTTAGAGATTGGGTTAACAGCCAAAACCTTTTAGCAAATATTTTAGAAATAGAAAAATGGGCTTGTGTAATTGGTGGAAGTCTTGGCGGAATGCAAGCACTTCAGTGGGCAATTAGTTATCCTGAAAAAATAAAAAATTCAATAATAATAGCAGCGGCGGCAAAATTATCCGCACAAAACATTGCATTTAACGAGGTTGCAAGACAAGCTATTATTACTGACCCAGAATTTCACGATGGACGTTATAATGATTTTGGTGTTGTCCCAAAAAGAGGACTAAGTATTGCAAGAATGCTCGGACATATAACTTATTTATCAGATGATTCTATGAGACAAAAGTTCGGCAGAGATCTTAGAGAAGGTAAATTACACTTTGGGTACGACATAGATTTCCAGGTAGAAAGTTATTTAAGATATCAGGCTCAAGCTTTTGTAGACAGATTTGACGCAAATACATATTTATTGATGACAAAAGCTTTAGATTATTTTGATCCTGCAAAGGAATACAAAGGAGATTTGTTTAAAGCTTTTGAAAATACAAAATCAAAATTTTTAGTTGTTTCTTTTACAAGTGATTGGAGGTTTTCACCTGAAAAATCACATGAAATAGTAAAATCATTAATTAAAGCTAGAAAAGATGTTTCGTATGCTGAAATTGAGGCTAACCAAGGACATGATGCTTTTTTAATGCCAATACCAAACTACTTAAATGTATTAAGTAATTTTATGGAAAATATAAATGAATAGAAGAGATTTCAAAATAATAGCTGAATGGATAGAAGAAAGATCAACTGTTTTAGATTTAGGCTGTGGTGATTCAACATTGTTAAATTACTTGATAGCAAGTAAAAATATTTCTGGCTATGGTTTAGAGAGAGACATAGAAGAAGTTCAAGAATCAGTAAAGAAAAATATAAATGTTATACAAGCAGATTTTAATATTGGACTAAAGCAATATTTTGATGAAAATTTTTTTGATTACGCAATTATGACTCAAGCATTACAAGAGAATAAAAACCCTGATCAAATAATTCAAGACATGCTAAGAGTTGCAAGGGAAGGAATTGTTACTTTTCCAAATATGGGTTTTTGGAAAAATAGATTACAACTTGGTCTTTTTGGACGCATGCCTATATCTAAATCATTGCCAAACAATTGGTTTGATACACCAAATATTCATCTTTGTACATTTAATGATTTCGAAGAATTGTGTGAAAATCTAGAGATAAATATAATCGAAAAAAAAAGTTCTAGATAATAATTACTCCACAAATTTTTTATTGAAACTATTCCCTAATTTTTTTGGCGAAATTGCTCTTTATAGATTTGAAAAAAACACTTAACCAGTGTTAATTTTTTCTTTTATAAATTCTGAGTGATTTAAATAGAGAAGTTCTGATATTTTCCTAATTCTATGTTCTTCATACTTATCTATTTCATTGTCTGCTCTAGCAATTTTCCAAGCAATATTAATTAAATTAATTTTTTCTTCTTTAGCGTATGTATCATTAATTAACTTTATATATTTTCTTAGGCAATTTGTATCTTTATGAAGTTTTTGGGCTTCCATATGAAGCCAAAGCGATTTTTCTTTTGATAAGTTTAAACCTGTTTCAAAGAATTTAAGCATTTTTTCAACTTCTGTATCCTTTATTTCAAAGTCTGAATAACTTACTTCGAGTAAAATTATAGCGCATGCTAAATTTATATCAGATATCTTTTCCTCTTCTTGGCTTTTCTTTTTAAAAATTTTTTTGAATAAATTGAACATGTTTTATAAATCTATAAAATGTATTTTCAAATATAATTGTAATTTAGATGATACAATATATCAAATTATGTTATTGCTAATTTTATTATAAAGATATAAAGTAAAATAAATTTTTTTTGGTGACTTATGGTCGATTATACAGACGAAGAATTCCTATATATAACAAACACAGTAATGAAAGTATTGGATACATGGAATCTTACTACTGAAGAAACTGTTCAGGTTTTAGGTCTTTCAAGTCAAACAAAGAAAAGGCAACTTGATAAGTATAGGACCTTAAAGGCTTTTCCAAAAGATGATCTTATTATTAAAAGGCTTAGCCACGTTGTAGGTATTTCGGATGCCTTAAGAACTACTTTTCCAAGAAACATTAACATGTCTGAAAAGTGGATGAAAACAGAACATAGACGATTTGATAATGAAACACCTCTTAAAGTTATCTTAGAACAAGGTATTGATGGTTTATGTAAAGTTCGTGCTGAACTAGATTGCACATTTGCTTGGAATACATCTACTGATAATTAAATAAATTATGACAAAATTATATACTATTAAAAATTCAAAACTTCATGGCAAAGGTTTATTTGCGAAGACCTAATATTAAAGCAGGTACAAATGTCGTAGAGTACGTCGGCGAAAAAATTACAAAAGCTCAGTCTGATAAGATAGCTGAAATTCAATTAAAAAAAGCAGAAAAGAACAAAGATGAAGGCCAGGTATATATTTTTACGCTAAATGATAAATATGACATAAATGGGAATGTTCCATATAATAAAGCAAGATTGATGAATCATTCATGCGATCCAAATTGTGATACGGATATAATAGACAATAAAATTTGGATAAGATCCTTTAAAGATATAAGAAAAGGCCAGGAATTAACATATGACTATGGCTTTGCTTTCGATGCAGATGATTTTAGAGATCATGTATGTAAGTGTGGATCAAAAAATTGTGTAGGTTTTATTGTCACAGAAACTGACTGGAAAAAACTTGCGAGATACCTGAAAAAATTAGTAAAAAATTGTCAAAAAGCTAATCAATGAATTTTTCTTCAAATTGAGAGACGTTATCTAAAGTTAAATATTCTTCTATAATTTGTTTTTTCTTACTTGAGTCAGGACAACGTATTCCAAAAATGTGATTAATACCATATTTACTAGCACATTCTAAAACATTTACATTATCGTCAATAAAAACAGTTTTGTTTTTATCAAAAAAAAATTTTTTTTCTAGCAGCTTCCAAAATTCATCTGCTTCTTTAGGGTAGCCAAAATCCTCAGAGGATATAATAATATTAAAATACCCCCATAGTTTTGCCTGAGTAAATTTTACATTTAACATTTCTCTTGGGCAATTTGTTATAAGTACTATATTAATTTTATGGCTTTTTAATTTATTTAAAAAATTATAAACACCGGGAAAAATTTTTATTCTATTTTTTGTTTTGACTAATTCATTATCTAAATTAATATTTAGTTCATTACTCCAAAATTTTAAAGAATACCATTCTATTGTATTACGTTTCTTCTTATATTTTTCTTCAAACTCTATTTTTGCTTTATTAAAAGATATCTTATTTTTTTTTGAATATAGCCTTGGAATATGGTCGTGCCAAAAATAGTTATCAAAAGCTAGATCTAGTATAGTGCCATCCATATCTAAAAAAAAAGTTTCTATTGAGTCCCATTTCATCTAATCTATCTAAAACTAATAATAATTTTTAATTAAAAGTATGATAACAGAAAAAAAATATTTTTTACTAGTTAACTTATTGCTTCAGGTTATGTTTGTAGGTATTATTCTTGGTTTATTTAGAACAGCAATTCCTGCTTTATCTGAAAGTATTTTTAATATTCAAAAAGATTCTTTTTTATTTCTATCAATGTTTATTGTAGCTTTTGGAATAGTTAAAGGTGTGGCGAATTATTTTGCCGGTGTGTTTGCGGATAAATACAATAGAAAAATTATTTTATTAATTGGATGGTTGGTAGCAATACCTGTGCCATTTATAATATATTTTGCAACAAATTGGTATCTTATTATTTTAGCGACATTTGTGATAGGTATTAACCAGGGTTTAACTTGGTCCGTTACACAAATTTCAACTGTTGATATCACGGAAAGTGACAGGAGAGGATTAGCAGTTGGACTCAATGAGTTCTCAGGATATTTTGGTGTTGCGGTAGGTGGTATTTTAGTTAGCTATATGACATCTTTTTTTTCAGTAAAATTTGCATTATTTGCTTTTAGTATAATATTTATTCTAATAGCAATTTTGTATTGTATATTTTTGATAAATGATACAAAGAAGTATGCAAATATAATGACTCAACAAGTTCCTGACAACATATTTTATTATGTTAGCTGGAAAAATAAAAAATTATTTGCATATTCTCAAGCTGGGCATATAGAAAAATTTATAGATACCTGTATTTGGATTTTTTTCCCTGTGTATCTTTTTAACAACGGTATAACTTTAATTGAGATTAGCTATATTGTTGGAACATATGCATTTACCTGGGGTGTCTTACAAATTTTTTCTGGTTTATATTCTGATTATATTGGTAGAAATTTACTGATTATAGCCGGTATGTTAATTTGCTCAATTTTTTTACCCATGTGCTTATTAAGTTTAGGTTTTAACTGGTGGATAATGTGTAGCTTCTTTTTGGGACTTGGAATGGCTTTATTATATCCTTCAATAAGCTCAGCTGTTAATGATAGTTGTGAAGAGAATTGGAGAGCTACTGGTATTGGAATATATAGATTTTGGAGAGATACTGGTTATGCATCTGGTGCGCTAGGATTAGGGGTAGTAACAAGCGCGATAAATATTGAATTTGGATTTATTTTTGTATCTATTTGCATGATACTATCAACATTAATTTTAATTTTAACGCTAAGAAATAATGAAAGATAGACTAAATAAAAATGTTTTTGGTGAGCCTGTTGAATTATGTAGTAAAGAGACTATGACTGGTTACTTAAGAAATGGATCCTGCGAAACTTTAGATGACGATGTTGGTAGTCATACTGTTTGCGCAAAAGTTACAAATAAATTTCTTGAGTATTCTAAAAGCAAAGGTAATGATTTGATTACGCCAAGGCCTGAATTTGATTTTCCAGGTTTAAAGGAAGGCGATAAATGGTGCATTTGTGCTATGCGATGGCTTGAAGCATTAAATGATAATGTTGCACCCCCGATACTAATTAAAAGCACAAATATTCTAGCTTTAGAAATTATTGATATTGATTTATTAAAAAAACACGCGATAGATTTATCTTAAACTAAAAATTTTTTTATGTATTATTTTTAAGTTTCGTTAGCAAGATTTTTTTTCTTTCTTTATTAGGAGTAATCTCTTCAAGAATTGATACTTCAGTATGCAAAAAGGTTTTTGAAATAATAATACTTTATTAATGGTGGCTCGGGGCAGAATCGAACTGCCGACACGAGGATTTTCAGTCCACTGCTCTACCAACTGAGCTACCAAGCCAAAATTTCATTAATATCATTAAGAAAAAAAAAGAGTATACACCAATGTGCTCTCATTAATGCAATAAGTTTTAAAAAAATATATATAGTTTTAAAAAATTACTATGAACAGAAGTAGCAAAATATCCTCCATATAAGATTATTATTATATTTAAATAAATGAGAATCCTTATTAATTAAAAAAAAAATATTAACATTATCATATACTTATAATTAATATAGTAAACAGAATATTCATATAATTTAAGGGTTTATTTTTTAATTTATTTGTCTAGAATGTTTAGGGATAAAAATATTTATAATAACTCGAGGATTAAAGATATGATTAAATTATTAGATTTTAGCAAAAAGTTTTTTGCGACACTTCTAGTGGTAGCTTCCTTGCCAACTTTAGCCTTAGCAGGTGATCATTCATCTGGTCTTGCTGGAGATGATTATGTAGGAGTTACTTTCTGGATTATTTCCATGGCCATGGTTGCATCAACAGTATTTTTTATTGTTGAGCGTGACAGAGTTAGCTCAAAATGGAAAACATCATTAACAGTATCAGCTTTGGTAACATTAATCGCAGCAGTGCATTATTTCTATATGAGAGACGTATGGGTAGCAACTGGTGAGTCACCAACAGTATTTAGATATATCGATTGGTTATTAACAGTGCCACTATTAATGATTGAGTTCTACTTTATTTTAGCAGCTGTAACTACAGTTTCTGCAGGAATATTCTGGAGACTATTAATTGGTACAGTTGTAATGCTTGTAGGTGGGTATATGGGTGAAGCTGGAATGATCTCAGTAATGACAGGTTTCATTATCGGGATGATCGGTTGGCTATATATTCTTTACGAAATCTTTGCTGGTGAAGCTAGTAAAGCAAACGCTTCTAGTGGAAGCGCTGCATGTCAAACAGCATTTGGTGCGTTACGTTTAATCGTTACAGTTGGTTGGGCGATCTATCCAATAGGATACTTCGTAGGCTATCTAACTGGTGGTGGTGTGGACGCAGCGACACTAAACATAGTTTACAACTTAGCTGATTTTGTAAACAAAATTGCCTTTGGTTTGATCATATGGGCAGCAGCTGTTAAAGAATCTGCTTAAGTAGCATTCTTACAAGTTTAACAAAAGGCTCGCTGTAATAAGTGAGCCTTTTTTTTATTTCTGGAATTATATGAAAAAAATAATTGTTATAGGGTCTGGATTTGGAGGTTTATCTATAGCTTCAAGGTTAAGAAGCCGAGGCTTTGATGTAACAATGGTTGAAAAACAACCAGACCTTGGAGGGCGAGCAAGAACATTTGTTCACAATGAGTACAAATATGATGCTGGGCCTACAGTAATTACAGCCCCTTATTTAATTGATGAACTTTTTTCAATACACTCAGAAAATTTAAGTGATTATGTAAATCTGCTACCAGTAACACCATGGTACCGTTTTCTATTTGATAATGGTGAGTACTTAGATTATGGAGATAAATTAAGTAAAACAATTAGGAAAATAAAATCAAAGTATGGCTATAAAAATGCAAAATCATATATAAGATTATTAAAACATAGCAAAAGAATATTTAATAAAGCTTTTATTGAATTATCAGATGAGCCATTTGAGTCGCTAGGAAGCATGATAAGACATCTGCCCGAACTGCTTAGGATACGATTTGATAGATCTGTATATAAGGCAGTAGATACTTATATTGGCCACAAAAATCTTAATCAGGCATTGAGTATGCACCCATTACTTGTAGGAGGAAATCCATATAGCACAACTTCTATTTACCTACTTATTCAATATTTAGAATGGAAATGGGGTGTTTATTATGCAGAAGGAGGAACGGGAAAAATTGTTGATGCTTTGGAAAAGCTTCTTAATAAAAAAGATGTGGAGATAAAAAAAAATACTGAAGTTCATAAAATTGTATCAAAAAATAATAAAATTATTGGTGTAGAAACAGAGCATGGATTAATAAATTGTGATGCCGTAGTTTGTAACTCTGACCCAACATATACATATAAAAATTTACTAGGATATAAGCCAAAAAAAATATCTAATAACTTTAATCTTAAGCATTCAATGAGTTTATTTGTTCTTTATTTTTCTACAAAGAAAATATATACAGATGTTAAACATCATACAATTATATTTAGTAAGAGACATTACGAGCTATTAAATGACATTTTTAATAAAAAGATATTTATAAATGACCCTAGCTTATATCTGCACAGACCAGGCGCTACTGATCCATCAATGATACAAAATAATAATGATACTTTTTACGTTTTGGCGCCTGTGCCAAACAATTTAAGTAATATTAATTGGGAAGAAAGAGGAGATGAATTATCCTCAATTATAATAGATATATTAGCAAATAAGCTACTGTCTGGGCTTTCAGACAATATTGTTGATAGTTTTTATATTACGCCAGATTATTTTGAAAATGAATTAAATACATATGCTGGAAGTGGATTCGGAATTCAGCCCGTATTTACACAGTCAGCATATTTTAGATATGGAAATAAAGCTAGAGAAACTAAAGGCTTGTATTTCGTAGGAGCGAGCACACATCCAGGAGCAGGTGTTCCAGGTGTTTTATCTACATCAAAAGTAACAGAAAAACTTATTCTGAGAGATTATGGGAATAATTAATAATAAGAATATAATCTATAACAATAGTAAAACTTTCTTTTGGGCAAGCATCTTTTTGCCCAAAAACATCCTAAATAAGGTAATAAATATTTATTCTTTTTGCAGAATTCATGATGACATAGTTGATGAAGATCTTTCTGAAGAGAGCATTGAGGAAATAAAAGAGTTAGAAGAAATTGTGAAATCTTATGGTGTGAGTGAAAAACTAATTGAAGAGCTAGTCTCTGGAATAAATTCTGACATAAATTTCAAAAGATACAGGAATAACGACGAGCTTCTAAGATATTGTTATAAGGTTGCAGGAGTTGTTGGTTTAATGATGTCAATTGCATTAGAGATAAAAAGTAAAGAAGCAAAATATTTTGCTATTGATTTAGGGATAGCAATGCAGCTTACAAATATTTCTAGAGATATCATTCAAGATTTTAATAAAAATCGAATATACTTGCCTGAAGATACTGGAATCAATAAAGATATTTTTAATAATATTACAAGTGAAAATGAAATTAAAATAAAAAATAGTGTAAAAAATCTTTTAATTAAGGCTGATATTTTTTATAACAGTTCACTTAATGGCCTAAGATTTATTCCAATAAAATCAAGAGTTTCTATACTTATAGCACTAAGAATTTATCAGGCAATAGGTCATAAAATTAATAAAACAGGTACAAAGTTCCTAAATGAAAACGTATATATAACAGTGAGAGAGAAATTTTTAATCATAATAAAATCACTAATTGAATTTTTAATTTTCTTTGTAGTGCCTTTACATAGAAAAAATCATAATAAGAATCTACATAAACCATTGTCAGGATTAATAGATGCAAACACAAAATAATTACGATTACATAATCATTGGGGCAGGGTGCGCAGGGTTAAGTTTGGCATATCGATTATTAAAAAAAGATTGTACTGTTTGTATATTAGAATCCCATGAAACTATTAATCATACAAATAAAATTTGGTCATTTTGGGATACTTATAAAACTCCATTTAATAAATTAATCAAAAAAAAATGGAGTGAAATTTTGATAAAAAATAATAGAGAGCATATTAAGATAAACTGTAATAAATATAATTACCAAAGTCTTGATTCGCATGATTTTAATAATTATATTTTAGAAAAAATTAATAAAAGTAAGTATATTAATATTAAATTTTCCTCAAAGGTAATAAACATAACACAAAACAAAAATAATGTTTCTTTGAGAACAGATAAAGAAACATATTCATGTAATCATGTTTTTGACAGCAGACCTAATATTATAAGAACTTCTATGTGGCAACAGTTTTTTGGTGCGCACATAAAATCGGAAGAAAATATTTTTAATAGTAATTGCCCTACTTTAATGGATTTTTCAAACGATATAAATAAATTTCATTTTAATTACATTCTACCATTCTCGGAAAAATCTGCACTTATTGAATCAACATATTTTTCGAAACAGAAAGAGAATGAAATGTTGGATGTAGAATATATAAACCAATATATGAGTATCAACCATAAAAATAAAAAATATAATATTGAAAAAATAGAATTTGGTTCTATTCCAATGGATACAAAAATAGATAACACATCTGAAAGTTACATAACAAAAATTGGTTCTTATTCAGGAGCAACTAGGGCGTCTACAGGATATACTTTTATAAACATTCAAAGGCAAACAGAAAATATTGCAAAGATAATCCCAAATATTAAAAGTAGCCAAATAAAAAGAAACTTCCACCCTCTCATTTTAAGAAAAATGGATGCGGTATTTTTAAATATTATTTCAAGAAACCCAAATTATATGAAATATGCTTTAATGAAGCTATTTAAATCTAAAAAGCATGATTCACAAATAAGGTTTCTATCTGATGTACCAAATTTAATAGATATTCTTAAAATTATATTTTTTTTACCAAAAATTAAATTTTTAACATATGCACTTGGTTTTAAAGAAAGACATGATAAGCAAAATAGATAATATACAAAAAAAAATTTTCATATCTTTAAGCATACTCGCTTTTATATTTTATTATTTTGTTGGATTTCAAAATAGCTTAAACATACAAGTAATCTTATTATTTTTTCTCGTCTCAATTATAGGAATACCACATGGTTTTTTTGATTTCTCAATAGGAAAAATAATATTTAAAAAACACTTAAATCTTTGGTTATTGTATTTTGTAACAATGTATATATTAATTTTTATAATATATTTTGTTTCATGGATATTTTTACCAGGACTATCTTTAGTTATATTTTTATTTTTAGCAGCATATCATTTTGGATTCGAGGATTATAATTATCTTAGTAGTGAAAAAGAAAATTATTTTAATATATCAATATTGATTAAAGGTTTAATTATTGTATTTACACCAATATTATTTCACTTTAATGATATAAACCACTTATTTCAATTACTAATTGGATATAAAATACAAAATATTGATTTTACTTTTTTACAAAAATTTTTATTTTCGGCATTATCAATTTTCCATATTGTATTTGAAAAAAAGAAAAAATTTCTTTGCAAGCTTGAAGGACTATTTGCTTTTGCAAACTTTGTTTTTTTACCACCTCTATTATCTTTTATACTTTATTTTTGTTTTATGCATTCTATAAGACATTTTATAGAGTCAATATACGTTTCTAAATTATTACCTGAAAATTTTACTATTAAAAGTTTTTTAATATATATAGTAGCAGGATCTTTTATTTTTTCTTTGTTATCGATTATTTGGATATATAATTCATATGAAATTTCAATTAATGAAACTATAATAAAATTTATTTTTATTATTCTTGCTTGTTTGACCTTACCTCATATGATTTTTAATATGTGGCCATATAAAAAGTGAATTTACTCTGGTTTAAATTCTTTAGGAACTTCAGACCCTTCTCCAAAGAAAAATTTCTCCATTTCTTCTTCAAGAAAAGTTTTTGCTTTTGGTTCTATAGGTGTAAGTCTGTACTCATTAATTAACATAGTCATATGTTTTAGCCATAATCCCCAAGCTTCTTTTGATACGTTATCGAAGATTTTCTTACCGAGTTCACCCGGATATGTAGGCCTTTCAAGTCCTTCAAGTTCTTTTTTAAGTTTTGAGCACATTACGGTTCTCATCCATTCATCTCCTCTCTTAGCTTCTTGATAATTGCTATCACTGGTTTTGATGATCCAATAGTATCATAAATATTTTTCCAATAATAATTATCAAAATTCACAACTTTTTTCAATTCAACTCTTAAAATATCAATATCTAAATCAAGATGTGTCAATTTGTGTTTGATATTATCATATTTAGTTATTTTACTATTTATTTTATGAGTTTTTAAAAATCTCATATACTCGGTTTCTTTTTCAAAAGATGGAAAATTCCATAAGTTTGCCCAAATTCCATTATTTTTATTCTTTTTCATCAATATTAACTCTTGATCTTCAAAATTTTGAATAAGAATAAAAAATAATTTTACTAATTTTTTCTTTTTCAATTTTTCTTTTTTTACTGGTATTACATTTGTTAAATTTAGATTATGAGACATACAGCTATCATTAATTGGGCAAGCTTTACATGACGGAGAATTTTTTATACAAACTAATGCTCCCAAATCCATAATTGATTGTGTATAAATATTATTATTTTTTTCAGGCAATAAAGATTCAGAAATATACCATAAATTTTTATCATCCTCTTCTTTACCCCTTAGCGCAAAGTATCTTTTTATTACTCTTTTTACATTGCCATCAAGAATAGGATATTTTTTATTATATGCTAAAGATAAAATAGCTCCTGCAGTAGATCTTCCAATACCGGGTAATGCAAGAATATCTTCGTAAATGCTTGGAAATTGATATTGATACTTATTTTTTATTATTTGTGAGGTTTTATATAAATTTTCTGCTCTCCTGTAGTATCCTAAACCAGTCCATGACTCTAGAATTTCATCTAGTTTTGAATTTGATAGAGTTTTAATATCAGGATACTTTTCCATAAAATCTTCATAATACGGCAAAACTGTTTTAACTTGTGTCTGCTGAAGCATAACTTCAGAAATCCAAACTTTATAAGGGCTTATTTTTTTTTGCCATGGTAGATTATGTCTGCCATGAATTTTATGCCAAGATATTAAATGCTGTGAAAATTTATTTGCATGATATTTATTTTGTTCTTCTCCATTCACCTGAAGCGCCGCCTTTTTTTAATTCTAGTTGAATGTCAGTAATTTTCATGCCTCTATCAATAGCCTTACACATATCATATATAGTCAAAAGGCCAATTTGCACACAAGTTAAAGCCTCCATTTCCACTCCAGTTTGACCGGAAGTAGATACGCTTGCCTCGCAGTAAACGTATTTTTTTGATGCATTTATTTTAAAAATAATAGATACAGAAGATAAATTAATATTATGACATAGAGGTATAAGATCAGAGGTTTTCTTTGAAGCTGTAATTGCAGCAACTCTAGCAATACCTAAAACGTCCCCTTTTTTATGACTTCCTTCTTTAATTTTTTTAATTGAAGCTGCTGACATATTAATTTTACCGCTAGCTACTGCTGTTCTAGATGTGATATCCTTATCATGAATATCAACCATGTGAGCATCACCAGATTTTGTAAAATGTGTTAGGTCTTTTGTCATAAGAAATTTATTTATCTATTTTTTTTATAGTGTACCAAAATATGAAAATAAAAGTAATTTACTTAGCTAAACTTTCAGAAGATATGGGTAAAAAAGAAGAATATATTGAATTACCTAAATCAAACTCAACTATCGAAGAAATTTTTTTTAAATTAGGATTAGACAAATTAGACTATAAAGTTTATTCAGCTAAAAATTTTGAACATGCAAAACTCGAAGAAACTTTAAAAGATAATGATGAAGTAGCTTTTTTCCCAACGATAACTGGCGGATAAAAATTTATTTTAATAATATAAAAGCTGTCCTATTACCTCTTTGAACATGTACTACTATTTCAGAATCTGTTTTTCCTGAAACAATTTCTAAATCCTTTATTTTTTGTATTGGAATATTATTGATTGATAAAATAATATCGTTTTTTCTTATCCCAACCGAATATGCTTTACTGTTTTTTTAATTTTAACAATTTTTATTCCATTCACTTTTCCAAATTCAGGCATACCTTTTTTTATCTCACTAAATACTATACCTTGAAGTCTTGTATTAATTTTTATTCCAGATAGTTTTGATATTTTTTGCTCTAATATTTTTACATTTGTATTAATAATTTTCCCTTTTCGACTTATTTGTATAGAGATTATGCTATTTATTTTCAACAAGCCTATTTTATTTCTCAATGCTGCTGTATTATTAATGGATTCATTATTAATTTTGATTATGACATCACCAACTTTTATACCTGCTTTTTGTGCTGGTGAATTATCTTGTACTTGAGTTATTATTGATCCTCTATTTGTTTTTATGCTGAATGCTTTTGATAAGTCTCCTGTTAAATCTTGGGCAGAAACTCCAAGATAGCCTCTTTTAACTAAACCGTATTTAAGTAATTGATCTGTTACATCGAGAGCCATATTTACAGGTATTGCTAAACCAATACCAACACTTCCAGAGCCTCCTCGAGAACCTATAATTGCTGTATTTATGCCTACCAATTCTCCTTTAAGATTTACTAAAGCTCCTCCAGAGTTTCCAGGATTTATGGACGCGTCAGTCTGAATAAAATTTTCATATGCTTCTATGCCTAACCCTGATCTTCCAAGAGCACTTACAATCCCAGATGTAACTGTTTGACCAATACCAAAAGGGTTTCCTATAGCAACCACAAAATCCCCTACACGTAGTTTTTCAGAGTCAGAAAATTTCAAAGATGTTAAGTTATCTGGAGTTATTTTTATTACAGCGATATCCGATGCAGGGTCTGCACCGACAAGTGAGGCTTTAAATTCTCTTCCATCGTGGAGTCTTACTTTAATATCTTTTGCTTTGGCAATCACATGGTTATTAGTAATAATATATCCCTTTTCGCTATTAATAATTACCCCTGAGCCAAGACCAGATCTATTTTTCTTTCTAGATTTTGATTGTCCTGGAATATTAAAAAATTTTCTTAAAAACGGGTCGTCAATATAGTTATTTCTTTCTTGTGATTCGCTAATTGTATATATGTTGACTACTGCAGGCGTGACATTTTCTAACATAGGAGCAAGGGTTGGAACACCAGCACTAAATAAACTATTTGAATTAGAAAAGGATGCGTTTGAAAAAAAAGCTAAAACTAGAAAAAAAATCATTTTAGGAAGATAAATATTCATTTAATCTTTACTCTCAAATCTTCCGAGATCTATATTTTTTCTAACATTATTAGAATTAAATATTTTCCCATTCATGACTATATATACTCCATTTTCTAAGCTTTGCGCTGCAGCAAATGCAAAGCCTGAATTAAATACAGCATCAGTTTTCTTAAATCTTGCAGGCTGCATAGAGCCAGTTAAAACTATAGTTTTGTTATCTATATCTTCTAAAAATTTAGCAGTTTCAACCATAGTATCGGTACCATGTGTAATAATTATTCTTTCTTCTTCACATCCAAGAACAGACTTTTTAATTAATTCACGTTCTTTCTGATTAATATCAAGGCTATCTTTTTTTAAAATTGATTGAACACGATAGTCAGATGTAACATTTCCTTCATCGAGAATCGAAGATATGCATGGCTCACCTATGCTGTACTCACTATTAGCATCAAAATATACTTTATCGAAAGTACCACCAGTTGTTAGAATTACTATACTCATAATTACTATTCTCCAATAACCTTTTATACTATGTTACTATCTTGAATGTGTAATTCTTCACAAAAATAAGAAATAAGCAAATTTATTTTATTAATCAATTTTTGAGATAGCTAATATGAGAAAAAATGGCAGAAAACCTAATGAATTAAGGGAAATTAAAATAACAAAAAACTACATTTCTCATCCAGAAGGGTCTGTTTTAGTAGAATTTGGCAATACCAAAGTTATATGTAATGCGACAATTGAAAATACTGTCCCAAGATTTTTAAAAGGAAAAAATATGGGATGGGTTACCGCTGAGTATGGGATGCTGCCAAGATCCACTAATGAAAGAATGAGAAGAGAAGCAAAAAATAAACAGAGTGGTAGAACTATGGAAATTCAAAGATTAATTGGGAGATCATTAAGATCCTCAATTCATCTTGATAAGTTAGGAGAAAGATCTATCACTATAGATTGTGATGTAATTCAAGCTGATGGTGGAACCAGGACGGCATCAATTTCTGGAGGCTTTGTGGCACTTTGTTTGGCATTAAGAAGTCAAGAAAGTGACGATTTTAGTTCTACTAATGTAATTAAATCTTTCACTGGCTCGGTTTCAATTGGCAAGGTTAATGGAAATATAATTTTAGATCTTGACTATGAGGAAGACTCAAATGCTGAAACAGACATGAACTTTATTATGAATGAAGAAGGGCATTTTATAGAAATTCAAGGAACTGCTGAAGAAGGACATTTCTCTCATGATGAGCTAAATATCATGATAAATTTAGCATCAGATGGTATTAAAAAAATTATAGAAATTCAAAAAAAAGCTCTCAATAATTATGAGTAAAATTATATTAGCATCTAATAATATACACAAAATTAGAGAATTTAAAAAAATACTAGAAAAAGAAAACATAGAGCTTATTCCCCAATCTAGTCTTGGCATTCCTGATATCCCTGAAACAGGACTTACATTTTTAGAAAATTCAATATTAAAAGCAAGAAATGCCTCATTTTAGGAAAACTTCCTGCGATTGCTGATGATTCTGGTATTGAAGTAGACGCTTTATCTGGGAGACCTGGAATTTATTCGGCAAGATATGCTGGTGAGGAATGTAATGATAAGGAAAATAATAAATTACTACTGGAAGAACTTTCGGGAGTGCCTTTTGAAAAAAGAACGGCTAGATACAGGTGTGTAATTACTTATTTAGCCTCTTTTGATCATCCTACGCCTAAGATATTTGATTCATCATGGCAAGGGTATATAGGTACCGAAGAATCGGGAACAAATGGTTTTGGCTATGATCCTCTATTTTATTTACCAGAACTTAAAATCACTGCAGCTGAGCTTACAGATATACAAAAAAACGAGATAAGTCATCGCGGAAAAGCTCTTCAAGATTTTAAGAAAGAATTACACACAATTGTTAAAGATTTAACGGAGAATATTCCAAAGTAATTTCAAAAAAATAGTCAATATATATGTTGCAATATCGTTTTTTTTCAAAACCACAGTAAAAAATAAGGAGATTTATTCACAGATAATTATTTTGTCAACTTTTTTTACATATTAATTAAATTTTTTTTTAAACTTATTAATTTAAAATTAATTTATATATATCAATAACTTATATTGTTCAAAAAATGAACAATTTAATAATTATTAAAGTATGTTTGAAGATTGTTTAAAAAAACGAGTTTTTTACACAGACTTATCCACAGTTTTTGTGGATATATAAAATTTGCCTAGAAAACAGTAATTTATGTATATTTATTAAAAATTTTAGCTGAAAACTTACCTAAATTTCACTTATTTTTAAGTAAAATTAGCATAAATATTAATAATTACGATATTACAGCTTGTTAGGATATGCTTCTTTATGTATCATCATCTCTCTAATTTAACGATTTATTAAGGTTTATGAAAAAAGATATTCACCCTGAGTACCGAGATGTATTATTCCATGATACTAGCGTGGACGCATATTTTCTTATTGGCTCTACATTAAAAACAGATAAAACAAAAAAATGGGAAGACGGCAAAACTTACCCATACTGCACTCTAGATATCTCATCAGTTTCCCACCCTTACTACACTGGTAAGCAAAAGATTATTGATACAGCAGGTCAAGTCGATAAGTTTAAGAAAAGATATAAAAAATAAAGAAATATATAGTTATAACTCAGCTTTTTCTTCTAATTACCCCTTTATGTTCAGCCTTTTTTTGGGCAATATTAGATGTATGGATAGAAGATCATTTTTAAAAGCATCAGCATTATTGTCATTAGGTGGAACGTTGTCCTCATGTGCAACTAACCCTGTTACTGGGGAAAATGATTTAATTTTATTAAATGAGGATGAAGAGGCAGAATTAGGTAGAAGCTCTCATAAGCAAATTATGAAGATGTATAGCCAATATTATAATCCTGAACTTTTAAATTATGTTACAGAGTTAGGAGAGAAATTAGCAGAGATAAGTCACAGGAATCAATTAGTATATCACTTTACGGTTTTAGATAGTCCTCAAGTAAATGCCTTTGCTGTTCCTGGAGGATATGTTTACGTTACAAGAGGAATGTTGGCATATTTGGGAAGTGAAGCTGAATTAGCTGGCGTTCTTGGACACGAATTGGGTCATATTACGGCTAGACATGGTGTGAAGCAGTATTCAAAAAATCAAGTTAGTAACATTCTTACTACAGTAGCATCAATATTAATTGGCAACCGAAGTTTAGCAAATTTGAGTCAACTTGCCACAGCAGCAATATTAAGAGGTTTTGGAAGGGAAGCAGAACTAGAAGCTGATAGGGTTGGCGCAGAATATATTGCAAGGATAGGATATGATCCCGAAGCTTTAAAAAATGTTATTGGTGTTTTAAAGAATCAAGAAGAATTTGATAAAATTCTTGCTGAAGAAGAAAATAGAGAGCCTTATGCTTATCATGGAGTTTTTGCTACTCACCCAGACAATGACAAAAGGTTACAAGAGGTAATAAAGGCAGCAAAAGATAGTGTTAGCGAAGTGAAGCTTGATGAAAATAAAAAGAAGTATTTAGATCTTATAGAAGGAGTGCCTTTTGGTCCTGGAGATGGGCAAGGTTCTTCTAGAGGTTCAAATTTTTATCATTCTGAGCTGGACTTTACTCTTAAATTTCCAGATGGTTGGAAAATTGAGAATCTTCCAACAGCCGTACTTGGAACTTCTAAAGATCGAAATACATTAATTGAATTAACAATGAGAGATCTTAATAGAAAAATTACAGCACAAGAGTTAATCGGAAGACTTTATGGCGATACATATACTAACGGTAGAGAAATTAATATTTCTGAATACAAAGGTTATGCCGCAAATGTAAAGCTTAATACAACGTTTGGAGAGTCCCATAAATGTAGAGTAGCTATACTATATAAAAATAAAAAAGAAGCATTTCAATTTATAGCAACAACAAAAGATGAAGATTACTTTGCAGCAAATAACAGAATATTTGATCAAACATTTATGTCTTTAAGAAAATTAAAAGATTCAGAAAAAGAATTAGGTCAACCTAAAAGAATTAATATATACAAAGTCAAAAAGGGAGATACTTTTAAAAAGCTATCTTTAAAAACATCATTTTCTACTCACGCAGAAAATAGATTGAGAGTCATAAATAATATGTTTCCATCTGGTGAGCCTATTCCAGGAAGTTTTATTAAATTAGTGTACTAATATGATTTTAAAATCTCTTTTTTCTAAATTTATTTTTATATTTTTTTTACTAGTTAGTAATTCATATTCTGATGGTTTATTTTCATCTAAAGAATCTTCATTTTTAAAAGTTGATGAAGCTTTCAAGATATCTATTGAAGAAAGTGAAAGTAATTTTTTAGTAAATTTTGAAATTGCAGATGGTTATTATCTTTATAAAGAAAAAATAAAAATTATTTTTGATAAAATAGAAGTTAAAAAAATTTCTTTTCCTAAAACTAAAATAAAAGAAGATGAATTTTTTGGGAAAAGTGAGATATATGATAAAAATATTTCTTTATTAATAAAAAATAATCAAAAAGTTAATATTATAGAGGTATTTTTTCAAGGTTGTGCGAACAAAGGATTATGTTATCCGCCAAAAAAGAAGATATTTGATTTACGTGATATAAAAAGTAATCAGTATGTAAAAGAAAAAAAAATTTCTGAGTCGGAAAAAATATATAAAAAGCTGATTTCAAATAATATTTTAGCAAATATTATTTTGTTTATGGGCTTTGGACTATTACTTTCTTTTACACCATGTGTTTTACCTATGGTCCCAATACTCTCGGGGTTAATAGTTAGATCAAACAACATCTCGTTAAAAAAACCTTTTTTATTATCTCTAAGTTATGTTTCTGGATTATGCCTACTATATTTTCTTGTGGGGCTTTTTGTTGGGTATTCTACAAACATTTACAATATCCAAAGTGTATTTCAAGAGCCAATTTATCTTATAGTATTTATTTTTATACTTATTATTTTATCATTCTCAATGTTTGGGTTTTACGAGATAAAGCTTTCTAACTCATTTCAAAAAAAAATTACAGATTTTAGTAATAGAATAAGAATAAATGGTTATAGTGGTTCTTTCGTGATGGGTTTTATTTCAGCTTTAATAGTTGGACCCTGTGTTGCTCCACCGCTTGCAGGTATATTTATATATATAACTTCAGAAAATCCTGGTCCATTATGGACTAGTATATTATTTGTTAGTCTTGCAGTTGGAATGAGTATTCCTCTTATAGCTTATGGAACGTTCGTTGGAAAAATTATTCCAAAAGCTGGAAAATGGATGAAATATGTAAATTACCTTATAGGAACTTTATTACTTATAACGGCATTATTTTTTGCAGATAGATTAATACCAATTTTAAATATAAATAATAATGATTCTGAACTAGTATTCAAAAAAATTAATAATGTTCAAGAGCTAAATAGTTTTTTAAGTTCAAAAAGAGACAAAATGGCCTTTCTAGATGTATATGCTGACTGGTGCATTGAATGTAAGTTGATGGAAAAAAAGACATTTCAAGAGCCGAGTGTAAAAAATATGTTAAAAGAATTATCCCTTATTAAAATTGATGTTACAAACAATAGCAAAGAAGATGAAGAGTTGTTAAAATATCTTAATATAATTGGTCCGCCTGCATATAAATTTTTTAATAACGATGGTTTGGAATTGGAAGGATTTAGTATTCAAGGTTATATGAATGCAGAAAAATTTATATCCCACCTTAATGAAATAAAAAGTATTGATTAAAATCTGATTTAGTGTTATTTTGGTGAAGATCAAAGAAATTAGAAGAAATTAGAAGAAATTATGAGCAAAATTCTTATCCTTAATGGGCCAAATCTTAATCTTTTGGGAGAGAGAGAGCCTGAAATCTATGGTTATGAATCTTTAGATGATATATCTTCAAGCTTGAATGAAGTTGCTAAAGAAATAAAAGTAGATTTAAGTCATCAGCAATTTAATTCAGAGGCCGAATTAATTGATGAAATTCATTTAGCGAAAAAAGATAAAACCGATTTTATTATTTTCAATCCTGGAGCCTTTACGCACACAAGCATAGCTTTAAGAGATGCTCTCCTTGGCGTTTCAATTCCATTTATTGAGATTCATATATCTAATGTTTTCGCTAGAGAAGATTTTAGAAAAAAATCATATCTTTCAGATATCGCCGTAGGTGTTATATCTGGGCATGGAATATTTGGCTACGAATTAGCTTTAATGTCGGCTTTCAATATTATTAATAAAGGAAAATAGTGTGGATATAAGAAAAGTAAAAAAATTGATGGAGATGTTGGAAGAATCTTCTTTAGGGGAAATGGAAATAATTGAGGGTGAGGAATCTATTAGATTAAGTAAGTCGTCATCGTCTGTTGCGCCAATGCAAAATAGTCAAAGCCTTGTACCGCAAAATATTAATACTACAAAAATTCAAGAAGATATTAGTAAAAATGAAATAATGCAAAAAAATGAAGTTGCTGAAAATATATCTGGCCATGAAATAAAGTCACCAATGGTTGGAACTTTTTATGAAGCTCCTTCGCCAGGTTCAAAACCTTTTGTTAGCGTTGGTGATACTGTGAAGGCGGGGGATACATTATGTATTATAGAAGCAATGAAAATGCTTAACCAGATTGAATCAGATAAAACTGGCGTAATAAAAGCAATCATTGCAGAAAACGCTCAACCAGTTGAATTTAATCAAATTTTATTCATTATAGAGTAGAAAAGTTGAGTAGAAAATGATTAAAAAATTATTGATAGCAAATAGAGGTGAAATTGCGTTACGTATTTTAAGAGCATGTAAAGATCTGGGAATTAAAACCGTTGCAGTTCATTCCACCGTAGACAGAGATTTGATGCATGTAAGATTAGCTGACGAATCAGTATGCATAGGCCCGGCAGACTCAAAGCAAAGTTATTTGCTTCCATCTTCTATAATAAGCGCAGCGGAAATCACTAATGCAGATGCTATACACCCCGGATTTGGATTCTTATCTGAAAATGCTGATTTTGCTGAACAGGTAACACAATCTGATTTTATATTTGTTGGTCCAAAAGCTGAAACAATAAAATTGATGGGTGATAAAATTCTAGCAAAAAAAGCAATGAACGAGGTCGGCATAACAGGTATTCCTGGTTCAAAAGGTGAAGTTTCTAAAAATATTTCTGAGAATAAAAAAATAGCAAAAGAAGTAGGATATCCTGTTTTAGTTAAAGCTGCTCATGGAGGTGGGGGAAGAGGTATGAGAACAGTAGATAACGAGAAGGATCTAGAGGAAGCTATTAAATTAACAAAAAATGAGGCTAAATTAGCTTTTGGCAATGATACAGTTTTTATAGAAAAGTTTTTAGAAAAACCAAGACATATAGAGTTTCAAGTCCTATGTGATAATTTTGGTAATGCAATATGTTTAGGAGAAAGAGACTGTTCTATGCAAAGAAAACACCAAAAAGTTATAGAAGAGGCTCCAGCACCAGGTATTACTTTAGAAGTTAGAGAAAAAATGTCTAAATTAGTAACCGATGCTTGTAAAAAAATTAATTACATAGGAGCAGGGACTTTTGAATTTTTGTATCAAGACGGAGAATTTTATTTTATAGAGATGAACACGAGGATTCAGGTAGAACATCCAGTTACTGAAATGATTACAGGTATAGACATTGTAAGACAACAGCTTTTAATTGCGTCTGGCGAAAAAGTAGGGTATACGCAGGACCAAGTTGAAATTAGAGGGCATGCTATAGAATGCAGAATAAATGCAGAAAATTCAAAAACATTCATACCTTGTCCTGGAACTATTGATCAATTTCATGCTCCAGGTGGCCCAGGCGTTAGAATGGATACTCATATGTACAATGGATATAAAGTTCCTCCGAACTATGATTCAATGATAGGGAAGCTCATATCTTACGGGAATAACAGAAATGCAGCAATAAGAAGAATGAGTAACGCATTAAATGAAATTGTAATAGATGGTATTGATACAAATATCGAATTGCAGAAAAAATTAATTCTTGATGACCAGTTTCAAAAAGGTGGATTTAGCATAAACTATCTTGAAAATAAATTTAAGCAATGAAATGAATCAAAAAAATTCAAATAGATTTTTAAGTGAATTTGTCAGCCAGGCAATGAAAGATTATTTTAAAAAAATTGATGGTTATCCAATTGATAATGTATACAATTTAGTTATTGGGGAAGTTGAAAAACCTTTAATAGAAGAAACTATAAAATACTGCAAGGGAAACCAGTCAAAAGCCTCTGAGCTTCTTGGATTAAGTAGAGGAACATTAAGAAAAAAAATGAAACAGTACAATATTATATAAATTAAGGTAATTAATTTTGAGTAAAAATAAAAAATTTGCATTAATAAGTGTTTCTGACAAAACTAAAATAGAGGATATTGCTAATTTCTTATTTAAAAAGAATTTTGAAATTATCTCAACAGGTGGAACTTACAAAGTTTTAAAAAAGGCAGGAATTCCTGTAATCTCCATATCAGAAGTTACTAATTTCCCAGAAATCATGGATGGAAGAGTTAAAACATTGCATCCTAATGTCCATGCTGGAATTCTTGCAAGAAAATCTGATTCGAAAATATTAGATGATCTAAATATTCAAAGAATTAATGTTCTAGTAGTAAACTTTTACCCGTTTGAGAAAGTTATTAATAAAAATGACACCTCTTTTGAAGAGGCTATAGAAAATATTGACATAGGTGGCCCAGCAATGGTTCGTGCAGCAGCAAAAAATTTTGATAATTGTTGTGTTCTTACTGACCCAAATGATTATGATTCTTTTATTAAAAATTTTGATCCTGAATTGTCATCAAACCAAATATTTAATAAAAGAATGTCATTGAAGGCTTTTGAGAATGTAGCCCACTATGATATTTCTATTGCAAATTTTCTTTCGCAGGAAATAAATGATGAAATTTTCCCAAAATATTTTTCTTTAAAAAAATTAAGCAATCTCAGATATGGCGAGAACCCTCACCAAAATGCTGCTTTATATAAAAGTTCATCTGAAGAAAAAACTAGTATTGTAGACTCCATGCAGCATCAAGGAAAAGAATTATCTTATAATAATATGGTTGATGGAGATGCGGCATTATCATGTGTTATAAATTTCGAAGAACCATCATGCGTAATAGTTAAGCATGCTAATCCATGCGGAGTTTCAAGCAGTAATAATATTAAGCAGGCATATATGGATGCATATGCTACAGATCCAGTATCATCATTTGGCGGAGTAATTGCATTTAATAAAACAGTGGACGAAGATTTATTGTCTACAATATTAGATAATCAATTTGTAGAGTTAATAATCGCTCCAGATTTTACAAAAAAATCACTTGAATTCGCCAAGACAAAAAAAAATATTAGAATTTTAGAGTACTCACAAAAATCTAGTTTAAATAATAAAAATATGCATCAGATAAAAACTATTAGTAATGGTATTTTAATTCAAAATAATGATTTTTCTGAACATGATGTTTTAAAAAATTACAAAGTTGTAACTGATAAAGCGCCAACAGATGAAGAAATGCATGATTTAAGTTTTTCGTGGACAGTTGCAAAATATGTAAAGTCTAATGCAATTGTTTTTGCAAGGAAAAGGAGAACTTTGGGTATTGGGGCTGGGCAAATGAGCAGAATAGATTCAACAAATATTGCCTCAATAAAAGCTAGAGACCAAAAACTTGATTTGAAAAACTCTGTTATGGCATCTGACGCTTTCTTTCCATTTCCTGATAATGTTGAAAAAGCTGCAGATTTAGGTATATCCGCAATTATTCAGCCAGGTGGCTCGCAAAATGATAGCGAGGTTATAAAAAGAGCAAATGAATTAAACATAAGTTTAATATTTACTGGGATAAGGCATTTTAGGCATTAATCATGAATGTATTAATTATTGGAAGTGGTGGAAGAGAGCATGCTATTACTTGGAAAGTATCACAATCAAACCAAGTAAAAAAAATTTTTGTTGTTCCAGGTAATCCAGGAATAGGGAAAGAAAATAAAGTGAATATAGTAGAAATATCGTCCCCAACTATACAAGATTATATAAAAATTGCTCAAGAGAATGAGATCGATCTTACAATTGTAGGACCCGAGGCACCACTTGTTGATGGAATAGTAGATGAATTTCAAAAAAAAAATTTAAAGATATTTGGTCCAAACAAATTTGCAGCGCAACTAGAGGGTTCAAAAGATTTTTGTAAGAAAATTTTAAATTCAGCAAACGTTCCAACAGCAAAGCATCGAGCATTTTCAGATGCAATATCAGCTATTAAATATTTTAAAGATCAGGAATTGCCCATTGTGATAAAAGCAGATGGATTAGCTGCCGGCAAGGGTGTTTTTATAGTAGAAAATAAAGATGAGGGTTATAAGCTTATTAATGATCTTTTTACAGGCCAAATTGACGGAATTAAAACATCATTAGTAATTGTGGAAGAATTTTTAAAAGGTGAAGAGGCAAGTTTCATATGTCTCGTATCAGGTAATGAAATAATCCCACTAGCATCGTCTAAGGATCATAAAAAATTAAATAATGGCGATTGCGGTCCAAATACTGGAGGTATGGGAGCGTATTCACCTACTAAACTTATTGATAAAAAAATGACAGATATTGTTATAGATCAAGTCATATCTCCAACTTTGAATGAACTAAAAAAACAAGGTGGAAGGTATGAGGGATTTTTATATGCTGGCCTTATGATAGACAAAAACCAAAAACCTTATGTTCTAGAATATAATTGCAGATTAGGGGATCCAGAGGCACAAGCAATATTGATGAGATTAGATAGCGATATTATTAATATTTTTTTGAGTACAACTGATAATTGTTTAAATGATTTGCAAATAAAATGGAAAAGCGAAAGTGCATGCACAGTTGTATTAGCATCAAATGGTTACCCAGGAAAGTACGAGAAAGGTAAAATTATTGAAGGTTTGGATTATAAAAATGATGGAGTAAAAATTTTCCATTCTGGGACGAAAATAGATAATGGAAATTTTGTCACAAATGGAGGAAGAGTATTATCTGTTACAGCACTTGGTATAAACTTACAAGTTGCTCAAGCCAAAGCCTATGAAAGGTGCAATCAAGTCCATTGGGAAGGTAAAATTAAAAGACATGACATTGGAGGTAAGGAAATAGATAATAAATTTATCTTTTCATAGATTCAAAAAATTCGTTGTTAGTTTTTGTAGTCTTTAGTTTATCTAACAAGAATTCAACTGCCTCGATTTCATCCATTGAATGCATGAATTTTCTAAGTATCCACATTCTTTGTAATTCTTCAGGAGAAGTTAATAATTCTTCTCTTCTCGTTCCTGATCTGTTGATTCCTATAGCGGGGTATACCCTCTTTTCTGCAATTCTTCTGTCTAGATGAATTTCGCTATTACCAGTCCCTTTAAATTCTTCAAAAATTACTTCATCCATTTTTGATCCAGTTTCTACTAAAGCAGTTGCAAGAATAGTTAGAGACCCACCTTCTTCAATATTTCTTGCTGCGCCAAAGAATCTTTTTGGCCTGTGAAGTGCATTTGCATCAACACCACCAGTTAAAACTTTACCTGAGGATGGTGATACCGTATTGTAAGCTCTTGCAAGTCTAGTTATAGAATCTAACAGAATTACAACATCTTTTTTATGCTCAACAAGTCTTTTTGCTTTTTCAATTACCATTTCAGCTACCTGAACATGTCTTGTTGCAGGCTCATCAAATGTACTTGAAACAACTTCACCATCTACCATTCGTGCCATTTCTGTAACTTCTTCTGGTCTTTCATCAATAAGTAAAACTATTAAATGACATTCAGGATTATTTGTCGTGATACTTTGAGCTATATTTTGCAGCATTATAGTTTTACCAGCTTTTGGAGGGGATACAACTAAGCCTCTTTGCCCTTTTCCGATTGGCGAACATATATCAATAATTCTAGCAGTAATATCTTCACTACTACCATTTCCTCTCTCGAGTTTAATTCTTTTTTCTGCATGAAGCGGCGTTAGATTTTCAAATAAAATTTTTCTTTTTGCATTTTCTGGAGATTCGTAGTTGATTTGATCAACTTTTAGCATTGCAAAATATCTTTCAGTATCTTTAGGAGGTCTAATCTTTCCCGACACGGTATCCCCAGTTCTAAGCCCGAATTTTCTAATTTGACTTGGCGAAACATAAATATCATCTGGACCAGCTAAATATGAACTGTTTGATGATCTTAAAAAACCAAAACCATCTTGTAAAATCTCGAGAACACCATCTCCAAAAATATCCTCACCATTTTTTGCGTGTGATTTTAATATAGAAAAAATTACTTCTTGTTTTCTAGCTCTTGCAATATTTTCAATTCCCATATCTGAAGCCATGGTCATTAAATCTGATGGGCTCTTTTTCTTTAGTTCTGTTAAATTCATAATTAGTTTATCCTGGAATGTTCGTAGATTTTTTTTATTAAAATAGTTAATTGCGGATATAAAATTTAACCGCGTGTGAGATTACTTTTATTTGAAATGCTAAATCTACGTCTGAAATTAAAAGTTAACATTAATTTTAACTTTCGTCTAGCGTTTTTTAAATATTATTTTCAATGAAATTTACTAAATCACTCTTACTAATAGCACCAACTTGTGTTCCGACAACCTCACCATTTTTAAACAACATTAATGTTGGGATGCCTCTAATTCCATACTTTGGAGGAGTTTGAGTGTTTTCATCAACATTTAATTTTCCAATTAGCACTTTGTCAGAAAGTTCTATGGCAACTTCTTCAAGCACTGGCGCTATCATTTTGCATGGACCACACCATTCAGCCCAATAATCAACTAAAATTGGTTTTTCAGATTTTATAACTTGATTTTCAAACTCAGCATCTGTGAGCTTTAATATTGATTCTGACATAATTTTTCCTTTAAATTATTATAATTAAGTTTTTTATTATACATATAATTTTGTTAAATCAAGATATTTATTTTTAAGTATCTTCATAAAGAATTCGCCAATTTCCATCATTTTCTTTTTTCCAAAATAACTCTTTTTTTGAGGTAGTTTTAAAATTATTACTTTCGTATCTTTGTAAAAAGTAGGAATAAATTAGATCTTTATTTTCAGGATAGTAAAATAAATTTAAATTTTCTATTTTTATATTAATATAGGTTTTATTTTTTATTATTCTTAGAATATGCGCAACTCTATCTTCAAAATTATGTTTTTTGCTCTGAAATTTTATTGAATGTTGTGAAATAAAATTATGAGGATCAAGACTTTCCCATGTATCTCGCCAATTCTGAATCACTTTATTTGCATTATTTCTATTTTGATGCCACTCATTCCTCTTTACCCACTTGATATTTTTAACTAGTATTACTGGAGTTTTACCTAAGACCGTATATTTTTTTAGTTTTCTTAAAGTATGATTGCTTGTTACCACGCAACCTTCACTTGTTAAAGGAGGTCTGCTATATACATCTCGAGGCACTCCATGAATCCAAATTCCATAACCTGTTTTTTTATTTTTTTTATCCCAAGTATTTGGGTAGTTTATTGGATATGCTCCATCACCATATAATTCGGGGAGATCTTCATCAATTAGGTGAGATGTGATCCTATAAATACCAATTGGCGTTTTATTATCACCTGAAACTTTTTTATTGAAGCCTGCCTTTCCAATTGAAACATAATAATCTGATATAACTTCTGGTATACCATTATTATTTTTGATTAAGTATAATCTTGATTTAGATAACTCTACCAGAAAAGCATAAGGTATATTATCAGCAAGTTGAATTATTGATTTTGGCAAAAGATCTTTTTTCTTGTAAATAGAGCTAAAATTTATTCTTGCTTTTGCTTCATTCTTTAGGTCATTTAATTCTTTATCTTTTGAAATACTTCCAAGTTTTGGTTTTTTGCTAAGATAGGAAGATAATAAATCAGCATAAATAATTTTACCAAGTTTAAAATTTGGATAGTTTTTACTGAGATTTTCTGCTGCATTTAAAGCACTTTCACTATCGCCATTTCTCATGTGGTCAAGAACTTTTAGTAATGCTGTTTCAGCTTCCTCACTTTGAACTGGAATTTCAGTTGAGTATGATACGGTACTCAAAAATAACGTTGTTATAAGAAAAATTAAACTATAAATATGATTCATTATTTAAGAATATATTCCCCAGTAATCTTTATATCTCCATTTGTAATTACTGCGGTAGTATGTTTTCTTACAACATCAGAAAACGAGTCAGAATTATATGCTTGCGTAAATTGTATAAGAATATTTTTTTTATAATCAGAAATAATTTTTATATCTTTTATTTTAATATCGATTTCTTTTTTATTTTTAATTTTACTTTTTCTGTCAGACTCCCAAGAATTTCTTGATTTAAAATTTTTAGGAAAATAATTTTTCGCATAGCAATCAAAATATTCTTTATAATTTTTTTCTCCCCAAAATCTTGCCCAATTAATAATAAAATTTTCAATATCTCTTTCGGTTACCTGCTCTCCTAAAGCTATACTCTCTTCACTATTTTTTTTATTAACTGAATTAATAGAGTTTAATGTTTCATTTTCTAATTTTAGATTTTCAATGAGAAATAAACTTAAATCTTTTGATTCCGTTTCATTTATAGATAATGCTTCCTCATAAATTATATTTGCCTGATACGCATAGAGGTTAGTAAGATTTTTATATATGATATCAATATCATCATCATTACGAATGTAAGATCTTAATAAATTAATGGCTTTTTCAAGATTACCAGATTTTGCTTCCATATAGGCAAGATTATTAATTACTTGCATATTATTAGGATCATTTTCAAGAATTTTATTTAAAATACCTTTAGCTTTTACGAATTTCCCAGATAAAATTAAGACGTTTGCATCATTAAATTCTTTACTTATATCAGAAGAATAAGCGTTTAAACTATTAAAAGTAAATAAAACAAATAAGATGGTTAATTTTGTTCGCATTTAATATTGTGTCTAGTTGCTGTATTATTATAGTTATATAACATAACATTATATGTTAAAAAGTTGATAATACAATAATCTTGGATAGTGGAAATACTATGAATATTACTATACTTGGAGGTACAGGCTTTGTAGGTTTAAATTTATTAAACCATTTAGCTAAAACTAAATATAATGTTACGGTTATAACGCGAAATAGGGAAGTAAATAAAAAAATTCTAGTTTATCCAAATGTTCGGCTTATTGAAGCTAATGTTCATAATGCAGAAGAATTAAATAAGCATACAAAAGAAACTGATACGCTTATTAATTTAATTGGTATTTTAAATGAAAAAGGGTTTAGTGGAAAAGGCTTTCGAAAAGCGCACTGTGATTTGGCCAGAATAGTTTTAGGGGCTTGTAAATCTAATAGTATCAAAAGACTTCTTCATATGAGCGCTCTAAATGCAGATTCAAAAGGACCAAGTCATTATTTAAGAACAAAAGGTGAAGCGGAAAGTTATTTGATGACTTATGGAAAAAGATTCACAAATATAACAGTGTTTAAACCTTCCTGTTATTTTTGGTAAGAACGATAGTTTTATTCTAAGATTTAGTGATTTATTAAATAAGGTGCCTTTTTTATTTCCTCTAGCATGCCATAACGCAAAATTTGCTCCAGTTTACGTAGACGAATTATCAAAATTTATGCTTAGCACTATAGAAAATGTAAAAAGTTTTAATCAAACTTATAACTTGTCTGGTCCAAAAGTTTATACACTCAAAGAAATCTTAGAATTAATAATTGAAATAAAAAAAATTAGAACAAAAGTTATTCCATTGCCTGATTACGCTTCAAAAATTCAAGCAACTACAATGGAGTTTTTACCAGGAAAACCTTTTTCAATTGATAATTATAATTCCTGTAAAATTGATAGTATATGTGATTCTGATTTTAAATTTTATTCAGATTTAGAAACTATTATTCCAACTTACATAAGCTAGAATTAAATATATGAAAATATACCTTGTCGGTGGTGCTATTAGAGATAAACTTTTAGGTATGGATCCTAAAGAAAAGGACTGGGTTGTTGTCGGAAGCAGTTCATCTGAATTATTAAATTTAGGATATAAGCAAGTTGGAAAAAAATTTCCAGTCTTTCTTCATCCAGAGACTTCAGAAGAATATGCATTAGCAAGACTTGAAAAAAAAACAGATAAAGGTCATAAAGGATTCACCTTTGATACTAATAAAAGTGTAACTCTCACTCAAGATCTCTTAAGAAGAGACATTACTATTAATGCAATAGCCCAAGATAATGAAAATAATTTAATTGATCCTTACAATGGTGTTGAAGATTTAAAAAATAGACTAATACGACATGTATCAAATGCATTTTCTGAAGATCCTCTAAGAGTTTACAGAGTCGCAAGATTTTATGCGACCTTAAGTGAATATAAATTTCAAATTCATCAATCAACATATGAGTTAATGAAAAAAATTGTTAATTCAGGAGAGATGGAAGAGCTATCTAGAGAAAGGCTATGGATGGAACTGTCTAAAGCTTTTAATTCAAAAAAACCATGGATGTTTTTTGAGGTTTTAATAAAAACTAATGCAGCTGAAAAATATTATCCCGAATTAATTAGTAGTGATTTAATAAAAAATAAAATAGAATATTTTTCTAACACTAATATTAATAAGGATATATTTTTATCAATTATTGGATTTTCTATAAATTTTATAGAATTATTTGGATTTCCAAAAAAAATTGTAGATTTATATTTCATATTTAATGAATTTATAACTAAATTTGTCTCTCTTGAGATAGAAGAAAAAAAAATACAAGACTTTTTAAATTCAATTGATGCTTTTAGAAGACCAAAAAGATTAAAAATATTTTTAGAGCAAGCAAGTTATTTTTTTAAATTTCATAAAATGCAAGATGATAAGAAATTTTATATTTTTTTTGAGCTTGTTAAAGCTATAGAAGAAAAAATAGAGTATGGAGATTTATCAAAGAAAAATATTGGAGAAATTAAAAAAAATATAGAAGACATAAATTTAAATGTTATTAGATTAATCTTAAGAAATAGCGAAAAGTAAAAATAAACCAAGAATAATTCTATATATCATGAATGGGTAAAAACCTATAGTATTTATGAAGTTAATGAAGAATTTGATAACATAAAAAGATGTAAGAAAGGATATTATTATTGCTAAAATAGAGTTTAAAAAAATTTGAAAATTTGTTGATATAAACTCCATTTGATAAAGCTCAAAAATCATTGCTATTAAAATAACAGGAAATGATAGAACTAATGCGATGATGATAGAATCTTTTTTTGTATAGCCTATTAAAAGAGCTCCTAAAATTATTATAGCTGCTCTTGAAGTCCCGGGTATAAGAGCAAGTGACTGAAATAATCCAATTATAAAAATATCTAAATTACTAATATTTAACAATTCTTTTGTGCTCTTTTTAAAGTATTCAACAAATAGAAAAACACAAGCAACAAATATGCTGGTAAAACCAATTACTTCAATCGATCTTAAGTTTTCAGTTATATAATCATAAAAAATAAAACCAAAAAATAACACAGGAAATGAGCCAATAATAATTTTGATTAGACCAATATGAGTTTTTGATGAATTTTTATCTCTAAACAATTTATTATTTTTAATATAGTAATAAGATATTGCTAATAAAGAACCAAAGTGCATTGAGACATTTAGAAAAACACCTTGATCTTTCCATCCAAAAAGATTTGGAATAAAAATTAAATGTGCTGAGCTAGATATAGGTAAAAATTCAGTTATACCTTGAATTATAGATAAAATAATAATTTGGAATAATTCACTCATAATTTATGCCTATAATCTTTAAAATTAATTATAAAATCACTTTTCATATGATCACACAATATCATTATTTTAAAATTTTCTCCCATATCAGTTGGGAATAATAAAGATTTTAAAATATTATTTCTGGTAAAAGCATCAGTAATTTTCTTTGAATTTTCTAAAATATTTGTGTTTAAAAGAAACTGTTCTTGCGTTGTATACGACATAAGTTGTAATTTAAAAAAATTAGAAATTCTATATACTCTAGAAAAGTCAACACTAATAGAAATATCAAAATTGCCTTGGTTAATAAGAGAGTCTTTAATTTTCTTATGATTTTTATAATATTGAATAGTTCCAGAAGATCTTTCAGGATGATAAAATTCTCGCTCACTATATCCATAATCTATTAATAAAAAAACATAATTTTTTACATTATTAAAAATATCTGAAAAAAAATCTTCATACAAAAAGTTAATTTCAAAATTATAGTTATTTGGTAATTCAATATTTAGTCTACTCTCAATATTCTCTATCTCTTTTTTATGAGATATTTCACAATCTATTGTTGAATAAAAAAGTTTATCATTTTTTATTTTAATAACTTTTTCAAAAAAATTATTATCTTTTTTTATAAATCTTTTTGATGGAATAGCATCTAGCACCTCGTTGGCAACTAAAAAAACGTTTTTTAAATTTTTTATGTTATCGATCCACTCAACATTTTTTGCTATTTCTTTTGGGAGTAAATTAATCTTATTTTTTTGTTGTTCTTTTAAGTGATAACTTTTTTCCAAAATAAAGTATTTTTTTGGCAAATCTTTACTGTTAATGTTCTTTAAAAAATTATAAGCTAATTGCCCACTTCCTGCTCCAAATTCTAATACATATTCTATTTCTTTATTTTTTTTGCAATTGTTATAAAAATCTATTATTGAGTCTGCATATATGGGAGAAATTTCTGGCCCGGTAATAAAGTCGGAATTCTTTGGATTTAAACTTATATTTTTATTGTTATAATATCCTAAATCTGGATAGTACAAGCACATGTCCATATAATCATCAAAAGTAATATAGTTTTTCTGTTTAACTTTTGCATGTATTTTTTTTATTAATTCCACGTACCATACCTATCTTTATACTGTATTATTATATTATTGAGTTAAGCTTATTTATAACTAGTATAATGTTTTTATGAATCAAAAAAATAACAAAATTGTGCTAATTACAGGCGCAGGAAAAAGACTAGGTGAGGCAACAGCTTTAAAGCTCCACTCATTAGGAATGGATATAATAGTGCATTATAATAGCTCTGAGAGTGAAGCAAAAAATTTAGTTGCACATATGAATGATATTAGAGATAACTCTGCAATCTCATTGAAGCTAAACTTAAGAGAATTTTCAAGTTACGATAAAGAATTCTCAGAGTTAGACAATAAATGGTCTGATATAGATGTTCTTATAAATAACGCCTCTACTTTTTATCCAACAGACATCAATAGCTCGTCAACCGAAGATTGGGATGATTTGCATGATGTAAATTTGAAAGCTCCTTTTTTTATTTCTAAACATTTTTACAAGCCATTAAAGAATAATAAAGGATGCATAATAAATATTATAGATATTCATGCAGACAGGCCATTAGATGAATTTCCAATTTATTCTGTAGCAAAGGCAGGCTTGAAAATGTTAACTAAATCTTTGGCTTTAGAGTTTGGACCAGAGGTCCGAGTTAATGGAGTATCGCCGGGTTCTATTATTTGGCCAGAGATACAAGAATATGAGAGTGAACACCAAGCAATTATTGAAAGCACTATATTAAAAAGACAAGGAGATAGATCAGATATAGCAAAAACATGCGCATTTTTAATTAATGATGCTGATTACATAACTGGACAAATAATTAATGTAGATGGCGGAAGAAGTTTAAATAGGTAGCTATTTACTTCTTGTGATTGTTATTCCAACATCTTCTGAATCTCTAATTGCACCCGGCTTACTAATTGATAATGTTATATACTCGACGTCAAATTCTTCTAAAATCATTTGCGCTATATTTTCTATCATTGTTTCAATTAATTCATGAGTATTATTTTTAACATATTCTTTTACTCTATTTGAGATAGTCTTGTAGTCAAGAGAATGTGAAACATCATCTGTTTTAGCGGCTTTTGATATATCAAAAGCAGCTTCAAGATTTATATTGATTATTTGATCAATCTGCTTTTCCCAGTCAAATAGTCCTATTCTGGTTTTTAATCTAAGGTTTTTTAAGAATATTTTATCCATATATGGCTAATTATAGTGTATTATTCATAATAATGTTGTGTAGATGGTCAATATTTGTTATCTTTTTTCTTTTTTAGAATTAGCGAGATTATTATGTCAAGAATATGCGAAGTAACTGGTAAAAAACCTATGGCTGGGAACAATGTTTCTCACGCAAAAAATAGGACAAGAAGACGTTTTTTGCCTAACCTTCAAATTCATAGATTTTGGTTGGAAGCCCAAAAAAGGTGGATATCATTAAGAGTTTCAAGAAAAGGTCTAAGAATAATAGAAAAAAAAGGAATTGAAACAGTTCTTAAGGAGATTAAAAAAATATGAGAGAAAAAATTAAACTAGTGTCTTCTGCAAAAACTGGACATTACTACACTACAACTAAAAACAAAAAAATAACTCCAGATAAAATTGAGATCAAAAAATTTGACCCTGTAGTCAGAAAACATGTTCTATATAAAGAAGCTAAAATAAAATAGTTATCTTATTCAGGCGCTGGGCAAAAACACTGGCCTTTTGAATTCCACGCGCATCTCCCACTTTCGCCGGTACTACTCTTCCACATCGCGCAACCAACACCTGTTGCTCTTGGCCCTAAAGGATCAGCTACTTTCACGGCGATCTTATCTTTTATATTTACAGTAACATATTCAAATTGTGATTCATTTTCGTTTGTTATAACTGTCTCAACTTCTTCATCTTTGTCGAACGCCCAGTCATAAACGTCACCGACGGTAGAACACCCTGATAACGTAAGAAAAATAACAGCACAAAATATATATCTAATATGCATAATAGACTCCTATATTAATTTTTTTCATTAATCTTTTTTTTCCATTATATCTGTATTTAATTTATAATGAACAATAAATTTAATATATTCAAAATATAATTAAGCTTTAATCTAAATATTCATTAAATTATAGAAAGAGATGATTTGTGTCAATTAACGTTTTTTTGTCAGAAAAATTACCGGAAAATAAAGATAAAATCATATCTACATTATCTTTTTATAAAAATATTCATTGTTTAAATAATGTTTTATCTATAGGAACTCCAATACTAAATAATAAAAGTCTCTATGAAATATGGGAGGTAAAAGATTGCGTAGAACATAAAAATATAAATGGTATAAATATATCAATTAGCAAAAATTATATCTTTGGCTATACGATTATTGAAAATATCGAATCATACGATAAGTTGAAGTCAAGAATTAGTAGTGAATACTTCAATATTTTTAATTTAGTAAATCAGCATAAAATGAAGATAGTTAAAATTTGGCATTATTTACCACAATTATTAAAAAAATATTCAAATCAAAAGACTAATTACTCTGTTTTATGTGAAGCAAGAGAAAGTGTATATAAATCTCATTATAAAGATTTCAATTACCCAGCAGCAACTGTTATTGGCATCGAAGAAGATAAAGTCTTAATTTATTTCTTAGCTTCGGCATGCAACAGTTATGACGCAATTGAGAACAAAAGACAAATAAGTTCATATAATTACCCGCAAACTATTTTCTCTGAAAAGCCAATGTTTTCAAGGGCTGTAAAATTTACACCATCGGATTTTTCTGAGCAAAAAATAGTAATCTCTGGCACTGCAAGTATTAAAGGGTATAAATCAATGCATGAATTAGAAGTGATAGACCAGCTAAATGAATCTATAAAAAATTATAAAACATTTATTAATACAGAAAATAATTCTTCAAATATTTCAAGAGTGTATTTATCAAAATCTCAATCAAATAAGATTAGAGAAATCGAAGAATTATTAAATAAAAAATTTCTCAGCAAAAAATATATCATATTAGAAGGAGATATATGCAGAAAAGAACTGTTAGTTGAAATTGAGGGAATATCAAATGCCTAATAAAAAATATATACTAAAAACTGATATCGCTAATTTTGAAATCAAAGCAGAACCATTGGGCTTATGGGACCTTTGGATAAACTCTATGCCAACATTGACATTTGCTTCTCCGGAAGATGCTGCTAATGCTGTTATTGAAAAAAAAACTGGTTATTCAGTTTGGGATAATCAAGAAAAGACATTTGGAAATAATTTTACCTTAGATAATTGGCAACAAATACAAGAAGACTAAACATTTTCCATAGACGGATTATATTTGCCTGAGGCTGCTAAAGCATTCATTTGAGCTCTCTTAATAATAATTTTTTGCGCTTCGAAGTTATTTTGATTATTTCCATTCCATTTTTTCATGGCTTCAAGTTGAAGAGCTCTTCCATATGAAAATGTAAGTTTCCAGGGATTATTATTTATTTTATTGATATTGCTTAGATTATTAGAGGCATCTTCATCTGACTGACCACCTGATAGAAATGCAATTCCCGGAACCTCTTTTGGAACATTATTTGCTAAGCACTTAACAGTTAGCTCAGCTATTTCTTCTGAACTAGCTCTTTTATCAGAAATAGATCCGGGCGTAATCATATTAGGTTTTAATATTATTCCTGAAAAGTTAACATCTAGTTTATCTAAACTTTCAAATAAAATAGATTGCGTCTTATTAGTAATTTCAAAGCATTGATTTATATCATGTGATCCATCCATCAAGACTTCTGGTTCTACTATTGGCACAATATTCGCTTCTTGACATATGCTAGCATACCTTGCTAAGGCATGAGAATTAGCAATCATGCAAGCGTTAGTAGGTATTTTATCACCAATAGTTATTACAGCCCTCCATTTTGCGAACTTAGCACCTAGTAAACTGTACTCTTCCATTCTATTTGGAAGATTATCAAGACCCTCTGTTATTTTTTCATTAGGGTGACAAGAGAATTCTTTGGCTCCAGTATCTACTTTAATTCCTGGGATAATACCAATTTTATCTAAATACTCTGGAAAAGGTAATGATTGCGAGGTTTTTTGCCTAATGGTTTCATCGAATAAAATTGCTCCTGAAATATAATCTGATAACGATTCTGCGGAAACAAGCATATCTCTATATGATCTTCTATTTTCTTCAGTGGAATCAATATTAAGAGCATCAAATCTCTTTTTACAAGTACCATGGCTTTCATCCATAGCAAGAATCCCTTTTGAATCTGCTACCATTTTTATTGCAATTTTATTTAATAAATTTTTATCCATAGAAGATTTATCTTTATTTAGTTATCGACTAAATGGCCAACTTTCACGACTTTCATTGCATTTGTTCCGCCACTTAAACCAGCTAAGTCACCTTTGGTTATTATTACTAAATCATCCTTTTTTGCAATACCTAGTTTTGATAAAACATCTACTACATCTTTATTTACAGTAGCATGAGTTGTATCTGTTGTTTTAATTCTTGCAGGGTAGACACCCCTATATAGGTTTACTTTTCTTAAAGTGCCTGTGTGTGTGGTCAAAGCAAATATAGGTACTCTGTGGTTAATTCTCGACATCCATAATGCTGTAGAACCAGATTCAGTTAACGCTGCAATAGCTACAGCATTTAAATTATCTGCAGTTAGCATACACGCCATGGCAATTCCTCTGTCAACTTTGATACAATCAATAGAATAATCTGAATCTATTACTGACACAGGACTTTGTCCTTCAGAGCCTTCACATATTCTACTCATAGCTTCAACTGCTTCTACAGGATGATCTCCCATAGCAGTTTCACTTGATAACATAACTGCATCTGTTCCGTCTATAACTGCATTTGCAACATCAAATACTTCTGCTCTAGTGGGCATAGAATTTGTAATCATAGATTCCATCATTTGAGTTGCGGTAATAACTACTTTATCTTTTTTTCTAGCTTTTTTAATAAGATTTTTTTGAACTGCTGGAAGTTGTGCATCTCCAATCTCTACACCAAGATCACCTCTAGCAATCATTATCGCATCAGAAACATCTATGATTTCATCTATATTTTCTAAAGCTTCAGCTCTTTCTATTTTTGCTATTATTCCACCTTGATTTCCTGCTTCACTAAGTAATTTTTTCGCTAAATCTATATCTTTTGCCTCTCTTGCAAAAGATACTGCAAGATAATCAACACCAATTTCAGCAGCTGTTTTTATATCATTTAAATCTTTATCACTTATTGCGGATGCAGATAAGCCGCCACCTTTTTTGTTTAAACCTTTTGAATCATATAAAAGACCACCATGCATAACTTTTGTTATTATTTTACTTCCAGATATTTTTTCTACTTTTAATTCTATTCTCCCATCATCTAATAATAAAATATCGTCAGTTTTAAGTTGCTTATATAGATTTTCGTAAGTTGTGCCTACAATTTCATGTGTACCTGCATCAAATGGATGTTTATCATCAATAGTAAACTTGTACCCATTTTTTAATTCAATTTTTGAGTTGATAAATTTTGTGATTCTTATTTTTGGCCCTTGAAGATCACCAATAATACCGACATGATAATGCTTTTCTTCAGCAACTTTTCTAACTAATTTTGCTCTTTCTATGTGAGAGTTCTTATCCCCGTGAGAAAAATTTAATCTTACAACATCTACTCCTGCATCTATCAAACCCTCAATAGCTTCTTTTGAGGATGTAGATGGTCCAAGAGTAGCAACAATCTTGGTTTGTCTGTAAATATTGTCATTTATAGCTGTCATATTTTCTTGATTATTTCTATTCCTGGTAATTTTTTACCTTCAAGGAATTCTAAAAAAGCGCCTCCTCCAGTAGAAACATAGTCTAATTCATTAATATTAGTGAATTTTTCAATGGCTGATATTGTATCTCCACCACCAGCAATTGTTAAAGCTTTTGTTTTTGCTATTGATTTAGCAATTATTTTTGTTCCATTTTCAAATAAAGTATTTTCAAAAACTCCAACAGGACCATTCCATAATATTGTACCAGCTTCTTCAATTAATTTTTCATATATTCTTGATGTTTTTATGCCAATATCTTTAATCACGTCTTCTTTCAAAACATCAGAAACATCTTTATTCAAAATAGATTTACCGTTTTCAGAGATCACATCTTTTGGAAGAGAAATATATACTTCGTTTTCTCGTGCTAATTCAGATATTTTTAAAGCATCTGTTTGCATATTTTCTTCAGCTAAAGATTTTCCAATAGGTAAGCCCGAGCTAAGTAAAAATGTATTTGCTATTCCTCCCCCTGGAATTATCGTATCTACTTTTTTAATAAGTTCTTCTAATATATTTAATTTTGTAGATACTTTTGCTCCTCCTATGATTGCAAGTATAGGTTTTTTTGGATTTTCGAAAAATTTTTCTATATTTCTTATTTCATTGATCAAAAGTAATCCACCACAACATATTGGAACATGTTTCGAAACTGTATATGTTGAAGCATGTTTTCTATGCGAGGCTCCAAAGGCGTCCATTACAAATACATCACAATTTTTTATCATTTTTTTTGCAAGATTTTCATCCCCAGACTTTTCTCCTGCAAGAAATCTCGTATTTTCATATAAAGTTAGGTCATTTTTATATTCAGGTGATTTTATATTTAATGGTTGTTCTTCAAAAAAAACTTCTTTGTTTAAAATTTCTGATAATCTTTCAGCAACTAATTTTAAACTGTATTTGGAGTCAAATTTACCTTCGGTTGGCCTTCCTAGATGTGAAATAATTGAAATTTTAGCGCCTTTGGATAAAGCATAATTAATTGTGGGAACTGCCGCTCTAATTCGAGTGTCATTCGTTATTTTATTATCTTTTATTGGAACATTTAGATCCTCACGAATTAATATATTTTTATTTTTTATATCTATGTTGACAAGTTCGTTATATATCTGCATTACTTTGCATTCATTAAGGATAAAGTTACATCAAGCATTCTATTTGAAAAACCCCATTCATTGTCATACCAAACATAAACCTTTAAAAGTTTTTCACTCATAACTTTCGTGAGATTTGAATCATATATAGCAGAGGAAGGATTATGATTAAAATCAGTAGATACTAAAGGTATTTCATTATATTCAATTATATCTTTCATTTCATTTTTTGAAGCGTTCAACAATATTTCATTAACTTCTTCTATTGATGTGCTTTTTTTTGTTCTAACCACAAGATCAACAACTGAAACATTTACTGTAGGAATTCTAACAGCATGTCCATCAAGCTTGCCTTGTAATTCTGGTATAACCAGCCCAACATTTTTTGCCGCACCTGTTTTTGTTGGTATCATGGACATTGATGCTGCTCTTGCCCTTCTTATGTCCTTGTGATTTGCATCAGTAAGTCTTTGATCATTTGTAAAAGAATGAATAGTAGTTATTAATCCGTGCTCAATACCAATATTGTCATTCAAGACTTTTATAACTGGAGCAATGCAATTTGTTGTGCAAGATGCATTAGAAATTATAGTATGATTCTTAGATAAAATATTTTCGTTAACACCAAATACTATTGTTGCGTCAACATTTTTCCCAGGCGCAGATATTATTACTTTTTTTGCACCATTTTTTAAATGAATTTCTGTTTGTTCTTTTGAATTAAATTTTCCAGTACATTCGTAAACAACATCGACACCGTACTTCGACCAATCAATTTTACTTGGATCTCTTTCCGATGTAATGTTGATTTTGTCATTTCCTACATACATAAAGTTTTCATCAGCCCTTACTTCTTTATTAAATTTTCCATGTGCCGAATCATACATTGTTAAATGTGCACTTACTGAGTTGTCGCCAACATCATTAATAGCAACAATTTTTAATTCATTGTGATCTTTTGACTCATACAGAGCTCTAAGAATATTTCTTCCAATTCTTCCGTATCCATTTATTCCAATATTAATCGTCATTTTATATGTCCTATATTTATTTTTGCTTAACCATTATTTCAGCATGTTCTACGATATTTTGTGATGTAAAACCAAAATATTTTAACAGCTCTCCACCAGGCGCAGATTCGCCAAAAGAATTTATTCCAATAGCTCGTCCATTTATGCCCAGATATTTATACCAAGAAGAAGTTGATCCTGCCTCTATTGAAATTCTTTTTTCTATTTTAGAAGGAAGTATTTCTTCCTTATAATCATTGCTCTGGCTATCAAAAATTTCTGTTGATAGCATCGATATAACTCTTACGCCAATACCTTCTTTTTCTAATTCATTTGCTGCTTGGATTGTTATTCCTACTTCGCTACCTGTAGCGATAAGAATTATATCTATTTTTTTTGTGTCTTTAAGTATGTAAGCACCTTTATTAATTAATGCGATTTGTTCTGCACTTCTTTTTTGAAAATCACAGTTTTGTCTTGATAATATTAAGCAGGTTGGCCCAGAACTATTTTCTATTGCATATTTCCAAGCAAAAGCTGTTTCCAAAGTGTCACATGGTCGTATAACTGTATTATTTGGAATGTCTCTTAGACTATTTGTTTGTTCTATTGCTTGGTGAGTCGGACCATCTTCTCCTAGACCAATTGAGTCGTGAGTGAAAATAAAAATATTTTTTAGTTTCATTATTGCACTCATTCGTATGGCATTCTTTGAGTAATCACAAAAAGTTAGGAAAGTTCCTCCGTATGGAATAAATCCTCCGTACGAACTCAAACCATTCATAATAGCTGACATTCCAAACTCTCTAACTCCATAGTTAATATAGTTACCATTGGTATTTTCTTTTATTTCTTTTGATCCAGACCATAATGTTAAATTTGAGGCTGCTAGATCTGCTGAACCACCTATCATTTCTGGCAATATCTTTGCGTAGGCTTCTATACAATTTTGTGACGCTTTTCTTGTTGCAATAACTTCTTCTTTTTCGTTGCATAATTTTAAATATGCTTGAGATTTTTCTAACCATTCCTTTGGTAAATCTGAAGCAATTCTTCTTTGAAGCTCACTGGCTTCTTCAGGATACTTATTTTTATAGTTCTCAAATTCTGCGCTCCAAGTATTTTCAAGCTCCTGACCTTTTTTTGTATAATCCCAGGCATCATAAATATCTTTTGGCACTTCAAAAGCTCCAAAATCCCAACCAATATTTTTTTTTGTTAAGTCTGTTTCTTCAATGCCTAGAGGTGCACCATGTGAACTTTCTTTTCCTTCTTTATTTGGAGAACCAAAGCCAATTTTTGTTTTACAACAAATTAGAGTTGGCTTGTTTTTGGACTCTAACGCGTTATCAATTGCATTTTTGAGGTCTTGCGGAGAGTGACCATCAACATCTTTTATTACATTCCAATTATAAGATTCAAATCTTTTCACTGTATCGTCAGTAAACCAGCCGCCAACTTCCCCATCAATTGAAATGCCATTATCATCATAAAAAACTATTAATTTATTCAGGCTTAAAGTGCCAGCCAAAGAGCAAACTTCATGTGAAATTCCTTCCATTAAGCATCCATCTCCTGTAAAAACATACGTATAATGATCGATTATCTTCGAACTGTCTTTATTAAACTGAGATGCCAATGTTTTCTCAGCTATTGCCATTCCTACGGCATTTGCAAGGCCTTGCCCCAGTGGCCCGGTCGTAGTTTCAACGCCGTCAGTTAGATGTGACTCAGGATGACCCGGTGTTTTTGAGTGTAGCTGCCTAAAATTTTTAATTTCCTCTAAGCTCAGATCATAGCCTGTTAAATGCAATAAGCTGTATAGCAACATTGAGCCATGACCATTTGAGAGAACAAATCTATCACGATTGATCCAGTTTGGGTTTTTTGGATTATGTTTAAAATAATCATTCCATAAAACTTGAGCTATATCTGACATTCCAAGCGGCATACCAGGATGTCCAGATTTTGCTTTATCTATAGCATCAATAGACAAAGCTCTTATAGCATTTGCCATGTCTTTTCTATTATTATTTATTGTTTTTGCCAATCTTTGTTTCTTCGTTATTTAAAAGGTTCTTTATATTAGTTTTGTGCTTATATATTACTATAATTGATAAAACTAAATATACAGAAGTTATCACTATGCTTTCATAACTTAACCATGTGTAAATAGGTAAAAAAGTAAATGTGACTATAGCAGATAAAGCCGAGTACCTAAATAGAAATGCTGTTATTAACCATGTAAATAAACATATAAATCCTAGAATAATGTCTAATCCTAATATTGCTCCCAAAAGCTGTAGCTACTCCTTTACCTCCCTTTAAAATTGTAAAATACTGGGAATATATGGCCAATTACAGCAATTATGCCTATAATTTGAATATAAAGTATGTTTTCTAGAAAGTAATAAGCTAATAAAGTTGGGAAAAGACCTTTTAAAATATCAATTATTAATATAGATGCAGCTAATATTTTATTTCCTGTTCTTAATATGTTTGTCGCTCCCGGGTTTTTTGAACCATAACTTCTTGGGTCTTGCATTTTAAAAATTTTAGAAAATATTATAGAGCTATTTAAAGACCCAACTGTATAGCTAAAAATTGCCAAGAGAGTAAAAGAAATGAAAATATTATCCAATTTGTCCTCAAAAATTTATAATGTTTTTAAATTATTATGAATGATTATAAAGATAAAATTAAAGAAAAATATAAAAAAATATTATTCATACATGGTTGGGGTTTTAACCATAAAATATGGGAAAAATTTGCAAAATCATATATGCCTATTGAAAATTGTTTTTTTTTAAATTTTTATGATTATTGTGAGATCTCTGGTGGCGATATACAAAAGTCAGCTATTCAAGTATTAAATGATCATAATAATGTTGATTTAATAATCTCATGGTCTTTGGGTTGTCATCTAGCAAAAGAAATTGAAATTTTAGATAAAAAAAATTCTATTAAAAAAGTTTATGTATCTTATTCGCCAAAATTTATGAAGACAAAAGTTTGGAAATATGGTTTTGAAAAAAGTACAATTCAAGAGCTAAAAAGTAATTTAGAAAAAAATTTTTCAAAAACTTTAAAGAATTTTTATTTATTTATATTGGGAGATTTTAAAAGTAAAGCGAAAATGTATAAAGAAATTATCTTACATTTAAATTCTATGAGCGAAGTTGAAATAAAAAAATTATCCATAGCACTGGATATTTTAGAAAAATCAGAATATATAAATTATGAAAAGGGCAAAGATAAAGATGTTGAAAATTTATATATTTACGGTGATAGAGATATTATTACTCCTCCTAATATAAGATCTTTTCTTAGGATCTCGGAGCCATTATCCAGAGTGAAAATTTTAAGTAACTCATCACATATACCCTTTGTAACCAATCCAGAAGATTTTTATAAGGTTCTAAAAAGTTACATATGAAAAAAATAAATAAGCATATTTCAGAAAAGTATATTAACTCTGCAATTGTGCAGAAAGAAATTATTGATAGATTAATTGAGAGATTATCTTTTATAAATTTCATTCCACGAAGAGTTATTGATTTAGGTTCCGGAGTTGGATTAAGTACAAAAAGTCTATTAGAAATTTATCCTAATGCAGAATTCATTATGATTGATCATTCTTCAGAATCATTGAGTGATAGTATTCTTGATAATAAAAATTTATCTTCTGTTTGTGCAAATTTTAAAAATATACCTTTCGAAAATAGTTCTTTTGATTTTGTATTTTCCTCATCAGCTTTACACTGGGAACTAGATATACAATCATCTTTTAAGGAAATATATAGAGTATTAAAACCTGGCGGGTTATTTTTATTTTCAACTTACGGACCAGATACTTTAATAGAGCTAAGATCTGCATGGGCACAAATAGATAGCCAAAAACATGTGAATGATTTTTACGATATGCATGATATTGGAGATTTAATGCAAAGTTTAAATTTTATGGATTCTGTTTTGGATACAGAAAAAATTATTATTCAGTATGAAAATGTGATTCAACTGCAAAAAGATTTAAAAAATATTGGCTCAAAAGTCTTCCATGAAAATACAAGCAAAGTTCCCTTATTAGGCAATCAAAGAATGAAAGCAATGTACCAGGAATATGAAAAATTTAGGACAAAATTAGGCTATTTGCCAGCAACTTACGAGGTAATTTACGGCTCAGCCTGGAAAAAAATGGACAATATTTTAGAGTACAGTAAATAAGTAGATAAATTGCGCTTTTTTTTGTTTTGTACACTATATTATTAAAGCCTAATTTAGTATACTGGCGCCATTAAATAATAGATATGTTGTATTATGATTCAGTATATAGAAGGGGATTTTAAAGAATTTATTATAAGGCCAAATAGCTCATTATCATGGAGAGGCAATAAGATATTCTTTTTCATACTTTTTTCTATTTCTTTCATAATAGCCATTTCATTTGCAATGGTTGGCATGTGGATGATAATTCCATTTGCAGGACTTGAGATGCTTCTGTTAGGTTCAGCACTTACATACTGTTATATAAAAAATTCTCAATGTGAAATTGTAAAAATTGATGATAATAAGGTTTCAGTTTCTTTGATTAAAATGAGAACAAAGAAAGTGTTTGACTGTAATAAATATTGGGCAAAATTTATATTAGATAAGCCTATAAAAAATGGTTATCCGCATAAGTTGTTACTTAGATCTGCGGGTAGAGAGATGGAAATTGGTGCATTATTAACTGATGAAGAAAGAATAAAATTAGCCAAAATGCTAAAGAATAATGTGTGGTAATAATATACAAGGAGCAAGTATTAAGATGTTTTTAATTAAAAATTTGATTTCGCTTATAACTTTACTTTTTTCCTACAATGTAGCGAACGCTGGCTGGTTAGATCTCAACATGCCTGAAGGTGTTACTGATTTAAGCCAAGAAGTTTTTGGATTACATATGCTAATTTTGTGGATATGCGTTGTAATTGGCGTAATAGTATTTGGCGCGATGTTTTGGTCGATTTTAATGCACAGAAAATCAAAAGGTGTTAAGCCAGCAACTTTTCACGAGAGTACAAAGCTTGAATTTTTGTGGACAATTGTACCTTTTGTAATTTTGATCGGTATGGCAGTTCCTGCAACAAAAACACTAATAAAAATGTACGATCACAGTGATTCTGAAATACATATAAAAATAACTGGGTATCAATGGTTGTGGGAGTATGAGTATCTAAATACAGATGTATCATTTTACAGTAAATTATCTACTCCATATAATGAGATTTACAATAAAGAGACAAAGAATGTTAATTACCTTCAAGAGGTAGATAAGCAACTTGTTTTGCCGATTAATAAAAAAATTAGATTTCTACTAACTTCAAATGATGTATTACATGCGTGGTGGGTTCCTGATCTTGCATTAAAAAAAGATGCTATACCTGGCTTTATTAACGAAATGTCTGTAGTAATTAATGAGCCAGGAATTTATAGAGGTAGATGCGCTGAATTATGCGGGAGGCATCACGGTTTTATGCCAATCGTCATAAAGGCTGTAGAAGAGAAAGAATATGAAGAATGGTTAGCCAATGCCAATAAAGCAAAAACTGCTGACGTTGCCAAAATCAATAAATAAGGGAGAAGTATTATGAGTTCGGTTGTAAAAGATGCACATCACGATGAACATCCATCAGGAATTATGAGATGGATAACTACAACTAACCACAAAGATATAGGAACTCTATATCTATGGTTTGCAATGATTATGTTTTTTATCGGTGGGCTAATGGCTTTAGTTATCAGATCTGAACTTTTCCAGCCAGGCTTGCAGTTCGTTGACCCTCAATTTTTTAATTCTATGACTACAATGCATGCTCTAGTCATGATATTCGGAGTCGTAATGCCAGCTTTTACAGGTTTGGCAAATTGGATGATTCCTATAATGATTGGTGGTCCGGATATGGCTTTACCAAGAATGAATAATTGGAGTTTTTGGATTATGCCTTTTGCATTTTCAATGCTTTTATCTACTTTATGGATGGATGGTGGCGCACCAGCAGGCGGTTGGACATTGTACCCACCTTTAAGTCTTCAAACAGGTGATGCGTTTCCATTTTTAATATTTGCTATACATTTTATGGGACTATCCTCAATCATGGGGGCAATTAATATTGTAGCAACTATTTTAAATATGAGAGCTCCTGGAATGACATTAATGAAAATGCCACTATTTGTTTGGACCTGGTTAATTACTGCATTCTTATTGATTGCTGTTATGCCAGTTCTAGCTGGCGGTGTAACTATGTTACTAACAGATAAGTTTTTTGGCACTAGCTTTTTTAATGCGGCAGGTGGTGGCGATCCAGTAATGTTCCAGCATATTTTTTGGTTTTTCGGTCATCCAGAAGTATATATTCTTATATTACCTTCTTTTGGAGTTGTTTCAGCGATAATTCCAACATTTGCTCGTAAACCATTATTTGGTTACAGCTCTATGGTTTATGCAACAGCTTCAATCGCGTTTTTATCATTTATAGTTTGGGCCCACCATATGTTTACAGTTGGTATGCCTTTAGCTGGAGAAGTCTTCTTTATGTTTGCGACAATGTTGATTGCTGTTCCAACAGGTGTAAAGGTATTTAATTGGGTCACCACAATGTGGAAAGGAGCAATGACGTTTGAAACTCCAATGCTCTTTGCTATAGGTTTTATAGTAATGTTCACAATTGGTGGTTTTTCAGGGTTGATGCTTGCAATTACACCAGCAGATTTTCAGTACCATGACACTTATTTTGTAGTTGCTCATTTCCATTATGTTCTAGTGCCTGGATCTATATTTGCGATAATGGCGGCATGTTATTTTTGGCTTCCAAAATGGACAGGCAATATGTATCCAGAGACACTTGGTAAAATACATTTTTGGCTTTCAACATTCTTTGTGAATTTGACATTCTTCCCAATGCATTTTGTAGGCTTAGCTGGTATGCCAAGAAGAATACCAGACTACTCTTTACAATTTGCAGATTATAATATGATTGCAAGTATAGGTGCTTTTGGTTTTGGATTTGCACAGCTAATTTTCTTATACATTATAATTAAAACTATAAAAGGTGGTAGTAAAGCAACAGATCAAGTATGGGAAGGTGCTGAAGGGTTAGAGTGGACATTATCGTCTCCTCCTCCATATCATTCTTTTAACACACCACCTGTTATTAAATAGCAATTGAATTAGTTAGGAGATATTTTTGGAGATTAAACAAAAGGTTAAAGTTACAACAATCACACTTATTGTAATTGCACTTATAATTTATGTTGGCTTTTACTTTATAATGTCTAGCAGGTAATTTGATATGAATGAAAAAAAATTGAATATAAAAACAGCTAAAAAACTTATTTTTATTTGTTTTTCAATGTTTTTATTTTCATTTGCTTTAATTCCTTTATATAACGTTATATGTGACGTTACCGGACTTAATGGAAATACATCAAATTTAAAAGAAAAAGTTGAGTCATATCCTGAAAGTGTGAGTACCGAAAAACTAAATATTCAATTTATTGCCCATCAATCAAATGATAACAAGCTTACATTTAAGCCTTCAGAATTCGAAATGACAATTTCGCCAGGGAAAGTTTATAGTACTATGTATATTGCAACAAATAAAACAAACTCAGAAATTGTTGGGCAAGCAATTCCTAGTGTGTCTCCAAATGAGGCATCAAGATATTTAAAAAAGATAGAGTGTTTTTGTTTTGAGCAGCAAACCTTTAAACCCGGAGAAGTTGTAAAACTACCTTTATATTTTGCAATAGATGAGAAATTACCAAATAGAATAAAAACAGTTACGTTGTCGTATTCATTTTTTGAATCTTTAAACGTTTCTAAAAAAAAATAATTTAAAAAATAAGGAGATGTGATGTCTGAATCAGGAAGTTATTATGTTCCGCATGGCAGTAAGTGGCCAATTATAGCAACTATTGGTGTGTGTACAGCAATGGTAGGTGGATCGTCATTATTAAATGGCAATGATATTGGCAAATATATATTGGCTATTGGTTTAGCTTTAGTAGTTTATATGATGGTTGGTTGGTTTAGTACTGTAATAAATGAAAGTGAACAAGGGATGTACGACGACCAGGTTGATACATCATTTCGCATGGGAATGATCTGGTTTATTTTCTCAGAAGTTATGTTTTTCGCAGCATTTTTCGGGGCATTATTCTATGTTAGGACATATTCACTACCTTGGTTAGGTGGCGAGGGTAGCGGGCTTGTAACAAACACCTTCTTATGGCCTGAATACGAGAATGTATGGCCCTCTACTGCAAATGGTCCAGCTGAGATAGGTGGGGCTTTTAAAACTATGGGAGCTTGGGGATTGCCAGCAATAAATACAGCCATACTACTGACTAGTGGGGTAACATTGACATGGGCGCATCATGCGTTAAAAGAAATGAAAAGAAAACAATTAATTATTGGATTAGCATTAACAGTAGCATTAGGTGCTATATTTATGTACTTTCAGGCTCTAGAATATGGGCATGCATTTAATGATTTAAATTTAAATATGGGCAGTGGAATATATGGTTCTACATTCTTTATGTTGACCGGATTTCATGGTTTTCATGTAACAATTGGAACAATTATGTTACTGGTTATTCTTGGCAGATCAATATATGGTCATTTTAACCCAAAAAATCATTTTGCCTTTGAAGCAGTTGCATGGTACTGGCATTTTGTTGATGTTGTATGGTTAGGATTATTTATATTTGTATACTGGGTATAACTATTTTCCAATACCATGTGGTTGAATATAGCCATTCATATACATAAAAATGAGTATGATAAATAAAAGTATTGATAATCCTATTCTAACTTTAAGTGCGTTGACCACTCTTTTTTTATTACCTTTGTCTTTTACTAAAAAAAATAATGAACTAAATAAACTTATTATTATTAGCACAAACAAAAATAAAAATATTGTTTTAAACATAATTAATTTTTTTATTTATGAAACTTAAACTACTTTCTAGCATTATTTTTGTTTTGTGTATATCCTTATTTTTATCTTTAGGATTTTGGCAATTAGATAGAGCAGAAGAAAAGGATAGAATAGTCAATCTTTATTCGGAAAGACAATCACTTGATTCAGAAAAATTAGATAGCTTTTTGAATATTGACATTACTAGTACATATTATAAAAAATATAAATTAACTGGTAGCTATATTAATAAAACTTTTTTAATAGATAATAAAATAAAAAATAAAAAGCCTGGTTTTAATGTAATTAGTCTTTTTAGTCTTTATCCAACCAATGAAATTATAGCTGTTGATAGAGGATGGATTGAGATGAAAGGCAGCAGGAAAAATATACATAAAAATTTTGAATTTCTTAATAATCAAAATATTGATAAAAATGTACAAGAAATTAACGGGTATATTTACCCTAGAGAGAAGAGTTATACTATTGGAGAAATTTCAACAGATGAAAATTGGCCAAGGTTGATTCAGGCATTAAATTTTGAAGAAATTATGGAGACAATTGATGAAAAAAATTTTCTAGTTTCAGGAGTTGTGTTTCGTTTGGGGCCAGACAATAGATTTGGTTTTGATAGAAGTTGGGAAATTATATCAATGTCCAGTAGTAAGCATTTAGCTTATGCGTTTCAATGGTTTGCTATGGCAATAGCATTAATAATCTTGACATTAATATTTTTTAAGAGAAAAAAAGATGAGCAAAAAAATTGAATATTTTTCTTTGATAAAAACTAGATTATACCTCTTGCTAATAATCTTATCATTTGCAGGACCATTAATGCTTGCAACATTTATGTATAAGTATAGTGATTTCATTCCTGTTGCAGAACCAAAATCAAATGGAAATTTAATAAATCCAGTAATTACTCTTTCAAAAAAAGATGATTTTGATAATATTCTGAAGGATAAAAAATGGACTTTTATGTATGTCTATGAAAATGAAACCTGCGATCTATTGTGTGAAGCTACATTATATATGATGCAACAAGTTAGGGAGTCTGTTGGTAGAGAAAGGTCTAGGATTAAAAATATACTCGTAGCTAATAACAATTTTGAAAATAGTGATAATCAAAAAATTATAAAAAAATATAATAAGATTAAATTATTAAAAGTACTAAATCGTGATTTCTTTAAAAAATTAGAAAAAAATCATTTATATATTATTGATCCATTGGGCAATATTTTCATATATTACGATAAAGATTTCAGTGCTAAAGGATTAAAAAAAGATATAAAAAAAATACTTAGGATTTCAAGAATTGGTTAAAATATGATTAAGAAAATTAATTACTATTTGCTATTTGTTATAACAGTAACTTTCACAGTTATAACTCTAGGTGCATATGTAAGGCTTTCCCACGCAGGGTTAGGCTGTCCAGATTGGCCAGGTTGTTATGGTGTTTTACTCGGAGTTCCAGATAATACAGCTGAAATATTGAGCGCTGAAAATGATTTCAAAGGTTGGAGTGTAGATATAGGTAAAGCTTGGAAGGAAATGATACATAGGTATATCGCAGGTGCTTTAGGTATTTTTATATTTATTATTACTCTTTTATTTTATAAAGTTAATACAAACAAACTTTTTAAACTTTCATTAGTAATATCTATATTAGTAATCATGCAGGCTGCTTTAGGAGCATTTACTGTAACACTAAAATTGCAACCATTAATTGTTATGATGCACCTTGTTGGAGGATTATCGATCATATCTTTATTATGGTTATTATTTTTAAGGTATAATAAATATAATTATTTTAACGAAAATGAAATATTTCCAAATATATCTCTAAAAAAAATTAATTTGTTATCATTTTTCGGATATTCGACACTAGTAGCTTTAATAATTCAGGTTATGCTTGGTGGTTGGACGAGTACAAACTACGCTGCATTGGCATGTGCAGACTTTCCACGCTGTAATAATTCATGGTGGCCACATATGGACTTCTACAATGCATTTATTGTAGAGCTTGCTACAGATTTAAATTATGAATTTGGAAGGCTAGATAGCCCTGCAAGAGTTGCTATTCATTTTACTCATCGTGCTTGGGCAATAATTGTTGCTGCAATGGTTATATACTTTTCATTTATATCTTTTAGAACAATTAAAATTACTTATCAAAAAATATTATCTTTTTTATTAATATTTTTCTTATTTCTTCAGATTTTATTAGGTATTTTAAATGTTAAGTTGGGTTTACCGATATATATAGCAGTAGCACATAATGGTAATGCAGCATTATTATTAATGTGTTTGATAACGCAATTGTATTTGATTAAATCTATAAAAAATAACTTATAGGTTCTTCTATGTTTAATTATAAAACCTATAAAGCTTATTTAGATTCCTCGAAACCAAAAGTTGTATTGTTAATGATTTTTACATCTTTTATCGGGATGCTCCTAGCTGACCCATTAAGACTAAATTTTCGAAATACTAATATTAGGTAACTTGGGAATTGCTTTAATGTCTTTGTCAGCAGGGTCAATAAATCAATTATTAGATCAAAAAATTGATAGCTTGATGCAAAGAACAAAAAGAAGACCATTAGTCACAGGAGTTTTGTCAACAAAGAATGTTGTTACATATTCTTTCTTAATGGCAAGTACTGGTTTTTTTATTTTATATTATTATATAAATACTCTAACAGCTTGGCTAACATTTGGCTCCTTAATTGGATATGCATTTATATATACACTCTATTTAAAAAGAAGTACTCCGCAAAATATAGTTATAGGTGGAGCAGCTGGAGCTACACCACCATTATTAGGGTGGACTGCTATGACTGGCCAAATAGATCTAATAGCCATAATACTATTTTTAATAATATTTACATGGACTCCACCACACTTTTGGGCACTTGCTCTTTATAGAAAAGAAGAATATTTTGCAGCTAAAATACCAATGTTACCAGTTACCCATGGAGAGCAGTATACAAGGGTTCACATCACGCTATATACTTTAATGCTTACAATCGTGAGTTTTTTACCATTTATTATTAATTTCTCTAGCTACTTTTACCTTGCTGGAGTACTGATTTTGAATTTAATATTCATCTTTTATGTTTTAAAGATGCAGATTTCAAAAAATAATTTTTTAGCCAATAAAATATTTAATTATTCAATTATATATTTATCAGCTCTTTTTGGTTTTTTAATATCTGACAGATATTTAGTTTTGATTATGGATATTAAAAACTTTTTTTAAGCTTCAATATAGATTCATTTTCAATTTGTCTTACTCTTTCTCTAGAAATTCCATATTTAAGCGAAAGATCTTCCAATGTTGATTTATTTTGTGATAACCATCTACTTTGAATTATATCTTTACTTCTTTCGTCAAGATTATTAACGACTTCATAAAGCTTACTTGAAAGTAAATTTTTTTCATTGTTTTCTAAAATTTCATCGGGTTGGGGCTCATTACTTTTTAAGTATAGAGTTGGAGAGAAATTATCCTCATCCTTATCTTCAATTGCTAAATCAGAATTGTACATTCGTTTTTCCATTTCAATTACGTCCTGAGTATCCACACCAAGATCTTTAGCGATCAAAGTTGCTTCCTCAGAGTTTAAATTAGAAAAACTATTTTTTTTTGATCTCAAATTGAAGAACAATTTTCTTTGTGCTTTTGTGGTAGCTATTTTGACAATTTTCCAATTTTTTATAACGAACTCATGTATTTCAGATTTTATAGAATAAATTGCGAATGTAATAAGTTTAAGATTCTTTTCTGGATCATATTTCTTTACTGCTTTCATTAAGCCTATGTTACCCTCTTGAATTAAATCATTAAGATTTAACCCATATCCGGAATAGCTCTTAGCTATGTAAACAACATACCTTAAATTATGCATAATTAATTTTTTTGCTGCATCTAGATCATTTGCATTGTTTAAGTCTTTAGCAAGCGCAACTTCTTCTTCTGTAGATAGAATTGGAATATTCATTACATGATTTATGTAAGTATCTATGCTTCCTGTACATGAAGGCAAAGCAACATTGTTGTAATTTCTTGTTTTCATAATAACTAAGTAACTTTTAATTAGCACTCATTATACTAGAGTGCTAAGTATTTTCAATATCGTCAAAAATATCTATAAAAAACAATACTTTATAAATCTAAAGTCTTATTAATATAACTATTAATAGTAAAAATACTAATAATTACAAATATTATAATAACTAAGAGAGAACTTAATGTGCCCTCTACAAAAGATATACTTAATAGAGAAGAAGAGATCTCAAAAGAGGTTAAGATTTCATTTAATAAGATAGTAAAAAAATAATAAAAAAATTTATAAAATATGAAACCAATTAGACAACAAATAAGCCCAGATAGAATTGGCAAATATATATATTCTCTTCGAATGTAGGAAATTCTAGCACCTAACATATAAAGAATAGATATTTTATTTTTATTTGAGGAAATTTCGATTTTTGTATAATAATTAATAAAAATAATTAAAATAAATAAAAAGAAGAAAATAGAGAAAAGTAATAAATTTAACAATATATCCTTAAAATAAAAAATTCTTTTAAGATAAATAATATTAGAATTAAAATAATCAACAAACCTATTATTCTCTAAAAAATTACTTAAACCATCTGCATCTGAATCTTTAATATTTTTCTTAATAATAATAGTTTTAGGAAGAGGATTGTAATCAAGGTTTTTAGTAATATCGTTTTTTTCATTAATTTTTTTATATAACTCTAAAGATTCTTCCTCACTAAAATATTTAAAAGAAATTATATTAAATTTATTTACAAGTTCGTTTTCAATAGTATTGATATCTTTAGGGCTAACATTATTTTTTAAAAAAATAATAATTCTCTCATGGCTATCCTTGAAATTATTTTCAATAATTTTTTGTGAGTTATAAGATACTAATACTAGAAAAAAACAAATAGATAGGGGAATAATAAAAAATATATATCTTAAAGGATTATCAATTATAAAACAAAAACTGCTGTTTATACATTGAGCATTATGTTTGATAAAATAAACTATGCCTCTAATATTTTTTGTTTTAGATAATCTCTGCATTATTAATACTTAAAATATTTTGTTTTAATTTTTTGGCCAATGATAACTCGTGAGTTGTAACTATGACAGTGGTCCCATATTTGCTTAATTGAATTAACATTTTCATAACAGCTTCCGATAATTTTTGGTCAAGATTATTTGTTGGTTCATCTGCAAGAATTATATCAGGGCTATCAATAATAGCTCTAGCGATAGCTACCCTTTGCCTCTCTCCAGCTGCAAGACTTTTAATAGAGTTATAGATTTTTTTATCTAAATTTACCAGGTCCAGTATAGCTTCAATTTTTTCGGAAACTTGACTTTCTCCTTCAAGTAGGAGAGGTAAAGATACATTATAGCTAACTGTTTCATTTTCTATAAAGATATTATTCTGCATTATTATTCCTATTTTTCTTCGATAATCAGATAATTCTTTTTTATTAAATTTTGTAATATCAGCATCATTGACGATGATACTCCCTTTATCAGGCTTCTCTAATCCAGATAATAGACGCATAAATGTAGTTTTTCCTGATCCTGACTCTCCTGTTAGAAAAACAAAATCGCCTTTTTTAATAGAAAAATTAGCATTATAAAATATCTTATTTTTCGAATATATTTTGCAAATGTTGTTAAAACTTATCATAAACATTATGATATATTGTTTTTGGATCTAAAGTAATATGATCTAAAAAAATTTTTAAGGAACTAACATATGATTTCCAATAAAATTATAAAAATTTTAAAAAAAATCTTTGCAGCAAATATCTATATAATCTTAATTTTTATAGTATCGTTAAGCGTGAGGGCTGAAATTATGGAAAAAACATTAGATAATGGACTTAATATTATCTTAAAAAAAGATAAGAGAGCGCCAGTTGTAACTAGTCATGTGTGGTACAAGATTGGATCTGCAGACGAATTAAGTGGCAGAACTGGAATATCTCATGCACTAGAACACATGATGTTCAAAGGTACAAAAAAAAATCCAGGTGGCAAATTTTCACAAATTATTTCAAAACTTGGCGGGAAAGAAAACGCTTTTACTAGCAAAGATTACACTGCATATTACCAAACTTTGCCTTCTCAGTATTTAGAATACGCTATTAAATTAGAATCAGACAGAATGTCCAATTTAGTTGTAAAAAAAGATGATTTTTTAAAAGAAATAGAGGTTATAAAAGAAGAAAGGAGATTGAGAACAGATGATCAGCCTGAAGGTATAGCTTATGAACAATTATATGCGAGTGCATTTAATCATAGTTCTTATCACGATCCAATTATAGGCTGGATGGAAGACTTAGAAAATATGACCGAGAAAGATATATCTGATTGGTATGAAAATTGGTACGCACCAAATAATGCAACAGCAGTAATAGTTGGAGACATTGAATTTGATAAGACTATAAGCTTATTAGAAAAATATTATGGAAATAAAAAAGCAGTTAAGATAAATGAGAGATTTATTAGAAACGAACCTTTCCAATTTGGCGAGAAAAATATATCAATAAAAATTGCAAATAAACCCTCTTATTTAATTATGGGTTATAAGGTGCCTAGTTTAAATAATAAAGAAATAGAAGAATGGGAATGTTATGCATTGTCAGTTTTATCAGGAATTTTAAGTAGCGGTCAGAATTCGCGTTTACAGAAAGTTCTTATTAAAGAAAAAAAGATAGCAAGTTACGCAGACTCTGGTTATTCTATGTTTTCAAGAAATGATCCTTTATTTTTAATTGATGTCAATCCCATGGCAGGAAAAAAGATAAGTTTAATTGAGCTTGAGCTTGAAAAAATTATTGATAACTTAAAAAAAGATTTAGTTTCTAAAAAAGAATTAGACAGAATAAAAGCACAAGTTGTAGCCTCAGAAGTTTATCAAAGAGATTCGATAGATTACCAAGCAAGAGTTTTGGGTATGATTAAAACATCAATTGGGGATATATCTTTGATAGATAAATATACTGCAAAGATTGGTTCAGTTACTGCTAAACAGGTAAGAGAAGTAGCAAGAAAATATTTAGTTTCAAATTTAAAAACAGCAGTTACAGTTAATAGTGATGATTAAAACAATTCAAACAATATATCTTTTAATAATTATGATAATACCAAATATAACTCAAGCTAATATAGAAATATTAGAATACGAGACAAAAAATGGAATAAAAGTCCTTTATTCGCAATCAGAAAACATACCTATGATAGACATTAAGATAACTTTTGACGCTGGTTCAAATAGGGATGCAACAGTTAAGGGTTTGTCAATGATAACTCATAATTTATTGGATGAAGGCACATCTAAAATGAATTCAGAGGAAATAGCATCTTCTTTTGAGTCCACTGGAGCCGTGTTCAATACATCAGTAAATAAAGATAAATCATCCGTATCTTTAAGATCATTAGCTGATAAAAAGTATTTAGAACCATCACTAAAGACATTTTTAAACATTCTTTCAGATAGTATATTTCCTCAACATGAGGTGAGCTTACAAAAAGAAAGAACGATATCTTCAATAATTGAAGATGAATCCGATCCAAGTGATATTTCTATGAATCTATTTTTTAAAGAAGTTTATAAAAATTATGTTTATGGCACTCCTACAATTGGAGAAAAAAACGCAATAAAAAAAATTAGTAGAAAAGATGTTTTAAATTTCTATAGAAATAATTTGAATCATATGAATGCAAAAATTGCAATAGTATCCTCATTACCAAAAAAAGATATTATTTTACTTTCTGAAAAAATATCAAAGTCATTAGAAAGAGAGAATATTAAAAAAAGGGAAAATATAGTACCACTTAAAAAAAACAATAAAAAAAATTATGTATACAAAAAAATTAATTCAGAGCAAGCACATATATATATTGGTGGTATGTCTATAAAGAGGGGTTCAGAAAATCATCTCCCTTTATATGTAGGAAATTATATATTTGGCGGAAGTGGTTTTAGTGCTAGATTAATGCAAGAACTTAGAGTTAAAAGAGGATATACATATGGAGTTTATAGCTATATATATCCCATGAAAGATATTGGCCCTTTTGTTATAGGTATTGAAACGAAGTCAGAACAAGCCCAGGTGTCAATACAGTTAATCCAAAAAATGTTAAAAGAATTCTGTGAAAATGGCCCAAGTTCAGAAGAAATAAAGCACGCTAAAGAAGCTATCATAAATGGTTTTCCTCTAAGAGTTGATAGTAACTCAGACATATTAAACTATTTATCAATGATTAATTATTACGACCTTCCCTTAGATTATTTAGACAAATTCACAGAAAATATTTCAAGAATAACCAAAAAAGATATTATTACAGCTTTTCAAGAAGAAATAGATTATAAAAATTTAACTACGTTGGTAGTTGGAAATGAAAAAGCGAAAAAATAATAAATTCAATTTAAAAGTTAAGATATTATCTGGCAACTGGAAAGGAAGAAGTATAAGTTTTTTGGATAAAAATGATCTTCGTCCAACAAAAAATATAATTAAAGAAACTTTATTTAATTGGATACAAGGAGATGTAAAAGACTCAACATGCTTAGATTTATTTGCTGGTAGTGGCTCATTGGGATTTGAAGCGGCATCTAGAGGAGCAAAAAAGGTTTATTTAATAGATAATGACCATGACATTTCAGCCCAGCTTTTTTTGCAAAAAGAAGAACTTGAGGCAAATAATGTTTCCATTTTTACTTCATGCGCTCTGGATTTTGTAAAAAATTTAAAAGAAAATATTAGTCTAGTTTTTTTAGATCCTCCATTTTCATCAACAATTATTAACAAAGTAATATACGATCTCTCACTTTCATACTATCTTGTAGATAAATGTAAAATTTATATTGAAATACCAAATAAAAAAAATTGCGAATTCTTAAAGAATATTCCTACTAATTGGGAATTACTTAAAAATAAAAAATCTGGTGAAGTATCCTACTTACTTTTTCAGCATAATATTTCTGTGGTATAATTTTTTTAATATAAACTTAAATGGAAAATTCAAAAAATGAATATCGCTGTTTATCCCGGTACTTTTGATCCTTTTACAAATGGTCATAAAGATTTGGTACAAAGAGCTGCATCTAATATATTTGATAAAGTTTATATTTGTGTTGCTGAAAATTCTAAAAAAGACACTCTTTTTTCTTTAGAAGAGAGAATTGACCTTACAAAAAAGTCTCTATTGGGCATTGAAAATATTGATGTAATTGGATTTAATGGCTTGTTAGTTGATTTTGCAAAAAAATTGGAAGCTAAAGTTATCCTTAGAGGCCTGCGAGTTGTATCAGACTTTGAATATGAATTTCAAATGTCTAGTATGAATAAAAAACTTAATAATGACATTGAGTCAATATTCCTTACACCCTCAGAATCTTATGCTTTTTTATCGTCCACTTTGGTAAAGGAAATAGCTGAGTTAGGTGGGGACATATCTAAATTTGTAAGTGCAGATGTTAAACATGCTATTCAAAAAAAGTATAAATAATTCTTTAATAAAGTGTTGACATATATTATCTTTATATTATAATATTCTTATATATTATTATTATTATTTACACGGAAGGTTTTTATGTTAGAAATTAGTATCATGTTGATTATTTGGTCTATTGCTTCGGTTTGTTTATACAAGCAATTTTTAGGTAAGTAATTGTTTTTTAAAGAATTGAAAGCAAAGGACTGCTTTCATCTTCAAAGTTTAATTTAGTCCTCCTTTTATAAAGTTTGTATTTAGTTTGGTAGACATAATCTGCCAAACTTTCTTTATATAGCTTTTACATAAATACTTTATTTGATATAGTAAAAAATCCCATTAAGGGAATTTAAGCTTAAATAATAATAAGGAGGCTTCAATGAAAAAAATAAAAACACTTCTAGTTGCTGGAATAGCAGTAATGCTTTCAGGTTGTGCAACTGATCAAGCTTTACTAGATAGACTAGAGTTAGTTGAAGAGACAGCTAAGCAAGCTATATCTGCTGCTGATGCAAATTCTCATAGACTAAATCAAATGTTTTACGAGCAACAAAAGAAATAATTGATTTATTTCTGGCATTTTTTACAATAAAAACTCGATCTTTGATTAATTTTTATTCGTGAAATGCTGTTTTGACAAATGTGGCAGGGCAAATTAGCTCTGCCATATACTTTGAAGTCATACTGAAAATATCCTTTTTTGCCGTCAACATTTATATAATCATTAATAGTTGAGCCACCCTTTTTAATTGCTTTTTTAAGCACTTTTTTTACAGAAGATACAATGTTTTTACAATTTTCTTTTGATAATCTTTTTGAAATTTTTTGTGGTTTTACCTTGGAGATAAATAACGCTTCAGAAGCGTAAATATTTCCAATCCCTACAACAACTTTCGAATTCATTAGTAAAGATTTAATAGAAACATTTCTATTTCTTGATATTGAGTATAAATATTCGCAATTAAATTCTTCTTTTAATGGTTCTGGACCCAAATTAATTAGTAACCTATTTGATTTTAGGGGAGAATTATTAGAATAAAATATCATTCCAAATTTTCTTGGATCATTAAATCTTAATATTAAATTTCTGCTTAGGTAAATTTCAAAATGATCATGTTTTTTTCTTGAATCATTTTTTTTGGCTATTCTAAGTGTTCCCGTCATTCCTAAATGGATAGTTAGATAGAATTTTTCACCTGATATAATAATATATTTCGCTCTTCTAGAAACATTTGATATTTTCAATCCTGTAAGTTTCTCGCAAAGATCATTTTGCAATTTCCATCTAAGTTTTTTGACATATACATTGCACGAAATAATTTTCTTTTTAAGTAAATATGGTTCAATACCATCAGCTATTGTTTGTACTTCAGGAAGTTCTGGCATTTAAGTTAAATAGTTTATTAAATTAGGATCTGCTTTATCATTATACTTAAGTCTAAAAATTGGTATTTTAGTATAATTAGAAAGTTCATCAAAGTTATCCAATGGGATATTTTTACTAATATTATTTAAAATTATAAATTTAATATTTAGGTCTAAATTTTCTAAAGCCTCTATAGATAGAAGAGTATGATTAATACAACCTAAAGTGTTATTAACAACTAGAATAACGGGCAATTTTAGTTTAGCTGCCAAATCAGCTGTTAATTTATTATTGGCAATTGGAGAAAAAAATCCACCACAGCCTTCTATCAAGTTATAGCAATTACTATCTTCAATTTTATTTTCATTGATAAAATTTAATATGTCATCAAGCTCAATACTCTTTTTTTCTAATTTTGCTGCTCTTGGTGGGGATGCATAAGCTTTAAACATAAACCCACATATATTTGAAAGAGGTGTATCTTCAAGCAGTGAGAATTTTACTGCGTCTTTTGGAATAATTTCTTCAGTTGGCTCTTCACATCCAGATTCCACAGGCTTTAAAAAATGAAATCTAAATTTATGTTCTTTTAGTAACTCTGCAAATTTAAGCATAAACCATGTCTTGCCAACATCCGTATCTGTCCCTGTAATTAAGAAACCTTTCATAAAAACTCCCAATTATTAAATGTTCATGTGATAATAATACATATGAACACCAATAATATAAACAGAAGAAAATCTTATGAAGTAAAAGTAGGGAATGTTTTTGTGGGCGGAAATAATCCTATTGTCGTCCAATCTATGACTGATACCAATACCGCTGATATTGAAAAAACTACTAATCAAATTTTAGAACTAACGAAAGCAGGTTCTGAAATTGTAAGAGTCACTGTAAATGATGCAGATGCTATTCAAGCAATACCCCTCATAAGAAATAATTTAGATAAATTGAATATATCAGTTCCGATAGTTGGAGACTTTCATTTTAATGGTCATATTTTACTGGACAAATATCAATCAGAAGCAAAATACTTAGATAAATTTAGAATAAATCCAGGTAATGTAGGTAAGAAAAATAAAAAAGATAAAAACTTTTCAAAAATGATTGAAATAGCTTGTAAATTAGATAAGCCAGTAAGAATAGGAGTAAATTGGGGCAGTTTAGATCAAGAATTGTTGGCAAGTAATTTAGATGCTAATAATAAATTATCAAAACCAAAAACATTAGATGAGGTTATGTGTGAATCTGTAATAACTTCAGCCCTAGAAAATGCAAAGTTGGCTGAGTCTATAGGAATTGGTAAAGATAAAATCATAATTTCCTGTAAATTGAGTAAAGTTAATATGCTAATTGAAGTTTATAAAAAAATCTCTGAAATGTGCAGTTATGCTTTGCATTTAGGTTTGACAGAAGCTGGTAGTAATGAGAGAGGAATAGTTTATTCTGCTTGCGCATTAGGTCCATTATTACTAAATGGAATAGGTGATACTATTAGAGTTTCTTTAACTACAGATATAAATGGAAATAGATCTAAGGAGGTTGAGGTTGCAAAATTAATTCTTCAAAGCCTAGGAATTAGATATTTTTTACCAGACGTCACATCTTGTCCTGGTTGCGGAAGAACAAGTAGTGATTATTTTCAGAAATTAGCTTCTGATATTGACCAACATATAAAGACTAATATGCCATCTTGGAAAATGAAATATCCTGGTGTAGAAAATTTAAAAATTTCAGTTATGGGATGTATTGTTAATGGCCCAGGTGAGAGTAAACATGCAGATATAGGTATTAGTCTTCCCGGAAGAGGAGAAAATCCAACGGCACCAGTTTATATAGATGGGAAAAAAAATGTTACACTTAAAGGAGAAAATATAACAAATGAGTTTAAGGACATCTTATTTAATTATATTGAGAGAAGATTTAAAGTATAGTTAATTATTTTATTTCCGAAAATCTAGCCAATGCTTCATTTCTACTTTTGCCTAAATCAACTATTGGTTTAATTAAATTACTTTTGTTAAATAAGTCATCATTATCATCATCAGCGTAATCTTCAAAGTTTTTTAACCACTTCTTGGCATAAATATTGTTGGGATCAAACTTTTTTTCCTGTAGAACCGGGTTAAATATCCTAAAGTATGGGGCAGCATCTGTTCCGCAACCAGATACCCATTGCCAGCCCATTGTATTATTAGCTATATCAGCATCTAAAAGAGTATCTCTAAACCATTTTTCCCCTTCTTGCCAAGGTATTAACAAATTTTTCGTTAAAAATGATGCAGTAATCATCCTAGTTCTATTATGCATATATCCTGTTTCCCAGAGTTCATTCATAGCCGCATCAACAATTCTTATGCCGGTTTCACCTTTTTTCCATTTGCTTAAATTAATTTCATAATTTTTATTCCATTTGAAATTTTCGTATTTTTTATTAAAGGGTTTATCAGTTACATATGGAAAATGAAACAATATATAATATGAGAATTCTCTCCAATAAAGTTCTTTTATAAAATGTTCTTCATGTTTGCTCAAAGTATGATCTGCATGGAATTCAAACTCATTAATTATTTGATTAGAAGTAATTTCTCCAAAACGCAAGTATGGAGATAATCTAGAAGTTCCTAAAGCTCCAAGATAATCTCGGCTTTCTTTATAATTTGACAAACAATCATTGAAAAATCTTTTAAGGACTTTGTGAGCTTCAATTTCACCAGGATTCCAATACTTATGAAGCTTTTCAGACCATTTGTGCTTATCCTTTGAAAATATCTCCTCTGTGTCTATAGAATCATCATTTATCTCGTAAGTACTTATTTGTTTGCTTGGAAACTTGAAAACCTTATTTTGCAGATAAATGGATTTACAGTGTTTATAGAATGGGGAATATACTTTATAAGGTTCACCGCTTTTATTTAATATTGAAGCAGGTTCAGAAAGATTAGTGTTATTAAAGCTTTTAAATTGAACACGAATTTTTTTTAGTTCTGCATTTAGTTTTTCTTCTTTACTAATAAATCTAGGATGTTTATTTTGATTAAGAAAAACTGATTGAATGTTGTTATTTTTTACTAGATCTATTGTCTTAGATACATATTCTCCTTTTATTATATGTAGACGAATTTTTTTCTCATTCAATCTAGACTTTAAAGACTTTAAACTATTTTCCAGCCACCATAAGTTAGCTGAACCATGAGTTTCTCTATAAAGATCTTTATCATAGACGAATACAAATGCAGTTTCTTCAGAACTGGCGACAGCTGAACATATCGCTTCATTGTCATTTAATCTCAAATCGTTAGAAAACAAAACAAGCGATTTCATAAAATTCTAGTATTTGATACCTTCAACTTTTGCTAATTTTATTAAAACTTCTTCTAATAGATATCTTGACTTAGCGGTTGTTGTTTCAATTTCTTGATGAATTTCAGCATCTTTTGAGTTTCTAACTTCACATTCTGAGGAATATTTCTCAAAAGCAGTTAATTTGTGAATTAAATCACCTAAATGTCTTGGGCATTCACAGTTTATGGTGCTTCCCGCAGAAACAATATTTGAAATATCTTGATCTGTTAACAACCTATCAGTAGATGTTGATTTCATATAGTTAGGGAAATTGTTACTACACCAATCAGTAATATCAGAGTGATTTAATGGCAATGGTACTGTTCCAGTGTCATGAGTTGTTAAAGTTGCGATATCACTTTCTTTACCAAAATCATATGCACATAAAAGTTTTGATGCTTTTGATTGTTTTAAGATCTTTTGAATTGTTTTAAGAGTACCTTGGTTTACAGTTTGAATTTCAGCAATTATAAAATCTATTTTGCAGTGATAATTTGATTTAATATTTCTAGGATCTTGAACAACATCAATCATATTTAGTCTCATACTATCTAGACTTTTTTTATCTAAAATTGTCCTACCTAGTAAAATAAAGTTAAGATCATTTTTCCCAACACTTGTTATTGCTGTTTTGCAACTTGAAATTCTTTTTTCAAGATTTTCGATATTAAGATTGGCGACAGCACTAATAGCATCACCGTTATCTACAAGTTTTTTAATAAGTAGAAGTCTATCGATATCAGCCTGAGTATATAATCTATCTCCAGCGTCGGTTCGAATAGGTTTAACAACCTCATATCTTCTTTCCCACGCTCTTAAAGTCTCAGGACGTATCCCAGTTATTTGGGTTGTAAGTCCAATTCTATAATTTTGTTCAGTATTCATAATTTAACTCACTATAATTTCAATATAATCATATTAATACTAAGTACATATTTTAGTCAAGTAATATTTATATTTATCTATACAATACTTGTATTTATATAAGTAATTGTAATATTTAGGTAAATTAATATTATATTTGTATAGATTTATCTGTACATTCTGCATCTTTATGATAATATAGGTTCAAGTTTAACAATTTGTACATCCCCTGGAGCACCTAGCTCCGCATACTTGTAGCCGGTTTTCCGGCTACTTTTTTTAGAAAAATTTGGAGGTAATATGTTTGGATTTGGAGATAAAAATAAGACTTATAAAGTTACAATTGCTAATACTGGAGAAACTTTTGAAGTAAATGGTAAAATAAATTTACTTAAAGCTGCTGAAAATGCAGGCATAGAGTGGCCATGTGATTGTAAAAGTGGCGGTTGTGGCACATGTAGAGCAATCCTTAAAGAAGGCAAAGTTAAAGAATTATCTGATTTCGCTTACACACTAGACGGTGATATGCTCGATCAAGGTTATATTCTTGCATGCCAAGCTTCATTAAAAAGCGATATTGTCGTTGAAGTCGATAAAAATCAAAAAGGTGTTCAGGCACTAAAAGAAGCAAGTTAATCATTAAATTCCAGTTCTAGCCCAAAAGGCTGTTCTGGAATTTCATTATTTGTATAAGCGATATTTCCTGACACAATCGTATTTAAAACTTTTGTCCTAAAATGCACATCTGAAAATGCAGACCATCCACATTTGTGCATCATAGGCATTTTATCCAATTCGCCTTTTTTTAAGAAATCTAATATAACTAAATCAGCCCAATAACCTTCTCTTATGAAGCCTCTTTCTTTTACGTTGTAACAAATTGCCGGGTTATGGCAAATTTTTTCTATAATCTGTTCAAGGGAAAAAATGCCGTTATGAAAAAACTCTAAACAAGCTCTCAATGAATGCTGAATTACAGGCAATCCTGCGGGGATATCCTCATATCTCCCAGTTTTTTCGGATTTTAGATGAGGAGCGTGATCTGTTGCAATTACATCAATATTATTATTTTTTACTGCTTCAATAAGAGCAAGTCTGTCTGATTCTTCTTTTATTGAAGGGTTACATTTAATGAAACCTTTTTTTGTAGCGTAGTCCTTTTTTGAGTAAAGCATATGATGTATGCAAACCTCGGCAGTAATTGATTTTCCAGCCACATTACTGCTATTAGAAAAAAAATCTACCTCTTCTTTTGTGGTTAAATGAAGTACATGAAGTCTAGACCCGTAATTTTTTGCTAAATTAATGGCTAAAGTAGATGATTCTATACAGCATTCTCTGCTTCTAATTTCTGTATGCATTTCTAGTGGTATATTGTCACCATATTTTGCTTTAGCAGCAGCAAAATTTTTGTCTATTATGGGAGAACTTTCGCAATGTGTCGCAATTAATTTTGGACAATGAAGAAATATATTTTCTAGTGACTTCAAATTATCAACTAACATGTTTCCGGTAGAGGCACCCATAAATACTTTTACCCCACAAGCTCTTTTTGATGTTTTCTTAATTTCTTCTATATTGTCATTAGTTGCACCTAAGTAAAAAGAGTAATTTGCAAAAGATCTATTTTCTGCAACTTGAAACTTTTTATCTAAACCTTCATTGGTAATAATAGGTGGTTTATTATTTGGCATATCCATAAAGGTTGTTGTTCCCCCAATAACACCTGCCAAAGATTCAGATCTTATATCTGCTTTATCTGTTAGTCCTGGTTCTCTAAAATGGACTTGATCATCTATCATTCCTGGAATAACAAATTTACCCGTCGCATCAATTACAGAATCTGCTTGAATATGTGATAAATTTTCAGATATTTGATCAATCCTTCCATTTTTTATGAAAATATCACTTATCTTTCTTGAGTTTTCGTTGATGATTGTTGCATTTGTGATTAGTATAGATTTCATTGTTTTTCTCATTATTTTTAAGTGTATAATTATAGTCTCAGAATATGAAATTAAAAATATATAATACTCTATCAAATAAAAAAGAGCTATTCATACCTCTAAATAAAAATTCCATTTCAATGTATGTGTGTGGTCCGACGGTATACAATTATGCCCATATCGGAAATGCTAGACCTGCTGTAGTATTTGATACGCTGTATCGAGTCTTAAAAAATATCTATCCAAAAGTTAATTATGTACGAAATATCACTGATGTTGACGATAAGATAAATGAGGCTGCAAAAAATCTAGGCAAACCAATATCTTATGTAACAAAAAAATATACAGATATATATCACCAAGATATGAAAAATTTGTCGATATTAAGCCCAACTCATGAGCCTAGGGTGACAGATAATATTGAAAAAATAATAGCCATGATTCAAAAAATCATAAATAACAAAAGTGCATATATAAGTGATAGTCATGTTTTATTTGATGTCACATCATTTAAAAATTATGGAAAACTATCAAATAGAAATAGAGAGGAGATGTTAGCTGGCGCAAGAGTAGAAGTAGCAGATTACAAAAAAAATCCAGGAGATTTTGTTCTTTGGAAACCATCAACCGAAGAAGAACCTGGCTGGAACAGTCCCTGGGGCTATGGCAGACCCGGTTGGCATATTGAATGTTCTTCAATGGTTGAAACTTATCTTGGGGAAGAGATTGATATTCATGGCGGAGGGCAAGACCTAATATTTCCACACCATGAAAATGAAATCGCGCAAAGTTGTTGCGCTCACAAGGCTGATAGTTATGCGAGATATTGGGTTCATAATGGTTATTTAAATATGGAAGGCGAGAAAATGTCAAAATCCCTAGGAAATATCGTAACAGTCAATGAAATATTAGAAAGATACGATGGAGAAGTAATCAGGCTTGCGCTTCTTAGTACGCATTATAGAAAACCAATTAATTTTGGAGAAACATTATTAGAGCAGTCTAAAAATATTTTAAATAAGCTTTATAAAAATATTGATAATACAGCGAGTAGTGATTCAATATCTGATGATGTTATAAATCCACTCTTAGACGATTTAAATACACCTTTAGCCATCTCTAATTTGTTGAAAATAAAATGTTCAAAAACTCTTCTTAAAAAGTGCAAGTTTGCTAGGTTTACTTAATAAGACGTCAGAAGAGTGGTTTGAAATAAATAATAAATCTAAAATATCAAAAAGTGATATAGAATTACTCATTCAAGAGAGAGATAAAGCTAGAAAATTAAAGGATTTTGAAAAAGCCGATGAAATTCGAGACCAACTGGACCAAAATAATGTAATATTAGAAGATGTAGATGGCAAGACAATTTGGCGGGTAAAAAAATGATAGAAATATTTAAAAATAGAAAGACGGTTGAGCAGGTGGAAGAAGGAAATGAATTCGCTCCAAAGTTTGATGAAAACGGTTTAATGCCGGTTGTAACAACCGATGCAAAAACAGGCGATGTGTTGATGCTTGGTTATCAAAACAAAGAGGCAGTAAGGTTGACTATCGAAACTGGTGAAGCACATTATTGGAGCAGAAGCCGAAACTGTTTGTGGCATAAAGGAGCATCAAGTGGTCTGATACAAAAAGTTATTGATATAAGGATAGATGATGATCAAGATGCAATTTGGCTTAAGGTGGAATTGCAAGGCTTAGAAGCAAGCTGTCATGTTGGATATAAATCCTGTTTCTATAGAAGTATCCCAACAGGACATATAAAAGAAGATATTAAATTAATATATAAAGAGGATAAAAAAACTTTTGAACCAAAAGAAGTATACGGAGACGCACCTAACCCAACAAAACTTTAGAAATATTTATGGTTCATTTATACCAATCCTTGATAAATACAGCTAAATTTGGCTATCAGTCTAAAATAATTGAGGATAGCTTAAGTAACTCAGTATCTAATTTAGGATTAATATATAAATCCATATTGCTTGGCAATATTCTTTTAAGATTTTTAATAAATAACGAAGATAGGCCTATCGGCTTGTTACTGCCAAATATAGTACCAACAGCAATAGTATTTTTTTCTACTCAATATTTGGATAAAACTGTAGCAATAATAAATTTTACATCTGGTTCAAAAAATATTACTTCTTGCCTTAAAAAATCTAATATTAAATATATAATTACATCTAGAAAATTTATGAATCAAGGTAATTTAGAACCATTAATTAAGGAAATCGAAGAAAAGAGTTATAAATTTATTTATCTCGAAGATATAAAAGAAAAATTATCCCTAAAAGATAAGATCATCGCCATAAAAGATTTTTTTCTAAATATTTTCATGTTAAAAAAACTAAATACAGATAAAAATGCAGTAATTTTATATACCTCTGGCACAGAGAGCGACCCAAAAGGAGTAGGGCTTACACATCAAAACCTTTTTTTTAATAGAATGCAGGTCCTCAAATCACTAAAGATAAGCAAAAAGGAAAAATTTTTTACTTGTCTTCCATTTTTTCATTCTTTTGGTTTAGGTATAGGGGTTCTGTTACCAGTTTTACATGGATGTAAAGTATTTTTATATCCAACACCTTTGCATTTTCAAACTATTCCAAAAATTATAGAAGATACAAAATCAACAGTATTTTTTTCAACAGACACTTTTTTAAAAAAATACATACCTTACATTGAAAAATATACCTTTAAAAATCTAAATTATTTAATAGCTGGTGCTGAAAAGGTTGATCAAAGCACTCATAGTATGTATAAAAAATTTGGTGTTAAAATTTTAGAGGGTTATGGTGTTACTGAGGCTTCTCCAGCAATTTCAGTGAATACAAAAGATAATTACAAGATTGGGTCGGTTGGAAAGTTTATGCCAAATATAGATTATAAGATTGAGAATATTGAAGGTTATGATGAAGGAGGTTTGCTTTATATTAGAGGTAAAAATGTTATTACACATTATCTAAATCAATCTAAAAAATTTGATTGGTATAATACGGGTGATGTAGTACGAGTTGACGAAGATGGTTATCTGTATATTTTAGGAAGGCTTAAGAGATTTGCAAAAATAGCCGGTGAAATGATATCTTTATCTCAAGTTGAGGAGTTTCCAAAAAAATTCTGGCCTAACAATACAAGTGTTGTTTGTTCAATTAAAGATAATGAAAAAGGAGAAGCTTTGATACTAATAACTGATAAAAAAATCCAGATTTACAAAAATTAAATAGTTTTATGAAAGATGAAGGACTGTCAAATTTATATTTACCAAAAAAAATAAAATTTTTAGAAGAGTTTCCAATTCTCGGTAGCGGTAAAATTGACTTTAAAAAACTTCAAGATATTGCAAATTCTTAATAATATTTTTTACTTAATCTATTTCCCAAGGAGCACATTAATTCATATGGTATAGAGTCTATTGATTCTGAAACTTCTTTTATATTTATATTTTCACCCCACAATTCAACATTTGATCCTACCTTAATATTTTTGTTTCGAATGTCTATCATAATTATATCCATTGAAATTCTTCCTACTATATTAAACTCATCTCCTTCAAAAAAAACTTTGCCAATGTTGCTTAATCTTCTTGGAATTCCGTCACCATATCCAATCCCTAATGCAGCTATTTGTGTATCATTACTTATTTTATAAGTCTGGCCATAACCTATAGAATCGCCTTTTTTACATTTCTTCACTGAGATTACAGGCGCCTTCAATGTCATTACAGGTTTAATATTTATTTCATTCAAATCATCACAGGGATTTATTCCATAGATCATCAAACCAGGTCTAATCCAATGGTTATCACTTTTTACACTTTTAGAATATTTGATTATTCCAGCTGAATTAAAAATGCTTAATTCAATATCACTAATATTGATAATATTTTTGAATAGATCAATTTGTTTCAGAGAGAAGGTATCATTATCTTCATCTGCACATGCTAAATGAGTCATAATACCAATAGGATCTTCTATTTTTTTATTTTCTTTACATTTATTGAATACTTCTTGAAAATTGTCATTATGAAATCCCAATCTATTCATACCTGTATCTATTTTAATCCATATTTTAATTTTATTATTTAGAGAAGCTTTTTCTATAATATTAATTTGAGAAAAGTCATGCATTACTGGCTTTATATTATTTTCTGAGCAATATATGCATTCACTCTCATTCGAAAAACCTTGCAAACAAACTATTTCTTTTTTTATACGATTGTCTCTTAAGAATTTTGCTTCTTCCATTGTTGCAACAGCAAAGGCATCTGATTTTTTAAGTAATTTAGCTGTTTCAATAATCCCATGCCCATAAGCATCAGATTTAATCATAGACATGATTTTTGAAGTCGGAGAAAATTTTTTTATTTCGTTTAGATTATTTATTAAATTATTTTTGTTTATTAAGATAGACCCATTCATTTAAAGGCCTCAGGCGAAGAGTATATTTCTGGAATATAATTTTCAAATCTAGTACATTCTCCAAGAAATGTTAAGGTTGTCTTGAAAATTGGTCCGTTTCGTTGTTTAGCAACAATTATTTCAGCCTTTCCTTTGTCAGGAGAATCTTCGTTATAAACTTCATCTCTATATATAAATGCGATTAAATCTGCATCTTGTTCAATGGCTCCAGACTCTCTTAAGTCTGACATAATTGGTCTTTTATCTGTTCTATTTTCTAAACTTCTATTAAGCTGAGATAAGGCAACGACGGGAACATCTAGTTCTCTTGCTAGAGCTTTAAGCGATCTAGATATTTCAGATAATTCAGTAGCTCTATTTTCAGAATTATTTGTTAATTGCATTAGTTGCATATAATCAATCACAATTAAATCTAAACCTTTCTCTCTTTTTAATCTCCTCGCTCTTGCTCTAATATCAGTTGGTGTTAGTGCAGGAGTATCATCAATAAAAATATTTGCTTTCGATAAAAGGGCTACAGCATTTGTTAGCCTTGGCCAATCGTCATCTGTAAGTTTTCCAGTTCTAATTTTTTGTTGATTAATTCTACCCATTGAAGATATCAATCTTGTTGATAATTGAGTACCTGACATTTCCATGCTGAATATTGCAGTGACAGCATCACTTTTTAAAGATGCATATTCTGATAGATTCATCGCGAAACTTGTTTTTCCCATAGAGGGGCGTCCAGCAACTATTATTAAATCCCCACCTTGTAAACCGGTTGTTTTATTATCAAACTCACTAAAGCCAGTTGCAACACCAGTTACAGATTCGCCATTCTCTGCTCGTTCTTCAATTTGTACTAACGACTCTTTTACCAATTGATTAATATTTTGAAAACCATTATTAGCTTTTAAGGATTCTTCTGAAATATTAAATATTTTTTGTTCAGCTTCATCAAGTAGAGCCTTACTATCAATTACGCCATCACGAGATTTTTCAATTAAAATATTACTCACACTAATTAATTGTCGTAAGATTGACTGTTCTCTAACAATATTTGCATACGCCTTAATATTGGCTGCTGATGGTGTCTGGTTAATTATCTCAGAAAGATACATTGAAAATGATTTATCATTTGAAGTATTTATTTTTTCGTTAATGGTAACAACATCAAAGGGCGTATTTTCGTCAACTAGGCTGACAATGCAAGAATAAATTTTCCTATGTTCTTGATTATAAAAGTCATTTACAGTCAATATATCTGCAATTTGCTCCCAGGCTTCATTGTCTATAATAAGCCCACCTAATACAGCAATCTCCGCCTCTATGGAATTTGGCGTTTTGTTAAGGCTTTGAAATGTAAGACTTTTACTCATTGTAAATAACCAAGCAATATATTTTATATTTTATATTATCAGCTTTAATTATTTGTTTCGACAATTAGATTAATTATTGCATCAGTTTCAATGCCTAAATGAATTCCAATGGAATATTCACCTACCTTCTTAATTGCACCTTCTGGCATTCTAATCTCTTTTCTTTCAATTTCATGCCCATTCTCTAAAAGTTGCTTCTCTATTTCATATGGGCCTATTGATCCGAATAATAATCCTTCATCATTTGCTTCAGCAATAATGTTTATTGTGAAACCATCTAATTTTTCCTTTCTTTTTTGAGCAATTTCAAGATTTTCTTTCGCTACTTTCTCAAGTTCCTCTCTTCTTGCCTCAAATTCTTTTAAGTTTTCCTCAGTAGCATATTTTGCCTTTGCTTTTGGTATAAGATGATTTCTTGCATAACCAGGTTTTACACTTACTTTATCTCCTAGGTTTCCTAAATTTTCTATTTTTTCTAAAAGTATTACATCCATTTTAGTTATCCTATTTTTTTTAATGATTATCCGAGTATGGAATTAAAGCAAGATATCTTGCTCTCTTAACAGCAGTTGAAATTTGCCTTTGATACTTTGCTTTTGTTCCTGTAATTCTACTAGGTAATATTTTTCCTGTTTCTGTAATATATTCTCTAATGAGACTTAAATCTTTATAGTCAATTTCTGTTATACCTTCTTTTGTAAATTTACAAAATTTTTGTTTTTTGAAATACCTAGACATTTTCAACTCCATTTTCTATAGATTTTGTATCATCATGGGACGCATTTAAATTAGAATCGTCTTCACTCTTATTATTTTGTTCTTCTAGTAAGATAGAGGAATTTCCAGTTATAGCTTCTTTTCTTTGTATAATCATATTTCTAATTACAGCATCATTGAATTTAAAGTTTGATGATAATTCATCTAAAACTTCTAAGCTACACTCTATGTTTAATAAAATATAATGGGCTTTATGGATTTTATTTATGGGATATGCAAGCTGTCTTCTACCCCAATCTTCTTCTCTGTGAATTTTTCCACCATCTTTAGATATGATGCCTGCATATTTTTTCAACATAGCAGGTACTTGATCACTTTGATCGGGATGAACTAAAAAAACTATTTCGTAATGTCTCATTTTTATTCCTTATGGTTTTTGTCTCTTGGATTAGCCAAGTAGAACAAGGAACGAGCATTCTACAGAATGGAAGTGCAGACTGCAATTACTTTATTTTTGAATATATTGTATTTATTATAATTCCTGTTGCAACAGCCATATTTAGGCTTTCAACAGCACCTTGCATGTTAATTTTTATAGTATAGTCACAGTTTTCTAAAGTTTTCTTCCTTAATCCTTCAGACTCTCCACCAATAACAATAGCTATTGGAGTTTTAAAGTCAATTTCATTAACATCATCATGTGCTCTATCAGTAGCACCATAAATCCAATAATTATTCTTTTTTAAAGTATTTATTAATCTTGATATATTTTTAACTTTAATAACGGGAACGGTTTCAGCAGAACCGGCCGCAACTTTTCTTACAGTTTCATTAATATCTACAGAATCATGGTCTTTTATAATAACTGCAGAAATATTATATGCATCACAAATACGTAGGCATGCACCAAAATTTCTTGGATCAGAAATTTCATCAATAATAAGAAGAATTTTCTCCTTAGATTGATTTTCAAGGAAATTAATTATATCTTTTTCAGGAATTTCTTTTTTCTTTTTTGCAATAGCTAAGACACCTTGGTGACTTTTAACATTTGAAATTTCATATATCTTTTCATTAGAAATATTTTGAATTATAATTTTATTTTTTTCAGCTTCTTTACAAATCATTAAAAATTTTTTTAATTTCTTATCAACCATGTAAATTTCATATACATCATATGGTCTTATTTTCAATAAAATTCTTACTGCGTGAATTCCTACAACCACATCTTTATTTAAGTTCTTTTTCATTTTTTTACCAATACAAAGTCAATTTTTTTTTCAGATGGTGTAGCACTTTTTAATTTAACTTTAATTTTATCTCCAACCTTATATATTTTTCTTGATTTATCTCCAATAAGTATGTTCTTTTTTTCATTATAGATAAAATATTCGTTTCCTAAGCTCGATATATGTATCAATCCTTGAATAGGTGTTTCTTCTGAAGAAATAAATAATCCAAAGTTTACAACTGAGTTTACTGTTGCATTAAATATTTTTCCAATAAATCTTTTTGCGTAGTTACATAGCAAAATAGACTGCAATTCTCTTTCAGCCGCTTCTGAGTTTCTCTCATTTTCTGACGAAACTAATCCAATTTTTTCTAAATCACTAAAATTATATTGTATTTTTTTATTCTCAATAATACTTTTTATTATTCTATGAACTATTAGATCTGGATATCGCCTAATTGGTGATGTAAAGTGGTTATATGATTTTAATGCTAAGCCGTAGTGACCTAAATTCTTTGGATTATATTCTGCCCTTGCCATAGACCTTAACAGAATTGACGTTACCAAATGATCATCTAACTTTTTCTTGGATAATTTAATTAACATATTAATCTCTTCTGAACACGGTATCTTTGTTTTGGAAAGATTATAACCAATATTTTTTAGAGCTACTGAAGCCTCCTCTATTTTTGTGAATGTTGGCTCATCATGTATTCTGTATAGGGTTGCAGCCTTATTTTTTTTAATAAATAGGCTGCTAGCAACATTTGCAATAATCATACATTCTTCAATAATTTTTTGTGATTCAAGTCTAAGATCATTTTTTATACCATTAATTTCATTATTTTCATTAATCACAAAAGAAAACTCTTGGGTATCAAAATTAATAGCATTTCTTTTCTCTCTTGCATTTTTAAGTATTTTATATAATTTAAAAAGAGAATTAAGATTTTTTGTAACATCTTTGTCTTTAATTAAACTTTTATTTTTTAAAAAACCTTCAACCTGACCGTATGTTAATCTCGCAGATGAATTTATGATGGCATTATAAAATTTATATGATTTTATTTTTCCAAAATTATTTACAATAATCTCAGCAACAACTGTAAACTTATCTTCATTTGGTTTTAGAGAGCATAATTCATTTGATAATATCTCAGGAAGCATTGGAATTACATAACCAGGAAAATATGTAGACGTGCCTCTTCTCTTAGCTTCTTTATCTATATTAGAATTATTCTTTACAAAGTGAGCAACATCAGCAATTGCAACATAAAGTTTCCAGTTTTTTTCTACTTTTTCACAATAAACTGCGTCGTCAAAATCTTTTGCGTCATTTCCATCAATAGTTACGAAAGGGAGTTTTTTTAAATTTTTTCTCTTAGAAGAGCTTTTTTTTATTTTCTTATCTTTAAGTTTTGTTACATCCTTAATAATATTTTGATTCCATTCATCATTTAAATTATATGTTTTAATAATTTTTTGAATCTCTTCAGAAAGGTTAAATTTTATATTTTTCATATTTCTAAGTATTTTGAATTACTTGCAAGAGCGGTATTTTTCAAGGAATTTTTAATTTTGTTTATTATTCTGCAGACTGATTTATCTTGGAAATATTTTCTATTTTTATAATACTTACTTTTTCAGAATAATCTCTTATATCTTGTGTTATTTTCATTGAGCAAAAATTTGGACCACACATTGAGCAGAAGTGTGCATCCTTGGCAGGTTCTTGAGGAAGTGTTTCATCATGAAAACTCCTAGCTTTTTCTGGATCTAAACCCAAATTAAATTGGTCTTCCCATCTAAATTCAAATCTAGCCTGTGATAATGCATTATCTCGAAGTTGGGCAGCGTATTTACCTTTTGCAAGATCAGCAGCGTGAGCTGCTATTTTATAAGAAATTATTCCTTCTCTAACATCTTCTTTGTTAGGAAGTCCAAGATGCTCTTTAGGAGTCACATAACATAACATTGCTGTGCCATACCAACCTATCATAGCTGCACCAATTGCAGATGTAATATGATCGTAACCAGGAGCTATATCTGTTGTCAAAGGTCCTAGTGTGTAAAAGGGTGCTTCATGGCATTCTTTTAACTCTTTTTGCATATTTTCTTTTATAAGGTGCATTGGTACATGCCCAGGACCCTCAATCATCACCTGAACATCATGTTTCCATGCGATCTTAGTAAGCTCTCCTAAAGTTTTCAGTTCAGCAAATTGCGCTTCATCATTTGCATCCGCAATTGAGCCGGGTCTTAATCCATCTCCTAATGAAAAAGTAATATCATATTTTTTCATTATTTCGCATATTTCTTCAAAGTGAGTATATGTAAAATTTTCTTTATCATAAGTCAAGCACCATTTTGCCATTATTGAGCCGCCTCTTGAGACAATACCAGTAGTCCTATTTTTCGTTAATGGTATATATTCTTTTAAAACTCCAGCATGAATTGTGAAGTAATCTACACCCTGTTCGGCTTGCTCAATCAATGTTTCTTTATATATTTCCCATGTTAATTTTTCAGCTCTTCCTTTAACTTTCTCTAAAGCTTGATATATAGGAACAGTTCCGACAGGCACAGGAGAGTTTCTCATGATCCACTCCCTAGTTTCATGAATATTTTTTCCTGTTGATAAATCCATTAGAGTGTCTCCTCCCCACCTAGTAGACCAAATCATCTTTTCAACCTCTTCTTCAATGGATGAGGAAATTGTTGAATTCCCAATATTTGTATTAACTTTAACTAAAAAATTTCTACCTATAATCATTGGCTCAGATTCAGGATGATTTTTGTTTAATGGAATTACAGCTCTTCCTTCAGCAACTTCCTTTCTTACAAATTCAGGAGTTATTAAGACTTTTTCTTTAAAATAATCTCCGCCGTTTTGCTTCATTAAATGTTTGTATTCATCATCATTTGCTAATCTATCAAGAAGAATATTTTCTCTAATAGCTATGTATTCCATTTCAGGAGTGATTATTCCTTTCTTTGCTAAATGCATTTGAGTACAGTTATCTTTATATTTTTTTGATCTCTCTACAATCCATTTTTGTCTTAATTTTTCTATACCATTATTTAAATCAATTTTATAATTGTCATCAGAATACGGACCAGAAGTATCGTATACTGGAATAGGTGGGTTATCTTTAATGGTACCATCAGCATTTTTTGTTGGATGTTGAAGTATTTCTTTCATGCCAACCTTAATTTCGTCATCGGAAAGCATTGGCACATAGATTTTTCTATGACAAGGATTTTGTATTTTTAGTGCATCTGTAGAATTTTGGTTGAGCTTGATACTTTTTGTGTCTTTTTTGATACCTTTCTCTGCTGTCATAATAGTCCCATAGTATAATAAATTTACTGTTGCAAAAAGCTCTTAACCAAATAAACTTATCTGACATGAAAGCAGTTTGCAAGTGTATTTGATATAGTAAACTATATTTAATGAGATAAATTTACATAGCATGAGAATAACTAAGAAAAATATGATTGAAAGTCAGCTAAAGCCTGAAGGAATAAGCTGTCTGGATACTATAGATTGTATTTCTAAGGTAAATAGGTAAGATTTTGTTCCAAAAAAATACATTGATTCTTCATATGCTGAATTTGATATACCTCTAGATAACGATTATCTTATGCTAAGACCCATAACTGTTGCAAAAATATTACAGCTATTAGCAATAAGTAAAAAAGATGAAATTTTAGAAATTGGCACAGGCACTGGTTATTTAACCTGTTGTTTATCAATTTTAGGTAAATCTGTAGATACTGTTGACATAGATGCTGAAATGCAGGCCAATGCAAGAATCTCGATTAGTAATTACAATTTATATAACATTAGATATACAAACGAGGATGTTTTTTCTAATTGGGCTCCAAAAAAAAAATACGATGTTATTGTTTTAACTGGTTCTATAGATTCGAGAATTAAAAAGCTTGAAGACTCTTTAAATTTAAATGGAAGAATGTTTGCAGTGACAGGAAGTTATCCTGTAATGGATGTAAATATTATTAAACGTGTTTCTGAAAAAAAGCTCATTATTGATCAGGCATTTGAGACAACACTTGAACCTTTAAGAAATATTTACAAGAAAAGTTGTTTAAATTTTTAATACTATTACTTTTATGATTGAGATGACACCTTTAGAGCTTAAGGAACATATTTCTAATAACCCCGAAACAGTTCTTATAGATGTCAGAGAACCTTGGGAGTATGATGTTGTTTATATTAAAGACTCAATACATATTCCTATTTCAGAAATCCAAAATAGAATGCATGATTTTGATGAACAAGAAAATATAGCTTTTATTTGTCATCATGGAATCAGAAGTAGAATGGTTGGAATATATTTTCAGCAAAATGGATTTAAAAATACTATAAATTTAAAAGGTGGAATAGACTTATGGGCGAAGACCGTTGATAGCGAAATGCCAGTCTATTAAGAATTATTATGAAATATTATTTTTTATTTTTTAATTTACTAAGTTTTTATATTTTTCCAATAAATATAATTTACGCAGAAGATTTAATAGAAGTCTACAATGTTGCTGTAAAAAATGACCCCGAACTCCTAGCGGCAGAAGTAAGACACAAAGCTATTTTGCAAAATTATCCTATAGCAAGATCAAAACTACTCCCTAATTTAAAATTTTCTGCTAGCAGCCAAAGAACGAGAGAATCTATCGATGGATCTGTATATGGAAGTTCTTCTGCAACTTCTCAATTTACAACTGATGAATTTAGCTTAAATTTAAAGCAACCTTTATATAGAAGAGATTTATTTACACTCTTGGAGAAATCAGAATATGAGGTTGCTAAATCACTTGCTGAGAGAGATTCTGCCAGACAAGATTTAATTTTAAAGGTTGCTGAGGCTTACTTTAATATTTTAGATAGCATAGATAATGTAAATTATGTAAAGTCAGAAAAAGCAGCAATCAAATCTCAATTGAATGAATCCAAAAAAGATTAGAGGTTGGATTAATAGCAATTACAGATTACACAGAAGCACAGGCATCATATGATCTTTCTGAAACACAATTTATTGAAGCAGAAAATTTGAATGATCTTACAAAAGAATCACTATATGTACTTACAGGAAAACAATTTAAAAATTTCTCACCTTTGGTATTAAATATAAAAGTCATAGAGCCTGAACCTAATGATATAAAATCGTGGGAGGATTTCGCGATCAAACAAAATCTTGAATTACTTGCTTACAGACGAGCACAAGATATTGCAATATCAAGTGTAAAGTATGAGAGATCAAAACATTTTCCAACTTTGGATATATATGGATCCGTAAAAGAAACTGATAAAGGCGGGGGCACCTCTGGAGCTTTTGAATCTAACAATGATTATATTGGGATTGAATTAAATATACCTATTTTTATAGGTGGAAATACACATTATAATAGTAAGAAAGCCTCATATTTAGAGGAGCAAGCTCGATATAATTTAATTAAAAAGAAAAGGGAAGTTGTGAGAGAAACAAGACAAGCTTTTTTAAATTTAAAATCAAGCATCAGTAAAGTTAATGCATCTAAAAAAGCATTAGAGTCAAATGAGCTATCTGTAGAATATAATAAAGCAGGTTTTGAAGTTGGAACTAGATCAACAACAGATGTTCTTTTATCATTAAAAGAATTATTTAAAGCAAAGAAAAACTATTCAAAAGCAAAATATGAGTATTTAATAAGTAAGTTAAAATTAAAAAAATCTATTGGCACACTATCTGCAAATGACTTAAATGTTGTTAATAGTTGGTTAAACTAAATGTTTCATTATAGATTGATTTACTCTTTAGCTTTACTAATTTTTTTTCCAATAATTATAATATATCTAATTATCTTAGCTTTAAAAGATAAAGAGCTTTACTCCATAAAAGATCGATTTGGAATAAATTTAATTTTAAAAAATGAAAATAGTATTTGTGTTCATTGTGCATCTTTAGGTGAAATTAATGGTGCAAAAAGATTAATAGCTGAAATAAAAAAAAATAATACAACTTTAATATCAACAAATACTTTTTCAGGTAAAAAACGTGCTAAAGAACTATTTCCAGATCTTGATGTTATATATTTCCCTTTAGACTATGTAATATTTGTTAAAAATTGGTTAAAATTTTTAAATATTCAAAGTATGATTATTTATGAAACTGAAGTTTGGCCAAATTTTTATAAAATATGTTCAAATAAAAATATAAAAATTGCTATCGTTAATGCTAGAGTAAAAGAGGACTCTTATAAAAAAATTATTGTTAAAAAATTGTATTCAGAAGCCTTAAAAAATTGTGATTTAATACTATGTAAATCTGAATATGAGAGACAAAAGTATTTAAATTTTAATATTAACGAAAAAAATTTGCTAACAGCAGGAAATCTCAAATATTCATATAATACTAGTCATAGCGACGAAGAAAACCCAGTAGGAATAAGGAAATATTTTTTGATGGCATCGACTCATCATCCGGATGAAGCTAATTTTAGTCGAGCAATATTGGATTTAGTAAATAATAGAATTACAACTGTAATTGCTCCAAGGCATATTGCAAGATCAGTAAAAATATTCAGATATTTCCAGCTTAAAGGTGTAACACCTTATTTATATTCTGACTTAAACAGGGACAAAAATTTAAAAGTACAAGATGGTAGTATTTTGATAATTGATAAATTTGGCGTTTTATCAAAATTTTATAAAGAAGCAAAATTTGTATATGTTGGAGGTGGTTTTTCAAAAAGAGGCATACAAAATATTATAGAGCCATCATCACATGGAAAAACTATATTAGTTGGCCCAAATATTGATAATTTTTATGAAGAAATTAAAAATTTAGAAGAACTCAAGTGTGCAACTATCATTTCACAAAAAAAATCTCAAGAGGATGAATGTCATCGTCAAACAAAAATTTTATATGCTATGGATAGTAAAGTTCAAGAAAAAAATGGAGAAATTGGAAAAAAATATAATATGAAATTTCACAAAATTGTAACTGAATATATAGAAATTCTACAAACAAAAAAAATTATCAATTAAAATTTTTTATTATCTCTTTAACTTCGTTATTGTAATTATTTAGTTTTAATAATGATCTATCTAAACGCTTAATACTTTTATAGAATAATTTTTTATTATAAAAAAAATGTGATTTATCAAAATCTACTAGATGGAAATTGTTATTAGAATCTATGAGGATATTCTTCGCATTTAAATCTGAGTGATAAACATTATGTTCATAAAAATCTTTTAATGTTTTTTCAAGTAAAAACCATAAATTATTATTCATTTTATTTTTTATAATAAAATCATGAAGAGTCCCATTGTTTTGAATTTTGCAAGTGATTAAGCTTGCGTTATATGTGAATTTATTTTTAACTACTTTTAGTGCTGCAGGTCTCGGAACCGGTAATCCTTTTAAAAAAAGATTATTTAATAAATTATATTCCAGAACTGATCTTGTTGATGCGAGTGAACTAAAAATATAATTATCATAAGAAATTTTTGAAATAAAACCACCTCGAATATAATGTTTAAGAATAAATTCTTTACCAAAATATTCTATCTCAAGAGCCTTACCTCTGCCATTAATTTCAGATTTGATTAGTCCTTCTTTAGTTATATAATTAACATTAAATAATTTTTCAGTGAAATTATTAAACACATTTGAGTCATATTGTATATATATGTTCTTGTTTTTTATAATTTCATCCATAATCTATTATATGCAAAATAATAAAAAAAAAGTAGATAATATATGTGTATTGAGAACTTCATCACTTGGTGATATATGCCATATGTTACCATTTATATACACACTTAAATCTGAATATCCAAAAGCAAATATTACTTGGGTAATTGGTAAAGAAGAAGCAAAGTTTTTGAATAATATTGATGGAGTTGAATTTATAATATTTGATAAAAACAATACACTGAAATCTTATTTTTGTATTGCAAAAGTACTTAAGAAGGTAAAATACGATATATTATTTATAATGCAAGTTTCTTTACGCGCGAATATTATAAGTCTTTTTGTAAATAGCAAAACGAAAGTAGGATATGATAATGCTAGAGCAAGCGATCTACATAGTTTTTTTTCAAACACAAAAATTACTTCTTCTTCCCATTCGCATGTTGTTGATGTTTTCTTAAGTTTCCTTGGCATTTTGAATATTGATACTAAGAATTATATATATAAATGGGATGTTAATGAAAAAATTTCTAAAAAAGATCTATTTAAAAAATTTCCAAAGTTAAGTGATAAGTATTTTGTTATAAGTCCATGCTCTAGGAGTAGTAATAGAAATTGGATAATAAGCAGATATGCAGAATTAGCAGATTATATTAACAATAAATTTGGAATACAATGTGTATTCTCATCCTCAAACAATCATTATGAAGAAAATTTTGTATCAGAAATCACAAGTAAAATGAAATCAAGTTATTTAAATCTTTCAGGCTTAACTAATGTCCATGATTTATTGACTTTACTTAAACACTCAGAATTTTTAATCAGCCCTGATAGCGGTCCAATTCATATTGCAACATGTGTTGGTAAACCAGTATTTGGTTTATATGGTGTTACAAATATAATAAGGGCAGGGCCTTATAATAGCAAAGCATTATGTGTTGATAAATATAATGATGCATTATTAAAATTTGAGAATAAAAAACCTGAAGAGGTAAAATGGCGATTCAAAAATAATCATAAGGATGTAATGAGCTTAATTAGCACAGAGGATGTAATTGAAAAAATAAATAATTATTTCACAAGTAGGAGAGTAAGTTGATAATTGTAACAGGCGCAGCAGGTTTTATAGGATCTAATATCGCAAAGAGACTAAACTTAATGGGCTATGAAGATTTAATATTATTAGATGATAAGAAAAATTTTCCTGAGCCAGAAAAATTTTTGAATTTAAAGTATAAAGAATATAGACATTATAGAGACTTAGAAAATCTAGATAACATTCATTGTATTTTTCATGAAGGGGCTTGCTCCGACACTATGGAATATAATAAAGAATTTATGATGGATGTAAACTTTGAATACTCAAAAGAAATTTTTTCAATTGCAAAATCTAATAAAGCTAAGTTTATATATGCCTCTAGTGCTTCAGTTTATGGATTGAACGAAAACTCTGAAGAAATATCTTCTAATGAGGCACCTTTAAATATTTATGCTGAATCAAAGTTATTATTTGATAAATATATAATGAATCAAGATTATCCTGCAGTAGGATTAAGATATTTTAATGTTTATGGTTTGGGTGAAGAAAATAAAGGAAAAATGGCTTCAATGGCATATAAAATGAATCAAGAATATATTAAATCAAAGAAAATTTCTTTATTTAAAGGAACGGGCGGTTATGGTAATGGAGAACAAAAAAGAGATTTTATTTTTATAGAAGATGTGGTGTCAATTAATATGTTTTTTATGAAAGGCTCTTTTCATGATATTTATAATGTAGGAACTGGAAAAGCAAAACCTTTCAACGAAATTGCAAATAACATTTTTAAATATTATAACGATAAAAATCGTAATTTTAATTATATAGATATGCCTGATTATCTTATACCAAAATATCAAAATTTTACACAAGCCAATATTAATAAATTAAGAAATGCTGGTTACACCTATGAATTTTTCGATCTCTCAGAAGGAATAAAAAATTATTTAAATGACTTAAATACATCTTCAGCATGAATTTCTACTAAACAATTATAGTGGCCATACTTACATATTTTTTCAAAGCAAGGACTACAAGGCAGACCTTTGTAATGTATTTCTTTATTATTTGTTAACGGCGGGGTTAATTCAGGAGATGTTGCACCATATATAGATATTGATTTAGTATTTGTAGCAGAAGCAAGATGCATTAATCCGGAATCATTGGAAACACAAAATTCAGATATATGCATTAGATCGGTCGCTTCTGCAATTGATGTCTTGCCACATAAGTTAATCATATTTTTATTAGAGACAATTTTATTTCCAATTTTTATTTCGTTCTCGCTACCTAGTATTAGTATTAAAAAATCCTTATTTAATTTTTGGCCAAGTTCTCTGAATCTTTCTAAGGGCCACATTTTAGATTGGCCAAAAGCAGCGCCAGGAGCAAAAATAATTATTTTCTTTTTTAGGTTAATCTTGTATTTATCAGATAGTATTTTAATATTCTTAGAATCTAATTTTAAAGAGGGATAAAATTTTTTATCTAATACCTCTTCTTCTTTTGAAAACATTGAAACATATCTAAATGCAGTTTTTCTTCTATCTTCTTTTGTGAATTTTCTAAGATCGTTAATTAAGATATATCGTGATTCACCTAATTCACCAGTTCTAATAGGTATTTTTGCTATATAAGGTATTAAAGCAGATTTTATAGATCTTGATAAAACAATACTTTGATCATAATCCCCCTTATTTTTTTTGCTAGACTTAATCTTTTAAAAAATCCTAGCTCTTTATGCCCACAATCTAAAACTATTGCTCTATTAACTTCCGGCATTCTTTTAACTAGATCAATAAATGTTGAATTTACTAAAACATCTATTATTGCATTTGGATTTTCAGATTTTATTTTTCTTCAAAAGCGTTTGTGACATTACAATATCACCAAGCCAATTCTGCGGAATAATTAATATTTTTTGTTTCGACATAAATTTAATCTGAGGATTTAATAATTTTTTCAATAATATTTGATGAAGAAAATCCTTTAACTAGAGGTATAATTTTTATTTCTCCCTTATATTTTTTAACAAAATCACTTCCAACAATTTCATGCTCTTTGTAATCGCCACCTTTCATTAAAACATCTGGTTTAATTGTTTTAATTAAATTGATAGGTGTTGCTTCATTAAACTTTATAATAAAAGCATCATCAAATGTTGCTCTTCTAAGCATTTCAAGTCTATCTTTAATATTATTAATTGGTCTTTTATTGCCTTTGAGTTTTTTTATTGAGGGATCATCATTAATTCCAATAAAGAGAAAATCTACAGAACTTCTTGCTTCATCTAAATATTTAGTGTGCCCTCTATGCAAAATATCAAAACATCCATTTGTAAAGCCAATTGTTAAGCCAAGTTTTCTTATTAATTTAATTATTTTAATTAATTCATTATTATTTTTAATAATTTTATTATGCTCATATAATTTTTCTACGATTTCAAAAAATTCACTTTTATGGTCTTTGCTATAGTTATTTTTATAAACTTTTTTTGTAAGTTCTTCTGCTCCTACAGATTGAGCGCCAAGTTTTTTTATCACTTCGCCAGCTGCAATATTTGCGACTGTAGATGCGAAGGACATATCGTTATCATTTTCAGATGAAACAAAGGTTGCGCAAAGGACAGCTATCACCGTATCTCCAGCACCAGTGACATCAAAAACTTCTTTAGAAGAAGTTGCTTTAATATGTTTTGTTATATTATCTTTCCCAACTAACATCATCCCATCTGAACCCATTGTTACTAATATATAATTAATATTTAATTTTTTGGATAGCAATTTAGCTTTAGAGATTATTTCTTTATGATTTCTACAATCACCTACAATATTCTCAAACTCTTTAAGATTTGGTGTAATCGCAAATGCATTTTTATAACAAACAAAATTGTCGCCTTTTGGATCAATAAAAATTGGTTTTTTATTTTTATTAGCAATATTAATTATATTGGGAATATTTGTAATAAAGCCTTTATTATAATCTGAAATAATTATTGCATCAGAATCTTTAATTAATTTATTAATATTTTTGGAAAAATCATTTTTATTTTTCGAATCTTTTTCCGCGTCATCATCTATTCTAATTAATTGCTGATTTTGACTTATAACTCTTGTTTTTGTTGTAGTTTTTATGTTGTCATCTGAATTTTTAATAAGATCAATTTTAAGAGATTTTATTAATTTACTTAGTATTTTTCCATTAACATCTCTTCCAATACTAGTAATTAAATTTGTTTGAATACCTAAAGATCTAACATTCGCAGCAACATTTGCTGCACCTCCAGGCTTTAATTTTTCTTCTTTAATTTTCAAAATTGGGACAGGTGCTTCCGGGGACATTCGATATATATTTCCAAATAAATATTTATCCAACATTGCATCACCAACAACCAAAATTTTTGATTTTTTAAATAGGCTCATTACTTTTTGTATCCGTTTTTAATATATGTTTTCTTTTTTTTAATGGCTTCTTCCAATAGTTTATCATTCTTGGAAAAATTTTCTCTACTATTAATTTCATGTTTTAAGTGAAGCACCCCAGTTGAAAATATTGTTTCTTTTCTGAATACATTATTATTTATTAGTCTTACAACTAAATCAGAATCTTCTCTACCCCAGCCAACATATGATTCATCAAATCCATTAACGTTAATAAAATCGTTTTTCCATATTCCTAGATTGCAAGTTTTTGCACCTTTCCATTTTGTTTTTTTCGTTTTTCTAAAAGGGTAGTTTGATATTCTTATAAGAGGAAGTATTCTATTAATATCTTTAAAAAATCTAAGTCTAATTAACTTAATTTTGCTGATTAAATTTATATTGGTATTTTCATTCAAAATTTTTCTTGAAAAAGAATTAGACAAAAGTGATCTGTTTCCTCTAGCAAAAAATCCATTTTCTGCGATATTTTTATGATTTTTTACAAAATCAGAAAATGCTAAACAGTCGCCGTCTATGAAAACAAGATATTCTCCTGAGGAAACCTTTACAGCTTCATTTCTAATTTTAGCCGCCCTAAACCCTTCATCTTTATGCCAAACATGATTAATAGTAAGTTTTTTCTTGTATTTTTCTATTAATATTTTCGTTTCTTCTGTAGAACCATCATCTGCAACGATAACCTCAAAAATTTTATCCTTCTGATTTAAAAAAGAATTTAAGCATTGAGCAAGGAAATTAGGGCTATTGTAGGTTGTAATTATTACTGAAACTAGCATTAGTAATTGACAAATGTTTTTCTAGATATTTTGTTTTTCTTTCCGAGCATATTTATTTAACGATTGTGAGCCAATCCCTATATTTTTCGGATTTTCCATTTACAATATCAAAAAATTTCTTTTGTAAAATCTCTGTGATTGGACCTCTAGAACCGTTACCAATTGATCTATCATCTAATTCTCTTATAGGTGTAACTTCTGCAGCAGTACCAGTAAAAAAGGCTTCATCTGAAATATAGATTTCATCTCTTGTTATATTTTTAACTTTAATATCTATACCTTCATCCTCTGCTATTTTCATTACAGTTCTTCTAGTAATTCCATCAAGTGCCGAATTTACTTCAGGAGTATAAATAGTTTTACCATTTACGATAAATATATTTTCCCCACTTCCCTCTGCTACATATCCATTAACATCAAGAAGAAGAGCTTCATCATAACCGCAATTAAGTGCTTCCTGAAGCGCAAGCATAGAATTTATGTAATTTCCATTTGCTTTAGCTTTGCACATCGTTGCATTAACATGGTGTCTTGTATAAGAAGAGGTTTTTATTCTGATTCCATTTTTAAGATTGTCATCACTAAAATACGAACCCCATTCCCAGGCAGCAACCATTAAATGTTCTTTTAAGTTGTCGGCTCTTAATCCCATTCCCTCAGAGCCATAAAAACACATAGGTCTAATATATCCAGATTTCAAACTATTTTTTTCAACCACTAATTTTTGTGCTTCTTCAATTTCTTTTTGTGAATACGGTATTTTCATACCTAATATTTTTGTAGAATTAATTAATCTTTTTGTATGATCTTCTAGCCTGAAAATGCCAGTACCTTTATCTGTTTTATAAGCTCTAACGCCCTCAAAAGCGCCCATACCATAATGAAGAGTATGGGTTAATACATGAACTTTTGCTTCTCTCCACGGAACCAAATCACCATCTAACCATATAAAACCATCTTTATCAGACATCGACATAATAACTACTCCAATTGTAATATTACTTTCATTTGCATATGCAAATGAGAAATATTATCATTTATTTTTACAATACTAAATTCTATATAAATTAAGGAAAATATATATGCAAAATACACGTTTTTTTAAGAATAATAAAGCTTTGACAGCAATTTTAACATTAATATTTACTTTAAGTTCTTATGCTGTTTTTAGCCATTCTGGTGGGAGCCATTCGAAAGAAGAGGTAAACGTTTATTCTGGCAGAAAAGGTAAATTAATAGAGCCAATGTTAAAAGATTTCGAAAGTAAAACTGGAATACATGTAAATCTTATTACTGCCAAATCAGATGCATTAATTAAACGCATTGAGTCTGAGGGTAGAAGTTCGCCTTCAGATTTATTTATTACTGTAGATGTTGGCAGATTAGATCGAGCAAAAAAGATGGGCCTACTTCAAAAAATTGACAGTTTTTCAATTCTTAAAAAATTATCTCCATTTTATATTGATAAAGATCGCCAATGGGTTGGCATTTCAAAAAGAATTAGAACAGTTGTTATTTCAAAAAAAATGAAAGATAGAAACGACTTGCAAAATTTTGAAGATTTAGCCAACAGCCAGTGGAAAGGTAGAATTTGTGTAAGATCTTCAAATAATATTTATAACCAATCTTTGGTTGCTTCTCTTATTGCAAATCATGGAGAACAAAAAGCAGAAAGTATTATTAAAAATATAGTGCAAAATTTTGCAAGAAAACCCTCTGGAAACGATAGGGCTCAGATTTCTGCAATATCTAATGGTGAATGCGATATAGCAATAGTTAACCATTATTATCATTTATTAATGCTGAATTCAAAAGAAGCAGAAAAAAAGAAAGCTGCAAAAGAAACTGAGGTTTTATTTTTAAATCAAAATAATAGAGGAGCGCATGTTAATATTAGTGGGGTAGCTATTCCAAAATATGCTAAAAATTATGAAAATGCAAAACAACTAATTTCATTTATGTTGGATAAAGATGCTCAAGAGTGGTATGCAAAAACAAATAACGAGTATCCTGTTGTAAAAGGCGCCAAAGTTAGCCAAATATTAAGTAGTTGGGGCAATGTAAAGTTGGATGAGGCTGTGCTAAATAAATTAGGAGATCTTAATCCAAATGCTGTAAAATTAATGGATAGAGTTAATTGGCAATAATTTAGGGGATATCCAATTTTGTATTTAGAAAGATTAGCAATTATTATTGCACTTTTCTTTATGATTCCATTTATATATTTGGGGTCATCAATTTTTTTTCCTTTTAATGAAAACTGGAACCATATTATTGACAATGTTTTATTAGATTATTTTATTAATTCTTTGTCACTTGCCATTGGAGTAGGATTCTTATCTTTTGTAATGGGAACAGTAACCGCATGGCTAACATCAGTATATGATTTTCCATTTAGAAAATTAATTTCGTGGCTCTTATTAATGCCATTAGCTATGCCAGCTTATATTATCGCTATTACGTACGTTGGTATAATTGATAATTATAATTTTCTTCCTGATATTAGAAATTTATTTGGCGGAATTATAATGATTTCATTAGTTGTATATCCATATGTATATATTTTAGCAAGAGGTGCTTTTTTAGAGCAATCAAAAGAGCTATACGAAAATGCACAAATACTTGGCTCATCTCAACTAAACATTTTTTTAAAAATTTCTATTCCGATGGCTAGACCAGCAATAATTCTCGGCGTTACATTAGCTTCAATGGAAGCCCTTGCAGATTTTGGAACAGTTACTTTTTTAGGAATACCAACTTTTACAACAGGAATTTTTAGAACATGGTTTGGCATGAACGATACAGTAACTGCAACTCAGATGGCAACTTTATTTTTAAGCATAGTATTTATTTTTGTTTTTTTAGAACAAAATTCAAGGAAAAAAATTAAGTATTCTGAAAATATCAAAACGCAATCTATACTGAATTATAAAAAAACATCTAATAAGAATAGTTTTATAATTATATTAGTATGCATCTTACCTCTTTTATTTGGTTTTATTATTCCATTCTTACAGCTTGCTTACTGGTCAATTTTTATTTCTAATGAAATAATAGATATTAATTTTTTTCAAACAGTTAAAAGCACACTATTTTTAGCATTTATTTCTGCCATAGTTATTTCTTTGATATCAGTATTCGTAACTTATGTAAAAAGACTTAAACCAAAAAGTATAACAAATAAGTTCATGGAAATTATCACGCTTGGGTACGCCATTCCTGGCCCTGTAATTGCTATAGCAGTTATGATTCCTTTATCTAGTTTCGATAATTACATTAATCAATTACTTCTAAAGTATTTTAATATTTCAATTGGGTTATTTTTAAGTGGCACACTTTTTATATTAATATTTGCTTACTGCATTAGATTTTTAACAGTTTCCTCAAGGACAATTAAAGCAGGGCTCGATTCTGTTAGCATTGTAACTGATGAGGCAGCAAAGTCTTTAGGAGCAAACAATATCTCAATGTTTTTCAAGATTCATTTTCATATGCTTAAAACTCCGTTATTAATAAGTTTTTTAGTTGTTTTTATAGATGTAATGAAAGAATTACCTTTGACGTCAATTTTAAGACCATTTAATTTTAATACACTTTCTATAAAAGCATTTGAGTTAGCATCAGATGAAAGAATTGCCGATGCATCTAGCTCTGCAATAATGATTGTGGTTGCTGGAATTATTCCCGTTATAATAATTACAAAAAATATATTAGGCAAAAGAAATAAGGTATAATTTCTTTATAAAAAATTGGTAATAATTTTATGAATACAAAACTTGTAATTTCAAATTTATCAGTAGCATTTGAAGAAAAACAAAATGTTCTATCAAATATAAATTTAGAAATTTATGATTCAGAGATTGGATGCTTGCTTGGGCCAAGTGGCTGTGGAAAGACTACATTGCTAAGAGCTATAGCGGGATTTGAAAATATACACTCCGGGTCGATTATAAAAGATGGTACTTGTATATCTAATAATTTAGAAAATACTACAGTTTCTAGCAGAAACATGGGTATGGTATTTCAAGATTATGCACTTTTCCCAAACATGAATGTTAATTCAAATATAGAATTTGGACTAAAAAATTTATCAAATAAGGAAAAGAACGAGCGGGTAGATTACTTACTTAATTTAGTAGACTTGCAACAATGTAAGAATAAATATCCCCACGAATTATCTGGTGGAGAGCAACAAAGAGTTGCATTGGCAAGAGCTTTGGCGCCATCGCCAGATATACTTTTAATGGATGAACCATTCTCAAATATAGATGAAGAAATAAAAGAAGAGTTAGTGTCGGATGTTAGAGATTTACTCAAAGAGTTAAAAATTACATCTATAATTGTTACGCATGACCAGTATGAAGCTTTCAACATCGCAGATAAAGTTGCAATAATTAACGATGGGTTTATCCAGCAGGTTGGAAATCCCTATGATATTTATCATAAGCCAAAAACTAAATTTGTAGCAGACTTTATAGGGCTTGGTGTTTTTTTACCAATTAAAAAAATAAATAATGAAGATTTTGAAATACCGCTTGGAATTCTTGATAATGATAAAATTAAAGATGATCTATCAAAATATAAAAATGCAGAAATACTAGTTCGCCCAGATGATATTATCCATAATGATTCAAGTAATCTCAAAGCAGTTGTTACGGAGAAACAATTTAGGGGTGCAGAATTTTTATATAAGTTATTGTATAATGATGAATATCCATTACTGTGTTACGCGCCAAGTCATCATAATCATGAAATCGGAGAACCAATTGGAATAGAGCTTGATATGGAGCACTACGTAATATTTGAAAAATAATGAAAAAGAATAATACAAAATTTTCTAGAGAGATCGTAAAGGGTTATGAAAGAGCCCCAAGTAGGGCTATGTTAAGGGGAGTTGGTTTTAAAGATAAAGATTTTGAAATACCTCAAGTCGGTATTGCTTCAACGTGGAGTGAAGTCACACCTTGTAATTCGCATATTAATAAGTTGGCTGAATCAGTAAGTAGTGGAATTGAAAATAATAATCTTAAACCAGTCATTTTTAATACCATTACTATCTCTGATGGCATTTCAATGGGAACGGAGGGAATGAAATATTCTCTAGTTTCAAGAGAGGTTATAGCTGACTCTATTGAGACTGTCGCTGGATGTGAAGGTTTTGACGGAATTATAGCTATTGGAGGTTGTGATAAAAATATGCCTGGCTGTTTGATAGGACTTGCTAGGTTAAATAGACCATCTCTATTTATATATGGTGGCACAATAATGCCTGGAACATATAAGAATAAAAAAATCGATATTGTTTCTGTATTTGAAGCTGTGGGACAATTCGCAAAAAAAGAAATATCTCAAAAAGAATTAAAAAGTATAGAAGAAAAAGCTATTCCAGGACCTGGTTCATGCGGAGGAATGTATACGGCAAATACAATGGCATCAGCAGTTGAAGCTCTTGGGATGAGTCTCCCTGGTAGCTCTTCTCAAGCAGCAATATCAAAAGACAAGAAATTAGATTGTATAAATTCTGGTAAAGCTATAAAAAATTTACTAGTAAAAAATATTACACCTAAAGATATTATGACAAAAAAAGCATTTATTAATGCAATAACTGTAACAATTACATTGGGCGGGTCAACTAATGCTGTTTTACATTTACTGGCAATGGCAAACGCGATTGGTGTTAAATTAAAATTAGATGATTTTACAAAAATTGGAAAGAAAATTCCTGTTTTGGGAGACTTAAGACCAAGTGGAAAATATATGATGTCAGAGTTAGTAAAAATTGGAGGGATACAGCCTTTGATGAAAATGTTATTAGATGCAGGAATGTTGTACGGAGATTGTTTAACAGTTACAGGAAAAACTTTGGCAGAAAATCTAAAAAAAGTAAAAAAGTATCCCGCAAATCAAAAAATTATTAAACCATTAAGTGATCCAATAAAAAAAGATAGTCATCTTGTAATCTTATACGGAAATTTAGCTCCTGATGGCGCAGTTGCAAAAATTTCTGGCAAAGAGGGTTTACAGTTTAGCGGAAAAGCAATAGTTTTTAATTCGGAAGAAGATGCTATGAAAGCTATTTTAGAAGGAAAAGTCAAAAAGGGCCATGTCGTAGTAATAAGGTATGAGGGACCAAAAGGAGGTCCTGGAATGAGAGAAATGTTGGGCCCTACGAGTGCGATAATGGGTAAAGGCTTAGGTAAAGATGTCGCATTAATTACGGACGGAAGATTTTCTGGTGGTAGTCATGGATTTGTAATAGGACATGTTTCCCCTGAAGCAGCAATTCGCGGACCAATTGCAATAATAAAAAATGGTGATGAAATAATAATTGATGCCCAAAAACAAATAATTGATTTGCAAATTAGTAAAAAAGAAATAAAAGAAAGAACAAAGAAATTGCCACAATTTAAATCAAAATACAAAAAAGGAATATTGGCAAAGTATGCTGCAGTAGTAAGCTCTGCTTCAAAAGGTGCCGTAACAGATCTCTTTGAGTAGATTTGTTAAGCAGGTTTAATTGTAAATCTGCCTGTGATAATCCATCTTAATATCAGGTAAGATGGAAATATCAATAATGAAACTAAAGCAATTTCATTTTTGCTGTATGGGAGTAATTTGCTTAAAGGCCAAAATACCGAGTGGCCTTCATAAACATAATAAACCATATTTAGGGGATGAATTAGAAATAACAGTAGCGTTATAGCATACATAAATCTATTTAGTTTTTGAAAAACACTATTCATAAAATCCTCTATGATAAGCAGATAATTTAATAATAATCTTACACCTTTAAAAAATTTTTTCAAAAACCAGCTTTTTTTAGAAGTTCTTGCGCCTTTTCTTTATCTTGTTCTACTAAGTTACCTTCTTCATACATCATTGCTAATGTAGTTAATGAACCAACTAATCCTTGGCTTGCAGCTTTTGTATACCAATGAACAGCGGCCTCACCATTTTTTTCAACGCAATCTCCTTCCATATACATGAAACCTAAACCATGTTGAGCTAATGCATGACCACTTTCGGCAGCGGCCTTCATCCATTTAAATGCCAGAAGTGGATTTTCTTTATTTCCCAAACCATTCTGGTACATGATGGCACATCTGTGTTGCGCTTCAGTATTTCCGTTTTCGGCAAGTGGAGATAGAAGTTGCATTGCTCTAGAAAAATGTTTGGCTTCAAACGCGCTTAAACCACTACTTAACTCAACTTCATCTTTTTTCATCTTTATATCCCATTAACAATATTTTATTCTGATAGTATATACATATAATTGAATAATTATAAATGTTTAAGGAGAATTTGTGTCAAATAACGTTTTAAGAAAAGCAATTCAAAAAGTTGCTACTGGGCCAGAATTTAGTAAGAATATATCTATAGAAGATAGCTATGATTCTATGATGAATATTCTGGATAATGAGTCTGATTCTATTCAAGCAGCAATATATTTAATTGCTATGAGAATGAAAAGAGAAACAATGGATGAAAATATTGGATCTCTTAAAGCATTAATTGACAAGTCAGATATTATAACAGCAAATGTAGATGAGCTACTTGATATCGCAGAACCATATAACGGGTTCTTAAGAAACACACCCTTAAGTGCTTTTTTACCAGCTGTCTTTTCCTCAATTGGCATACCATGTTTAACGCATGGAGTAGAAACAGTAGGTCCAAAATTTGGATTAACAGCAAAAAAAATCTTAAAGGCTTCAGGAGTCAATGTTAACAATGATTTACAAAAAGCTGCTGATTTTTTAAGTAATGCAAATATAGGGTGGACGTATATTGACCAGGAAAAATTTTGCAAGCCTTTGCATAATTTAATTGATTTAAGAACAAGAATGGTAAAAAGAACAATACTAACAACTATTGAAGTTTTGGTAGGACCAATAAGGGCGAAAAATAAAACTCATTTATTGACTGGTTATGTTCATGCTGCCTATCCGCCTGTATATTCAGAATTGGCAAAAGTTGCTGGTTTTGATACCGCGGTTCTTGTTAAAGGGGTTGAAGGTGGAATTTCACCTGCACTAAGAGGAGATGGAAAAGTTTTTTATTATGCTAACAATAGTGAAATGAAAGAAACAAAATTTAATCCTAAAGATATATCGATAGATCAAAATATGAGAGCAGTCCCACTTCCTGATCTTGAAAAGAAAGAGGAGATAAAACTTGATGAAATTTCTAGCGATATTAATGTAGATGATTTTTCAATTAAAGCTGCTGAAATTGGAGAAGCTGCATTAAATGGAAAAAATGGCCCAGCAAAAGATACGCTGATTTATGCTGGAGCTCTGACATTATCAATTATAAAAAATATCGATTTCAATAGTGCGGCTGATCAAATAAAAAAAGGTATAAATAGTGGCAAAGCAAAAGAATTTTTTTATAATGCAAAATGAATTATAATTAATAATTGTAGATAAATGAAAATAGTATCCAGAGGAGAAAAATGAACGAGACATATAGAAATGCAGTTGTGCAAATGGAAGAGCAGGGAGTTCAAGATGAGTACATTCTTGGATGGCAAGGAGGTTTTTTAGGTCATCCGCCAAGAGAAGAAACAAGAACTACTGATGCTTATGACGCAGGTTATGAGGATGGCCAAGAGAAAAATCTTGCAAATATAGGTAACTGGAAAAAATAATTTATTTATTTACTAGAGAAGCAAGCGGTCTTCTCAGAGACAATAATATCTTAGGAACTTCTTGATCGATAACATACATTCTTATCCAATTATTATCTAGTTCACCCATATTTTTCATTAAGTGATTGCCAAGAATTATTCTAGCTTTATAGCTTGGCTCATCAGTATATTCAAGTTCTGAGTATTCCTCTATGCGTTCATTAAGAAGATTAATAAATTTTGTTTTTATATCTTTTTCTGGAATCTTTAAATCGACTTGATTTACATTTACAGTTTCATTAAGTTTTTTTGCAATATCGGTAATGAACAATATTTTTTTATCTTTTTCATATACTTTTACCTCATTACTAACAACATAAATTTGGAAACATGATACTTCTTTTAAAATTTCCATCCTGTCAGACCAGGTATCTGTATCAAAGCCTTCGTTTTCTAAATTCAGTAAAGTTTTTTTTGCAATTTTCCATATGCTAACTGCAAGCGCACTAGCAATTTGACTGATTTGCCTTTTTTTCCCTTTTTGATTCCAACCACTATGTATTCTTTGTATACTCATGTAAAAACTAAACTCACTAAAGTAAATTTATATTATACATTATTAATTATGAGAGAGATAAAGCAAAATACTTTTATATTTGAATTTAAAGATGCTTTAAATAAACATGATTGCAAAAGAATTATTCAAAGGTTCGAAGAAAATAAAGATGACCATCACATAGGCAAGATTGGCCAAAATCTCACTGAAGATCAAAGCATAAAAAAATCTACTGATCTTTTTATAAGTGGTAAAGAAGCTTGGAAAGATATTGATAGCATATTATTTAATGCATTAGCAAAATCTTTGAATGAGTTTAAAAATCAATTTGATTTTTTTGCTGGGCCTTTTAAAGATATGGGTTATGCCATTCAAAGAACCGACAAAGGTCAGTATTATCATTGGCATATTGATGGAGGAAGTCATGAATTTAGTTATAGGCAACTTGTCGCGATATTTTATTTAAATGATGTTGAAGATAGTAAGGGCGGCAAAACAGAATTCATTCATCAAGATGTGAAAGTGTTACCTGAGGCAGGTAAATTAATATTATTTCCTCCATTTTGGACTCATAAACACAGAGGCGCTGAACTTTTGTCAGGCAAAAAATACATTGCTACAACATGGGTTGTATTTGCATAAAAAATAACTATGAGAACGTTGTTTCTTCCATGTTTCCAGAAATATCAATATCTATAACTTTTACGTCTGGCATTTGATTAATTATGTAAGCAGCCATCATTATAGCAGTTTCTTTTTTGTTAAGATGTATAGATGTAAATAAACGGTCTGCAGCTATTTGGCACTTTTGAAATTGTGAAGGTTTTTCTATCCAGGATTTGCTCATTTGCCATCCCTTATTCATATCAGAATCCATTTTATTAAAAAAAGGCTGGCCTTCTTCAACAATTTTTTCTTTTATTTTTAGAGGGTACTCATTCTCACCGAGAATGATATTAAGTTCGTGCATCTTTTTATTTTTTAGAACCCTTTTCTTTATGCGCTAAATCTACTATTTCCATAGCAAGGTCTCTATATTCTTCTCTGAAGCCTGCAATTTCAGAATCGTCATCAGGCGCAAAGTATTCGGATGCCTCAACTCCTTGCTCCCTGTCTAATGCCATAAACTTTTTTTGCATTTCAAGTATCTTTTTAATCTTAGCTTGCTTCTCTTCACTCATTGTATTCCACCCTCAATATTTTTTACTTAATATTATTAAATATCTAATAACAATGATAACCTAGTTGAGGCTATAAAATCCACTAGTCCATATTGGATATTCTAATATCCGCCTTTCCTTCTGCTTTCTGGTAATCCTGATATTCTTCCGCCTTGCTTGCTTGGGTCTCCTGGAAAAAGATCATAGAGGACTTTGGCATCTATTTTTTCACCCCAAAGTTTTTCAAAGAATTTAATTAGTTTTCTTGTGTTTGGTTGATTGCCACCATTATTAAAGAATTCATCTCTTAAATGATTTATTACATCCCAATGCCTATCTGTAAGCTCTAGTTTTTCAGAAGACGCTAATTCTTTAGCTAGGTCTTCAGACCAATCTTCAGCATTTACTAAATATCCCATTTCAGTTGTCTCTATTTGTTTTCCCGCAATTTCTACTATTGGCATTGTTAACCTCCCTATCGCATTGTGAATGTTATTCGCTACTTTTAGATACAGCTACTGGAGCTATACTTTTATGAGGTAAAAAGATACCACATCCATATAATTTTCCAATACCTATTCCGAGCTGTTGTATCTTAATAGAATCATCTTTTTCAAGATCAGTAATTAGAAGAGTTTTTCCAACTAAAGTCTTTTTAGGGATTTTAATTAAATGCTCTTTACCACATAGCATTTTTTTTACATTTACACCCATTGATTTAAGAGATGAATGGACATTTTTTAGAAATTCTTCTTCATTATTACTATTCTCAACAACAACAGATCTGCAAAAAAGAGTATCTGTTACAATCAAGTCTTTAATTGTCGGTTTAGACAATTGTATTTCATATTCACCAACTTTTAAAATTTCATTTTTTAGAGAAAAAAAATCTTTAGAATGTTCCTTTGGTGTTCTAATACAGAACCTTGTTCTTTTGGATAGGTATATTTCTGTTTCTGGTCTTTCCCAGCCGGCACCAGATTCTGCACCGTAAATAGAGTGTATTGCCAGGTTTTCTATTTCTTTTATTTGTGGAAATTTTTTTAAAACAGCTTCAAATAAATCGTAAGAATGATCAGCAGCAATTTTTTTACAATTTACCTTAAAGGAAACATCAACTATAGAATCATTAGTTTTGCTTATGTTATCTTGATTATCCTCTTCCCAATACATAATCTAATTTTTAGGGGAAGTAAAAAGATTTTCAAGATCAGTTTCCCAATAATCAGGAGTGTCATCAAAAGTAGGCTTAATATCTAGTGATAAAAACATTTCGCCTTCATCAATCTTTTTCTTTATAAACTCTTTTAAGTCTTTATAAGTCTCTATTTTATATTGCTCTATTAATATCTCGCTTAAAGTTAGCATTTTTTTACCCTATTCTATTTGAAAATCTAAGTCTTTTTAGTAGTCTCTTTTTGTTACCATCTATATAACTTTCTCTTTTATGAAGAATATTATTTGCTACATAGCCTTGGTTTTGTTTTAGCAATAATTTAAAAATATATTTTTCATCTTCGTTAATAAATTCAAAGATAAAGTCCTTTATTTTTTTGATTATATCATTTTTTTTCCAAATAATATTTTGTTGTCTTGAAGTAAATCTCATATTTAAAAAATTCTTATCATCAGTATAAAATACTGGACCCGAAATATTTTTACTTCCTTCAACATTATTATTTTTTGGAATTTCCATAATGTTATTTTGCATTAATATGTCAATGAAATCAGGATTATGGTCTCTCAAATGAATATATATTATTTCATGATCAAGTAGTAAGTTTTGGCCGCCCTCTTTAGCAGGATTAACACAATGTAATAAAAAGGATTTTATTGTTTGGTCAAGTGGATAGTAATAACCATCTGTGTGCCAATTTAGCTGTTTATTTGTGTATGGAATATATTCTCTGTTAATTGTGCTTTTTTTATTTTTATCTTGATTTGTAATATTAGAAATATTGTCATCATCCGAAAGAAGATTTGATATAGATTTTATTAATCCTAGTTTCGCACAAAATGCATGAAGATATTTATCGGGCAGCGCTGCGTCAAATTCATAGGCTGCGAAATTGTATTTACTAATAGATTTCATTATTAAATTTATACTATTATCGTTTAACGTATTGTTATTAAGTTTGATAAATTGCGTTTTTTTGTTGACAGGATAATGCGAAAGCTTATTATCTCGCCAATTAATATATTCTGTTTGATTTTCAAGTAAAAATGGAGAATTCATATTTTGATTGTATGACATTTAACTGTAATTTTGATAGGATTAAAATCAAGTATATGAAATTTAGATAAGCTAATTTTATATATCTATAATGAGATATATTGTCAGCTCCAAAAGAGATATGTAGAACATCCCAAAAGAACGATGTCATTACCAGAAAATAACTCATAAAATAAAATTATCTATAGATAAAAATTATAATTCAAAGGAGAATTAGAGTGGCTGATAAACATAAAACCCCTATGTTAGATGAATTAGAGCATGGCCCATGGCCAAGCTTTATATCTGGAATTAAAAGATTAAGAGATCAACATCCTGAAGAAAGAATATCTAGTATGGCCAATTCTTTATTGGGTCAACTTGAGCACTCCTACGAAACAAGAAAGGGATATTGGAAAGGTGGAACTGTAAGTGTCTTTGGTTACGGTAGCGGAATTATACCAAGATTCTCTGAAGTTGGAGATGCATTTCCAGAATCTAAAGAATTTCATACTCTAAGAGTACAGCCTCCTGCAGGAAACTATTACACTACAGACATGCTAAGGCAGCTTGGACAAAGCTGGGAGAAGCATGGTTCTGGACTGCAGACCTTTCATGGCCAAACTGGAAACATAATGTTCATAGGCTCGACAACTGAAAACACTCAGCATTTTTTTGATGAAATAAATGAATATGGTTGGGATTTAGGTGGTGCAGGTCCATGTGTAAGAACAGGTATGTGTTGTGTTGGAGCTGCAAGATGTGAGCAGTCTAATATTGATGAAATTAAAATACATAGAACATTACTTAATAATTTTACTGATGATGTTCATAGACCTGCTCTTCCTTATAAATTTAAATTTAAAGTTTCAGGTTGCCCAAATGATTGCGTTAATTCAATTGAGAGAGCCGACTTTGCAATTATAGGTACTTGGAAAGACGATATGAAAGTTGATCAGTCAGAAGTAAAGGATTTTGTTGAAAAGAAAGGAAGGCAATATGTCATTGATAATGTTATTACAAGATGCCCAACAAACTGTTTATCTCTAAAAGATGATGACACTTTGGAAGTTGATAACAGAAATTGTGTTAAATGTATGCATTGTTTAAATGTTATGCCAAAGGCTCTTAGTCCAGGTGATGATAAGGGCGCTACAATTTTAATGGGCGGCAAAAGAACATTAAAGGTTGGTGACTTAATGGGAACAGTTGTTGTACCTTTCATGAAACTTGATACAGAAGAAGATTATGAAAAGCTAACTGAGTTAGCTGAAGAGACAATTGATTTTTGGGCTGAAAATGGATTAGAACACGAGCGTTGTGGTGAAATGATCGAGAGAATAGGTTTGGTCAACTTCCTAGATGGTATTGGATTGGAGGTAGATCCAAATATGGTAGCCGATCCAACAACAAGTTCCTATGTAAGAATGGACGGATGGGATGATGAAGCCGAAAAATGGTTTAAAGAAAAATTGCAAGCAGCAGAAGCTTAATTTTTAAAAATTTAACAAGGAAATAAAAATGTCAGAACAACAAGCGCAAAAAGAAAATAGACCACCAATAGAAACAGGATGTCCAGATGCATTTCAGTACATGCACCCTGTAATGAGAAGAAATTACGGACAATGGGCATATCATGAAGATCCACGACCAGGTGTTTTGAAGCATGTTGCTCATAGTGGAGATGCTATTTGGACTATTAGAGCAGGAACACAAAGAATTTTAGACGTTACAACTTTAAATCTTCTTTGTGACATTGGTGATAGGCATGCAGACGGATATGTTAGATTTACCATAAGAAGTAATATTGAATATATGGTTGATCAAGAATCAAAAGTTGGCCCACTAATTGTTGAATTAGAAAAAAATGGTTTTGTAGTCGGGGGAACAAAAAATTCTGTAGCTATGATTTCCCATACACAAGGTTGGCTCCATTGCGATATTCCTGGTACAGATGCATCAGGTGTTGTTAAAGCAATGATGGATGAAGTTATTGATGAATTTAAAGGCTGGAATATGCCAAATAGGGTACATATGACAACATCATGTTGTCAAATTAATTGTGGTGGACAGGGTGATATCGCAATAAACGTTCAGCATACAAAACCACCTAAGATTAATCACGATTTAGTTTCAAATGTTTGCGAAAGACCATCAGTTGTTGCTCGATGTCCAGTAGCTGCAATTAGACCAGCTCAAGTTAATGGTAAACCATCTTTAGAAGTTGATGAAAAAAAATGTATTTGTTGTGGAGCATGTTATCCACCATGTCCACCTATGCAAATTAATGATGCCGAGCATACTAAACTTTCTGTTTGGGTTGGCGGAAATCACTCTAATGCTAGAGGTAAGCCGACTTTCCAGAAATTAGTTGCAGCAGGGATACCAAATAATCCTCCAAGATGGCCAGAAGCTACAGCAATTGTTAAAAAAATACTAAGAGCTTATAGAGATGATGCTAAAGATTGGGAAAGAATTAGTGATTGGGTTGAAAGAATAGGTTGGCCTAGATTTTTTGAATTAACAGGACTGCCATTCACTAAATTCCACATTAATAATTGGAAAGGAGCTAGAAATAGTCTCAATGCTTCAACACATATAAGATTTTAGTTTGGGCAAAGGAGTAAAATTTTGAAATTAGGAATTTTAATTAATGAAGGACCATATCAACATCAAGCATCTGATACTGCCCTTCAATATGTAAAAGCTGCTATTAAAAAAGGCCATGAAATTTATCGTGTGTTTTTTTATAACGATGGTGTTAACAATGCAACTAGATTTGCAACTCCTCCACAAGACGATAGAAATATTACAAAAGAGTGGTCGTCTCTAGCAAAGGAACATAATATTGATATGGTTGTATGCGTAGCTGCTGCTCAAAGAAGAGGAATCCTAGATAAAGGTGAGGCTGAAAGAAATGGCAAAGATTCAGATAACATCGAAGAAGGTTTTAGAATATCAGGACTTGGGCAACTAGTGGAAGCTGGAATTCAGGCAGATAGATTAATTACTTTTGGAGACTAAGTAGTGAGCGAAGAAGGAATTGTAAAAAAATTCATGTATGTAAATAGAAAAAGTCCATACGGAACTATATATGCCCTAGAGTCTTTGGAAGTAGTTTTAATTTCTGCTGCTTTTGATCAGGACGTTAGTTTAACATTTACAGATGATGGAGTTTATCAATTGATGAAAAATCAAAATACCGATGGCATTGGTATGAAAAATTTTTCTTCAACATATTCAGCATTAGGTGACTATGAAATTAAGAAAATTTTTATTGATAAAGAATCTCTAGATGAAAGGGGTCTAACATTATCTGATTTGCAGGAATTAGTGTGGGAAGATGAAGATGAAGATTATGCTGAAAAAAGTTCTATAAATTTAGTTACTAGGGCAGAACTTTCAGAAATTATGAGTCAACAAGATGTTGTTATGAGTTTTTAAAAAGGAAGAAATTATGAGTATGTTGCACACAATAAATAAATCGCCATTTGAGAATTCATCAGTTTCATCGTGCCTCTCAATGTGCTCGAAAAACAGCAGTATTTTGTTTATAGAGGATGCAGTAATTTCTGTAATGAAATCCACAAAATTTACAAAAATGATAGAAGACTCATTAGAAGATTTTAAAATATATGCTTTAAAACCTGACTTAGAGGCTAGAGGCTTATCTTTAAATAATGTGATAGAGGGAGTCGAGATAGTTGGATATGATCAATTTGTTGATCTTACCACTGAGCACGATACTGTTCAGTCTTGGCTATAGTTTTTTTTAATTATCGGAGGTTGATGTGGCATTAGAAGTAAACGGTAAAAGTTATGAAGTAGATGAAGAAGGATACCTAGCTGATCTAAATGCTTGGGATACTGATGTTGCAAATGCAATGGCAGAAGCAGATGGTGCTCCTTTAGAAGATAACCACTGGGAAGTAATTAACTTCCTTCGCGAATATTATGAAGAGTATCAAATTGCTCCAGCTGTTAGAGTACTTACAAAGCAAATTGGTAAAAAACTTGGCAAAGATAAAGGAAATAGTAAATATTTATACGAGTTATTTCCATATGGCCCAGCAAAGCAAGCTTGTAAATATGCTGGTTTGCCAAAACCAACGGGTTGCGTATAAAACAGCTATTTAGTTGTTGGAGTGGAGTATGCAGATATCTATATTAAGCATGTCTATAGCTGCTTTATTTTATATTGCTTTTTTAATCTTAGCTTATGGGCTAATAAGTAAATTAATACAATATAAAAACACTCCTGCGCCTTTGAAAATTCCTACAATGCCTGCTCCGACAACTCAAGCAGGCGTAGTTTTTAGGATGTCAAAAGAAGTTGTCTTTTTCGAAAGTCTTTTTAAGTCTAGTAAAGCTACCTGGTTATTTGGTTGGCTTTTTCACTTTGGACTATTTTTAGATATGCTTAGACATCTTAGATATTTTATTGATCCAGTTTGGTTTTGGGTTGTGGTAATTCAACCATTTGGAAAGTATGGCTCGATATTAATGCTTGTTGGACTTGCTGGTTTGATAACAAGGAGAATAATTGTTGACAGAGTCCGATATATATCCTCTCCATCAGATCATTTAATGTTGGTTCTTCTGCTATGCATAACTACAACAGGTATGGCAATGAGTTTTTATTTAGGAGCAGACGTTATAAGTGTTAAATCTTTTTTTATAGGACTAATGACATTTAATATTCAAAATATACCAGCTGACATTGTTTTAATATCACATTTAATTATGGTTGCATTTTTAATGATTATTTTTCCATACAGTAAATTATTGCACGCACCTGGGCTTTTCTTTAGTCCATCAAGAAATCAGGTTGACAATGCAAGGGAGAAAAGACATGTTGCTAAGTGGGCAGAAGAGTTAGAAAAAAATTAATAATTTAAGATGAAATAGGAAAGTTATGGCAGATAATAAATTTGAGACACCTGAGATAAGAGAATATCCAATTATTCCTAAGCTCCAAAGAGATGTTATGTCTCATAGTAAGCCTTTTATTGCGAAAGAACCTCATCAAGAGCCATTAGGTTTTCCAGGAGAGCTTGTAGATGACTGGCACGATGTGGCAATAAAAAAAATGGGAGATCTTCAAAGTAAATATAGATCACTTCAAGTTTATCTAGATTCTTGTGTTAAATGTGGTGCGTGCACAGATAAGTGTCATTATTATGTAGGAACTACAGACCCAAAAAATATGCCAGTTGCAAGACAAGATTTATATAGAAAAGTATATAGAAGATATTTTACATTTGCTGGAAAGTATTTCCCCAAATTAGTCGGAGCTACAGATCTTACTAAAGATGTATTAGATGATTGGTACTCGTACTTCCATCAATGTTCACAATGCAGAAGGTGTTCCGTCTATTGCCCTTATGGCATTGATACTGCAGAAATTTCTATGGCTGCAAGAGAAGTCATGGACACTATTGGAGTTGGTCAAAAATATTGTAATGAAATTATTAGTAAAGTTCATAAAATTGGAAATAATCTTGGGTTACCTGGGCCTGCTTTAGAGGATACACTGGAAGGTCTTGAAGAAGATGTTGAAGATGAAACTGGAGTTGCTGTAAAATTTCCTTTAGATGTTAAAGGTGCAGATGTTTTACTTGTTACCCCGTCTGCAGATTTTTTTGCTGAACCACATGTTGATGGACTTATCGGCTATGCAAAAGTTTTTCATGAAGCTGGTATATCATGGACAATAAGTTCGCATGCAAGTGAAGCTGCCAATTTTGGAATGTTTATTGGAAGCTACGATAACATGAGAAAACTTGCAGTTAGGATTAGGGAAGCAGCCATAAAATTAGGTGTCAAAAGAATAGTTTTTGGAGAATGTGGTCATGCGTGGAGAGTTGCTTATAGTTTTTTAAACACTTTAGCTGGCCCGTGGGATTTTTTAGATCAGAATTACCCTATTCCCCAACATATTTGTGAAGTTACTCATGGCTTGATAGAGGAAAATAAGCTTAAATTCGATAAATCACAAAATGATGATATGATTTTGACATATCATGACTCATGCAATGTCGCTCGAGCCTCAAGAATGGGGGATAAAGCAGGCGGTCAATTTGAAATTCCAAGAAATATAATTAAGTCAGTTTGTAATAATTTTCACGATATGTCTAAGGATACAATTAAAGAAGGCACGTTTTGCTGTGGCGGCGGCGGCGGCTTATTGACTGACGACTTAATGGAGTTAAGAGTTAAAGGAGCATTGCCACGAATGGAAGCTCTGAGAAAAGTTGTAGAAGATCATGGAGTAACTCATATGGCAGCCATCTGCGCCATATGTAAGAGCCAATTTTCAAAGGTTTTTCCGTACTATGATTTTACAATGGATCAAATTGTAAGTGTTCATCAGCTAGTCAGTAATGCAATAATTTTAACTGGGCAGCATGACGAAAATGATGAAAATGATGGTGAAAACCACCCACAACAGGATATAGATGAAGCCGCTTAGTGCTTTATAATTATTTGGTAGCAAGGAGAGAATTATGGCAGCAAATAAAGATACAGTAGAAAAAAAGTTAACATTTAGAAAGTTCCAAGACGGGGTTCATACCTATCAGAACTTAGGCAATGATATATTTCAGCAAGATAAATCACATAAATGCCCTACGTATGTGCATAGAACTCCTCCGTGCCAAGGAAGCTGTCCTTCTGGAGAGGATATTAGAGGTTGGTTAGATATTGTGAGGGGTATTGAAAAAGCTCCAGACGATGTAAGTATGCAAGAATATGCATTTAGAAGGTCCACAACTGCAAATCCATTTCCATCAATGATGGGCAGAGTTTGCCCAGCACCTTGCCAAGACGGATGTAATAGAAATGATGTTGAAGACTTTGTTGGGATTAATGGTGTTGAGCAGTACATTGGAGATCAGGCGGTAGAGAAAGGTTTTTCATTCTCATGCACACAAGAAATGAGCGGAAAGAAAGTAGCAATCATAGGTGGTGGCCCAGCAGGCATGTCTGCTGCATATCAACTTAGAAAACTTGGACATGCAAGTGTTATATTCGAATCACACGATAAGCTTGGAGGAATGATGCGTTTTGGAATTCCAAGTTACAGAACACCCGATACATACTTAGATCCAGAAATTAACAGAATTTTGGCAATGGGACATATAGATGTTAAGTTAAATACAACTGTTGGAAAAGATATTTCTGCAGAAAGTATAGAAAAAGATTATGACGCAGTTTTGTGGGCAATTGGATGTTGGACAGGTAGAGATCTTCCAGTACCAAATAGCGATGCCCCAAATTGTATTTCAGCAATTAAATATCTAGAAGCCTCTCGTCAAAAGAGATTACAAGTAACTGCTAAGAAAGTTGTTTGTATTGGTGGTGGCGATACTTCGATTGATGTTGTTTGCTCATCAAGACGTCTTGGAACTCTTAAAGAAGAGTTATCAGAAGACATCAGGCCTGAAAATATATTAAAAGATAATTCACAGCATGATAAAAAACTTGCTGAAAGCAGAATTCACAACGATGTAACTCTTACAACACTATTTAAGAAATCTGAAATGACAGCAACCGAGCATGAAGTACAAGATGCTCAGAGGGAAGGTGTTCAGATTCTTGATGAAGTAATGCCTTTAGAAATTTTAGTTGATGATAAAACAGGAAGAGCATACGCATTAAAAATGGCTAAATGCACTATGAAAGAGGGAAGACCAGAAAAGATTAATGGTACAGAATTTGAAATTGAAGCGGATTTAATTGTGGCTGCTATTGGTCAGAGCGGCGTATTAGATGGATTGGAAGAATTTAACAATGGTAAAAATCTAATAGACGCAGACAAAAACTATACTGTTCCGGGTAAGCCAGGACATTTTGTTTGTGGCGATATTATTAGACCTCACCTCCTAACCACTGCAATTGGACAGGGTTCAATAGTTGCTGAAACAATAGATCAGTATCTTGATCAGGTTGACCTTAACGAATTGAAAAAAAGACCAAAAGTTGATGTTCATCACTTTAATCTGTTAGAGAAACTTAAAGAATCAGGTCTGAAGCCAGCGGAATATGAACCAGGAGCACATTGGGGAACTGATAAGTTAGATTTCTCTGTACATAACTATGAAGATAGATCTGGGCAAGAAATTATAAATACAGAAAAAATGCACTTAGCACATTTTCCATACACACCCAGAAATATAAGAGAAGATGTCGGCCCAGAGTCGGATTCAATTCTTGGTAATTTTGATGAAAGGTTAAAATGTTATACCGAAGAGCAAGCAGTTCAAGAAGCTGGAAGATGCATGAGCTGTGGTATGTGTTTTGAGTGTGATAACTGCGTTATTTACTGTCCGCAAGATGCTGTGTTTAGAGTCAAAAAAGACAAGAGTACCACGGGAAGGTACGTAGATACTGATTATAAGAAATGTATTGGATGTCATATATGTTCTGATGTTTGTCCTACTGGATATATCGATATGGCGCTAGGTGACCATTAATTTAGGTAGGTATAGATATATACTAAAAATATCTGAATTATGAGGAGAGATTCAGTATGTATAAAAGAATATCTTTAAAGATCTTATTAGGTTTATCTTTAGTTCTATTTAGCGGAAATTCAATTACACATGAAAATGTTCCTCATAATATAGATAGAACAATTGCTGATAAATGCGTTGAGCCAACTGACGTTATGCGCGCTAAGCATCATATATTTATTAAACATCAAAGTAATGAAACTGTTGTTAAAGGTATCAGGACAAAAAAACATAGTTTAAATAATTGCATTAATTGTCATATACAACCTTTAGCAGATGGAACTTACCCTAGTGCTAAGTCAGAAGAGCATTTTTGCACTGGTTGTCATATAGCTGCAGCAGCAAAAGTAGAATGCTTTGATTGCCACGCATCTAAACCTTTTAAGAAAGTTGCAAAAAAAGTAGAGATTTTTGAATAAATGAAAAAATATGAAATAAAACTTAATAGGCGGGACTTTCTCAAAAACTCAAGCATGATTGGTATGACTGCTATTGCGCCTGGCGTTTTCTTTCAGGAGCTCGCGCATGGAAGAGCATTAGATGAGCCAGCTTCAGCTAAAAAAAGATGGGGTATGTTAATTAATACCAATCAGTGCACAGATGATTGTGATGCATGTGTTACAGCTTGTAATGAAGAACATGGCATTGAAGATTTTGGAAGACCAACAACTGATACTCAATGGATAAGAAAATTAAAATTGACTCATGATGTTTCAGGTGAAACAAAAAATGTTCCAATGATGTGCCAACACTGTGAAAATCCTCCATGTGTTGATGTTTGTCCAACAGGAGCATCTTTTATTAGAGCTGATGGTATCGTATTAGTAAATAAGCATACATGCATTGGATGTAGGTACTGCATGATGTCATGTCCATATAAAGCTAGATCATTTGTTCACGAGAATCTTGAAAATCAATTGCCGCATGCGCCAAGAGGAAAGGGATGCGTTGAAAGCTGTACGCTTTGTGTCCACAAAATAGATAATGGTGAAAATACTACAGCTTGCGCAGAGGCTTGTACTAAAGATGGTCAGCAAGCTATATTGTTCGGAGATTTAAAAGACCCAAATAGTGAAATATCAAAGCAACTTAAAAAATATGAAACAAAAGAAGTTAGAAGCGATTTAGGATTAAATACTGCAGTAAGATACCGAGGAATTTAATTATGCGAGACAAAACAGAATATATGGTAGTTGAATTTTCTAAAGCAACTATGATATTTGGATTCATCGCTTTATGTCTTATAGCTCTCGGCTTGTTCTCTTTTATAACGTTAGAACATGAGGGGCATTGGTTGACAGGCATGAATAATCAAATTGTTTGGGGGCTTCCACATGTTTTCGCAATATTTTTAATAATAGCAGCTTCAGGTGTATTAAATATAGCTTCTATTTCTTCTGTGTTTAATATTAAGGTTTATAAATCATTAGGTAGGCTATCTGCATTATTAGCAATATGTTTGCTTACAGGCGGACTCATTGTTTTAGTGTTAGATCTAGGAAGACCAGATAGGCTTGTTGTTGCAATGACAACTTTTAATTTTAAATCAATATTTGCATGGAACATTTTTCTGTATAGCGGATTCATGGCAGTTATTGCCTTATATTTATGGATGATGTTTGAAGCTCGTTATAATAAATTCACAAGTAAAGTTGGTACCTTTGCATTTATATGGCGTGTTACATTGACAACAGGAACAGGGTCAATTTTTGCTTTTCTAGTTGCTAAAGATGGTTATGGAACATTAATGGCTCCTTTGTTTATAGCTTTATCATTATTATTAGGAGCTGCTATTTTTTACAAAATTCTGTATTGGATGGATAAAGGTTTAGGCGTTTCTTTGGGGCCAGAAATAATATCAAGATTTAGAAAACTTTTGATTTATTTCATATTTACAGTTTTTTATTTGACTATTTTATCTCACTTAACAAGTTTGTACGTAACAAAAAATCATGGGTTTGAAATTTTCTTATTATTTTCTCAAAACATATACACATTTTTATTTTGGTTTGGTCAGATTGGTGTTGGAACAATTCTTCCATTAATAATTTTATATAATAAAAAATTATCAGAATCATCGTTTGGAATTTTACTTGCATCAATGCTTATAATATTCGGTAGTTTTTCAATGCTGTATACTATTATTATATCTGCGCAGGCATATCCTTTAGATTTATTTCCTGGGTATTCAGAAACAAGTTCATTTTACGATGGAGCAATTTCTTATTATATGCCAAGTATATATGAGCTAATGCTAGGCTTGGGCGGATTTGGAATCTCTGCAGCAATATATATCTTTGCTATTATGGTCTTGGATTTCACACCAAGATATCTTGATGATGAGCACACTTTGGGGCAAAATCATAAAGAAAAACCAATTACTGAATGAAAAAAAGCATAAATAGCATATACTTATCCGCTGCACACAAGTCATCTGGGAAAACTATAATCTCAATAGGTTTATCAAGAATACTTTCAAATTTAAATCATAACATTAGAACTTTTAAAAAAGGTCCTGATTATATTGATATGAGTTGGCTAGCACTTGCTTCAAGAAATAGTTGCTATAATTTGGATTTCAATACGCAATCGAATAGTGAAATTAAAAGTTTTTTTAAAAATAAAAAATCAAAATTTAATTTAATAGAAGGTAACAAAGGATTATATGATGGAATAAGTGTAACCGGAGAAGACGATAACTCAGCAATGTCAATTCTAATTAATGCACCTGTAATTTTAATTATAGACACAGAAGGCATTACTAGAGGTATTGCACCTCTTTTACAAGGATATATAAATTTTGAAAAGAAATGTAAAATTAAAGGTGTTATTTTAAATAAAGTTAAAACAGATAGACATGAAAACAAACTTATAAATGCTATTAATAACTATACTAATTTAAGTATTCTTGGCTCTATAAGGAAAAGTAAAGACTTATTAATATCAGAAAGACATTTGGGTTTAATTCCGCCAAATGAAAATAATATTGCTGAAAAAAAAATTAATTTAGTATCGAAAATAATCTTTGACTCAATAGACACTAAAGAATTTGAAAATATAGGAATAAATTTTAAAAAAAACAATCTTGGGCATAGTTTTAAAACTAAGGAAAAAATTGGAAAGGACCTTAATAAATTAAAGATTGGAGTTTTCTATGACAAATCATTTGGTTTTTATTATCAGGATGATATAGAGAAAATTAAAGAAAGTGAATGCGATATTATATACATAGATTCAATTAAAGATCTTAATTTGCCAGTCGTAGATGGTTTATTTATAGGAGGTGGTTTTCCTGAAATAAATGCACTAAATATATCTAGGAACAAAAGTTTAATAAAAGACGTGAAAAAATTTATAGATTCTGGGGGGCCTTGTTATGCTGAATGTGGAGGGCTAATGTATTTATCTAATACAATTCAGTATAAAAAAAAGAAGTATAATATGGTTGGTGTTATTCCCGGAGATATCAATATGTCAATAAGGCCGGTAGGAAGAGGATACGTTAGATTGAATACTACTAAAGATCATATATGGGGTATCAAGGAAAATATATCAATAAATGCCCATGAGTTTCACCATGCCAATATTACATTTAAAAAAAATATAAGAAAGAAATTTGCCTACAAAGTTAAACGAGGATATGGAATAAATGGTTTGAACGATGGTTTTCAATACAAAAACTTATTAGCAAATTTTTCACATCTAAGGCATACTAAAAAAAATCCATGGATAAAATATTTTATAAAATATATTAAAGAGAAGAAGAATGATTAATATTACAAAGGAAGCAAAATCAATATTTCAGAAAGAAATATCTAAAGAAGAAAACAAAAATTTCAAGTTACGTGTTGCAGCAATGAGAAAAGAAGATAATAATTTTCACTACGCCATAGGTTTTGATGATAATGTTACTCAGAATGATAGAATTCTAAATATAGATGATATAGAGATTGTCATATCAAATATCTCCTTAGAAATGTGTGATGGTATGACCATTGATTATGTTGAGCTTGAAAAAAATCAATTTAATTTCATTTTTCTAAATCCAAAAGATCCAAACTATGTCGAGCCAAAAGAATAATAAAGATCAAGTTGAGAAATTTATACATGATCTTAATCAATGGGTTTTAAATATAATGTCTGGGGACTTAAGTTCAAGAATTGAACAGTCTGATTACAAAGATTTAAAAGTTTTATCAAGTAATTTAAATATTATATCTGAGATGTTTGAAAATCAATTAAGTAAAACCAATGATCAATTGGAGAAATTTTCTAAGTATAAAGAAGAAAAAAACAAAGAAGCAAATAGACTTGCAATAATAGAAGAAAGAGTATTCATAGCTTCAGAGTTACATGATTCGCTTGCACAAACATTAGCAAGTTTAAAATTACAAGTTCGAGTTTTAGATGAAAGCTTACAAGGTATTATTTATATGAAAAATAATAGAAAATTTAAAACTTCTGAGCTTTATTCTGACAAAAGAATAACGGATGAGTTGGAGACATTAGAAGAAAGTATAGAGTTGGCTAATAGAGAAATTAGACAGTTGATTGGTCATTTTAGATCCCCACCCTCCATAGAAGATATAGCAAGTGAAATATCAAATTTGGTTGATTCGTTTAAATCTGAAAACAAAAATATAAAGATTTTTTTTCAAAATAAAATATCAATAATTAAACTAAGTAAAAATGATGAGCTGCAGATAAAAAGAATTGCTCAAGAGGCTTTATTGAATGTCAAAAAACATTCGCAAGCTAAAATTGTACGAGTATTATTAATGTCATATGAAACTGGAAAGTATTCTTTAATAATTGAAGACGATGGTATTGGAATAGCAAAATCATGTTTTATTGGACATGATATAGAAGATACCGGAGACCACGTAGGATTGAGTATAATGAGAGATAGAGCACAGCAAATAGGTGGACATTTAGTTATAGAAAGCGAACCAGGTGAAGGTGTTCGAGTTATTTTATCATTTAATGAAAGCTGAAATTAACATATAATTTAATTATGAAAATAAAAGTAATTATTATTGATGATCACACTTTATTTAGAGAAGGTTTGCAAAGGCTTTTAGTTAGACATGATATTGATGTTATATCTTCCGTTAGTAATGGAGATGATGGCTTAAAATTAATAAAAGAATTAGACCCAGATATTGTTTTATTAGATCTTAGAATGCCTGATATGTCTGGAATAGAGATCCTAAAAAATATTAGACAACAGAACAAAACTTTACCAATAGTAATGCTTACTACAAGTGATGATGAAAAAGATCTTATAGAGGCTTTAAGAAATGGTGCAAGCGGCTATCTTTTAAAGGATATGGAGCCAGATGATTTAGTTGTAGCATTAAAAGATGTTTTAAAGGGGGAAACAATAGTTGCCCCCAATTTAGTACAAATATTGGCAAAGTTTCATCAAGGAGATGACACAGAAATTAATATTACTAATTTAATAGCAACTTTAACACCTAGAGAAAGCGAAATTTTAGAACTATTAGCTGAGGGCCAAAGCAATAAATTAATTGCTAAAAATTTAGGAATATCAGACGGAACGGTTAAATTACATGTTAAATCAATATTAAGAAAGTTAGAAATACACTCAAGAGTTGAAGCAGCGGTTATTGCGGTAGAGCATGGCCTAAAGAAAAAAAATTAATTTCAGTATGAGGTTCAAATGCAAGGTTGGCAGAGAAATAGATTTGGTTTAGCAATATTAATTTTCGCTTCGGCAATTGTAGCAAATATTGAAACTTTTTCTCAAGGCCAAATAATTTCTCTAATTGGTTTGTTTGTTGTAATTTATTATTTATATGTTATTTATTTAAATAAATACAAAAAAAAGTGATGTATACAACAATAATATCTTCAGAGATTTTAAATAGTATTATCAAAGATAAAAATGTAATTGTCTTTGACTGTAGATTTGATCTTATGAAAAAAGATGAAGGTTATAATAAATATTTAGAATCTCATATTAAAGGGGCCCATTATATAAACTTAGAATTAGATTTATCCTCAGTGATCACTGAACATTCAGGTAGACATCCTTTGCAAGAAATAGAAAAATTTACTAATCTCTTAAATGATTATGGTGTAAATCCTGATTCTCAAATTATAGTGTATGATGATGAAAATAATTCAATGTCAGCAAGATTATGGTGGATGTTAAATCTAGTAGGCATTACAAAATGTGCAGTTTTAGACGGGGGATTTAAAGATTGGACTCAAAATAAATTTCCTATAGATAGTTTTATTCCGAAAAAGAACTCAAAAGAAAATTTACACTATTCCTATAATACAAATTTAATTGTCGATACTCAGAGTCTAAAAAACATGTTGTTAGACAAGAATTCTGTGAATCTTGTTGACGCTAGAGATAAAGAGAGATTTTTAGGAAAAACAGAGCCTATAGATACAAAAGCTGGTCATATTCCGGGCGCAATTAATATGCCATTTAAAGATAATCTTGATAAAAAAGGTAAATTTAAAGAAATATCATATTTGAGAAAAAAATTTACAGAAATTGATAATATTGATTCAAAAGACTTGATAAATATGTGTGGCTCTGGTGTTACAGCATGTCATAATTTTTTAGCAATGCAGCATTGCGGTTTAAAAAGATTAAAAGTATACGTTGGATCATGGAGTGCATGGTCGAGCTACAAAGATGCAGAAATAGAAAAGGAGTAGATATTGAAGACGAGAATCGAATGGCAGAATAATGTTAATTTTATTGCAAATACAGAAAGTGGAAATAAAATCAGTATGGATGGACCCATAGAAAGTGGTGGCAATAATAATGGAGCAAGGCCAACTGAATTATTAATATCAGGAATGGGAGGGTGTACTTCCTTTGACGTGATGAGTATTGCAAAACAAAAGGGAATTGAAGTAAAAAAATTTTCTTTAGACGTTGACGCAAGTAGAACAGAAACAAAGCCATCTTTAATAAATAAAATTCATTTGATATATAAAATTAAAGCAGATAAAAAATATAGAGATGATTTTGAAAAAATAATTAAATTATCATTAAAAAAACAATGCTCATGTTGCTTAATACTAGGAAAGTCTATAGAAATCACTTATAACTTAGAGATGAATTAAATTAATGAGTAAAACGTTATTTAGATTTTTCATACCAGTCATTATAATTTTTTACTCAAAATCACACAGTAACGAACTTCTGCAACTTACCTGTACAAATTATGAAAATAATTCAATACATAATTTTATTATTTACCCAAATTACAAAGTTATTAATATCTTACCAAATGGGTATGAGTTTGATTATATAATAGAAGAAGAATCAGCAGATCACATAATATCTTATTTTTATCAAACCAAAGATTATTTAGTTAAAAAATTTGTTTTATCATTTAATCTGAAAGAGAATATATTGTATGATGAGATGTATGAAGGCAATGATAAAAAAAATTTAATTCTCAAGGATAAGAAGATTTTTCAATGCAAAAAATAGTTAAAGAAGATAAATTATATGTATGGCATCCCTACGCATCAGCATTTGATAAAAATCCTTTATATCCAGTTAGAAAAGCAAAAGGAGCATTTATATATTTAGAAACCGGAGAAAAATTAATTGATGGAATGTCATCTTGGTGGTGTGTAATAAATGGCTATAATCATCCAAGATTAAATAAAGCAATTAAAAATCAAGTTAAAAAATTTTCACATGTTATGTTTGGTGGTTTTACTCACAGGCCCGCAGTTGAACTTGCAAAAAAAATTAATAAGTTAACTCCATCAAGTTTGCAAAAAGTTTTTTTCTCTGATTCTGGCTCAGTATCTGTAGAAGTTGCTATGAAGTTCGCAGTTCAATATTGGTATTCACAAAATTTAAAAAAGAAAAAAAAATTTTTAACTGTAAGAAATGGATATCATGGAGATACAATGGGCACTATGTCTGTAAGTGATCCAATTAATGGCATGCATAAAATTTTCGAAAAATCACTTCTTAAGCAATATTACGTGTCATGTCCAGAAAGTGTAAAAGATTATAAAAAAAATGATAGTAAGAGCTTGAAAGAAATGGAGGCAAAACTTGAAAATAAACATTCAGAAATTGCAGCTGTAATAATAGAGCCAGTACTGCAAGGTGCTGGCGGAATGAGAATATATCATCCAGATTATTTATCTCAATTGAAGAAGCTATGCAAAAAATATAATGTTTTATTAATTTTGGATGAAATTGCAACTGGATTCGGAAGAACGGGAAAATTATTTGGCTTTGAACATGCGAATATTGTCCCCGACATATTGTGTTTAGGAAAATCACTAACTGGTGGTTACATGAGTTTAGCAGCCACAGTTGTATCAAAAAGAATAGCAAAATCTATATCAGATAAGGATCCAGGAATTTTCATGCATGGCCCAACTTATATGGCAAATCCACTCGCATGCTCAGTTGCTATTGAAAATATAAATTTATTATTATCATACGATTGGGCAAATAAAATAAAAAACATAGAAAAAATTTTAGAAAATGGATTAAAAAAAATATCGAAAAATAAAGAAATTAAAGAGTATAGAGTTATTGGGGCAATTGGAATTTTAGAGATGAAAGAAAAAGTTGATGTTGGGTCTATTCAAAAAAAATTCGTTGATCATGGAATTTGGTTAAGACCTTTTTCAAATTTAATTTATATAATGCCACCATTCATAATATCTCAAAAAGATTTAAAATTATTGTTAAAGAATCTTGAGACCGTTATAAACCTTGAGTATTAATTTTTTTATACTTTATAAGAAACAAATTTCATAATATTTGCTGTAACTTCCATAATTTTTTTTAAGTTTTCTGAAATTTCTTTAGCACCTTTTATGTGAGCTGTTTCTCCGTGGCACTCCTCATCAGACTTCATTTTTTTTAAAATGCTTTGTGTTTTTTTATCATTTTTTGGAACTTTACTTATATGAGATTCCAAATGTTCTGCAACCTGTTTTTCCGTTTCTTCTATAAAACCTAAAGCATTTCTATCATTAGAAATACTTGATAGCATACCTATAGCAATTGATCCGGAAAACCATAATGGATTAAATATACTTGTATTGCCGTTAAGCTCTTTAATTCTTTTCTCACACCAATCAAGATGATCTTTCTCCTCTGACGCCATTTGAAGCATCATTTTTTTTTGGTCTTCAGTTTTTGCTAGAAGCGCATGACCAATATATAGCCCCTGAGCAGCAACTTCTCCTGCATGATTAACTCTCATGAGGTTATTAACGAGTCTCGCATTTGAATCAGTCATAATCTCTGATTCTTCAATATTCGCTGCGGGATATTTTCTCCCAGAGCGTTTAATATTAAATATTGTATTTAATATGTCATTTGACTTTATTAGCAATCTATCTATATCTGTATATTCTTTCATTATACCAACATATTATTTAAAAAAGTTATAGGATGAACAACTTGTATATTTTTATTGTGGCTTTGGTTTATAGAGTTTATGAAATTTAAAGAGCAACCTACATTGTATGTTAGAAGGCTATCAATATTATTATTATTCAAAAATTCTATTTTTGGATCAATAATTTTTCTTGAACTATCTGGATTATGAATTAAATTTTGTGCTCCTGCACCACAACAATATTCATCTTCAAATGTAAATATATTAATTCCAGGTATTGTTTTTAAAATATTTATGAGTTTTTGAAAATTTATTTCAGCTAATTTTGTTGTACATGGCTTATGTACACATATATTTTTTTTTAATATTCTAAAATTATTTTTTTTATTTGTCTCAAGTAAATTTAATACAAAGGATGTAGCATCTTGGTAATTTGTTTTTACTTTACTTTTATTTATAAATGCACTGCAGCCACTTGCATATCCAATTACAGTTTCATATTTTTTATTATTAAATTTATTAATTGTTTCTTTATTATACTTAATACCTTTTTCGATCCTGCCATTGTTATAGTCAAGAGATCCACAACATTTAATATCTGTAAGTAATTCTGTACTAACATTATTTTTATTTAAGATATTTACAAGGTCATTTGAGACTCTTTTCTGAAATAAATCTGTAGCGCACCCTAGAAATATGCCAATAGTTTCTTCTGTTTCTGAATAACTCTTAATTTTATCGATTTTTTTATAATCTTGAACGTAATTCATAAATTTAAATATATTATTATTAAAACTTAAAAAGAATTTCCTATTAAAAAAAATAATTATTAGTGACATTAATTTTTTTAATAGGTGATTTGTAAGAAATATTGATATTAAATTTGTCCTTAATCTAAATAAAAACTTTTGGTTCTTAAAATATTTGTTTCTAGCATTTGTCATTAAACTATAAAAATCAACCTTCGCGGGGCAAATTGATTCACATGCCATACATAAGGTACATGAGTTGATGTGTTTTAGTGCCGCATGGCTGGGCTCAAGCATTGATTCATTCATTCCATGAATTATAGATATCCTCCCTCTTGGTGACTCTGATTCATTATTATTGATCTTGTAAGTTGGACAATGGTTTAGGCACATGCCACACATTGCACAGTTTTCAGGATCTAACATTTTGTAGGATATATTCGAGTTTTTCATTTAAATAAGTAATTAAAAAATAATATTGACATATATATTATAATATCATAAAATACTAATATATATAGTACTCCTCCTTATTATTATATATGATTTTCCTCCAACCACTTACATAGAGTGGTATTTCAAAGCGCAGTTTTATCTGCGCTTTTTTTTAGTTATATTTTTTATGATATTTCCTTCTTTTACCAGATCTTTGAGTGACGACACCCAATATAGACGATGTATCATTTATAAATTGGTCCTGAATGTTAGGGTCTAAGGCTTTTAAAGTAATTTTATCATCAACTTCTATTTCTCTTAAAATTATACTGCTATTTGTCTCATAAAGGACATAATCCCCAGTTTTTGGTGTAATACTTGGATCTATAATAATAATATGATCTATCTCAAACTCTGGTGACATGCTCGAATCTAAAACTCTTAAAGCAAATGGTTCACTAGCAGAACAGTTTTCTCCGCTATTTTCAGTTGCTCCATCAATATTAATTGGTATGTCTTTTATTTTACTCATGTAAGATATTTTAGCTTTTTTTAGTGATTTAGTCGTCTTAATTAACTGTATTTTTTCTATATATTTCCTAATAAAGCTTACAGTATAAGGATAATTACCCCAAAACTATTCACAGGTTGCCCCCAGCTTAAACAATAGATAAACACAGCATATTGTGCTTGACTAGCATACTAAACACATCTTATAGTAGTATCATAATAATTAACAAATAATATAATAAATAGTTGGACGGAAATGGATAATAATGAAATAGACCTAGGACTCGGAATTTCTTCAGTCTCACTAAATGAGTCGCCTGAAGCAATCCAAAGCTCCCAAAATATTGGTGAATTAAATCTCACCGCGCCAGGTAAGTTTAGAGTTGTACGCAGAAATGGAAGTATTGCAGCATTTGATGTAGACAAGATTTCTGTAGCCATGACAAAAGCGTTTTTAGCTGTGGAGGGTAATCAAGCAGCAGCCTCTTCTAGGATTCATGAAACAGTATCTGCTTTGAGTAATAGTGTATTTAATGCTTTAACAAGAAACATTCCTGATGGTGGAACTTTTCATATTGAAGACATACAAGATCAAGTTGAATTAGCATTAATGCGTGGAGGCCATCAAAAAGTTGCAAGGTCATACGTCTTATATAGAGAGCAAAGAAATGCTGAAAGATCAGTAAATGAAAATCAAAATAAAGAAGATAATGCGGATGTAAAAATAAATGTTACTAGTGGAGATGAAAAGTCAGCTTTAGATACAGAAAGGTTAGATATGATCATCGCAGAAGCATGTTTTGGTATTGAGGATGTTTCGGCTGAACCGATTAAAGCAGAGCTCAACAAAAATATTTATGATGGTATAACACATGATGATGTATCAACAGCACTAGTTATGTCTTCAAGAGTTTTAATTGAGAAAGAACCAAACTACACATTTGTAACTGCAAGACTACTTTTAGACAATTTAAGAACAGAAGCTTTGAGCTTTATTTATGGTGAAAGATTGTCTGCAACCTCTAAGCAAATGTCTGATGTCTATAAAGATTATTTTAAAAAATATCTTGAAGCTGCGTGTAAACACGAGCTACTAGATAAAGAGATTATAGATAAATACGACCTAGATAAATTATCTAACGCGATTGATTCAGAAAGGGATTTGCAATTTACTTATCTAGGACTACAAACCCTTTATGACAGATATTTTATACAAACAGATGATATAAAGATTGAGCTGCCTCAAGCATTTTTCATGAGAGTAGCAATGGGTCTTGCTAACAACGAACCTAACAAAGATGAAAAAGCAATAGAATTTTATCGTTTATTATCTTCTTTTGATTTTATGAGCTCAACGCCAACGTTGTTCAATTCGGCAACACTTCGCCCGCAGCTCTCATCATGTTACTTAAGCACCATACCTGATGATCTGCGTGGTATTTTTGATGGAATAACAGATGATGCCATGTTATCAAAATTTGCTGGTGGTCTTGGTAATGATTGGTCAAGGGTTAGAAGTATGGGAACACATATAAAAGGTACCAATGGAAAATCTCAGGGAATTGTTCCATTTTTAAAAGTAGCAAATGATACCGCAGTAGCTGTGAACCAAGGCGGAAAAAGAAAAGGAGCTATGTGTGCATATCTTGAAACCTGGCATCTAGATATTGAGGAATTTCTAGACTTAAGAAAAAATACTGGTGATGATAGAAGAAGAACTCATGACATGAATACTGCAAATTGGATTCCAGATTTATTCATGAAAAGAGTAGTTGAAGAAAAGTCTTGGACACTGTTTTCCCCTGATGAAGTGCCAGATTTGCATGAAATCTCAGGAGTTGAATTTGAAAAAAAATATGAGGAATATGAGTCTCAAGTCAAATCTGGAAATATAAAAAAATATAAAGAGATCTCAGCATTAGACTTATGGAAAAAAATGCTTGGAATGTTGTTTGAAACTGGACACCCTTGGGTAACTTTCAAAGATCCTTGCAATATAAGGTCACCACAGTCTCATGCAGGTGTTGTGCATTCATCGAATCTGTGCACTGAAATAACTTTAAATACTTCAGATGAGGAAATAGCTGTTTGTAATCTTGGCTCAGTAAATATTGCAGCACATATAGATGAAAATGGAATCATGGTCGATAAGTTAGAAAAAACAATCAATACAGCGATGCGAATGTTAGATAATGTGATTGATTATAATTATTACAGTGTAGACAAGGCTCAATTTTCAAATGCTAAACATAGACCTGTTGGCCTTGGTTTAATGGGTTTTCAAGATGCCCTATATAAATTATCCATACCTTATTCTAGCGATGAAGCAGTAAAGTTTGCTGATGAGACTATGGAGTACATTAGTTATTTTGCTATTAAAGCATCTACAGACTTAGCAGAGGAAAGAGGAAAATACGAATCATATGATGGCTCTCTTTGGTCGCAAGGAATTTTACCAATTGATTCAATACACTTACTAGAGCAACAAAGACAGAAGTATATTGCAGTTGATAAATCATATAATCTAGATTGGAAAACTTTAAGAGAAAGAGTGAGAACTGTTGGTATGAGAAATTCAAATACTATGGCGATTGCTCCAACAGCAACAATTTCTAATATAACTGGAGTTACCCAAAGCATAGAGCCTACTTATCAAAACCTTTATGTGAAATCAAATTTATCAGGTGAATTCACAGTAATAAATCTTGCTCTCGTTAATGATCTTAAGAAAAGAGATTTATGGGATGAAGTGATGGTTAATGACTTAAAATATTTTGATGGTAGTTTGGCATCAATTGATAGAATTCCAAAAGATCTAAAAGATGTCTATGCAACTGCATTTGAACTAGATGCTCGATGGCTTATAGAAGCCGCATCAAGACGTCAAAAATGGATTGACCAAGGACAATCGCTAAATTTATATATGGCAGAGCCCTCAGGACCAAAATTAGATAACTTATACAAATTAGCTTGGGTAAGAGGTTTAAAGACAACCTATTACTTAAGAACTATGGGTGCAACACATGTAGAAAAAAGCACAATGGCAGATGGAAAATTAAATGCCGTTGATAATGAAAAAGTAGCAAGTAACACTTGTTCAATATTAGACCCTGACTGCGAGGCATGTCAGTAACTGTAGGAGATTATTATGTCATCAATATGGGACGACCCAATATTAGAAACAACTGAACCTATTAAACAGGAAGAAAAAGTTGAGATTAAACAGGCTGCAAGTTCCCCTCAAGTAGCTAATCCTCAAGAGGATGCTGGGTTAACTGGTTTTGAAGATATAGAAACTGGGGCTGGAAGAATTCAAGTCGACGACAAAAAAATTATAAACTGTAGAGCTGATTTAAACCAATTGGTTCCATTTAAATATGATTGGGCATGGAGTAAGTATCTTTCTGCTTGCAACAATCATTGGATGCCCCAAGAAGTTAACATGACAGCTGATATTGCTTTATGGAAGAGCGATGATGGTTTAACAGAAGATGAAAGAATGGTTATCGAAAGAAACCTAGGTTTTTTCTCTACTGCAGATTCATTAGTTGCTAATAATTTAGTGCTTGCTGTATACAAACATATTACAAATCCAGAATGCAGACAATATTTATTAAGACAAGCATTTGAAGAAGCTATCCATACTCATGCATACCAGTACTGTATCGAGTCACTTGGCATGGATGAAAGTAGACTGTTTAATATGTATCGTGAGATACCTTCTGTTGCCACAAAAGCTCAGTGGGCATTACCATATACACAAAGCTTAGGCGATATTAATTTTAAAACCGGTACACCGGAGAATGATCAAAGACTTTTAAGAGATTTGATCGCTTTTTATGTAGTATTCGAAGGTATATTTTTCTATGTTGGATTCACACAAATTTTATCAATGGGTAGAAGAAATAAAATGACTGGTGTGGCAGAACAGTTTCAGTACATTTTAAGAGATGAATCAATGCATATGAATTTTGGCATAGATGTAATTAATCAAATTAAAGTAGAGAACCCACATTTGTGGACCGAAGACTTTAAAAAAGATATGACAAAATTAGTTTTAGAAGGGGTAGAGTTGGAAACAAAATATGCATATGACACAATGCCTAGAGGTATTTTAGGACTGAATGCGCCAATGTTCGAAGAATATCTAAAGTATATTGCTAATAGAAGACTTACACAAATTGGTTTACCAGAAGAGTTTAAAGGAGCTCAGAATCCATTCCCATGGATGTCTGAGGTATTAGATCTTAAGAAAGAAAAGAATTTCTTCGAAACTAGAGTAACAGAGTATCAAACTGGTGGAGCTCTTAGTTGGTAAAAGTTTTTTGTCTGACTCCTAGATGATCCCTGGCAATGGATTGCTTTTTTTTAGAACATTTTATAATTAATTTTTTTTAATTAAGCGAACCATGGCCAAAATTGATTTAGAATCTAGATTTTATAATTTTTGCACTAAGATAAACAACAGTATAATTTTTCAATTATTTTCGCTCGCTTTAATAATATTTGTTTCATTTGTGATCGCCATGTCCGTTGTGCCAGATGATTCTTTTTTTAGTGAACATGCTTATTTGATAAAGTTACTTTGTTCTTTTTATTTTCTTTTCGAGATAATTATAAGATATTTTGGGCATAGTGTCTGGGATAGTAGATCAATAGTTGGAGATAGATTTTCTTACATCGGTATTTATATTGATTCAATAGTTATCGTTATGTCATTTCTGCCTATTACTTTTATCTCGAATCTTTTAGTTTTGAGATTATTTAGGATTTTATCTCAGCCACAAATCACTCAATATGTTCCAAATATAGCAATAACAAACTTTAGTGTAATAGTGAATTCAGGTATTAAAATTTTATATGTTTTTGGAATTATAGTTATTCTGACTTATGTTTACGCAATTATAGGTATTGTTTTATATGGGGAAACACTTCCTCCTCAATGGGGAAATCTTGGAAATGCTATTTTAAGTTTGATAGCAATACTTTTATCAAATGATACGATTACTTTCTTTCTTTATCCTCTAATGGAGCATCACTCTTTGTCATGGATATATATATTAAGTTATGTTTTTATTGGAAAATTAACTATACTAAATCTAATAATCGCAGTTTTAATAGATTTATTTAACGTAAAAGGGGAGCAAAAATCTTAACTAAAATTTAGTTATTTAATTTTTATCCTTTTTATCTCAAACCCGTATTGTTTTTCTAATAAACTTAAGACGCCTTTTTCCCCAAGTAAATGAAGAGCACCTATACATACAAATGTTCCACCCTGGCCTTTATATCTATCAAGACCGTAAAGGAATGGTAAATTCATGTAATGAGCCATTACAATATTTCTTATGTATACAGAGTGCTTTAAGTAAACTTGCAGGTGTCGATTTTTATTATAATCACTTTTATCAACGAAGCTTGTGCTGGCATTCATTAGTGCAACTAAATCTTCTTCAAGATATGCATCAACCATATCATCTAAAGTTTCTTGAATTTTAGGAAAGTAATCTATTTTAGATTTTAATAATTCAACTTGCGAATCCATTGGCATTGCATAGAAAGCTGCTAAAAGTTCTTCTGGAGATTCAATTTGATATATTTCTTTCCCTTGAATACTGGCAAGATCTAATAATTTATGATCAACAATTGGCCCAGAGTGCTTTGACTTAGCAGCAATACTAAACATGGCAGCCCAGGGTTTTATTTTTGTGGCATATTCTTCATTCACACCATTCTTGGTTAGTATCTGAAAAACATCATTTGCCGTCTTCTCACCCGCAACATCAGCTAAGGTTTTATCCTCGAACATCATTTTTTTCTTAATATTCTCGAAACCATGATAAGGGTTCCAAAGGTGACTACTAGGAAAAGCTTCAATTGAATAGCCTACAGAATTATCAAAAATGTCCATTACTTTTTTATCTAGCTTGGTAACCTTTTCATCATTCATATGTATAGTTCCATATATATGACCAAGCATTTCTCCATCCTTGCTAACTTGCCAAAATACACCTTCGGTATATGGTTGCTTATTATATGCATACAAAGTTGTGAAGACTGCAGCTAAAAAAATGAGAACATATACGAAAAGTTTTTTTCCACTAGATTCTTTAAACATGATGATTTTCCTTGTTTTGATTCATTCTTTATTATAACTCATTCCATAAAAAAAACGCCCTTTTTAGGGGGCGTTTTTAGTATTACAAAGTCTAACTTTTTAGAAGATTAACCAGTGTAACCAGCGATTTTATTCATATCACTAGCGATTTTTAGTTCACCTTCTGAAGCTTCCTCTTCATCCCACTTAGCTAATTGCTTATTCATATACTTGTGGAATAAAGGTGGTACTAGAGCTAGTGCAAATAATGTAAAGTAACCATTACCGCAGTTTGGTGCTCCCACTTCATCTAATTCCCAGAAGTGTGTTTCACCTCTATCATGGTGATCAGCTTGTCTTCCAATTTCGATAAAGAACCAGCTTGTGAATAATGTTGAATTATCCCAGCTGTGTCTGTAGTCGATTGGAGAACCAGTCTCTCTGATCAAACCATAGTGCTCTAAGTAGTTTAATGCTTCTAACTCAAAGTTAGAGATTAACCATATTAGTGCCATACATGCTATACCTGTCCATGCTCCTGCATACCAGAATAATGCGATTGTTGGTAATGACATTGCATAACCTCTAATCCATCTGTTTTGCCATGATAGGAACGGTACACCTAATCTTTTTAGACGTTGTTTTTCCATTGTATATAGGAATTTACTTTGTCCAAAGTGTGATTTAGGTAAATGTGCATATAAACTTCTACCTCTTGGAGCTGTAGCAGGATCATTTTCACATCCTAACTCTAAGTGGTGGTTGTATACGTGCGCATAGCAGAAATGTGCTGATCCACTTAAACCCATCATCCATCTAGCGATTAAGAAACTAAATCCTTTTGTATGAGCTAGCTCATGACCGTAGATAATTCCGATTCCTGCAAAGATACCTGAAGAAACAACGGCACCAACTAATTGCGCCCCTGTAATACCTGTGTAGTAAGTCATTCCTAAGAATGAAGCTGTTGCACCAGTATATTCGATACCATTTACGTATTGGAAAATTCTCCAAGCGATTGCTATTTGAATCATTACAAATACTGCCAACATTGCATACATTGTTATATTTAATAATGTTGGGTTTCCGTTTGTGTCACCATTGTCGTCAAATCCAGCACCCATAGTTTGAGCAGGAGTAATAGTGTCTACAATAATACCAACACCTAATAAGAACACACCTGTCCATACCCATGGTCCACCTGCGATTACACCGAAAAGCGATGCGAAGATCAATAGTGGTGCTAGATAGTATCTAGCGTTTATCAAAAATTTTTTCATTGCGTCCTCCTTACAGAATGAATGAAAATACAAGATCAGTATAACAAACTAACTAGGAAAGAAAATACTTTTTTACATTTTTGATAACCACTTGTTATGGACAATAGCTTTACAATAATGGATTTTATGCGTATAATCTTAGACAAACAATAGACATAATGTTTGACAAAAATATGACAGAGAGATTTGTTTAAACGTATAAATTCTGTACATACATATATAAACATATTTAAATTTTACTAAAGTAATTATATAACAATGAGTGAAACAAAACACCCAATACAAATAGTATCAAGAAGAACGGGATTAAGTGCAGATGTAATAAGAGCTTGGGAAAGAAGGTATAAAGCAGTAAAGCCTTCAAGAAGTTCTAATGGAAGAAGACTGTATTCCGATAATGACGTTAAAAAATTAATGTTACTTCAGAGAATAATAAGTGGTGGAAGAAGGATTGGAGATATTGCGAAATTAAATGTTAAAAATTTAGAAGATTTAATTGAGTCAGACGAATCGGCAACAGTTGTAAAAACTTCATTAGCAAATAGGCCAAGTACTGGCTCAGTTATGGAAAGCTTTGATGGTTGTATAGAGGCGATAGGGGAGTTAGATGCGAATAAATTAATTAATCTTTTTGAAAATGCATACCAAGAACTTGGGCCTGTATTTTTATTAGAAGATTTGTTTGCACCTCTGGTTCAGCATGTAAGAGATGAATGCAAGCTTGGAACATTTAGACAGTCACAAGAAAATTTTGTTGTTGAGCTAATGCAATCTTTCTTACTTATGAATGCAGCTAAATCAAATAAATCTATTAATAATAAAATACTAATAATTTCGCCGATTTCACATAATGATAATTTAAGTATGTTAAGATTATGCCTCGTTTGTGAAGATTCAGATTGGATGCCAATATATTTAGGAACATCACTTTCAGCTGACGAAATACTTTTTAGTTATGAGCAAGGAAGATGTGACTTATTAATGGTAGTTGTTGATCCAAATGGTAATCAACAATTTCTTCCAAATGAGCTGAGGAAAATTAGAAGTTTAATAAAAGATGACGAAATATTAATATTTGGAGAAACAACATCTTCGTATCAAGATGTTATTAAAGAAACTGGTTTTACGGCTATAAATAATATTGGAGAATTAAGATTAGCGCTTGATAGATTGAAAGTCCTAACAGAATTTAAACCTGTAATACTGCACGCACAACCGGAGCAAAATTCATGATTGAACAAAAAGATGCATATAAGTATGATGAACTTATAGAATGCGCAAAAGGAAATATGTTTGGAGAAGGTAACGCTCAATTGCCAAATACAGGAATGCTTATGTTTGATGAAATCTTAAAGATAAGCTCATCAGGTGGCCAATATGACAAGGGTTTTATAGATGCCTCTCTTAACATAACACCCGATTTATGGTTTTTTGATTGTCATTTTATTGGGGATCCAGTTATGCCGGGATGCCTAGGTCTTGATGCTATGTGGCAATTGGTAGGTTTCTATTTAGGATGGTCCCAATATCCTGGTAGAGGAAGAGCTTTAGGTGTTGGGGAAGTAAAGTTCACAGGCCAAATACTTCCTACAGCAAAAAAAGTCACTTATAAAATTAATATAAAAAGGTTAATTACAAGAAAACTTATTATGGGGATTGGTGACGGTATTGTTTCAGTTGATGGAAGAGAAATATACACAGCAAAAGATTTAAGGGTCGGATTATTTACCTCTACTGAAGGTTTTTAAATGACAGTGGGTAATAAAGCGTGCTTAAATTCAACAGGTTATGAATTCATAAGAATAAATTCTCCAAAAAAGATCGCTTTAGAAATAGAAAATTTTTTTAAAAATAAAGATATATTTGGCACAGTTTATGTTTCGGTCGAAGGCATTAATGTTAATTTAGCTGGAAATGAAGATATTGTTAAATCAGCAGAAGAACTTTTTCATAAACATAATCTTTTTAAAAATATCTTATTTAAGCATACATATTCAGAAAGACCGCCATTCAGAAAGCTTAAAGTAAAAGTTAAGCCAGAAATCATCAGTATAAAAAAAGAAGTTAATAATATTTTCAATATTAAAAGAAATTATATTGAGCCAAAAGAACTAGAAGAAAAACTTGATAATGGTGAAAATATATATTTGTTAGATACAAGAAATAATTATGAAATTAATATTGGTTCATTTAAAAATGCTAAAAATTTAAACATCTTAAAATTTGATGAATTTGCTGAAAAAGTTGATGAACTTAAAGAAATTGATGGCGAAGTCGTGATGTTTTGCACTGGCGGTATAAGATGTGAAAAAGCTCTAGGCTTTTTAAACGAAGAGGGGATTGACTCTTTTAAACAGTTAAAAGGTGGTATTATAAATTATCTTAATGAGACAGAAGGAAAGCATTGGGATGGAGAATGTTTTGTATTCGATGATAGGATTACGCTAGATAAAGATCTTAAACCTACGTATAAAAAATTATGCCCAAAATGTCAAAAAGTTATTAATGCTTTTGATAGAACAAAATGCGAAGTGTGTAGATAAATGAGTAATAAACTAGTTGATATATGTGTAAATCTAACTGATGATATTTTTTCAGGGAAAGAAAAAAATATTATTGATGAAGCAAATAAAAATAATGTTACAAAAATGGTCTTGGTTGGGAACGATTTAGATTCTAGTTTTAAAGTTTCGTCTTTAGCCAAGCAGTTTGGTTTTATTGCTACAGCGGGTTATCATCCTCATAACGCTAAAGATTGGAATGAAAAAAGCTATGATAGTTTACTTTCAATATTTAAAGACAACCATGTAAAAGCAGTTGGTGAGTGCGGATTAGATTTTAATAGAAATTTTTCAACACCTGAAGTCCAAAATAATGTTTTTTTGAATCATATTGATTTAGCTAAAGAAACTAATTTACCATTATTTATTCATGAGAGAGATGCTTTTCACCAAATGTACGATATTATTAAAGATAATATTAAAGATTGCGATAAGATGGTCGTGCATTGTTTTACTGGAACAAAAAATGCTCTAATTGATTATTTAGATTTAGGAGTTCATATAGGTTTAACTGGTTGGATATGCGACGATAGAAGGGGTAAGCATTTAAGAGATTTTATAAACATTATCCCAGATGACAGATTATTTATAGAAACAGATTCTCCCTATCTTTCTCCATATATCTCAAGTAAAAAACCTGAGGTTACATCATCAATGAAGCATTTGAATAAACCTGAATACCTTGTTGAGGTTGCAAAAGATGTAGCAAAATATAGAAATCAGTCTTATGATTATATATGTGAAATAACTTATCAGAATTACTTAAAATTTTTTGGGATAACTGAATGAGTGTGGAAAAAAAAATTGAACATACCTTGAGTGATAACTTTGAGTTAAGTCATCTAGAGGTAATTAATGAAAGCCATATGCACAGTGGCCCAAACACTGAAACTCACTTTAAAGTTATTTTGGTTTCTGATGAATTTGATGGTATTCAATTAGTCCAGCGTCATAGAAAAATCAACGAACTCCTCAAATTCGAATTAGAAAATGGCGTTCATGCATTATCACTTCATTTATTTACAAAAAATGAATGGAAAGAAAAAGAGGGTTACGTTAAAGACTCACCACCTTGTGCAAGCTAATAATTATATTATTATTCATCTAATATATTTAAGAAATCTTTAAAAAATTTATCTATTTCATTAGAGGCAACTTCTGAAAGATTATAAAGTTTAATCCTTTTATCATTTGGATAAGCAAGCTTAGAAAAGATATCTAATTTAACCCCCATATCTAAAATAGATTGAACTGTTCCACGACTTGCTACCTTTCTAGGGATAGCTTTACAAATTGACTCAAAATGCGCATACCCAGACTGTTCTTTAATATATAAAGTAATAATAAAATGCGCTTTCGAGTTATAAATAAATGAAGTTGTTCCTGAAACACCAAACTTATTTGAAAAGAAATCAAAAAGATCACTGGGTTTTTCTTCAATGCAATTATCCGAAATTGTTTCGATTTTTGTCATCAAAATTTTTTCACTATTTATTTTATTATTATTTAATTATGTAGAGTATAAACATAATTTAGTGGAAATTGTTAATAAATTTTACTTATAAGTATTTAAGATGATCTGGAGTACTGTTCTTTTCTAAGTACTTCATGAAGTCTTTTGGCAAACATTATTAATACTATTAATATTAAAATCATTAAAAAAACGTTGCGTGTTGCAAAATAATTGTATGTCGCATGAAATCCTATGGCGAAGAACAATGATTTGAATAGATTTATTTTATCCCTGTTTTTGAAAATATATAAGCCAAAATAATAACCCATGATAATTCCACAGCATGCATGTAAAGGTATTGCTGTAAATGCTCTAATTATCGCAATTAAATCTGGCGATCCTCCTGAATAATAAACATATTGTAGATTTTCAAACGTTGCGAAACCTAACGAAATTAATGTTCCATAGACTATAGCATCCATAGGTTCATCGAAATTTGTATTCCTGCTCACATAAAAATAGATAGTTAAAAATTTTAAAGTTTCTTCAGTAAACCCTGCTATATAAGCATAGCTTGTATTTGGAATTAATATATCGTTTAGAATTGCTGCAGGGATAATAATGATTGTGCCCGCGACAAAAGTTAAAAAGCAAGTTCCTTTTGGTTCAGGAAATCTGTCAGCTTTAATAATATAAGCAACTATTAAAAGGGGAGGGGCGACTGCTAATATAAATGTTAAATCCATGTATTATATTTTACTCATTTTCTTTTCTTGTGCTTATTTGAATATCTTCATTATTTGCTATTTCAATACTAATTACTATTGGGCTACAACAAACCTCGCAGTCTTCGACATATTCTTGAATTTCTATTGATGAATCTATTAAGAGTGAAATTATTTCACCACAATATGGGCAATATGATTCTTTTTCCTGCACATACATAAAATTTAATTTCGTGTGATTATATATTCGTTATCTACTTTATCAACTATTCCTGTATAAGGTGTATCTGGCTTTCCTTTTTCATAAAATAATTTAAGATTTTCTGTAATAATTGGGAATGCTAATTCATCCCAAGGTATTTCATCTTTTGTATAAAGCTTTGTATCAAATGACTCTTCTAAGCCAGGACTATGCTTACCATTTTTTAAGGTACCATAATACATAATATAAATTTGACTTATATGAATTAGACTGTAAATCGAAAAAATTTTCATATTATCTGAATATGCATTTGCTTCTTCAATACACTCTCTTGCTGCTCCTGTTTCCAAAGGCTCTTCATTTTCTAAAAAGCCAGCAGGCAATGTCCAGCAATTAATTCTTGGTTCAATTGCTCTTTTACACAATAATACTTTGTTATCCCACTCTAAAATGGAGCCTGCCACGATGTTTGGATTTTGATAATGTATAAAACCACAATCTTTACAGATATATCTTTCTTTATTGTCGCCTTGAGGAACTGCAAAATCAATTTTATTTGACCCGCATTGTGAACAATTTTTGATTATAATTTTCAATTTAGCTTTTAAAAATTTCTTTAAATTTATTTATTGGATCTTTCGCAGTCATAAGAGATTCGCCAACTAAAAAAGTATTTATTCCGCATTGGTTCATTTTTTTTACATCTTCATAAGTATGTATGCCACTTTCAGCAATAATTAGCTGATCATCTTTTATATACTTAACTAATTCTTCAGATGTATTTAAATCTACATCAAAAGTATGAAGATTTCTATTATTGATCCCAATAATATCGCAGTCTATTTCAAGTGCTAGCTCAAGTTCATTATAGTCATGGACTTCTACAATAACATCTAAATCTCTAATTTTTGCAGCATCGTATAAATTTTTAAGTAAAACTTTATCTAAAGCTGAAACAATAAGTAAAATACAATCAGCTCCCATTGTAACTGACTCGTCAATTTGGTATTCGTCAATTATAAAATCTTTTCTTAAAACAGGTAAACCGCAACCTTTCTTTGCCATTTCAAGAATCGCGCCAGAACCTTTAAAGTACTTTGCATCTGTTAAAACTGATAAACATGCAGCACCCATACTTTCAAAATCAGCAGCAACTTTTGCGGGAATAATATTCATATTCAATTCTCCAAGGCTTGGAGATGCTCTTTTAATTTCTGCTATAACTGCAGCTTTATTTTGACTAATTTTATTAATTAATGCGCCTTTAAAGTCTCTTTTTAAAGAATTCATATAATTAATTTCTTTTAAATCTTGCACAGAAATTTTACTTTTTCTTTCAGTAACTTCTTTTGCTTTATTTTCTAAAATTTCTTCTAGAATTTTTGGCGTAGTTATTTTTTCTGGCATTGACTTTTTTATATCTTCAAACTTGTTAAGTGCTTTACCAGAAATAATTAATTCACGAGCAAACTCTATTCCTTCTTTAAGGCTGTCTCGTACTCCTGAAATATATATGGCTGATCCTGCATTCAAACTTACGATATTGACTGCTGCTTTATTTTCATTATTAAGCATATCCATAAAAATTTTAAAACTTTCTTCTACCGTATTAACCTTTAAAGATTCAATAGGCAATATCTCTAAATCAAACTCCTTTGGGTTGATTGTATATTCAGAAATCTTACCTTCATTTAGTTCTGCAATATAGGTATCTTTCTCACAAGATATTTCATCTAAACCCTCTTCAGAATGAACTACCATTGCTCTTTTAACTCCTAAATCTTTTATCACTTTGGCAATTGGCAACACTAATTTCTTGTCATACACTCCTAATATTTGATAGTTAGCATTAGCTGGATTTGATAGTGGGCCAAGAACATTAAAAATAGTTCTGGTTTTTATGTTTTTTCTTACATTTGCAACATTTTTCATTGCTTTATGATATTTGGGCGCAAACATAAAAGTTATGCCATTATCATCAAAACATTTTTGCGCTTGTTCTTCATCAAGATCAATATTTATCCCAGAATGTTCCAAGAGATCTGCACTACCAGATTTGCTAGATATTGATTTATTACCATGCTTGGCAATTTTTACACCTGCAGTTGCTGCAACAATTGCTGATGCTGTTGAAATATTAAAAGTATTTTGTCCATCACCACCTGTTCCGCATGTATCGACTAGCTCTTTTGAATTGAGATTTAATTTTAGAGACATTTCTCTTAAAACTTCGGCAGCTCCAGTAATTTCTTCCACAGTTTCACCTTTTGTTTTAAGAGTCATTAAGAAAGCAATAATTTCAGCATCATTACACTCATTATTCATAATGCTCAAAAACACTTCCTTAATTTCGCTCTTTTTAAGACTATTTCCAGACGAAAATTTTTCTACAGCTTCATTTATATTCATTTTATATCAAGAAAATTTTTTAAAATTTGATGTCCATGTTCACTCATAATTGATTCAGGATGAAATTGTACACCATATGTATGATAATCTTTATGTCTAATTGCCATAATTTCATTATCGCTTTTATCATCGGACTTTGTTTCTGCAATAATTTCTAAACAATCTGGCAGAGTTTTTTCTTCAATAACCAGTGAATGGTACCTAGTTGCAGTATACGGAGTAGGTAAATTATTAAATATATAATTTTGCTTATGATGAATTAATGATGTTTTTCCGTGCATAATTTTTTTTGCCTTAATTATATTACCTCCAAATGCAGCTCCTATGCTTTGGTGTCCTAAGCAAATTCCTAGAATTGGTAACTTAGAATGAAAATGATTAATTGTTTCAATTGAAACCCCAGCCTCTTTTGGTGTACACGGTCCAGGCGATATTACAATTTTCTCTGGCTCCATGTACTCAATGTCCTTTATAGAAATCATATCATTCCTTACAACTTTTACATTTGCACCCAGTTCACCTAGATATTGCACCACGTTATATGTAAATGAATCATAATTATCAATCATCAAAATCATTTATTTTTCCTCATTTGAGATGCTAGCTTTTTCAGATGCTTTTAATAGCGCCATAGCTTTATTCATTGTTTCTTCCCATTCTGTTTCTGGAACAGAATCATAAACTATTCCAGCACCAGCTTGCACATGAATTAAATTATCTTTAACTACTGCTGTTCTAATTGATAATGCAGTATCAAGATCTCCTGTCCAAGAAAGGTAACCTATAGCCCCAGAATATATGCCTCTTTTTAAAGGTTCAAGTTCATTAATAATTTCCATTGCACGAATTTTTGGAGCTCCAGAAACTGTTCCAGCTGGAAAAGTTGCTCTTAAAACATCCAATGGTTTTGTATTGTTTTCAATTTCTCCAGTAACATTAGATACTATATGCATTACGTGAGAATATCTCTCTATGATCATTTTGTCGGTTAATTCAACACTTCCAACCTTTGATATTCTCCCAATATCGTTTCTTCCTAAATCAATTAACATGAGATGTTCAGCAAGTTCTTTTGGATCGTTTAATAAATCTTTTTCATTATGCATATCATCTGTTTCACTAGCACCTCTGGGTCTAGTTCCGGCGATTGGTCTAACAGTAACTTTTTTATCTTCAAGTTTAACTAAAATTTCTGGAGATGACCCAATTATTTGAAATCCATCCATATCCAAAAAATACATGTATGGTGAAGGATTCATATCTCTAAGGGCTTCATACATATCTATTGGATCACCTTCAAATTTTTTTGTTAATCTCTGAGATAAAACAACTTGCATGACATCTCCATCAGAAATATATTTTTTTGTTTTTTTTACGGCATCCATGAAGTTTTCTTTTTTAAATGAAGAAGTGAATTCTGTCTTATCAAATGATTTTTTTGAAAAGCTTATTTTAGTTTTTTTATAAATTAATTCTTCAATTTCATTAATTCTTGAAATTGAAATTTCATAACTATCTACTTTATCAGTTTTAGCATTAACAATTATATGAATACATTTTTTTAAATTATCAAATACTATAATTTCATTGCAAACAAATAAAAATATATCAGGAACGCCTAGACTATCTTTTTTTTCAACTTTTAATTTTTTTTCAATAAACTTTATAGTTTCATATCCAAAATAACCAACCAAACCACCTGAAAAAGGAACATCTTTAGGTAGATTTGCAACTTTATTTTTAGTGTAAAATTTTTCTATCCAATCCAAGGGATCATCTGTTTCTATTTCTTTAACATTATTGTTGTCTATATAAGAAATTTTATTGTCTTCTACTTTTATTATCTCGTTAGATTTCGTGCCAATGATTGAATATCTGCTCCATTTGCCTTTATTAGATCCAGATTCAAAAAGAAACGAATTTTTATTATTTAATGTTTTATATATCTGGAGTGGGCTAATTTCAAAATTTTCAATTATTCTGCTTACAGATACCCTAGAATTTCCCTGGCTAGCAAATTTTATAAAATCTTCTTTTGTCATTACTTAGTCGGCCGAGATTTCGTACTTCATTTTTTTGATAGCTTCATTATAACTAGCTGAATTAAATATAGCAGATCCAGCAACAAATATATTTGCTCCTGCGTCTTTAATACTCTTTATATTTTCAATGCCTATACCGCCATCAACTTCTATTTCTACATTAAGACCAGAGTTGTTAATCATCTCTTTACATTTTTTTATTTTTTCAAGAGAATTTGAAATAAATTTTTGACCTCCGAATCCAGGATTGACTGACATAATTAAAATGAAGTCAATTTTATCAAGAATATGATCAAGAAGAGACAAAGGTGAAGCTGGATTAAGTGCGATCCCGGCTTTACAATTTCTGCTTTTAACAAGCTCTATACTTCTGTCTAAATGTTGAGTAGCTTCAGGATGAAATGAAACCATAGATGCACCAGCTTCACAAAATTGTATTATCAAATCATCAACTGGTGTTGTCATTAAATGAACATCAATTGGTTTTTTTATTCCATAATCTATAAGTGATTTACACACCATGGGGCCTATGGTTAGATTTGGAACATAGTGGTTATCCATCACGTCAAAATGAATAATATCAGCACCTGCTAATATTACGTCATCAACCTCTTTGCCTAATTTTGCAAAATCTGCTGATAAAATTGATGGGGCTATAAAATTTTTCATCTTAGTATTTGTAAACGTTTTTAAGTATTATATCTTTTATGAGATAATCATACCGTAATGCAAGAAATAAAGAAATTATAATAAAGTTTTAAGAAAAGAATTAAGGGGAATGAAATGATAAAACCACATGGTTCAAATGAACTAATGCCAAAAATAGTTAGTACAGAAGAAGAGAAAATAGCTCTTCTAGATGCTGCCAAATCAATGAAAAAAATAACAGTTAATTCTGCAGCTGCAGCAAACCTTGTAATGTTAGGCGCAGGGTACTTCACACCACTTGATGGATTTATGGAAAAAAAAGATGTTATTTCTGTAGCAAATAAAATGCAGCTAGATAACGGTCTTTTTTGGCCTACCCCAGTTGTAAATTTAACAAATCAAAATTTGGAATTTAAAGAAGGTGAAAGTATAGCGTTGATTGACCCTAATGTTGAGGGTGAGCAAATAATAGCTATACAAAAAATTAATAAAATTGAAAAGTTAAGCGATGACGAAATAAATAATATTGTCAATAAAGTGTATGGAACACAAGACAAATCTCATCCTGGAGTTCAAACTTTTTACGATCAAGGAAACACACTTATTAGCGGCAGTGTTAATGTAATTAATTTTAGCTATTTTGAAAAAGATTTTGGGGAAACATTTAGAACTGCAATGCAAATAAGATCATCGATAGAAGCAAAGGGCTGGGAAAATGTAGTTGCATTTCAGACAAGAAATCCTATGCATAGAGCACATGAAGAATTATGTAGAATGGCTGGCGAAAGAGTAAACGCTGATGGAATTTTAATTCATATGCTGCTTGGAAAACTTAAGCCAGGCGATATACCAGCCGATGTGAGGGATACAGCCATTAGAACAATGGTTGATCATTATTTCCCAAAAGACTATGTCATGATAACAGGATACGGGTTTGACATGTTGTATGCAGGTCCTAGAGAAGCTCTTCTACATGCAGTTTTTAGACAAAATTGTGGATGTACATATTTGATAGTGGGAAGAGATCATGCTGGAGTAGGTGACTTTTATGGAGCTTTTGATGCTCAAGATATTTTTGATGATATTCCTCAAGATGCGCTAGAAATAAAAATTTTTAAAGCTGATCATACTGCCTATTCTAAAAAATTAAATAAAGTTGTTATGATGAGAGATGTTGAAGACCATACAAAAGATGATTTTGTCATTCTTTCGGGCACAAAGGTCAGAGAAATGCTTTCAAAAGGGGAAAGTCTTCCCAAAGAGTTTGCTAGACCTGAGGTGGCAGAAGTTTTAATGAAGCATTACATGAAGGAATAAATAACTATCAAAAAATTTATAGAAAAAATTGGTTTACTGCGGTTCTTATTAATATTACTTGGGTTTACATATTTATTCTTTGCGCCTGATAAAGATACAGAGCTAATTTTAGATAATGTAAAAGATACCATTTTTACATTAGCAATTCCTGCGACAATGCCAATATATATAATGGTTTTAATGTTTGACATTATAATGGTAATTATTAGATTCTCATCTTCTGAATCAGATTATGAATCTTATTTCTTTAAAAAAATTATGATTTTCGAAATAGGATTTGTTGCAATAATAATTTATGCTTGGATTCCATATTTTTCAGAAGTTTTTAGTTAATATATGAAATTTAATTTGAAACGTGGGCTTTAAAAATATCAAATAGTTTTTTCTTGTATAAACATTGCTCACAACCTTCTCCGTTCCAACCACCACCACTTTTTGGGAGTTTGTCCGAATTAAGGCATTGATATATATCCTTTATTATTTCATCAATCCAATTCGTATTACATACCAAAGGAAATAGGTGTTCTTCAAATGATAAATTTTTATTAAATTCTTTTTCATCAGATTTGCCATTCGCATAAATAATATAGCCAATATCTGAAACTTTAAAACCATTTTTTTTAAACAACCATTGATATATTTCAATTTGCTTTTTATAACATACTTCCCAGCCTGTATCGAAATTTGGATTAAATGTTTTTTTGGCAGTAGCTTTGTAGTCAACTATATGTAATTCTTCTTTATCATTTATCCACACATCATCTATACCACCAAAAAATAAAAAGTTGGTTTCTTTGTCATGCCATTGAATACCCTTAAAAGCATTTCTCCATTCGTTTAATTTTTCATGTTCATATGGTATACAATTCAAATTATATTTTTGCATTATAGGGTGAGCTTTCTTTTGTTTTCTATATATATCAAATTCGTTTTTGTATAAATTATCAACCGCATTATTTAATGACAAGGTTGGCCCTGAAGGGGCTTTAATTCCTTTACGCTCATGCATATAGAAACATCTTGGGCAATTAATATAATTATCAATTCTTGATCGCGATAATTTATATGGCTTATCCGATAAAGGATTATAAGGATTTCTAGAATATTTTTTAAATGCCATATTATTTTGGTGTCAAAACATAAATCTTATCGGTATTAGACTTATCCTCACTATTAATTTCTTTTTCTATTATATCAGAATAATGATTTATAGTTTTTTCAGGTTCTAGCTTTGTAGCTACAATTGATGAATAATTACAAATATCATAGTTTTTAAATAATTTATCATTTTTTTCTAATTTCCCATAAAAAATTATGCTAGCTTTAGGGCAAATTTCTGTAGCCTCGCTAAGAATTTTGTTATTATTTTCGTTATATATAATTGAAATTATATCTGGGGACACAGCAGCAATTTTTTTTATGTTCGATAAACTATGTTTTTCATGTTTTGCTATTTTTCTATATGAAAAATAGTTAGCTAAATCACTATAAAGATCAGTATTTTCTGTAACCATAATAGTTCTTTTAATTTTAATATAGTTACTAACGCTAATCTCAAATGCTAAAGACGGATTCTCGCCGATATCACAATATATAACTTTATTATTTCCATATTTATCTTGTATGATTTTTTCTATAATGGAGCTAAATTTACTTGTGGACCATACATTTTTTATAAGATTAAAATTATTATATCCAATTTTTTCATCAAGAAAAAAATTTAGCGTGCTGTTCATTTTTTCTGGAAATTTTTTTCCAATTCTCATTGACATAACGCCATCATTTTCTGCCCAAACATTATTTGTGCCTGTCCATCCTGTCCTACTTGTAAATATATTTTCTAGAAAACTTCTGGACCACATTCCTTTTTCACTTGCTTGTTCTTCAGGGTAGACAGGAAGAATTATCGAGCCATCTCTCTTAATAACCTTGAGTAAGTATCTCAAATAAGATGCAGCCCAATTATTAGAAAATAAAGGAAAACTTAAACCAATATAAATTTTATCAATACTATTTTTTTTAAATGGATAAAAAATATTTGTTATGTCTTTTTTATTTGGGAAATTTAAATTATCTGATTCGACAGTCATGCTAATTAAATTCTCTCTATTAGGTTTAATCATAGAGTGCTTATCTCTTTGATCACTAATGTAGTAGAAAATATCTTCTTCAATATACTTTTCAGATTTATGAAAAATTAGTTGCATGCTTTCCTTAAAAGTTATTCTTGAATTATTGTATCGTAAACTGTAATTTTATTTGCTAAAGGCTTAATGACTTCATTTGCAATTTTTATATGTATAGGATGAACCAAATAGTCTTTTAAATATTCTTTTGATGCAAACTTAATGATAATACTTACATCAAAAGTATCATCTACTATAACTCTGGAGCTTCTTAAAACTTTACCTGTAGAAACTTCTAAAACCCCAGGTATATTTTTAAGTTCTTTACTTGCTTTAATAATTTTATTTATTCTCATCTCGTTTCTATAAGTTTTTAGCCAAACTAATACCACATGATAAACTTGCTCTTCATTATTATAATTTTCTGAAAAACTTGGTGTACTTATAAAGCAGATAATTATAAGCGCAGATATATATTTATTTAGTTCTTTCATATAATTTTTTTAGTCATAAATTAATGCTATTATGCATGATTATTATTAAAATGTTATATTAACATTTATTAAATAAAGGCGCGTAGCTCAGTTGGTTAGAGCGCTACCTTGACATGGTAGAGGTCGTTGGTTCGAACCCAATCGTGCCTACCATTAATTTTATATTATAAGATATTAGAATGCCAAAAATTACATTACCAGATGGTCATAATAAGGAGATTCCTGAAAATTCAACCTTATATGATGTTGCTAAAAATATTAGTAATTCTTTAGTAAAAGTTGCTGTTGCAGGGAAAATTAATGGCAAATTAAGAGATCTTTCTGTGATAATAGAAGATGATAGTAACATTGAAATAATTAAGAAGGATGATGATGATGGAATCAATATTGTCCGCCATTCTTTTGCTCATTTGATAGGTCACGCAATAAAACAATTATATCCAAACGCTAAAATGGCAATTGGGCCTGTAATCAAAAACGGCTTTTATTATGATATAGATTGTGACAAACCTATTAGCGCTGATGAATTAGCCTTAATAGAAAAAAAAATCAAAGAATTAACTAAAAGTAATTACGACGTTATAAGAAAAGTTGTAACTCCTCAAGAAGCTTTAAGCGTTTTTGTTGAAAGAGATGAACCATATAAGCAAGAAATTGTCCGCGAAATTCCTGATGGTGAAGAGATAGCTTTATATTTCCATCAAGAATATGTCGATATGTGTAGGGGCCCACATGTGCCAAATACAAAATTTTTAAAGCATTTTAAACTTACAAAAGTAGCGGGAGCATATTGGAGAGGAAATTCAGACAATAAAATGCTACAAAGAATTTATGGTACTGCCTGGGATAAAAAAGAGGAATTAGATAATTACATACAAAAAATTGAAGATGCTGAAAAGTTAGATCATAGAAAAATTGGAAAACAGCAAGATTTGTTTCATTTTCAAGAAGAAGCTCCAGGAATGGTTTTTTGGCACAGCAAAGGTTGGACAATATACAGTATTATAAAAGATTATATTAGAGATATAACCTTGAAGAATGGATACCTAGAAGTTAATACTCCACAAATATTGGATAGAAAATTGTGGGAGAAGTCTGGCCATTGGGATAAATTTGGAGATATGATTTTTACTACAAATTCTGAAAAAAAAGATTACGCTATCAAACCTATGAATTGCCCAGCTCATGTTCAAATATTTAATCAAGGTTTAAAAAGCTATAAAGATTTACCTATAAAAATATCTGAATTTGGTTTAGTTCATAGAAACGAGCCTTCAGGTACTTTGCATGGCCTCATGAGGGCAAGACAATTTGTGCAAGATGATGCGCACATTTTTTGTACTGAAAGTCAGTTGAGTGATGAAATACAAAGCTTAATAAAAATGACTTTTTCTGTTTATGAGCATTTTGGTTTTAAAGACATAAGTATTGCCCTATCTACGAGACCTGAGAAAAGAGTAGGAAACGAAGAATTATGGAATAAGTCAGAAAATATACTTAAAGATGTGCTAAATCAAAGCGTTGAATCTTTTTCTATTCAGGAGGGAGAAGGAGCATTCTACGGCCCAAAAATTGAATTCTCACTAACAGATTCTTTAGATAGAGTTTGGCAATGTGGGACAATCCAACTGGATTTCTCTATGCCATCAGCGCTAACAGCATCTTATGTAGATGAAAACGACAATAAATTGGTGCCAGTAATGATCCATAGAGCTATTTTAGGTTCAATAGAACGCTTTATTGGCATACTTATAGAGCATTATGGTGGAAACCTACCATTTTGGTTAAGTCCTAAGCAAATAATAATTGCTAATATAGCCGATAAGCATGTAGAATTCGCAAAGAAAATCAAAAAAGTTTTAACAGAAAATGATTTTCGTTGTTCTTTGGACTTGAGAAACGAAAAGATTGGTTATAAGATTCGTGAACTTATTATTGCAAAAGTTCCTTATGTTGTAATAATTGGCGATAAAGAAGTTTCATCCGGCAAAATTTCAGTCAGAGAGTATGACGGCACTGAACATGAATTAATCAGTGTTGAAGACTTTATAAGTAAATTGAATAGTAAAAAATTGCAATAAATAGTATATAATAGGAGAGTAAAATTAGTTCAGACAAATATACAAGACTTAATCAGAGCATTAAAACACCTGAAGTTAGGTTGATCGGCGTTGAGGGAGAAAATCTAGGAGTTGTTAAAATAAATGATGCCCTAGAAATAGCAAAAGAAGCAGATCTAGATTTGGTAGAAGTGACACCAAATGCAAAACCTCCAGTATGTAAAGTAATGAACTACGGTAAGTTTAGATTTGAGCAAAATAAAAAAGCTCAGCAAGCTAAGAAAAAGCAAAAGCAACAGCAGGTAAAAGAGATAAAGTAGAGACCTGGTACCGAAGAAAACGATTATCAGACTAAACTTACGAATTTGAGAAGATTTATTACTGATGGTGATAAGGCAAAAATCACTATTAGATTTAGAGGAAGAGAACTAGCTCATAAAGAATTAGGAATGAAGCAAGTTGAAAGGATAGAGAAAGATTTAGAGGATGTAGCGGAAGTAGAGCAAAGTCCAAAATTTGAGGGTAGACAAATTGTTATGGTGATTGCACCAAAGAAATAAGTTAAGGAAAAAAAATGCCAAAATTAAAAACAAATAGAGGGGCTGCAAAAAGATTTAAAGCAACTTCATCCGGGAAATTTAAATGCAAAAGATCGCATTTAAGACATATTTTGACAAAAAAAAGTACAAAGCGTAAACGTTCTTTAAGATCGCCTGATCTAGTAGAAAAAGTAGATACACCAGCAGTTAGAAAAATGCTGCCTTATGTTTAATTTGGAGTGAGAAAAAGATGTCAAGAGTAAAAAGAGGTGTTACAGCACATGCAAGACATAAAAAAGTCAAAGCAAAAGCAAAAGGCTATTATGGTGCTAGAAAAAATATTTACAGAGTTGCTACTCAGGCTGTAACCAAAGCTGGGCAGTATGCTTATAGAGATAGAAAACAAAAAAAGCGAACATTTAGAGCATTATGGATAGTTAGAATAAATGCTGCTGCTAGAATGTATGATTTAAATTACAGCTCATTAATTAACGGATTAAATAAAGCAGAAATAGATATAGATCGTAAGATTCTTGCAGATCTTGCTATGAACGATATTGAGACTTTTGCTGCAATAGCAAAAGAAGCGAAGTCACAACTTGCAGCATAATGTCTGGAGATACATTAAAAAATAGTTTAAAACAAGTTCTAGAGGAAGCAACAAAATCAATTAAAAATGTTAGTAGTCTCTCCGATCTCGAGTCGATGAGGGTTAAATTCCTTGGAAAAAAAAGCTCTCTTAATAATTTAATGAAATCTTTGTCAAATTTGAGCCCTGAAGAAAAGGCACAGGCAGGTAAAGATTTGAATGATACGAAAAAAATAATCAATGATCTTATATCTGAAAAAAAATTATATTTAGCAAAAGATGAAAATAAATTAGATGATGAATTTGATCTTTCAATGCCCGGAAGACCTTCATCTATAGGAAGTATTCACCCAATAACAAAAATAATGAATTCTGCTATTGAGATTTTTGAGTCTTTAAAATTTGAATGTGTAGAGGGACCAGAAGTCGAAGACGATTTTCATAATTTTACAGCTTTAAATATCCCAGACTCGCATCCAGCAAGAGCAATGCATGATACATTTTATCTGAAAGATAATTATTTGTTAAGAACACATACTTCTTCAGTTCAAATTAGAGCAATGGATATTCAAGAGCCGCCAATAAGAATAATTGCTCCTGGAAAAGTTTATAGAAAAGATTCTGACATAACACATACTCCGATGTTCCATCAAATTGAAGGCTTGTATATTGATAAAGAGGTTTCATTTTCAAATTTAAAATCAATAATAAATATTTTTTTAAAAAGTTTTTTTGAGAGAGAAGATTTAAAAATAAGATTTAGACCATCATATTTTCCATTTACTGAACCGTCAGCCGAAGTAGATATAGAATATATTGATTCAAAAGGAAATAAAAGTTGGCTTGAAATTTTAGGTTGCGGTATGGTACATCCAAATGTTCTTGACATGGCAAAAATTGATTCATCTCTTTACAGTGGATATGCATTTGGATTAGGTGTTGAAAGATTAGCAATGCTTAAGCTTGGTATTACAGATTTAAGATTATTTTATGAAAATGATTTAAGATTTTTAAAGCAATTTCAGAGAATTTAAAATATGAAAATAACAAGAAGCTGGCTTGAAGATTACTTAGATATTTCTGCCAAAACAGAAGAGATTTGTCATGAATTAACAATGGCAGGACTTGAAGTCGATGAAGTCTCGAAAATTAATAAAGACGATTTAATAGATATAGATTTAACGCCAAATAGATCTGATTGTTTGTCAGTTTATGGTATTGCTAGAGAATTAAATATTATTAACGAAAAATATAAAAAAAAGCCAAAAGAAGATAATAGCAGTTCTTTTAATTTTTGCGAAAATAAAAAAATAAATTTTATTATCGAAGATAAAGTAGTATGCCCAAGATATAGCTATATGTATTTAAAAAATATATCTACTTCATATAATCTTCCAGAAAATATAAAGATAAGGCTTAAACATGCAGGAATAAATTTAATACATCCTATTGTTGACCTACTTAATTACGTGATGTTGGATTTTGGCCAACCTATGCATGCATATGATGCAGATAAAATAAGTGGTGATATTTCAATTAGATTTGCTAAAAAAGATGAAATAATTAAGGCATTAGATGGTAATGAATACAAATTATCTGATGAAAATATAATAATTGCCGATTCAAATGAAATAATATCTCTAGCAGGAATAATAGGCTCAGAAAGTTCTGCTGTAACATCCGAAACAAAAAATATTATTGTAGAAAGTGCTTTTTTTGATCCTAATTTATTAGCAAATAAAGCAAGAAAATTAAAATTACATACTGAATCCTCGCATAGATTTGAAAGAGGAGTTGATTATGATTTACCTACAAAAGCATTACAAAAACTTATTAGTATTCTAGATAAAAATAAGATATGTGATTTTTCCGACATTACAATAATAGAAGATACAGCATATTTGCCAAAAAAAAATGAGGTACAATTAGATTATGAGAATATAAGGAGAGAAATAGGAATCAATATTAGCAATGATGAAATTTTAAAATTTCTTTTGTCCATAGGTTGTAATTATGATAAAAATCGCAACTTAGTTGTAAATCCTAGTCACAGATATGATTTGAGCATTCATGCAGATTATGTTGAAGAAATTGCTAGACTATACGGATATGACAATATACCAATTATTCCAGAGAAGTTAAGTCTTCAGCCGAGCAAAAAATATACACCATTTAAAATAATTAATGAGATCAAACAATATTTATATAAAAATAGTTATTCAGAGTGTATAAATTATTCTTTTGTAAATGATTCTAATCTTGAAGATTATGATTGGAAAAATAAAGCTTTTAATAATCACCAAGAAATTTCAAATTATATGAGTATAGAGCAGCACAAGTTGAGAAGTAATTTATTTTCTTCTTTGATAAAGAATATTCAATTTAACAGTAATGTAAATTATGAAAATTCTTATAAGTTTTTTGAAATTAGTAATGTTTTTGGCAACAAAGTTGAGCAAGTATTAACCTGTGTAGTAAATGGTGATAAATACGATGAAAATTGGGCCATAAAAAATAGAAAATTTGATAAATATGATATGACAACTGTTGTAGAGGACTTTGCAAAAATTTTTGGACTTAAAAAAGATGATTTAAATTATGAAATCAAAGAAATTTTTAATAATAAGTCAAAATATATAGTGTTAACACTATTAGTTGATGAATTAATAGAAAAAAATAAAAATAATTCTGAAGAAAAGTTTATTTTTTACTCAAAACTACCTTATATTAGAAGAGACTTATCTTTCTTAATAGACGAAACAGTAACATATAAAAGCATTTTAAAATTTATAGAAAAAATTAATGTACATTCTTTGAAAAAAACATTACTCTTTGATTTATATATAGGAAAAAATGTTCCTAAAGAAAAAAAGAGTTTAGGCATGGGATTTATTTTTCAAGACGACTCAAAAACTCTAACTCATAAAGAGGCAGATATTTATATCGGAGAAATTGTTAAAGGTCTTGAAGATAAATTTAAAATTGAATTGAGAAAATAACAACAAGGTTTGTAGAATGGCGCTTACAAAAGCAGATATTGCTGAAACATTATATGATGAGCTTGGATTAAATAAGCGAGAAGCCAAGGAGTTTGTTGAAATTTTTTTTGATGAGATATCTAGCATTCTAGTTTCTGGATTAGATGTAAAAATTTCCGGATTTGGTAATTTTGTTTTAAGAGATAAGAAAGAACGTCCGGGTCGAAACCCAAAAACTGGCGAAGATGTTAAAATTAGCCCTAGGAGAGTTGTAACTTTTAGAGCAGGTCAAAAATTAAAAGCTAGAGTTGAAAATAATGCAATTAGTGAGTAACGGAAAACATAATGAATCAATACCAGCTAAAAGATATTTTACAATTGGCGAGGTAAGCGATCTATGTGATGTAAAGTCTCATGTTTTAAGGTATTGGGAACAAGAATTTCCATCCTTGTCGCCTGTTAAAAGAAGAGGCAATAGAAGATACTATCAAAGACATGACGTCTTGTTAATAAGGCAAATTAGAAGTCTTTTATATGAGCAGGGTTACACAATTGAGGGCGCTCGCAAGAAACTGTCAGGAGATGATGTAAGTAATGACAATAATTTATCTTCACAATTAGTTAATCAGCTAGTTTCTGAGTTAGAAGATGTGCTAACAGTCCTTAAAAAAGACTAAATAATCATTTAAATAAGCAGAAGAAGATATAAATGAACAGTATAGATTTAGAATTTATATTAGTTTTATTAATTATTATTAGCTTTATATTAATATTACTTAATAAAATTAGCACAAGCAAAAAAAATAAATCCTTTACATGGCTAAATAAACAAGCCCGATCATTTTTGCCTATACTTTTAATTGTTCTATTTCTTAGATCATTCGTGGCAGAACCGTTCCGAATTCCATCAGGATCAATGTTGCCAACTTTATTAATTGGAGATTACATACTTGTTAACAAATATGAATATGGGATTAGAATGCCTTTGACCAAATCCAAGATTTTTGAAGTTTCTAAGCCAAAAAGAGGCGATGTAATAGTTTTTAGATATCCTGGAAATGAAAAAATTAATTTCATAAAAAGAGTTATTGGAATACCTGGTGACAAAATAAAATATTTGAATAAAAAATTGTATGTAAACGATTTAGAGTACAAAAAACAAAAAAAAGAAACTCATAAATTTATTGATGATTTTGGAAGGCTAGAGCTTGAAATATACGAGGAAGACGATTCCCATAAAATTTATAACATATTAAATGATAATATGAGCCCTTCAAATGATGACGAATTTTTGGTTCCTGATAATCAATATTTTGTTATGGGAGACAATAGGGACCATAGCAGCGATAGTAGATATTGGGGTTTTGTGCCAGAGAAAAATTTAGTTGGCGAAGCTTTTTTAATATGGATGAATTTTAATAGTAAGAATTTCAGTATGAAATATAATAGGATAGGAGACACTATAAAATAACAATTCCATGAATACACCTGATATCGAAAAATTATTATCTAAAGAAATTATAAATTCAAAATTATATAAAGACTCACTAACACATAGAAGTTCAAGTAACAACAATAATGAAAGATTAGAGTTTTTTGGAGATGCAGTACTAGGATTTATAATTGCAGAGTATCTGTATAAACATTTTCCTAACGATGACGAGGGATCTCTGAGCAGAAAAAGGTCTTATTTAGTTAGAAAAGAAAGTTTATCTAAGATCGCAAATTTCTATAACCTAGGTAGCCGAATTATATTAGGACAAGGTGAAAAAAAAAGCGGCGGGCATAAAAGAGATTCAATAATAGCAGATGCACTAGAGGCAATAATTGGTGTTGTGTATTTAATAGAAGGAATAGATGGTGCAAAAAAATTTATCAATAGTATTTTTCATGATTCTATACAATCCCTACCAAATAATGATGATCTAAAAGATCCAAAAACAAAACTTCAAGAAATTTTACAATCATATAATTATGATCTTCCTGAATACCGAACAGTAGAAGTAAATTCAAATAATAAAATAAGTTTTAAAACATCATGTATTATTGAAAAATATAGTATTTGCGAAGAGGGTCATGGAAGTAATAAAAGAAAATCTCAGCAAGAAGCCGCACAAAAAACATTAAAGGAAATTTCTAAAATTATAAATAAAGATGAGTAGCGGAAATATTTCAATTATTGGTAAGCCGAATGTAGGAAAATCAACTCTATTTAATTTGCTGATTAAAAAACATTTAGCGGGCGAAACAAGTAAGCCGCAAACAACAAGACATAAAATAGACGCAGTATTACAAGAAGATGATGTAGAATTTTTATTCGTAGATACACCTGGTTTAAATTTTGATATAAAAAAAGATTTCAATAAAATATTAAATAAAAATGCATTATCAGCAATATATGAAGCAGATGTTATATTGCATTTAGTTGATTATCGTAAGATTGATAAAAATGATCTAAAAGTATTAGAGAATATTAAAGACATAGAATGTCCTAAGATACTTGTGCTTAATAAAATCGATCTAGATAGTAAAAAGAAAAATTTACCTAAAATACTTTCTGGAATACCAGATGAGATAATTAAAGTATATGATGAAATTATTCCAATTAGCTCAAAGAAATCAGATAACATCATAAAATTAAAAAAATTAATAAAAGCATACATACCAAAAAATAATGAAAATCTTTATAAAGATATTTTAAGTCACAAACCAAATGAGTTTTTTGTAGCAGAATATATTAGAGAAGCATGCATTAAATTCTTATCTGTTGAATTACCATATTCTCTTCATGCAGAAATAAATAAATTTGAAGAAGAAGAAAAAATTATTTCCATAGCATCAACAATATATTTGAAGAAAAAAAGTCATTTAAGTATCGTTGTAGGAAAAAATGGATCCATGCTCGTGAAAATAAGTAAATTAGCGAGGATTAATTCTGAAAATCTCTTTAAAAAGAAAGTATATTTAAAGATATTTGTTAAGTATGACCCAAAATGGAAAGATACAGAATCTTTTTTAAACTCTTATAATTAAATGCAAATATCAGAAATTTACGTAATTAAAATTACACCTTATCGCGAGTCTAGTATTATTTATGATTCAATAGCAAAAGATTATGGAAAGATCACATTAATTCACAAAGGTATAAAGACAAATAGAAAAAAAATGCTTTAGAATTATTTTGTCCATACATAATTAATTGGTCTGGAAAAGGTGATATTAAATTTATCAAAGATTATGAATCTTCTAGAAAATTAAATTTTTCATCGAAACATAATGTAATTGGAATGTATTATAATGAATTAATGTATTATTTAACAAAAAATGATTTCCAAATAGAAAAATTATATGAGCATTATGATGAAAGTTGAAAAATTTAATAAATTCTGATAATTTTTTAATTAACTTAAATAATTATGAAATCGGCATATTATTGCTAGTTGGATATTATTTAGTTTTTGATAGAGATGAAAACGATCAATTAGTCGACATTGAAAAAAATATACTTATACACCAGATTTTGGCCCTAAAATATCTTCCGGCTCGGAATTTTCTTATTCTGGAGAGACCTTATTAGCATTGTCAGAGAAGCATCCATATAGTACAAAAAGTATTAAAGAATCAAGGGTATTAATGAAAAGATTAATAGATTATTATATACAGCCAAAAAAAATCAAAACTAGAGAAATACTTAAATATATTTCATTAACATAAAGGTAAAAAAATGGCTAAACTCGGTGTAAATTTGGATCATGTTGCAACTATCAGACAGCAGAGATACACACCTTATCCTGATATGCTAACTGCAATAAGAATATCTGAGGAGAGTGGTGCTGATAGCATTACTATGCATTTGCGAGAAGATAGAAGACATATTCAATTTGATGATATAAAAATTGCTAGAGAACACATTAAGACTAAATTGAATTTAGAAATGGCACCTACTCAGGAGATGTGTGAAATAGCAAATCAAATTAAACCAGATTTCGTATGTATTGTTCCTGAAAAAAGGCAAGAGCTTACAACAGAAGGTGGACTCGATATAAATAAAAATTTTGATTTATTGAAAGATATTATTTATAAACTAAAAGACTCAGGAGCATTAATTTCATTATTTATTGAGCCAGACAAAAAGATCATAAATTTGGCAAAAGAACTTAAAGTTGGAGCAATTGAATTGCACACAGGAAAATATGCTGAAGCAAGTCAAGAAGATAAAAAAATACATATAAAAAAAATTCAAGATGCTACAAATTATGCAAGTAGTATTTCATTAATTGTAAACGCTGGTCACGGACTTGATTATACTAATGCAAAAGAAATTGCTAGAATAAGTAACATAAATGAATTAAATATAGGTCATTCAATAATTGCGGAGTCAATTTTTTTAGGATTATCTGAAGCAATAAAAAAAATGAAAAAAATAATTATGAGTACTTAATTTATGAATATATTTGGAATTGGAATCGATATAGTTGACATTGATAGAGTAAAAAATATCTATTCAAAATATGGTGTTAAGTTCGCTAAAAAAATATTAAATAAAGATGAGATAGAATTTTTTGATAAATCAAATGATAAAGTATCTTTTTTAGCTAAACGATTTGCTGCAAAAGAAGCTATTGGTAAAGCATTTGGTATAGGAATATTAAATGGATATCTTTTAAAAAGTATTTCTATTAGAAATGATAACTTTGGAAAACCTATAGCAATATTAAATGAAATAAAAAAATTTCAATCCTGTAATGACAAAATAATTCACATAACCATAGCTGATGAAAAAAGATATGCTATTGCAAACGCACTTATACTGAATAAATAGATATGAATATAAAAAGCATAAGTTCTCTAATAGGTAATACCCCTTTAGTTAGATTAGAGAGACTAAATAAAACAAATAATCAACTTTATGTAAAACTAGAGGGAGATAATCCAGCTGGCTCAGTTAAGGATAGAGCTGCTTTAAATATGATATCAAGTGCAGAATCAAAAGGTTTTATAAATCCTGGCGATACAATAATTGAGGCAACAAGTGGGAATACTGGAATAGCACTTGCTATGGTGTGTGCAATTAAAGGATATAAATTAATTTTGATCATGCCTGAAAATATGAGTCTTGAAAGGAGAGCGGCAATGACTGCATATGGAGCTGAGATATTGCTTGTAACTGAATTAGAAGGTATGGAAGGGGCGAGAGATCTAGCTTTAAAAATGCAAAATGATGATAAGGGTTTTGTTTTAAATCAATTTGCAAATGAAGATAATTTAGAGGCACATTTTAATTCAACAGGTCCAGAAATCTGGAAAGATACAGATGGAAAAGTTACGCATTTTGTTGCTTCTATGGGAACTACAGGGACAATTGTTGGAACAGCTAAATACTTAAAGTCTATGAATCCAAAAATTAAAATAATTGGTGTTCAGCCTGAAGAGGGCTCATCAATTCCAGGGATAAGAAAATGGCCAAAAGAATATATTCCAAAAATTTTTGATGATAAAAATATTGATGAAATTATTTACATTTCACAAAATGATGCAGAAAATATGACAAAGGAATTAGCAAAAAAAGAAGGAATTTTCTCTGGACCTTCGTCAGGTGGAACAACTCTTGTGGCATTGGAAATTGCAAAAAAATTGAATGATGCAATTATTGTTTCTATTATTTGTGATCGAGGCGATAGATACATTTCTACTGGGATTTTTAATAAATGAATATACTAGTATTCGATATTGAAACAGTTCCAGATACTTCTTCTGGTGAAAAACTTTTAGAATTAAAAAATCTTAGTGAGAAAGATATCATTAAGGCAATGGAGCATACGCAATTTCAAAAGAATGGAACTATGTTTCAACCATTGCATCTTCACAAGATTGTTGCGATATCAGTTCTATATAAAAATAATGAAAAATTATCTTTGTTGTCACTTGGTGAAGAAGATTCAAATGAAAAGGCATTGCTAAATCAGTTTTTTTCAGCTATTGATAAATATCAACCCCAGCTTGTCAGTTGGAATGGGAAAGGTTTTGATTCGCCGGTTATACATTATCGCGCACTTTTTCATGGGGTATCATCTATTAAATACTGGGATAAGGGAGATGATGACAGGGAATTTAAATGGAACAATTATTTGAATAGATATCATGATAGACACCTAGATTTAATGGATATAATGTCAGGTTATAAGAAGCCAGCATCACTTACAGATATTGCGCAGCTAATTGGTGCGCCGGGAAAATATGGCATAGATGGGAGTAAAGTTACAGATTACTATTTATCTAATGATATAAAAAAAATAAGAGATTATTGTGAAACCGATGTACTAAACACTTACCTTGTTTTTTTGAGGTATCAATTAATCTCAAATAATATTACGCCTCAAAAATATGAAGAACTGTTACAAGAAATATTTAACTTTTTGGATAATTCCAATAAAGAACATTGGAAGAAATTTAGTTCTTTATGTGAAAAAAAATCATAAAAGAGTTTTACTTAAAACTAAATAATATATTTTTTCTAAATCAATTAAATTTTGTAAATTAATATTCTCATTAATTTTATGTGCTGTTATATTTAAAGGCCCAAATTCCACTGTTTCTTTAGCATGTTTTGAAATAAATCTAGCATCCGAGGTGCCTCCAGTTGTAGATAAATCTGGATGAATATCTACAGTTTCCTTAATTGCTTCCTGAAGAACATTTGTTAGGCGGCCTTCATTTGTAATGAAAGGTTCAGCTGAACAACTCCAATTAATTTCATATTCGCAATTAAATTTTGAGATTATTTCTTTAAATTTATCTTTTATATTGTTTTGTGTTAATTCAGAAGAAAATCTTAAATTAAAAACTATGTCGATAGATCTTGGTATCATATTTGAGGCTACATTATCTGATTTTACCGAAGATATTTGAAAAGATGTCTCCGGAAAATATTTATTTCCGTTGTCCCACTTATAATCATTTAGCTTATTAATTAAAGATCCTGCTATATGAATAGGATTTTTTGCTAATTCTGGATAAGCAATATGACCCTGTATGCCAATAATTTTTAAGTATCCGGTAAGAGATCCTCTTCTTCCATTTTTTATAGTATCTCCAAACTTTTTACTACTTGTAGGTTCTCCTACAATACAATACTCAATTTCTACGTTATCTTTTTTAAATTTTTCTATGACTTTTTTTGTACCAAATTTTGCTGGGCCTTCCTCATCGCTAGTTAACAAAAAACCAATGGAGCCTTTATGATTTGGATAATCTTTTACAAATCTTTTTGAAGCAGAAATCATTGCGGAAATACTAGATTTCATATCTGATGCACCTCTTCCATATAAAATATTATTTTTTACTTCAGGTGTAAAAGGTTCAGTTTCCCATTCATCAATATTTCCAGGTGGCACAACGTCTGTATGCCCAGCAAAAACAAATAGTGGTTTGTTTGATCCTCTTCTAAGCCAGATATTTTTTACATCTTCTAAATCAATATTTTCATGTATAAAGCCATAATCTAATAATTCATTTTTAATAAATTCTTGACAACCATCGTCATCAGGAGTGATTGATTTCTTTCCTATTAATTTTTTTGTAATTATTTCTACATCTGAAATATTGGTCATAAATCAAGATCTCTTAAAATATTATTGATACCCACTTTAGATAAAGTTTTTTCATCCACTTTTTTTACAATTATTGCAGCATACATACTATATTTTCCATCCTTCGAAGGAAGATTGCCAGAGACTACTACAGAACCAGAAGGTATTACGCCGTATGAAATTTCGCCTGTGCTTCTATCAAAAATTCTTGTGCTTTTTCCTATATAAACACCCATTGAAATTACTGAACCTTTTTCAATAATTACACCCTCAACTATCTCAGACCTTGCCCCAATAAAACAATTATCTTCAATTATAGTTGGAGTTGCTTGAAGTGGCTCTAGAACACCTCCAATGCCCACACCACCTGATAAATGAACATTTTTTCCTATTTGAGCACATGATCCAACTGTTACCCAAGTGTCTACCATTGTATATTGATCAACATATGCACCAATATTTACATACGAAGGCATTAAAATAACACCAGGAGCTTGATATGACCCGTATCTTGCAGTCGCATTTGGAACTATTCTTACTTTATTTTCTATAGCTTCTTTTTCAGTCAAATTTTTATATTTTAAGGGAACTTTGTCATAAAAATCTGATTCAGCCCCTTTAACAACAGAATTTTTTGAAAAACTAAAATAAATTAATATAGCTTTTTTAATCCAATCATTTACAACCCATTCACCATTAATTTTTTCAGCAACCCTAATTTTTCCATCATCAAGTTGTTTTAAGATATTATTAACTGAATCAACTAATTCAGTATTCCCTGAAATATCAATATTATTTGATAAGTCTTCATAACCAGCCTCAATTATTTCTTTTGTCATTTGATTCCTCTTTATAAATTATATAGTTCTGAAATTTTTTGCTCAATATTAAAACGAATTACGTCAAGATCATCATCTAAATAACTTTTATTATTAGCAGGAACCACTAAAAATATGTCATTAGCCTCTTCTCCTATAGTTGATATTTTCGCATCTTTTACCATTAAATTACAACTATCTATTGCCTCACATATTTTTGATAATAGGCCAGGGTGATCTAGCGCACTAATTTCTAATAGAAGATCTTTTGATTTCCTTGATATTTCAACCTTAATAAAGCTTTTGAAGCTAGCTACATTTTGAGCTTGTCTTTTTGTAATTTCTCCAAATTTATAATTTGAGTCTGCAAGAATTGTATTAATTTTTTCTTCTAAAAAATTTAATGTATATTTGTCTTTTATAAGTTTCCCTGATTCATCCAATAAAAGATAAGTATCTAAAGCTTCATTATTATTTAAGGTAATTATCCTTGCATCAACAATACTAATATTTAAATTATCAATTATATTTGCAATATACGAAAATACATTCTTTCTAGTATTCTGATAGATAGTTAATTCTGTAGAGCCTTTAACCTCATTATCTCTTATAGATACTGCATTGTTTGGAGAATTTTTAGCTATTAATTCAATATGCCAGGAAATTTCATCATCACTATGTCTTCTGAAGTAATCAGTATTCATCAAGTTCCAAATTTTTTCAAAAGTATCTTTACTTATTTTTTTATAAAGTTTGTTTTCAACAGTTTTCTTTAAATTTCTAAGATATCTGTCAGGTTTTTTATTGCCAAAGGTATTTTTTCTAAAATACGCTTTGCATGATATATATAGTTCCTTAAGCAGCGAATCTTTCCAGTCTGTATACAAATCTGGATTTGTTCCACGAATATCTGCTATTGTTAATAAATATAAATAATCCAATCTTTCTTGTGTTTTTACAATGCTTGCGAAATCTTTAATAACTTCGTTATCACTGATATCTTGTTTCTGAGTAGTTAAAGACATTAATAAATGATTTTCTACTAACCAACATACCATTACAGAATGATGTTTATTCATGCCATGTGATTCACAAAATTTTAAAGACTCTACTGCACCTAATTTAGAATGATCTTTTTTACTACCTTTTCCAATATCATGGAATAAAGCACCAAGATATAAAATTTCTGGAGCCGGCAGCTTTTTAAAGATTTCGTAAACAAAACCATATTTGTTTTTGCAATCATCAGTACTCATAAATCTTGTATTAGATAAAACTGATAAGGTATGTTCGTCAACTGTATAGATATGAAATAAATCAAATTGCATCATTCCAACAATTCTTGAAAATGATTTGAGGTATGCAGCTAAAACACCATAATCATTCATTTTTCTTAAAGATTTAGCAACACCTTTTTTTTGATAAAACGCACCGATAAACAACTTTTTATTTTCGGGATTATTTCTAAAGTTTTTATCAATTAGATTTAAACATTCTCTAATGTATCTTATTGTATCAGCTGAAATATCATATAAATTATCATTTTCATCTTTCAGAAAAAATATTTCAAAAATTCTTTTTGGATTGTTAACGAAAATTTCCTTGCTTTCAACACTTACATTATTATCTTTTATATAAAAATCTTCCCCAATTTTTTTATCATAATCTATCTTAAAATTACTTTCTTTATGCTCAATATGTTTTAGTAAAATTTCATTTAATTGCTTTATATTTGTAATATTCTTAAAGAAAACTTGCATAAATTTTTCAACGCCTTCATTGGTCTGACAGTCATAACCAAAAAGCTCCGCAAGTTTTTTTTGGCTAGTAAAATATAGCCTTTCTTCTGATTTGTCATGAATATAATGTAGCAAAAACCTTACCTTTGACAAAAATCTCTCAGAACGCAATAAAGATAAATATTCTTTTTTTGATATATAATTTAAATTATATAAATCTGATAAAGATTTTATTTTAAAATTTCTTTTCAAAATCCAAACTAATGTTTGTAGATCTCTAAATCCACCTGGGCCTTCTTTAATATTTGGTTCTAAAAGGTAGCCTGTATTAGAATACTTAGTATATCTATTTTTTTGTTCTATTTTTTTGGCTATCAAGAATTCTTTTTTTGTCCAAACTTTTGTATTATCAATTTTTTTCAGAAGTTTTTCATAAAGAATTTCATCTCCAATTATTAATCTACTGTCTAACAAATTTGTATAGATTACTGAATCTTCATCTATTTTACTAACGCATTCTTTTATAGTTCTAACTGAGTGTCCAACAGAGTGGTTAAGCTGCCATATATCAGCAATAAAATTTTTTATATTTTTTAAAGCTAGATCATTGCTGTAATTTTCTAAAAGTATCAATATATCTATATCAGAAAAAGGGTATAGTTCAGATCTTCCATATCCGCCAACAGCTACTAAGCAAATGTTTTTCTGATTTAGATTATTTTTATCCCAAAAATCTTTTATGAGGCCGTCAATAATAATAGACTTATAATTTAATAGTTTTTTTATATCTATATTTTTTTTGTACCCATTATATATATAATTATTAATTATATTTTTTTCATTTTTTGAAAAATAAAAACTTTCTATAAATTCTTTTTTAGACATTATATGCTTTCTTCAGGTCTTAAAGTTAATACTTCATATGCATTCTTTGTAACAAGAATTGTATGTTCCCATTGAGCTGAGAGACTGTGATCTTTAGTTACTACGGTCCAATTATCTGGCAGGATTCTAATTTCTTTTTCCCCAAAATTAATCATTGGCTCAATTGTAAATGTCATTCCTTCCTCTAATTTTAAGCCTTCACCTTTTTTGCCATAATGTAGTATTTGAGGCTCTTCATGAAACTCTTTTCCTATACCATGGCCGCAATATTCTCGGACTACAGAAAAATGATTTTTTTCAGCAAAATCTTGTATATTGTGACCTATGTCTCCTATAGTTGCTCCTGGCTTTACCGTTCTAATTCCTATTTTCATTGCTTCGTAAGTTAATTCCACGAGTCTTTTTGCTTGAATAGAGGGCTTGCCGACAAAAAACATTTTGCTAGTATCTCCATGATAACCATCTTTAATTACAGTTATATCAATGTTAAGTATATCTTGCTTCTTCAATACTCTTTTATCTGGAATGCCGTGACAAACTTGATGATTTATGGATGTGCATATTGATTTAGGAAAACCTCTATAATTTAATGGTGCGGGAATACATTTTAGATCATTAACAATGAAATTATGACAAATTTCATCCAATTCTTGTGTTGATACGCCTGGTTTTACGTATTCTTCTATCATTATTAAGACTTTTGATGCCAAATTACCGGCAACTCTCATCTTTTCTATTTCCGCAGAGTTTTTTATCATAATATAAGGTTGTTTAAGGTATAAATAAGCATTATTATACCGATTGTTGCAAGAATAAGTCTATGATATAAACTTGCTCAGAAATTATAAAACTAACTTGAAACCTTAAAAGTTATATTGGGTGCTTATAAATAAGCTTTATAACTTGTTCCAAGTGATAATTAACCCATGGAGATTAAAATGACAGATATAACAATACCTGCTTTATTAGAAGCAGGAGTCCATTTCGGCCATCAAACAAGTTATTGGAATCCTAAAATGGCTCCTTATATATATGGGAATAAAAACCATATACACATAATAGATATTCAACAAACAGTTCCGCTAATGAAAGAGGCATGCGCATTTGCCGAAAAAATTTCTTCTAAAGGTGGAAAAATTTTATTCGTAGGAACTAAAAGAGCTGCTAGAGATAGTATTTCTATTGCTGCCCAGGAATGTAATATGCCATATGTAAATCACAGATGGTTAGGTGGAATGTTGACAAATTTTAATACTGTAAGGCAATCAATAAAGAGACTAAAGTCTTTAGAGGAAGATTCTGAAAAAAGCAATCAGGAATTAACAAAAAAAGAACAATTACTTCAATCACGTGAAATAGAAAAATTAAATAATAGCTTGGGTGGAATTAAAGATATGAAGTCGATACCTGATGCAATATTTGTTATTGATGTAGGCTATGAAGACATAGCGGTTAAAGAAGCTATGAAATTAAATATCCCAATAATTGCAGTCGTTGATACAAATAATTCTTTTGATAACATTGATTATTTTTTTCCTGGTAATGATGATTCGATGAGAGCTATAAATTTATATTGTTCAGAGATATCAAAAGCTGTGATAAAAGGACAAGATTATTTGAAAACGCAGCAACCTGTAGTTACAGAGGAAGAAATTACTTCATCATCAGCTAAAAATTCATCAGATGAAAAAGTAGTTGTTAAAAAGAAAAAAGCTGTAACTAAAAAAGCTGTAACTAAAAAAGCTGCAACAAAAAAAGCTACAACAAAAAAAGCTACAACAAAAAAAGCTGTAACTAAAAAAGCTGCAACAAAAAAAGCAATTACAGAAAAAGATGTTGATAAGGATTCTAAAGAGTAGTAATTAAAAAATTATCTAGTAATTAAATAAATTTTAGAGAGACAAAAAAATGAGTAATATAACTGCAAAGATGGTGAAAGAGTTAAGGGATAGAACAGGCGCGGGAATGATGGAGTGTAAGAAAGCTCTTATTAATTCTTCAGGAGATATGGATAAGGCCGTTGAAGAAATGAGAAAAGCTGGGCAAGCTAAAGCTGACAAAAAGTCATCTAGAATAGCTGCTGAAGGTGTCATTACATTGTCTATAAGTGAAGATAATAAAACTGTAAATATGATGGAAATTAACTGCGAAACTGATTTTGTAGCTAAAGATGAAAATTTTTTAGCATTTGTTAAAACACTATCTGATTTGTCATTACAAAATTACTCAGGAAGTGTTGAAGAATTTTATAATTCAAAACATTCATCTGGCAAAACAGTTGAGGAAGCAAGATTAGAATTAGTTAGTAAAGTTGGTGAAAACGTTAAAATAAGAAGAATTCAGTCAATTAATGCTGATAATTCATATATTGGCCACTACATGCATGGGTCAAAAATTGGAGTTGTAGTTGTTTTAGAAAAACAAAATAATGAGCTTGCAAAAGACATATGCATGCATATTGCTGCAATGAAGCCAATAGCATTAAATTCTAATGATATATCTCCAGAAGATCTAGATAAAGAGAGAGAAATATATTTAGCTCAAGCTAAAGAGAGTGGAAAGCCAGAAGATATAGTTCAAAAAATGGTTGATGGTAGGATAAAAAAATATATTTCAGAAGTTACACTTATTGATCAAGCTTTTGTAAAAGATAACGAAGTCACAATTGGAAAGCTTTTAGAAAATAATAACAATAATATTCTATCATTTCATAGACTTGAGGTTGGAGAAGGGGTAGAAAAGAAAGATGAAAATTTTGCAGATGAGGTTATGGCTCAAATAAAAAAATAAATTTTTTATGAAACGATATTTGTTAAAATTAAGCGGCGAAGCACTTATTGGTAAATATAATTACGGTATTGATCCAGACATTGTTAATGATATTTCTTCAAATATTGTTGAAGTCAATAAAACCAAAAATCAATTAGCAGTTGTAGTTGGTGGTGGAAACATATTTAGAGGCGCAGGTCTTGCTGAGGCAGGACTAGATAGAGTTACAGGAGATAATATTGGAATGCTTGCAACAGTAATAAACTCCTTAGCATTGCAAGACGCTATTGAAAAGTTAGGTGTTCAATGCAGAGTAATGTCAGCTGTAAGAATTAATCAAATCTCTGAAGACTATATAAGAAGAAGAGCTATTAGGCATTTAGAAAAAAATAGAGTTGTTATCTTTGCTGCAGGAACAGGAAACCTTTTTTTACAACTGATACTGCAGCAAGCTTGAGAGCTATAGAGATTAATGCTGATATGGTTCTAAAAGCGACAAAAGTTGATGGCGTTTATGATAAAGATCCTGAAAAACACAAAGATGCAAAGCTTTATAAGGAATTAACTTATAATCAAGTTCTTCACGATGAGTTAAAAGTAATGGATACAACGGCTGTAGTTTTGTGTAAAGAGAACAACATACCTTTAAGAGTATTTAATATGTTGAAAAAAGGAACGTTAATAAGCATTATTAATGGCGAAGGTGCTGGAACAATAATAAGGTAGAATATGTTAGAAAATATAAAAAAAGAAACAGAACAAAAAATGATCAAGTCAGTTGAATCTTTAAAAACTAATTTGGCTAAAATTAGAACAGGAAGAGCACACCCTTCAATATTAGACGGAATAAAAATAGATTATTATGGAAACGAAACTCCGTTATCGCAAGTTTCAAGTATAAAAGCGGAAGATGCTAGGACACTTTTATTGGTGATATGGGAGAAGGATATGGTTAGTAAAGTAGAAGCAGCAATTATTAACTCTGATTTAGGATTTAATCCGGCCGTAGCAGGAACAAATATAAGAATTCCTATGCCACCATTAACTGAAGAAAGAAGAATGGACTTTATAAAACTTGTGAAGAATGAAGCAGAGCAGACAAGAGTTGCAATTAGAAATATAAGAAGAGATGCGAATACAAAAACAAAAGATTTAGTTAAGAAAAAAGAAATCTCTGAAGATGATGAGAAAACTAATAACGAGCACATACAAAAAATGACCGACCTACATATTGGAAATGTAGATAATTTATTAAGAGACAAAGAATCAGACTTAATGCAAGTTTAATATTATGAAGTCATCAAGAAAAAGCTTAAATCATATTGCAATAATAATGGATGGAAACAGAACTTGGTCAAAAAAAAATAAATTAAATATAGATGAAGGCCATAAAGCTGGAGTTAAAACAGCAAAAAAGATAGTAAGATATACAATTGAAAAAAATATAAAAAATTTAACTTTATTTGCACTTAGCAGCGAAAACTTAACTAGACCAAAATTTGAGCTTCAACATTTATTTGATATTTTTTTTTATTCTTTTGCAGAGGAAAAAGAATTTTTATATGAAAATCAGATTAGAGTAAGATTTATTGGTGATTTAAGTAAGCTTCCCAAAAAGCTTAAAGAAAATACTGAATTTTTAGAGAACATTACTAAAAAATATAAAAATTTGAATTTATTCGTTGCTTTAAATTATGGTGGGAAACAAGATATTAGGCAGGCAGTAAAAAAAGCGTCAAAAGAAAAAGGAAATAAATCAAATTTCGAAAAGCATATGTTTTCTAAGGATCTTCCTGAAGTGGATTTACTAATAAGAACTGGCGGTTTTAAAAGGTTAAGCAATTTTATTATTTGGCAGATTTCATATGCTGAACTTTATTTTACTAATGTTTTATGGCCAAACTTTAACAAAAGAAGTTTTTCTAAATCTTTAAATTGGTATAATTCTGTAGATAGGAAATTCGGCAAATCATAAAATATGCTAAATAATTTACAAAAAAGAATTTTTACTGCTTTATTAATATATCCTTCTATAGTTTTAATCATTCTATATTCTAATGATGTAATTATAAGATTATTCTTAAATATTATAATTTTTTTAGCGTCTTTTGAAATTTCTAAAATGTGTTTTTATAATATTCAATTAGAAAAAGGAAAAAGAAAGCACTATTATTTTATTGCCTCAATATTTATATCGATATTTATTGCAAATATATTAATAAAAAATAACGCTTGGCTTTTTTTAATTATACCATCTTCTATCTTATGGATCTTGATACCAATTTATTTATATAATATAAAAAAAATAAATAAAATTGATGAATTTAATATATTTTATTTTTTGATCTTTTTATTATTAATTAGCTCTTTATATTGTTCTTTATATATAACGTATATCTATTCCCAAAAAGCATTGATATTTTTAATATCAATCGTTGCTTTAGCAGATATAGCTGCTTTTTTTATTGGAAAAGAATTTGGAAAGAGAAAGTTTTTTAGTATTATTAGTCCAAATAAAACAACTGAAGGCTTTATAGGATCAATTATTATTTGTCTAATTGCATCATTTATTTTTTGTTTATTTGAGAATTATAATTTTTTATTTACAATTAAAATTTTATCTATAACATTTTTCGTCGTACTCATATCTTCTTTTGGTGATTTATTTATTAGCTTAATAAAAAGGCATTCGGGAAATAAGGATACTGGAAATTTATTGCCTGGTCATGGTGGTATTCTTGATAGAATTGATAGTCTTTTAGCTGCAGCACCAATTTTCTTAATATTTAGTTATTTTTTATCTGCTATAATTCAGTAATGAAAAAAAACGTTATCATATTAGGTTCAACTGGAAGCATAGGAATTAACACTTTAGATGTAATATCAAGCAATGCGGACAAGTTTAAAGCTTATGCCTTAGCAGCAAATTCTTCTGTTGATAAATTATTGATTCAATGTCAAAAGTTTAAACCTAAATATGTTCATGTAAATAAAGAAGAAGATGCAAAAAAACTAACTTCAAGTTTAAATAATTTTAATTTAGATATTGAAATTTTATTTGGAGTAGAGACATTGAATAGTTTGGTCTCTTTATCTGAGATAGATATGGTAGTTTGTGCTATATCTGGTTCTGCTGGACTTGAATCATCTTTAAATGCAGTAAAATCTGGAAAGAGAATTTTGTTAGCAAATAAAGAATCTTTAGTTATGTGCGGAAAACTTTTTATGGATTTAGCTAAGCAAAATAAAGCAACAATTTTACCTGTTGATAGTGAACATAATGCATTACATCAATGTTTTTCTTTAAACAACAAAAATTTTATCGATAAGATTATTTTAACAGCATCTGGAGGACCTTTCTTAAAAACAAGTTTACATGACTTTGATAACATAACTCCAGATCAAGCTCTAAATCATCCAACTTGGGATATGGGTAAAAAAATTTCTATTGATTCAGCCACAATGATGAATAAAGGGCTTGAGATTATTGAAGCAATGTATCTTTTTGATTTAGAATTAAGTCAAATTGACGTAGTTATTCATCCTCAAAGTCTTATTCATTCTATGGTTTGTTACACAGATGGATCCATAATATCTCAAGCAAGTAAAAACGATATGAAAATACCTATATCGTACTGTTTAGGATGGCCAGAAAGAATAAAATCTAATGTTGATTTAATAAATTTCACAAAAATTCAAACACTAACTTTTGAGGAAGTCTCAAAAGAAAAATTTCCTTGTTTTTATTTAGCAAAAGATGTTGCTAAAATTGGCGAATCAGCTCCCACAGTAATGAATGCAGCAAATGAAATAGCTGTATTAGGATTTCTAAAAAAAGATATAAAATTTAAAGACATTTATAAAATTATATATGAAACAATAAATGCACATAAAAATATAAAAATATCTTCCGTTGAAGATGTTTTTGAAATTGACAATGAAAGTAGAGTAAAAGCCACGCAAATTTTAAAAAAATACAGTTAATTTTATATGAGTCTAATATATACAATATCAATCTTTATTTTAACAATAAGTATTATTGTTACGTTTCATGAATATGGTCATTATATAGCTGCTCGAATATGTGGAGTAAAAGTTTTACAATTTTCTGTTGGGTTTGGAAAAAAATTATTTGGAAGAAAATTCGGAAAGGATAATACCGAATATAAAATTTGTGCATTACCTCTTGGTGGTTATGTGAAAATGCTTGATGAAAGAGAAGGAAGAGTAGATAACTTTGAAAAAAGTCGTGCTTTTAATAATCAAAGCTTATTTAAAAGGTCTTTTATTGTTTTTGCAGGACCTTTATTTAATTTTATCTTAGCTGCTTTTTTTTATTTCCTTGTTTTTGTTAGCGGATATGATGCTTTTAAACCAATTATTGGTGTGGTTAAAACTGGGAGCATTGCAGAAAGTATCGGTCTTAATGCCGGAGATACTATTTATTCTATAAATGATAGAAGAGTAAATACATGGTCTGATATAACACTTTTATCAGTAAAATCTTCTTCGGAGGAAGAAGATATAAATTTTGTGGTTTTAAGAGATGGTAATTATATAGAACTCAATGGCATAGATCATAGAAATATAACAATAGACAAAAATAATATTCTTAGTAGCTTAGGAATATTTAATTTTGTTAGTAAAACTACGAGAATAGGATATGTAGAACCTGATTCACCAGCATTTAATTCTGGTTTGCTGAATGAAGATAAAATTGTATCAATTAATGGTAATCAAGTGAATAATTGGAATGAAATAGTTGATATTATTAGAAAGAACCCAGAAAATTTTTTGAATTTTTACATCTTTAGAAATCAAAAATATGAATTTATCAAAGTTACTCCTCAGCTAGTCAAAATAGATGATAAGGAGTTTGGCAGACTTGGAATTAGTCCTTATGTGCATGAGAAAGATGTTTTAAACAATAAAATTAATATTAAATATAAACTTAATGAAAGTATAAAATTTTCTTTCGTTAAAACTTATGATTTTACAATTTTAACTATCAATTTTATTATTAAGCTAATAAAAGGAGAGGTTTCTTCAAAAAGTATATCAGGACCAGTAGGTATAGCTGGATATGCTGCAGATTCATTTAAAAACGGATATATTAGTTTTCTTAATTTATTAGCCATGTTAAGTATCAGTATAGGAATTTTGAATTTATTGCCAATACCTATGTTAGATGGCGGACATTTAATGTATTATTTAGTTGAGTTTATTATAAGAAGGCCAATACCTGAGAGAGTACAATTAGCATTTCAGCAAGTTGGAATAACTTTCTTAATATTTCTTTCTTTTTTTGCTCTTTATAATGACCTTTTAAGAATAATGTTATGAAATCATTTAAAAAAATATTTATAGTTTTACTATTTTTCAGTGTTTTCCAAAATGTTAATGCTAAGGAAAGATTTATCATTGACGATATTATTTTAAAAGGATTGCAGAGAGTTGACTCCGGATATATTTATTCAAGCCTTCCTTTTGAAGTAGGAGATGGCTTTGATTCTTCAATGACACCTTCAGTAATAAAAACATTATTTAAATCAAAATTTTTCAATGACATTATTATTGAAAAAGTTGGAAATTCGTTAGTTATAACATTTGATGAAAGACCAACGATAGTTGATATTGATTTTGAGGGATTTGAAGAAATAGAAGATGAGCAATTAGATAAAATTTTAGATGCGGCAAATATTGCTTCGGGAAGAATTTATGATAGTTCTGTTTTAGATAGGATTAAGTCTGAATTAAGGGAACAAAGTTTTGCTCGTGGTATGTATAGTGTCGATATAAAGATTGAAGAGACAATGCTTGAAGATAATAGAATTTATTTAAAGGTATTAGTTAATGAAGGTGTAAGAGCAGAGATTAAACAAATAAAAATTGTTGGAAATAAAAGATATTCAGATGCCCAACTTAAAAAAAACTTTCAAACCGCTTTGCCTGTATGGTACTTGTTTTGGTCTGATAGTGGGGTTTATTCATCACCAATGCTTCAAGGCGATCTAAATCGTTTAATTAGTTTTTACCAGGATAAAGGTTTTATGGACTTTGCAATTGAATCTACACAGGTAGCTTTGAGTAAAAATAAAAAAGAAGTTTATATCACTATAAATATAGTTGAAGGCGAACAATATATTGTTAATAAAATTAATGTTGCTGGGAAATTAATTGTTCCAATTAAAGAAATCGCTGATGCAATAGAAATACAGACGGGCGAATATGTTTCAAAAAAAAATATCTTAAAATCTTCTGAAAATATTAAAGCTCGTTTAAGCGAAGAGGGTTATGCATTTTCTCAAGTAAACCCATTACCAAAAAAATAGAAGGCGTGAATGGAGAAGTAGAAATAAATTTCTTTATAGATCCTGGAAATAGAGCATACGTTAGAAGAATTAATATAACAGGAAACATCTCAACTCAAGATGAAGTTTACAGAAGAGAAATTAGACAGATGGAAGGTGGTTGGTATTCCGCAAATGCCATTAAAATCTCAAAAAATAGAATAAGAAGATTAAATTATGTTGAGGGCGTAGATATTGAGGAAGTTAGGGTACCTGGTTCTGCTAACAAGCTTGATTTGAATGTTAAAATCCAGGAAAAACAATCTGGTAATTTTAATATTGGGGCTGGTCTTGGTGGATCTGGAACCGGTTTTAGTTTGAGCGCTGGCGTTGAACAGGATAATTTTTTAGGATCAGGAAACAAGATTTCTTTTAATTTAAATACAGCAAAGACCAGCAAAACTTATGCATTTAATTTTTATAATCCGTATCACAATATGGATAATGTAAGTCGAAGTTTTGGTTTTAATATTAAAACCACAAAAACAGATAATACTGATACTGTTTCAGATTATGAAGCTGATAAAATGACTTTGGAGTATAGTTATGGTCTTCCGATGACAGAAGACAATAGATTCAATTTATCTTTAAGATATATGAATTGGCAAGTTGATACAACTGAAAATAGCCCAACAGAAATTGAAGATTTTGTTAGAGACAATGGCGATGATTTTGATAATTTTTCTTTTTTGGTTAGTTACGGAATAGATACAAGAGATAGCTCAAGATTTACTAGATCTGGATTTAAAACAAGTTTAAGCACAGAAGTTTTTGTGCCAGGAAGTGATCTAGAATATTATAAAGTTAATTTCAAAACAGATTCGTATTTTAATATTAATAAAAAGCGAGATATTATTCTAAGATTAAGAGGAATAACTAAATACGGACAAGGCTACGGTGGTACAAGTGGTTTGCCATTTTATGATAGGTTTAAAGCTGGTGGCCCAAAATCAGTTAGGGGTTTTGAAAAAAATAGTTTGTCTCCATATGATTCTACAGGGAAGCCAATAGGTGGTGATTTCATGGTAGCCGGAACTGCAGAAGTTATCTTTAAACCACCAATTGAGGTAGCAAATCTAAGAACAGCATTTTTTGCAGATTTTGGAAGAGCATATAAAGATTATGATTCATTCGAATTTGGCGATTTAAAAGGATCTGTAGGACTATCAGTTAAATGGTTGTCACCATTTGGAGGCATAAGTGTTAGTATTAGTACTCCACTAAATGAGGAAGAAGGAGATAAAACTGAAGGCTTTCAGTTTAACCTAGGAACTAGTTAGTCTATAATTAGCAATATATTAATATAAAGAGGTGATGGTAATGAAAAATATAATAAGAACTTTGATTGTGGTAGCTGCAGCAGTACTTTTTAGCAATGCACATTCTGCAGAATATAAGATAGGTTACGTTGATATTGCCAAAATTCTAAATGAAGCACCTGCATCTAAGTCAGCACAGAAAAAATTAGAACAAGAGTTTAGTCCTAGAAATAAACAACTAGAGTCCAAAGCTAAAAAAATTAAAAAACAGAAAGAAAAACTTCAAAAAGAATCAGATATAATGTCAAAAGATCAAATTGAATCTTTAAAAAGAAAGATTATGAAGTCAGAAAGAGATTTGCAAAGAGATGCAAACGAAGCTCAGGAAGACTTTAAATTAGAAGAAGAGATGAACTTGGCAAAATAGAAAGTAGATTAAAAGAAGTAATTTTATTAATTGCTGAAAGTGGTAAGTACGATTTAATATTAACAAATGCTGATGTAACGTATGCAAGTGATAAAACAAGCATTAATATAACAGATAAGGTTTTAAAGAAATTTAATTCTAAATAAGATTTCTGTGAATTATACTTTAAAAAATATATCAAAAATTTTTAATGCTGAGTTAATTGGAGACGAAGATTATTCTATAAGTCAAGTTTCAAGCATTGCTAATGCTTCTGAAAAAAGTATAGTATTTTTTTCAAGTAAAAAATATCTAGAATCTTTAAAAAAATCAAAAACAAAAGTAGTCATCACTACAAAGGAACTATCGAAATTTTGCAACCATAATATAATTATCAGTGAAAATCCCTATGTTCTTTTTGCAAAGATTTCTCAATTTTTAAATAAAAAGAAAGATTTAAATTATCGAATTCATGACTCATTAGTAAGTTATTCTAAAAACCTAAGTAAAAAAATTGTAATTGATCCAAATGTAGTAATTGGAGAAAATGTTCACATAGGAGATAACTCTTTTATTGGAGCAAATTGCTCAATTGGGGATAATGTTGAAATAATGTCAGGTGCATATATTTTTCCAAATGTGACAATTTATAAAAATGTAAATATAGGTGAAAATGTAATAATCCACTCAGGAACAGTTATTGGATCAGATGGATTTGGTTATGCTAATGAAAATAATTCTTGGATTAAAATTCCGCAGATCGGAGGTGTAGATATTGGAAATAATGTTGAGATTGGTTCCAATACCTCAATTGACAGGGGCGCTTTAGATAACACAGTTATAGGAGATGGTGTAAAAATAGATAACCAAATACAGATTGCACATAATGTGCAAATCGGAGAAAATACTGCAATTGCTGGTTGCGTAGGAATAGCTGGAAGTGCAAAGATTGGAAAGAACTGTACAATAGGTGGTGGCGCAGGTATACAAGGGCATATTAATATATGTGATAATTCGCATATAACAGGCATGACTAAAGTCTCATCTGATATTAAAAAACCTGGTATATATACTTCAGGAACACCATTAATGCTAAACAAAGGACTGGTTAAAAAATGCTGCAAGATTTAAAAAGCTTAATGAATTATTTACAAAAAATAAAAATTAAAAATCACGGAGTTTAATTTTGAAAAATAATGGTGACATTTTAGAGATAATGAATCTCCTTCCACATAGATATCCATTTCTATTAGTAGATAAAATTTTGGAATTCGAGGATAGCAAATCAATTTTAGCTATAAAAAATGTCAGTTTTAATGAGCCATTTTTTAATGGACATTTTCCTGGGTATCCAGTTATGCCAGGTGTTTTGATATTGGAAGCGCTAGCTCAGGCTTCAGGGCTTTTAGTATTTAAAACACCTAGCCTATGCCCGCCTAATGAAAGTTTGTATTTATTTGTGGGTATTGATAAAGCTAGATTTAAAAAACCAGTTGTCCCAGGTGATCAGTTAAAACTTAAGGTAGAAATGAAAAAAAGCAAACAAGGTTTTGCAGTTTTTGATGCCTTAGCAACTGTTGGAGATGAAGTTGCAGCATCAGCAGAGCTAATGTGTGGTTTTAAAGAGCTACCACAAAAACTATAGGTATGTATCTTGTCAAAAATTCATCCAACAGCAATCATTGATCCCACTGCAAATATTGACACGTCAGTCGAAGTGGGGGCTTACACAGTAATTGGAAAAAATGTTGAGATTGATAAAAATACTATCATTGGACCACATGTCGTAATATCAAGTGACTGCGAAATTGGAAAGGATAATAAGATATATCAGTTTGCTTCGTTATCAGAAATTCCTCAAGACAAAAAGTACAAAGGTGAAGATTGTAAGTTAGTTATTGGATCAGGGAATACTATTAGAGAATACTGCACAATAAATCGGGGAACAAAGGCTGGTGGTGAGTCTGTAACAAAAGTAGGAGATAATAATTGGATTATGGCTTATGTTCACATTGCACATGACTGCATAATAGGAAATAACAATGTTATGTCAAACGCAACATCATTAGCAGGACATGTAATTATGGGAAGTAATATAGTCTTAGCAGGATATGTCTTGGTACATCAATTCTGCAGAATTGGAGATTACTCATTCGCAGGTATGGGTGCTGCCTTAAATCAAGACCTTCCTCCATATTTATTAGCTACAGGAAGTTTTGCCAAAACACACGGTTTAAATAGAGAAGGATTAAGAAGAAATAAATTTGATCAAGAAAAAATTAATTCACTTCACAGAGCATATAAATTAATATTTAGATCAAGTAATAATCCTACAAATATTAAGGAATTAGAAAATTTGTGTAAAGATTGCACAGAAGTATCTAATTTATTAAATTTTGTAGAGCAAAGTGAAAGGGGGGTAATTCAGTCCTCAAAACAAGACTAAATTTTATAGTGATTTTTTAATCACCTCATTAATACTTATCATAGAATCTTCATCTTTAAGCTTTTCTTCTATTAAAGAAATTTCGCTGACTAAATTTTTCCTATAATCAGAATTTTGAATAATTTTAAAAATTTCATCAATGATATTTTTTTCTGAAGCTTGTGATTGAACAAATTCTTGAACAACTTTTTTTTCTAATAAAATGTTAATTAAAGATATGAAATTTGTTTTAATAAGAAATTTTATTATAAAATATGTTGCACTTGAGATTTTATAAAATACGCATACAGGTATTTTTTTTAAGGCAATTTGAAGCGTTATTGTGCCTGATGCAGCGACTGCTACTTTACACATATCTATTGTTTTATAAATATCTTCGTTCGTAATAATTGATACGTATTTTTTATTCAAAAAAAACTTTTCATATATATTTTTATTAATATTATCAGATCTCGATACCAGAAATTTTAATGTAGGATCTTTTCTATGCATACTATCTATTACTTTATTTATTAATGGTAAATGATTTTTTATTTCAGAAAGCCTACTACCAGGAAAAAATCCTATATAATCTTTATTATTAAAGCGTTTCTCTTCATAAGTATTATTCTTAACGAGCGGATGCCCAACATAGTATGATGTTATACCTTCATTCTGATAAAATTTTTTTTCAAATGGAAATATAACTGCCATTATATCTATGTATTTTTTTATTTTTTTTATTCTATTTTTTCTCCATGCCCAAACTTGAGGACTAATGTAGAAAAGTACCTTAATGCCATTTAGTTTTGCATATTTGGCTAGCTTCATGTTAAATTCTTGGTAGTCTATTAAAATTAACAAGTCGGGCTTTATTTCTTTTATAGATTTTTTCATGAAGTTTAAAGATTTTAGTAATTTAGGGTAAATTTTTAAAATTTCAAAAAAACCAACTACCGATAAACTAGATGAATCTAGCAAAATTTGAGCATCAGTCTTTTTCATTTTGTTTGAGCCCATACCATAAAATTGTATTTTATCATTACTAGAAAAATCATTAATTATTTCAGAAGCATACATGTCACCTGATTCCTCACCAGCTACTATAATTATTTTTTTTTGTTTACTCATAATACTTTTTTTATTACATCGCATACTTTTAAAACACTATCTTCTGACAAGTGGGGATACATTGGCAAAGATAAACATGTTCCAGATAAGAAATTTGAATTTGTGCATTGTTGAGATTCACCAAATACATCTTTATATAATTTTTGATTTTCAAGAGAGATGGGATAATAAATTGCTGATCCAATATTTTCGTTTTTGAGCTCATTTTGAATTTTATCTCTATTTTTTGAGATAATTGTATATTGATGATATACGTGAAATGCATAAGGATTTTTCTTAGGTAAAATGATTTCACTTTGATTTTTAAGATTTTCATCATATAAAGATGCTATTTTTGACCTCATCATATTGAATTTATCTATATATTTAAATTTTACATTTAATATTCCGGCTTGAATTTCATCAAGTCTACTATTATATCCAAGTATATCATGATGATATCTTTTTGAACTTCCATGGTTCCTTAGTTTTTTTATATATTCATATAATTCTAATGAATTAGTAGTTATCATTCCTCCGTCACCGTAGCAACCTAAATTTTTTGTTAGGTAAAAACTAAAGCAACCTATGTCACCAATTCCACCAACTCTTTCACAATTTATGCCAGCCCCAAAACTTTGAGCGCAATCTTCAATTATTTTTATAGATTCATCATTTATCTCTGACTTGATAGTTCGGACATCCACTGGATTTCCAAAAAGATGGACTGGTAAAATAGCTTTTGTCTTTTTTGTTTTTTTATTTAGGATGTTGTCTTTATTAATATTGTATGAGTCTAAACAAATATCTGCAAAAACAGGTTTCGCTCCTAAGTACATTATTGCTTCAATAGTTGATACAAATGTAAAAGGAGTTGTTATGACTTCATCTCCTTTTTTTATTCCTACAGATCTTAAAGCAAAATGTAATGCATCAGTGCCTGAATTGCATGATATTGCATACTTTGCGCCTATATAATTAGAAATATTTTTTTCAATTAAACTAACATTCTCTCCGCCAATAAAGTTAGTTTTTAAAAAAACATTGTTAAGTTCTTTTTGAATTTCATTTTCTAAAATACTATATTCTTTTTTTAAATCAAATTGAGGTATCATTGTTTTTTAATTAAGTTTGATATTTTAGTTGCACATTTTAATACATTTATCCCATCATTAGCGCTCACTATCGGCTTTTTTTTATTTTTTATAGATTTTATAAAGCTTTTTATTTCTTCATCAAGCGAGTCATGTTTTGCAAAATTCTTTTTCGATCTTTTTATTTTTACGGCTGAGCCTGAATTAACTGTCATGTATGAATCTAGCTCACATGTTTGGTAATCTAAAGAAAAATATGAGTTTTTTTGAAACAATCGCATTTTTCTTTCAACTTTACCACTTATTCTACTCGCTGAAAGATTACATACACAACCATTTTCAAAAGTAATTCTTGCATTTGCAATATCAGTTTTTTGATGTTAAAACACTTGCCCCATTTGCTTGTATATTTTTTATTTTTGAATTGTTTAAAGACATAATTATATCTATATCATGTATCATAAGATCCATTACAACATCAACTTCTGTTCCTCGTATTTTAAATGGCGATATTCTATTGCATTCAATAAAAATAGGCTTATTTATTGTACCTTGTAACTTTGCGAAAGCTTGATTGAACCTTTCAATATGTCCTACTTGTATGATTGTTTTTCTTTTTTGTGATAATTTTTCAAGCTTTAGCCCTTCTGTTACGTTATTAACGAATGGTTTTTCCACAAGTATATGCTTTCCAGATTCTAAAAAATATTTTGCAACTTTATAATGAAGATTCGTTGGTACAACAATACTAACAGCATCAACTTCACTAATAACATCCTCATAATTATTATATGGTTTTACCCCATACTTTTTAGAGACTTCTTGGCATCTTTTTTTATCTGTATCAACAATACCTACTAAATCAACTGATTTGATTGCTTTATATTTTTGCGCATGGAATTCTCCAAGATATCCGACCCCAATTACGGCAACTTTCACTTTGCTCATGATAAAATATATTTTTCTATGTAGATTACTGATGTATGATAATTAATAATTATTATATTCTAGTTTATGATAAAAAAATATACAATTGTTGGAATTGATGAGGCAGGTCGCGGACCACTTGCAGGTCCTGTAGTTGCAGCTTCTGTTTCTATTGATGAGAAATATCTTCCAGCTGGGATTAATGATTCAAAAAAAGTAAGCCTAAAAAATAGAGAAATTTTTTATGAACAAATTCTGAAAAAATCTGAAAATTATGGCATTGGTGTGATTGATTCAAAAATTATAGATACAATAAATATTCATGAAGCAACATTACTTGCTATGAAAAAATCATATCAGAAAATTAATTATAAAAATTGCAAAGTATATATCGATGGAATATTTAAACCAGAAATTCATGGGAAATTATGTACTATTAAACATGGTGATAGACTAGTTCCAATAATAAGTGCGGCATCAATAATAGCCAAAGTTACAAGAGATAGAATTATGTTAGAAATAGATAAAGAATTTCCTATGTATGATTTTAAAAAACATAAGGGTTATCCAACTAAACATCATATTAAAATGATAAAAAAATATGGGATTTGTAAATATCACAGAAAAACTTTCAAGCCTATAAAGTATTTATGAAAAATAATTTTATACATCTTCACCTTCACAGTGAATACTCAATTTCAGACAGCTTGATTAGAATTAGCGATCTTGTTGAAAAGGTGTCTGAAAGAAAATCACCTTCCGTATCAATAACTGATCACAACAATATATTTTCACTTAGTTAAATTTTATAAGCAAGCAATTAAAAATGGAATTAAGCCTATTATAGGTATTGAAATTGATATTAAGGATACAGAAAGTTCAAATGAAAGTTTTAGAATTGTTTTATTATGTAAAAATATTATTGGTTTTAATAATCTTAGTAATTTAATTACTGATTCATATATAAATCTTGATGAAAATAATAAATTTATAGTTTTAAAAGATGATCTATTAAAACGATCTGAGGGATTAATTGTATTATCAGGAGGAATATATGGTGATTTAGCTCACGCAATAAAATCTGGAAAAAATGACTTAATTGAATCTTCAATAAATTATTGGAAAAAGAATTTTTCTAATAATTATTATATTGAGATTACTAGGACTGGAAAAGATTTTGAAGATGAATACATTGCTCAGGCTTTAGATATTTCAGAAAAGTATAATATACCAATTGTAGCTTCAAACGATGTGAGATTTATTAACAAAGAAGATTTCCAAGCACATGAAGTTAGAGTTTGCATAAATAATGGCACGTATTTAAAAGATGAAAAAAGAAAGTCAGAATATAATGAAAATCAATATTTAAAATCCAGTAGTGAAATGGAAGAGTTATTTTCTGATATTCCTTCAGCAATAGAAAATTCTTTAGAAATTGCAAAGCGATGCAATGTTCAACTAGCTTTAGGCGATATTGCAATGCCAATTTTTCCTTTAGAAGATAATCAAGATGAGAATGAATATTTCGATTCATTAGTTATTCAAAGTTTAAATAAAAAATTAAGTGACAAGAATATAAAAAATAAGGAGCCCTACCTTAATAGAATAAAAATCGAGTTGGATGTCATTATGAAAATGGGCTATTCAGGTTATTTCTTAATTGTTTCTGATTTTGTTACTTGGGCAAAAAAAAATAATATTCCTGTTGGCCCAGGCAGAGGATCTGGAGCAGGATCTTTAGTTGCTTACGTTTTAAATATAACAAACATAGATCCTATAAAATATGACTTACTTTTTGAAAGATTTTTAAATCCCGAAAGAATATCTTTGCCAGATTTTGATATTGATTTTTGTATGGATAAAAGAGATAGCGTTATAGATTATGTTGCAAAAAAATATGGCAGAGATAAGGTAAGTCAGATAATTACTTATGGAACCATGGCAGCAAAAGCAGTTGTTCGTGACGTGGGAAGAGTTTTACAATATCCATATCCTTTTGTTGATCAAATAGCAAAACTCATTCCTTTTGAAATTGGAATAACTTTAGAAAAGGCTTTAGAAGACAAAGAACTTAAAAAATTATACAACTCTGATGATGATGTAAAAGATATTATTGATATGGCAATGATTTTAGAGGGTCTTCCAAGAAATGCTGGTACACATGCAGGTGGATTAGTAATATCACCAAAAAAACTTATTAATTATACGCCATTATATAGGGATACTTGTAATAGTTCATTACTAACGCAGTTGGATAAAGATGATGTTGAAGAAATAGGGTTGATAAAATTTGATTTTTTAGGGCTTAGAACATTAACTGTAATAGAGAATACATTAAAAATTATTAATAGAAATATTAATTCAGAAAAACAATTTATTCTGGAAAATATTCCTCTCGACGATGAAAAAACTTTTGATTTGCTTAGAAAGCAAAAAACAAATGGAGTATTTCAATTAGAATCAAGAGGATTAAAAGATATCATTAAAAGATTGAAGCCAGACAAATTTGATGATTTGGTAGCATTGGTAGCTCTTTACAGGCCAGGGCCTCTTCAATCTGGGATGGTAGATGATTTTATTGACAGGAAAAATGGCGCAAACGTTGAATATTTGCATCCCTTAATTGAAGATGTTCTTAAACCAACATACGGAGTAATACTTTATCAAGAACAAGTTATGAAAATAGCGCAAATATTAGCTGGTTATAGTTTGGGTGCAGCGGATATTTTAAGAAGAGCTATGGGTAAAAAGAAATTTGATGAAATGAAACAACAAAGAGAAATTTTTGTTAAAGGAGCTATAAAAAATCAAGTTGAGGCAAAGCAAGCAGAATATATATTTGACTTAATGGAGAAGTTCGCGGGATATGGTTTTAATAAATCACACTCTGTGGCGTATGCTTTAATAGCATATCAAACAGCATATTTAAAATCTCATTATAAAGAACCATTTGTTGCAGCGGTACTATCAAGCGACATGGATAATACTGAAAAGGTCGTACGATTTGTTAAAGAGTGCGAGTACATGGGAATTTTATTAAATCCACCAAATATAAATTTGTCAGACTATACATTTATGTTACAGAAAATAATGAAATTATATATGGCCTTGGGGCAATAAAAGGAGTTGGAAAGGCAATTATCGAAATAATTATTAATGAAAGAAATAAAAATGGAGAATTTATTAGCTTAGAAAATTTACTCACAAGATGTGGAACAAATAAGATCAATAAGAGAGTAATAGAAGCTTTAATCAAATCAGGTTCATTTGATACTTTTGGCGAAACTAGGTCATCACTTATGAATTCCTATCCTGAAGCAATGAAGATGGCTGATCAAAATTCAAAAAATTTATCCCAAGGACAGATTGATATATTCGGGTTTACTGAAGAAGATTCTAAAAAAATCTCAATAAATAAACTAGATGAGTGGACAACAATCAAAAAACTATCTTTTGAAAGAGATGTTTTAGGTTTTTATTTGACTGGGCACCCAATTACAGAATATGAGAGTGAAATAAAAAATATCGTAGGTAATAACTTATTTTCTTTAAAAAATAATTACAAAAAACAAGCGGGCAGAGGATCTTTATATAAAATTGCAGGAGTAATAAATAGCATAAGAATAAGAACAACTAGTACAAAAGAAAAACTTGCACAAATAAACTTAGGTGATAATACAGACAATATAGATGTTATAGCAAATAATAATCTTTTAAATGACTCTTTTAATAGAGACGATATTATTATAATACAAGGTACTCTTAGATTAGATGATTATACAAATAGATTAAGTTTTCGAGCTAAGTCAATCGATATGTTAGAAGATGCAAGAACTAAATTAGCAACTGGCATTAAACTTAAAGTTACAAATGAAAATGATCTGCAAATTCTTACAGAAAAATTAGAATTGTTATTTTCTGATAAAGATAAAAAAGGTAAATGTGCAGTGAGAATTGATTATATGTCCACCGGAATAACCAAATCTCTTGTATTAGGAGAAAATTACAAAATTTTTCCAACTAATGATATAATTGAAGAATTGGAGAAGCTTGATTGTGTAGATAAAGTAGAATTAATATATTCTTCAATGTAAAAAGAAGGTAAATTATGCTTGAATTTGAAAAACCAATAAAAAATCTTGAGGATAAAATTGAAGAGCTGAGAACTATTGGTTCGGATGGCCAAGTAAACATTATTGAAGAAATCAATATTTTGCAAAAAAAATGTAATTCTCTAATTAAAGATATTTATAGTAACCTTACACCTTGGCAAATCACTCAAATTGCTAGACATCCAGAAAGACCTTATACAATGGATTTCATAAATTTAATCTTTAAAGATTTTCATGAGCTTCATGGTGATAGAGCCTATGCAGATGATAATGCGATAGTAGCAGGAATTGCTCAATTTGAGAGTATTTCTGTTGCAGTTATTGGACATCAGAAAGGCAGAGGAACAAACGATAAAATAAAAAGAAATTTTGGAATGGCTAAGCCTGAAGGTTTTAGAAAAGCATTAAGAGTTATGAAACTGGCAGAAAGATATAATATGCCAATAATAACTTTTATAGACACACCGGGCGCTTACCCTGGAATTGATGCTGAAGAAAGAGGTCAAAGTGAGGCTATCGCTAATAACTTGCTAGAAATGTCAAATCTTTCTGTACCAATAATATCATATGTTATTGGCGAAGGTGGCTCAGGAGGTGCATTAGCAATTGGGGTGTGTGATCACTTAGCAATGCTTGATTACAGTATATACTCGGTTATATCTCCTGAGGGATGCGCTTCTATATTATGGAAATCACCTGAAAATGCTAACATAGCTGCCGAAGCTATGTGCATAACAGCAGATAACCTGATCAAGCTTAAATTAATAGACGAAATTATTCCGGAGCCACTGGGTGGAGCGCATAGAAACATATCTCAAGTAAGTAAAGATATTTCTTCTTCAATAAGTAAAAATCTATCAATTTATCATAATATGGATTCAAAAATTTTGATAAAAAATAGAAAAGATAAGTTAGATTCTGTAGGATATTATCAAGAATAAAATGGAAACATTTGATTTTGATTTTGAAAACCTATTTTCAATTTTCGAACAATCTATAATAAGCAATATCAAAGAAAATAGTTATGATGAATTTCTTATTGCATATAGTGGGGGAGTTGATTCAACAGCTCTTTTATACTTCTCAAAAAAAATCGCATTAAAATTTAATAAAAAAATTCGAGCAATTCATATTAATCATAATTTAAGTAAAGATGCAAAAAAATGGGAAGCACACTGCAAGAATTTTTGCAAAAAAATTAATGTTGAATTAATTTGTAAAAATCTTAGCATTGTTTTAGATAAAGGCGATAGCATTGAAGAGAAAGCTAGAAATGCACGATACGAAGCAATATACAAGTGCATGAATAAAAGAACAGCAATGTTGACAGCACACCATATTGAAGACCAAGCAGAAACATTTTTCTATCAGCTTATCAGAGGCGCGGGAGCAAAAGGTCTTGCATCAATGCCGATTTTTAAGATTCTAAACCATGGTGTTCACATCAGACCTTTTTTAAAACTTAATAAAAAAGCATTAGAAGACATTGTAAGTTTTAATAAATTAGATCATATAAACGATACTTCTAATAATGATACAAAATTTTCTAGAAACTTTATTAGAAAAAATATCATTCCGATTGTTAAAAAAAAGTGGCCTAATTGCAATGAAACTATTTCAAGATCTGCATTCAATCTATCAGAATCAAATAGGTTAAATGAGGATTTGGCTATAATAGATTTTGAGAAATATTTTTATGAAGCAGATAATAAAATTAGTGTAAATACTAGAAATTTAGAAAATCATAGATTTAATAATGTTATTAGATTTTGGATAATAAAAAATAATTTTAGAGTGCCAACACTTGATCAGCTAAATTCGATTCGAAATAATATATTTAACGCTGGCGATGATAAGACGCCATTCTTTTCTTGCTCTGACTATGAAATTAGAAGATACAATGATTATGTGGAAATTATGAGGCCTTTATCAAAACATGACGCTTCAAAAGTTTATACATGGAAGTTTAAAGAGAATCTTGTCATATCAGATTTAGCAATAAATTTTAGTTGGAGAAATCTTGAAGATAAGTTAGGTTTTAAAGTTAATAAGAGATGTAGAGGTAAAGTTTAGAAGAACTGGTGAAGGTATAAAAATAAATAATACAAATAAGAGTCTTAAAGACTTTATGAGAGAAAATAAAGTACCTCCATGGCAAAGAGATAGAATTCCATTGATATATATCGATAAAGAGCTAAAAGCTATATGGAATTAACGCTGCTAAATCTATTTATTTGTATTGATTTTTAGGGGTAGGTACAGTGGACACCATCCTAAAATACCTGTAATTACTGGTATTAATCCGATAAAACCCCATAAACTTGCTTCATTTGGTGCAATTACACCAATATAAAAAATTAGTAAGCCTATTAACACTCTTGCCAATCTTTCAAATTTTCCTACATTTATACAAAACATTTTTTTATCTAGTTGTTTAACAAACTTTTATATTACATGAATATTTTTTTTTTGGAATTATTAATTTATTCAAAAATTGTAGAATTTTGTTATTTTTGTTAAAATATATTCCCGTCTTAGATTACTTTTATTTTAGTGTGACGAAAATATATTTATTACAGGTGGCGTTGTATCTTCCCTTGGGAAAGGTATTGTAGCTGCTTCTTTGGGATCAATTTTAGAATCAAGAAATTTAAGTGTTTCTGTAATCAAACTTGATCCATATATCAATGTTGACCCAGGAACAATGAGCCCATCTCAACATGGTGAGGTTTTTGTGACACATGATGGCGCAGAAACAGATTTAGATCTTGGGCATTATGAAAGATTTATCAATTATAAAACTAGTAAATCTAGTAATTACACGACAGGACAAATTTACGATAAAGTATTAAAGAGAGAAAGGAAAGGAGAGTATCTAGGCAGCACTGTTCAAGTTATTCCTCATATTACAGATGAAATAATATCAAACATAAATGAGGGCTCTTTTGATAAAGATGTTTGTATTGTAGAAATTGGAGGAACAGTTGGTGATATTGAATCATTGCCATTTATTGAAGCTATAAGACAAATGGGTGTTGAATATGGAAAAGATCTTGTGAGCTATATTCATTTAACACTGGTTCCTTTTATTAGAGCAGCAAATGAAATAAAAACTAAACCTACGCAACATTCTGTAAAAGAGTTGAGATCAATTGGTATTCAGCCAGATATACTTGTTTGTAGATCTGAAAAAATTATTAGTGATCATGATAAGAAAAAAATTGCACTATTTACAAACGTTGAAGCAAAAGCAGTTATCAATTCAATTGATGTTGATGACATTTACGAAGTGCCTTTATTACTTCATAGCCAGGGTTTAGATGATATTATTGTTGAAAAATTAAATTTATCTTGTGAAAAAACCTCATTAGGTCATGGGAGAAATATAAAGATAAAAGAAACAATCTAAAAAAAGAAATATTAGTAAAAATTATTGCAAAATATGGCAATTATTCTGAATCTTATAAGTCATTAAATGAAGCAGTTAAACATGCTGGAGTAAATTCAGGAGTAAACGTAAATATAGAGTACATCGACGCGGAAAAATTAGATGGCAAAGATAACTCTTTATTAGAAAACTCATCCGGAATCATTGTTCCTGGCGGATTTGGCGGAAGAGGAATAGAAGGAAAAATTAACGCAATAAAATATGCAAGAGAACATAAAATACCATTTTTAGGAATATGTTTAGGAATGCAAGCAGCAGTTATAGAATTCTCAAGAAATGTTTGTAATTTAGATAAGGCTAACAGCACAGAATTTAATAAAGATACAAAATATCCAGTTATAGGATTAATAGAGGAATGGCTTGATAACAAAGGATCTGTTGAATACCGTGATATAAATTCAAATATTGGTGGTACAATGAGGCTAGGTGAGCAGGAGTGTCTTTTAGAAAAAGATTCAAATGTCTATAAAGCATATAATATGAATTCAGTTTTAGAAAGACATCGTCATCGTTATGAATTCAATAATGAATATAGAGATTTACTTGAAAATAATGGATTAATAATTTCTGGAAAATCTCTTGATGGAACTTTAGTAGAGGTAATAGAATTAAAAGACCACCCTTGGTTTTTGGGTTGTCAGTTTCATCCAGAATTCACCTCTAAGCCAATAAGTGGCCACCCATTATTTGAGGCTTTTGTAAAATCTATTAGAGATTATAAATGAGTAGAAAATTTAATTTTAATAAGGATAGAAAGAATTGTTTTTTTTTAATAGCAGGCCCATGTGTTATTGAAAATGAAATGCTAAATTTTAAAACAGCAGAAATACTAAAAGAAATTACAAATAAACATTCAATTCCATTTATATTTAAATCTTCTTTATATAAAGCAAATAGAACATCAAAAGATTCTTTTCAAGGCGTAGGGTATACCAAAGGTTTGGAAATTTTAAATAAAATTAAAACAGAATTAGATTTAATGATTCTTACTGATGTTCATGAAGATTCACCTTTAGATGAGATTGCTGATGTTGTTGATGTCTTTCAGACTCCTGCTTTCTTATGTAGACAGACTAATTTTATTAAAAATGTTACTTCATATAACATCCCGGTAAATATAAAAAAAGGTCAATTTTTATCACCATGGGAGATGAGTAGTGTAGTTGAAAAAGCAAAATCTTCTGGCAACAAAAAAATAATGGTTTGTGAAAGAGGTTTTAGTTTTGGCTATAATAATTTAATATCAGATATGAGATCTTTAGTAATTATGAGAGAAACAAATTGTCCTGTGGTTTTTGATGCAACTCATTCAACACAGCTACCAGGGTTAAACCGAAACAGCTCAAGTGGGCAAAGTCAATTTATAGCGCCACTTGCAAAAGCAGCAATGGCTGTTGGAGTATCTGGTTTATTTATGGAAACTCATCCAGAGCCTGAAAAAGCTTTATGCGATGGAATGAATTCATTGCCTTTAAAAGAAATTGAAAATTTATTAGTAACATTAAAAAGAATTGACGAAGTATCAAAAAAATAATTTTTTTAAAAAATATTTTTTAATTTAAAAAAGAGTGGTACAAAAAATGAAATCAAATATTAAAAAAATAAAAGCAAGGGAAATAATAGATTCAAGAGGTAATCCAACTTTAGAAGCAGAAGTTTTTCTAGAATCGGGATACAAAGGAAAGGCAGCTGTTCCATCTGGAGCATCAACTGGCTCTAGAGAAGCATTAGAGTTAAGAGATACTGAATCATCTAGATTCGGGGGAAAAGGTGTATTATCAAATGTAAAGTTTATTGAAAGAATAATTAATGATTCGTTAGTAGGAAATGATTCTAATAATCAAGAATTAATTGATAATATTTTAATAGATCTTGATGGCACAGAAAATAAATCAAAGCTTGGTGCAAATACTTTATTAGCTGTCTCTTTGGCAAATGCAAAATCATCCGCGAATAATAATAATATCTCCTTATACAAAAATATAAATTTATCAGAAAAATATACAATGCCTGTTCCAATGATGAATATTATAAATGGCGGATCACATGCAAATAATAGCGTAGATATTCAAGAATTCATGATAATGCCTGTTGGTGCTACTTCATTGAAAGAAGCTGTGAGATATGGAGTTGAAGTATTCCATACTCTTGGAAAAATTTTAGAAAATAAAAATTATATTACTACTGTTGGTGACGAGGGTGGATATGCCCCTAATTTATCATCAAATAAAGAAGCATTAGATGTAATAATGCAAGCTATAGAGAAAGCTGGTTACAAACCTGGGGAAGATATAATGTTGGCATTGGATGTAGCAAGCAGTGAATTTTATAAAGATGGCAAATACTATTTAATATCTGAAAATAAAAAGTATTCAAGCAATGAATTTATTAACTTAATAGAATCATGGGCAAAATCATACCCAATTATTTCTATTGAGGATGCATTAGATGAAAATGATTGGTGTGGCTGGGAGCAATTAACAAAATTATTAGGAAAAAAAGTACAATTAGTTGGTGATGATCTATTTGTAACAAATCCAAAAATTTTTAAAGAAGGAATTGATAAAAATATTGCTAATTCAATTCTTATAAAATTAAATCAAATAGGAACTTTAACAGAAACTGTTTCAGCAATTAATATAGCTAAAAAAAATAATTATAATTCAGTAGTTTCCCATAGATCAGGAGAAACAGAGGATACATTTATAGCAGATTTATCAGTTGCGTATTCTGTTGGACAAATTAAGACAGGTTCTCTATCTAGATCCGATAGAGTAGCAAAGTATAATCAGTTAATGAGAATAGAGGAAGAGCTTGGTGAAAATTCAAGCTACCCAGGGAAATCAATTTTTAAAAATATAATAAAAAATGAATAAAATTATTTTAGTGTTATCTATTTTTTTTATTATTTTACTTTATAAATTTACTTTAGGTGATGCAAGTTACTTTAAATACAATCAACTTAAAGAAAAAGTTATAATTCTCAAAGATAAAAATAATAAATTTTCAGATAAAATTAAATTAAATAAAGCAGAAATAGAAAATTTGCAAACAGGCTTAAATGTAATTGAAGAAAAAGCAAGAAACGAATTAGGCTTAATAAAAGAAAATGAAACATTTTATCAAATTTTAGAATAACTAATTGATGAATCAAGATAATAAAAAGAATGCTAAAATTATATGTATAATTCCTGCCGCAGGTGAAAGTTCAAGATTCAAGAAAGGTAACAAGTTATTTTCAAATATAGCAGAAAGTGAAAAAGTTCTTAGCAGAACAATCAAAAATTTTAATAATTTAAAATTAATTGATGAAATATTTATTGGATCAAGCCCAAATAAAAATAAATTGATAAGTGATAAGTTTCTCGATTTTAAAAATGTTACTACCTATAATGGTGGAGATTCAAGGCAAGAAACTGTTTTTAATGGGTTAAACCATATAAAAAAATTAAATATTGATGATATTGAAGATCTTTGGATAATAATTCATGACGCCGCAAGACCAACTATTTTTTCTTATGATATTTTAAATTTCATTGAAAATACGCTCAAGTTAAATAAACCTTGTATAATGGCAATCCTAGTAACCGATACAATAAAAAAAGTCGACAAAAATAATAATATAATATCAACTATTCCACGTAATAAAATGTGGTTAGCACAAACGCCACAAATGTTTCGCTTTGGGATATTATTTGATTCTTTAAATAATTGTATATCAAATAAAATTCATGTTACTGATGAAAGCCAAGCTTTAGAAATGCTAAATCACGAATGTACTGTAGTAAAAGGAAAACCTTATAATATAAAAATAACTGAAGATATTGATTTAACTCATGCAAAATGTTTAGCCAATATTGATAAGCACATAATTAAAGAAGAGGAATCAAATGATTAAAATTGGACATGGCTATGATTCCCATCGATTAAAAGATGGAGAATTTATAATGATTGGTGGAGTAAAAATTCAGTCTAAAAAATCTGCAGTAGCTCATTCAGATGGAGATGTTTTGATACACGCTCTTTGTGATGCTTTACTTGGAGCTTTAGGAAAAGGAGACATGGGACTATATTTTGATTCATCAGAAAAATATAAAAATATGAACAGCGCATTTTTTCTAAAAGAGATTATTAAAATGCTTAATGAACAGAGTTTTTACATAGTAAATATTGATACAACAGTTGTTACAGAGAAACCGCCAATTTCAAGACATGCGACAGAAATTAAGAAAAATTTAAGTAAAATTATGGAAGTAGATGAAAACTTGATCAACATTAAATCAAAGTCAAATGATAAACTAGGATATGTTGGGAGGCATGAAGGCATAGAAGCATATGTCACAGCACTTATAGAAAAAAAATGATTTTATACATAGACACCACTTTTGATAATACTATATTAGCTGTAAAAAAAAATGATAAAATTTTTCAGAATTCAATTGATAATAATTTAAATATATCTCAAGCTCTAATTAATGAAACAAAAAAATTATTTAAAAAAGCAAATTTAGAAAAAAAAGATATTACAGTTATTGGAATTAATAATGGTCCAGGTAACTTCACGAGTTTAAGAGTCGCATTAGCTTATATAAAGGCAATATCATATTATTTAAATGTACCGGTGATTCCAATAAATTCATTCCAAGCCGCAGCTTTATCGCAAGATGAGGCAAAAAGCGATTCAAAAATAATTGTTGCAATAGATGCAAGAATGAATGAAATTTACTGGACAATATACGCAGATCATTCTCATATTTATTCAAACAATCCTAAATGTAATTTAAACTCAGAACTTGAAATGATTGAGAATATTAATAATTTTAATTTGAAAAAATTCACCTTTAATTAAAAATAATAATATTTTAGAAAAATAATTTTAATAAATTATTTCCAAATGTAAAAATTATAGATAATTAAAAATAAACTTAAAAAAATATTTTATTTTATAGAAAAAAATTTAAATAAAAATTTAATAAAAAATTATAATTCAATAAAATTACTATACGTGCGTGATAATGTAGCAAAAAAAAAAAGTATGAATAAAATTATATCTCTAATGGGGCCAACGGCATCAGGTAAAACAGAACTAGCTATTAATTTATCGAAAAATTTTAATTTAGATATTATCAGTGTTGATTCAGTGATGTTATATAAAGGGTTCGATATAGGCTCTGCTAAACCTGATAAAGATACGCTAATAAAATTTCCACATAAAATGGTTGATATTCTTAATCCTTGTGAAAAATATTCTGTTGCTAAATTCTACAAAGACTTATTGTTTAATATTAAAAATTCACATTCGTTAGGAAAAATACCCATATTGGTTGGAGGTTCAATGATGTATTTTAAAGTTTTTTTTTCTGGCGGCCTTTCGGTAGTAAATGAAATTTCAATTGAAGTTAAAAATCACGTCAACAATATGCTTCAAGAGTATAGTTTAAAATATTTATATAATTTTTTAAAAAAAGTTGATAATGAATCTGCTAAAAAAATACATTTTAATGATAGCTACAGAATATGTAAGTTGTTAGAAATTTTTTTTTCAAACAATGAAAAACCAAGTGTTATCTTTAATAAATGTTCAAAGAATGTTCAGTACTTTGATTGTCTCAATTTATCTATAATTCCTAGTAATAGAATGATATTGCATAAAAACATTGAAAAAAGATATGATTATATGATTAATAGTGGCTTTATAGATGAAGTATCAAAGCTTTTGGGAAAATACCAGTCCCAAAAGATGCCAGCAATGTCGTCCATTGGCTACAAGCAGGCTAAAAGTTATTTAGAGGAAGATATTAATTTTAGATATTATGAAAAATAAGCATATTATCATCCACAAGACAGTTAGCTAAACGGCAAATTACTTGGTTACGTCATCTTGATTCAACAACTGTGTATAGTTTCTCAGACTATGATAATATAGAAGAAAGAGTTAATTTTTTCTTACGAAATAAGAATAACAATATAATTGGAGAAAAATGATGACAAAAAGCCAAATACTTCAAGAACCATTTTTAAATGCTTTAAGAAAGGAAAAGATTCAAGTGGCAATATATCTTGTAAATGGTATCAAGCTCCAAGGACAGGTAGATTCTTTTGATCAATACGTAATTATATTAAAAAATACCGTAAATCAAATGGTTTACAAACATGCAATTTCTACCATAGTTCCTGCAAAAACAGTAAAAATACTTGAAAGTAAAGAATAATAGCGAAGGATCTCAAAATTTGGATTTTCTAAACAGTTTAAATAATAATGCTCTTTTAGTGCATGTTGAAGATCAAGTTCTAGATATAAATAATTCTAAAGAAGAATTTAAAGATCTTGCAATATCAGCAAATATTAATATTTTAGAAACCATTTATTTTTCAAAAAAAAATAAAAACATTAGTATAAAATATTATATAGGGTCTGGTGAGGCCAAATAATTCATGACTATGTTGTAAGATTAGGTGTTAAGCTTGTAATTTTCAATGTAGATTTGAGCCCAAGTCAAGAGAGAAATCTAGAGCTGTTATTATCTGCGAGAGTTTTAGATAGAACTGGATTAATTCTGGATATTTTTTCTCAAAGAGCATTTTCACATGAGGGTAAATTACAAGTTGAATTAGCACAGTTAAATTATTTGTCTACAAGATTAGTTAGAGGTTGGAGTCATTTAGAAAGACAAAAAGGTGGAATTGGTTTGAGAGGGCCTGGTGAGACTCAGTTAGAAACTGACAGAAGATTACTCAGGGCAAGAATAAAAACTGTCAAAAAAAGGTTGGTCAAAGTAAGTAATCAAAGGAAATTAAGCAGAAATAAAAGATTAAAACAAAATGTACCAAGAATAAGTATAGTTGGATATACAAATGCTGGGAAATCTACTTTGTTTAACACTTTAACTGGAATGAATACATTATCAGAAGATAAACTTTTTGCGACTTTAGATCCAATTCATAGAAAATTGGATTTAGATTTTAAAAAGAAATCTGTTATTAGTGATACTGTTGGCTTTATTAGAGGCCTCCCCCATCATTTAATTGAGTCTTTCAAATCTACACTATCAGAGGTGGCGGAGAGCAATTTAATTCTGCACGTAATTGATTTGAGCGATGATAATTTTTTGTCATATCTTGATGAAGTAAATAATGTGCTAGATAGCATTGGTGTAAAAAATATACCTAAAATACTAGTTTTCAATAAAATTGATCAGAATTATAATCCTGAAAACTTTCTTCATCTGCAAAAAGATTCATTTTGTTATATTTCTGCAAAAACGGGATATGGTATTAATGATTTAAAGAAACTTATATCCAAAAGACTTTTTGATAATTATGAGTTTGCATCATTAGATTTATCAATTAGTCAGATTAATATAAGATCTTCGATTTATGAAAATTGCAATGTGATTGATGAAACCTTTGCAAAATCAGGACATATAAAAATTAATTTTATGGCATCAAAAAGTTATATAAAATATCTATCTAAAAAAGGATATATTAATGGAGATTTGAAAAAAAATCTTAAAAATTCAGAAGAAATTCATGAAACTGGATAATTATTCTATATAATGAAGCTATATAATTTAAAACATTTTTTTAGAACGGAGATAAAATAGTATGCCTTGGAACCAAGATAACAAAGATAAAGATCCCTGGGAAAGAGATAGGAGACAGTCACCACCAGATTTAGATGCTGCCATTAATAAATTAATGACATCCTTTGGAGGTGTTTTCGGGAAGAAAAGTTCAAGTAACTCCTCGGGTGGTCCGAAAAAAAGTAAGTCAATAGTTTCTTTGCTAGTCATAGCTGCTTTAATTTGGTCAGCAACTGGTTTCTATATTGTCAGTGAAAATGAGCGTGCTGTAATTTTAAGATTTGGTGAGTACCAAAGAACAGCAATGCCTGGTCCCGGTTGGCATCTTCCAAGACCAATTGAAACTCATGAGACTATTAACTTTACAGGTATCCGAAGTGTTGAAAAAAGAACAACAATGCTTACCCAAGATGAAAATATTGTTGAGTTAGCATTCTCAGTTCAATATAGAATTAATAATGCTGAGGATTATTTATTTAATGTTGAAAATCCAGATATTCCTGGAGATCGAACATGTAGATTTGGAAGTAGAAGCACAATATGTGGAGTATTAGACTCTGCTATACGAGATGTTGTTGGTAAAAACAAGATGGATTATATTCTAAGAGAGGGAAGAACAGAGATATCTAATACAACTGAGCAATTAATGCAACAAGTGCTTGATGACTATCAAGCAGGAATTCAAGTAACAACTGTTAACCTGCAAGACTCACAACCACCAGATGCGGTGCAAGACGCGTTTCAAGATGCTACAAAGGCAAGAGAAGATATGGAGCGTTATAAAAATGAAGCCCAAGCATACGCGAATGAAATTGTTCCTAAGGCTCGAGGTGAAGCAGCTCGCATGATTCAAGATGCTTTAGCGTATAAAGAACAGGTTATTGCAAATGCAGAAGGTGATGCGGATAGATTTTCAAAATTATTAAAAGAATATAAAAGAGCTCCAGAAGTTACTAGGAAACGTTTATATATGGATGCATTAGAATCAGTTTTATCAAATAGTTCAAAACTTATGATTGATATTAAGGCAGGAAATAATTTAATGTTACTTCCTCTTGACAAAATAATTAATTCTAAAGATCTTTCTGAAGATATTGACGAAGAGGATGAAAGTAATGAATTTATCAGCAATGAAACAAATAATAGAGAGGGTAGATAAAAATGAATACTAAAATATTGTTTATTATAGGCGGTGTATTTCTAATATTTAGTTCTACCACATTTTTTGTTAAAGAAACTCAAAGAGCAATGGTATTTCAGCTTGGAGAAATTAAAAGAGATGACTTAAAGCCTGGTTTACACTTTAAATTACCATTGGTGAACAACGTAAGAAAATTTGATGCAAGAATACTTACCATGGATGCTAAGCCTGAACTTTTCTTGACAAGTGAAAAGAAAAACATGTCTGTAGATTTTTTTGTTAAATGGAAAATTGCAAATGTTAAAACATATTATAAGTCTACATTGGGTGATAGAGCTAGAGCTGAAGGTAGAATAACTCAAATTGTTAAGGATGAACTTAAGAATCAATTTGGTATTAGAACTATTCAACAAGCAATCTCAGGTGAAAGAGAAGAAATTATGCAGGAACTTGAGAGAAAAGCACAGTTGGTTGCTTCAGAGCTTGGAATAGAGTTAGTTGATGTAAGAATTAGCAGAATTGAGCTTCCTGGAGATGTTAGTGAATCTGTATATCAAAGAATGCGAGCTGAGAGAAGTAGAACAGCAAAAGACTTTAGAGCAAGAGGGAAAGAAACAGCAGAAAATATCAGAGCGCAAGCTGACAAAAAAAGAACAGTAATTATTGCGGAAGCATATAGAACTTCTGAACAAGAAAGAGGTTCAGGAGATGCGAAAGCTACTTCTATATATGCAAATGCGTACGGAAAAGATGCTGAATTCTATGCTTTAACAAGAAGTTTAAAGGCTTACGTAAATTCATTTAAAGAAAAATCTGATATGCTTGTAATAGATCCTGACTCAGAATTTTTTAAATACTTTAAAGATATAAAATAGGGATTTTTAAGAGATTAAATAATATAAATATAATAAGAATTAGAAAATGCCGACCACAAAATGGATACTGCCAGAGGGTATAGAAGATATCTTGCCGGAACAAGCTTATTGGCTTGAAATTAAAAGAAGAGAGGTTATAGATACTTTTATCTCTTCTGGATATGGTCTAGTAATACCTCCACTTATAGAATATACAGATTCTCTAATTAGAGAAACAGGTGATGATTTAAATTTACAGACATTTAAGCTTGTTGATCAAGAAACTGGAAAACAGTTAGGTCTCAGAGCTGATATTACATCCCAGATTTCAAGAATATATTCAACCTATAATAATAATAATGTTAATAGGTATTGTTATTTTGATCATGTTGTCAGAACAAAAAATGATAATACGAAAAATTCGAGGATCCCAATACAAGCTGGCGCTGAATTAATAGGAAGTAACGAAACTGAAAGTGAAGCTGAGCTTGTGATACTAATGATTGATGTATTAAAAAAATTCACTAGAAAAAAAATATTTTTAGATTTGGGACATGTAGGTATATTTAAAAAATTAATGACATATTCTAATTTGGAAAAAGAACAAGAAAAGCAAATTAAGAATATTATAAGAAGTAAATCAACTTCTGAGATTAAAAAATACTTAGAAGGATTAAATATTGACGAATCTTTGAAAGAATGTTTAAAAAATTTTCCAAAAATGCATGGCCCTGCTAATAAACTTGAAAATTACTTAGACCAACTTAAGTCTTTTAATAATGATATTGAAAATGATATCTACCGCATGATTAAATTTTCGGATATCATAAAAAAGGCACATGCAGATATAAGTATTAATTTTGATTTTTGTGAGTTAAAAGGTTTTGATTATGAAAATGATATTTTATTTAGCGCTTACATTGAGAATGATAGTCATGAAGTTGCTATAGGAGGAAAGTATGATTTAAATAGTACTGGAGTCTCTGGAATTGGCTTTAGTATAGATGTTCGAAACTTAATAAAGAATCAATTTTTGAATAAAACAAAATATAAACTTATAAATAAATCTGGAAAATGGTTTATAGAGGATAATAATGACTAAAAGTATAGCAATTCTTGGCGCTCAATGGGGTGATGAGGGTAAAGGCAAAATAGTAGATTTACTTACAGAAAAATGTGATGCAGTTGTAAGGTTTCAAGGAGGTCATAATGCTGGGCATACTTTAGTTGTTGATGATAAAACAACAATTTTACATCTTATACCTTCGGGAATTTTACATGATAAAGTTAAATGCATAATTGGTAATGGAGTTGTTTTATCGTTAGAAGCACTCAGTGAAGAGATTGAGATATTAAAAAAAAGCAATATTAATATAGATGACAGACTTTTACTTTCTGATGGGTGCCCTTTAATTCTTCCAATACATATTGAACTTGATAAAGCAAGAGAAGCAAAAAAAGGCCAAAAAAAAATTGGCACAACTGGAAGGGGAATTGGGCCGGCCTACGAAGATAAGATATCACGAAGGGGTATAAGACTTGGTGATTTAGCCGAATCAAATGATCTTTTTGAGAAACTTAAAGAATTATTAGATTATCATAATTTTATTTTAAAAAATTACTATCAAGTAAATACTTTTAATGTAAATGAAGTTTATGATAAATTATTATCTTATTATCAAATTTATAAAAATTTTATTATAGACGTCCCCAAATACATTGATTCAGAATTAAAAAGTAATAAAAAAATAGTTTTCGAAGGTGCTCAAGGAACTTTACTTGATATTGATCATGGAACTTATCCATTTGTTACATCTTCAAATACTACAGTAGGCGGAATATTTACAGGCTCAGGAGTGTCACCAAAAAATTTAAATTATATTTTAGCAATCGTTAAAGCCTATACAACTAGAGTTGGATCTGGTCCATTCATGACAGAATTATTTGATGAGGATGGGAAAAAACTTTCTCAGCGCGGTCATGAATTTGGAGCTACAACTGGAAGAGAAAGGAGATGCGGCTGGTTAGACCTTGTAGCATTAAGGCGATCAATAATAATTAATGGATTCACTGGGATATGCTTAACAAAGATTGATGTTCTAGATGAATTTGAAAAGATCAAAGTTTGTGTTGAATATGAAGATAATAAGCCAATATATAAATCATTCGATGGTTGGATGAAAGATATTTCAAAAATTAAAGAATATAAAGATTTGCCAACTAACACAAAAATATATATAGAGGCAATTCAAAATTATTTAGAAGTACCAATAGATATAATATCTAATGGCCCAGGAAGAGATCAAAATATTTTTATAAATAAAATTACATAAGTTTATTATTTAAAGATATTATTTATTCATAATAAAAAAATTATTTTATGATAAAAACTAAAGAAATTAGCACGCTTATTTATAATAAAATATTGTCTAAGCAGAAATATTTAGAAGAAAATTGGAACAACCCAATAGATACTAGCACTAAACACATAGTTATCGATAACTTACTGCCAATAGAATTATGCATGGATATTTATAATTCATTTCCTAAAGATCAGTCAATTTTTTTCAAAAGAAGTTCATTTAGAGAAAAGAAGAGAACATCTACAAACATGAGTTTTCATAACGAAATTATAAATAATTGTTTATATGCTTTCCAAGACAAAAAAGTAATAAATATTATATCTGAAATTACTAATATTTTTGGTTTAGAAGCAGATGAAAAACTTTATGCAGGTGGTATTTCTGCAATGCAAAAAGGTGACTTCTTAAATCCCCATATTGATAATAGTCATGATATAAACAGGTTAAAATATAGGAGATTAAATTTATTATTTTATGTTACACCAAACTGGAGAACTAATAATGGTGGTAACTTTGAATTATGGGATAAAAATGTTAAACGCCCAAAGGTAATAACCTCAAGCTTTAATAGATTGGTAGTAATGGAAACGACGAAAAAAAGTTGGCACTCAGTAAATAAAATAGTTTCAAATGGTAAAAGATATTGTATATCAAACTATTTTTTTTCAAATAAACCTCCAATCGAAAATAAAGAAAATTACTTTCACGTAACATCATTTACCGGAAGACCTAATGAAAGATTTAAAAGGTTTTATGGATGTATAGATAATTTTTTTAGAAATTTTGTTTCTAAAAGTTTTAAAATTGGCCGCGGAAGAAAATTAATAAATAAGAAAAATTAAAATAACTTATATTTTTTTTAATATAGCAGAAATAAAAAGAGCAATATTTTGCAAAAGAGATTGTCTATAAATACCAGATTTAAAGAAATAATATATTCTTTCAAAAATATTACCATTCTGTAACTTTGAAAAATTAATCAAAATTATATAATTATTTGAACTTATTAATTCTTTATTTTTGAGTAAGTAATATGTATTTCTTTCTGTCCAGCTCTTAAAGTTGCCAGACAAAAGGCCATATAAACGTATCAAAGCTTGATAGAGGCCTATATTTCCTCCACTAATGTTATCTTCGTATTGTCGGTAAGAAATATAAGCATTTTTATCAAATATTATTTTACCATTAACTGCGGAAGCTATAATATACAACCACCAATCATGGCTTTTTACATTCACAAGCCCAATTTTTTTTACTAGGTTGAATAATTTTTTATTAAATACCATTGTATTTCCACCAGCAAAGCATTGCACTAATGCATTTTCAAATTTAAGTAATTTTTTTTGTAATTTTGATAAGGTTATGTAATTCCCATTTTTATCAACATATCTTGTTCTTGAGCCATAAAGTATTGGTAAACTATCTTGATTAAAACTAGTAATTTCTTCAACAGCTTTATAAAGTTTATTTATATCCCAAATATCATCATGATCTGAAAAAGCAAAAAAATCTGAATCATCTTCAGACTTTATTATTGCGTTAATAAAATTAGATGAAAAACCTTCCTTAGGGCCAAAAATAATTTTATATTCATCATCTTTGAAATATTTCTGCAGCAAATTTTTCCATAATCTAAACGTTTCATCATTATCTGAATCTATTGAAACAGTCAATTTTACAATTACATTAATTTGTTTACGAATAGAAATTATTTGCTGTTCAGCATGTATAGTATATTTGTGCGTACAAAGTATTACTAAAATAGTGGGATATTTATTATTCATGTTAATATATAGTTTTTATTAGCTATAAAGATATTTCTTTTTTTTGCATAGCGTAGCTAATAATTAGTACTGCAAAAATTCCTATCACATTATCATAAAACATAGAATTAAACATACAAGTTATAATAAAAATTGTTAACACAGACTTTCCAGTAATTGTATGAAAGCAACTTCTTGCAAAACTAAATATAAAATATAAGAAGACGGTAAAACCTAGCAAACCAATTTGAGTAATTATACTAATATATTCATTATGGGGGTTTTGAGTTGTAAAATTATGCAAATCTATATTATTTTTATTAAAATAATCAGAAATAGTACTTTTGTATGAACCTACGCCATGCCCTATAATTGGACTTAGATACATGTTTGAAATTCCATTATCTGTATAAAGATATCTTAGGCCAAAAGATGTTGCGTAATGATTTTTGTTAATTGCAGATATATTATTAACTGTATTCACATATCTTTCATAAATAATACTTTTATTGCCTATTAATAAGATAATGCCTAAGAAAATTAACATTAAAAAGCTCATTTGAAATTTATTTTCTTTATAAAAATCATAAATTATTATTAAGACTAAAAAAAATGTAATCAAGTATGCTGTTCTAGAGATATTCATGAACAAAATATTCTAAAAGCTAAAAAAAGATAAAGCATAATATAGCAATGAAGCTTCTTTTTTAGCTTTGAAGAATGTCACAAAAAAGAAAAAAGAGAAAATAACACCGTGGATTATGCTATGTTGAAATATAGTAACTCCACCAAGTAGTTTTTTTTCATAATTTACTCCTAGAAAATTAGAAAATTCTAAAAAAAATAAAGGTGGTAATATATTAAAATATTTTAAGTAAGATAAGATTAGTATTATGGTGCACCCAGCAATGAAATAATTAATTGCTTTAATTCTGATCCATTCTATTTTCAAAATAAAATAACATATAGGTATATAGAGCAGCTTAATATATTTTTTAATTAAAGCCAAAGATTCTGAAAAACTTGCAATAGTATAAGTATAAGAAAATATTAATAAAACAACTATAAGGACTAAAGTTAAATTAATTTTATTTTTAATAAAAATATTATTGTGTTCTTTTTTTGAATTATTAGTAATAATCCGGACGCTACAGCTACTATAATCGCAATATTAGATGCTGCCGTTGAAATTAATATAGAAAAGAAAGTAAAGCAAATACTATATCCACATATTTTTTCAGTTAAATTAAATATTTTTGGATTCATCTTTTCTATATTTTTTCGATTATTTTACTATTCATTAGATTAAATGTACAATCAAATAATATTAATTATTAAGGTTAGCTTTTTATATTTAAAATAATATTAGGTTAAAGCTTTCAATGTCGATCTTAGTTACAGGTGGTTGCGGATTTATAGGTTCTAATTTTATATTAGATTGGTTTAACGAATCTAATGAAAAAATAGTTAATTTAGATAAGCTAAATTATGCATCAAATCAAAATAATTTGCTTCCACTAAAAAATAATCCAAATTATGAATTTATTCATGGTGATATTAATGATCATAAAATTTTATCCAAAATTTTTGATAATTTTTCACCTCGAGCAATTATTAATTTTGCAGCAGAAACACACGTAGACCGTTCTATTACAATGCCGGAACCATTTATAGAGACGAATATCGTTGGATGCTCAAAATTACTTAAATATTCTAAAGAGTATTGGAATAATTTATCATGTGATAAAAAGTTATTATTTAGATTTCTTCATATTTCTACTGACGAGGTCTATGGGTCTTTAAATAATGAAGATTTACCATTTGTTGAAACAACGCCATATGATCCAAGGAGCCCATATAGTGCTAGTAAAGCTGCATCAGATCATTTAGTTAACTCTTATTTTCATACATACGGTTTCCCAACATTAATTACAAATTGTTCTAATAATTTTGGGCCGCTTCAATTTCCTGAAAAACTCATTCCTTTGACAATATATAATTTAATAAATAATAAGCCCATCCCAATTTATGGTGATGGTAAAAATATTCGTGATTGGTTATACGTAGTTGATCATTGTCATGCAATTAAGAAAGTTTTGACAAATGGTACTCCAGGAGAAACTTATAATATAGGTGGAAATAATGAATACAAAAATATCGACATAGTTAAAAAGATATGTCAGATATTAAGTAAAGAAAAATCAATCCCAGAAAAAAAATACTTAGATTTAATTCAGTTTGTAAAAGATAGGCCAGGACACGACAAAAGATACGCAATAAATTGTGATAAGATATATAAAGAAATTGGATGGAAACCGAAAGAGGACTTTGATAAAAGTTTAAAAATGACAGTTGTTTGGTATATTAAAAACTATAATTGGTTAGAATCAGCTAACAAATAATTACTATATGAATGGAGATCGAATTGGTGAAAATTTTACTTTTAGGTGAAAATGGACAAATTGGATCAAGTATAAAGAAGAGATTTAAAACGTCATATAATTTAACAGCTCTTTCGAGAAAAGACATTGATCTTATGGCATCAGACAAGATAAATAAAATATTAAAATCATATAATCCAAATGTTATTATAAATGCTGCAGCTTATACAAATGTTGATTTGGCAGAAAGAAATCAAAAGGAAGCTTATCTTTATAAATTCAAAAGCCATCGAAAAAATTTCTGAATATTCATATATAAATAACTGTTTATTTATTCATTACTCCACAGATTATGTATTTGACGGAAAAAATAATAATTCTTATCTAGAAACGGATTGTGAAAATCCAATTAATGTATATGGAAAAAGTAAACTTGAGGGTGAAAATGCTATAAAAAAAAAGTAAATGTAGATATATAATTTTTAGAACAAGTTGGGTTTATAGCGATATTGGAAATAATTTTCCAAATAAAATATTAGATTTGGCTTCAAAGGAAGATAAATTAAAATAGTTATGGATCAAATTGGTTCTCCAACATCTTGCAGATTTGATTTCTGATATTACAGAAATATGTATAGAAAAAAATTATATAAACTCGATATATCATCTTACATCCAGCGGCTAAACAACAAGACTGGATTTTGCAAAATACTTAATAAATGGCGCAAACATAAGAGGAAAAAATTTAAAAATGTGCAATTGATAATTTAGAACCAATTTTATCGAAAGACACAAATTCATTAGCAAAAAGACCAAAGAATTCTATTTTAGATTGCACTAAGCTAGAAAGAAAAATTGGTATTAAGATGCCCAAATGGCAAGAAAACGTTGATTTATTTCTGAATAAATATTTTGGAGTAGCTCAATGAATCGAAAAGGTATTATCTTAGCAGGAGGATTAGGCACAAGGCTTCATCCGATAACAAAAGTTGTTTCTAAACAGTTATTACCTGTTTATGACAAACCTATGATTTATTATCCATTGGCGACATTAATGGTTGCAAATATTAGAGAAATTTTGATTATTACAAACCGAAAGGATAAGGAATTATTTGTTAGGCTATTAGGAGATGGAAGTCAGTGGGGAGTAAAAATATGTTTTGCAGAACAAGAGAGGGCTAATGGTATTGCTGAAGCGCTAATTATAGCTGAAAAATTCTTAGATAATCATCCGTCAGCTTTAATTTTAGGTGATAATATATTTTATAGTAACGACAAGTAATTAACTTTCTCTCTGAAAAATAATTACGAAAAAATTGTGCAACAATATTTTAGTTATGAAGTAGATAATCCAAATAGATATGGAATTGTTGAATTAGATAATAATAATAAAATTATAAGTTTAGAAGAAAAGCCAGAAAACCCAAAATCATCATTCGCAGTTACAGGATTATATCTTTATGACTCAAAAGCACCAGATATATGCAAAAAACTAAAGCCGTCAAAAAGAGGCGAATTAGAAATAACGGATTTAAATCGAGTATATCTTGACAACGGGGAGCTTGAAAATGTTAAACTCGATAAAAGTTTTTTATGGCTTGATTCTGGAACGCATGATAGCCTTATTCAGGCAAGTAATTTTGTGTACGATACTCAGAAAAACATAATAAAATTATAGCTTGCCTAGAAGAAATTGCATTTAAAAAAGGATGGATTGATATCGATATGCTAAAATTAAGTATTAAAGAAAATGATAATAAATTAGGGAAACTATCTTAAAAAATTTATTAAATTAATATGATTATTAAATCTTTTGATATTGCAGATATTTTATTAATAACTCCTTCAGTTTATGAAGATGATAGAGGTTTTTTTACGAATTTTTTAATCAAAAAAATTTAATATTGAAACAGGATTAAATATAAACTTTGTTCAAGATAATATTTCCAACTCAAAAAAAAATGTATTAAGAGGATTACATTATCAAGAAAGAACCATATGATCAAGGGAAGCTTGTTAGTGTAATTAGTGGAGAAGTAATTGATGTTGCTGTCGACATTCGAGAAAATTCTAAAACATATGGCAAATATGTAAAAGAAAAGCTTTCCAGTGAAAATAAAAAACAACTTTGGATCCCAGAAGGTTTTGCACATGGATTTTATACTTGTAGCAATAGTGTGATATTTCTATATAAAACTACTAATTATTTCAGCAAAGATCACGAAAGAATTATTATATGGAATGATGAAACTTTAGATATTGATTGGTCCATTGATGAGACACCCCTTTGTCTCAGAAAAAGATGCTAACGGTAAAAATTTTGAAGGATTAAAATAAATGAATAATAATAGATATGTACTATACTTTCATTGCACATTATACAAGGATTCAAGTGCTGGAGTAGTAACTGTTCATAAAATTATAGATTATTTTAATAAAAATAATCAGCCAGCGTATATTATATTACAAAACGATTCAATTGGCGCCGAGGGCTATAAAATGCCAGATTATGAAAATGGATTAGATACGCCTCTACTTACGGAAGAAAAACTTGACGATCATGTCAAAAAAAAATTAATTCCTATAGTTTTTTATCCAGATACTATATTTAATAATCCTTTGATGTCAAAAAATATTTGCAGAATGATATTTTATTACGATAGTATTTATACAGGCAAAACGAGTCTAGGGGCAGCAGAAAAAGAAGGAATCATGTTTTTCTCAAAGGCCATTCAAGAAAGAGCTGCTATTAAAAAAACTTTATATCAAGATGTGGTTTCGTTTCCAGTAGCAAAACAAGAAATTTTAAAATATAAAGACAAAACTAACCATATGAGAAAAAATAAATTTTATTATGACGGTAAATTTACACAAAATTTTTCCGGAAAAATACCAGATGACATTAAAAATTTAGAAAAACTTGATAGAGGTAATAAAAATTCATTTAAGCAAAATGATATTTTTGAGAAATTAAAAAAAAGCAAAAATATTGCACGTTTTTGAAGACACAGCACTCATATATGAAGCTCTACTATTAGGTTGCCCAGTAAATATACACCCTGATGGTTATTTTTATAAAAATAAACCACTAGCACATAATGAGGTTAATTTGCACGGGAGTATTTCTAACAGACATCCAGACGAAAAAGACATTGAAATAGCACTTAATGAAATTACTAATTTTAAAGATGAATACGAAAAATGGTGCAATTATGGAGGAAATAAAATTAAAATATTTGTAAAAAACTTCAAACATCATAAAAATAATTTTGATATTGAGCATATAGAAAAAATTAGAAAAAATATTAAACAATCAAATAACTATTTAAGAGATTTTACAAATGAAAATAAAAGTTTTTAAGCTTAATAAAGAATAGGGTTCTCACACTAATAATAGCTAATATTTATTGGCTATATCAGAAATTCGTAAAAACACGTTTTGGAAATTATTTTTAAGAAGACAATGCTTAGTAATTTATGGAAAACTTCCTGTAAGTATAAAAAAAATAATTACCAACAGTATTGTAAATATCAAATTTTAATTTTTTATAATTCAGAAATTGATTCTATTTTGCCAGAATTAAGATAAACAATTCTATTGCATATATTTTTTAACATTTCTAAATTATGAGAAGCTATTACCAATATACTTGCTTGTGATGAGATTTCTTGCATTCTTTCATCTGCTTTCTTCATAAATTTTTCATCTCCAACACTTAGCCATTCATCTAATAATAAAATTTCACTCTTTATTGATGTAACAATAGAAAATGTTAGTCTCATTAACATTCCGGTTGAATATGTTTTCACAGGGTTAAAAATAAAATCTCCTAGTTCTGAGAACTCAATAATTGATTTTCTCATTTCATTAATTTTAACTGAGGGTAGTAAAAAAATTTAATTTTATATATGTTTTCGTATCCTGATGATTCAAAATCTATTCCAATTCCAGTTTCTATAAGATTATTTATTGTGCCACAGGTTTTAATTTGACCAGACGTAGGATAATATCCACCTGATATACATCTTAAAAGTGTTGTTTTTCCTGAGCCATTTGGACCATATAAACCTACAATTTTATCACCACTGTTTATAGTTAAATTTATTTTATCTATACAATTAACAAAGACAGTTTTTTTATTTATTTTTTTGTTATTGATGATCGTAAAGAAAAATGATCAGCATGAAATATTGGAATTTCAACAGTAGCAGTCAGTTAATTTTATAAAAGGTTGTTTTTTCATAACCAGTAACTTGTTTTGTTTGAATATTTATTAAATAAAAAATAAGAGAATATATAAAAGAAAGAATAAAAATAAAAATAAAATATAAGTTAATGGGCTTATATTCACTATAGAAAGGCATTCTTGCTAAGGAGATAAAGTAATCAAATGGGTTTAAATGTAAAAGTGAAAATCTTTCCATTTCTGTTCCAGCAACCCAAAAAATAGGAGTTAAAAAAAAGAATAATTGAAGAATATTTTGTGTTAATGGAATAAGATCTCTAAATCTTGTTGATAATAATGAAATAGGAAGAGAAACCATAAATAAAAATAATACTAAAACAAATATTACAGGAAATATATAAAATATGTTGATAGATAGAAACCCGTAATATAATGCGATTAAAACTGGTATTATTAAATTATGTAATAAAATAATTGTATTTCTAGCAATTATTCGAAAAATAAATATATGTAATGGTTTGTTAGAATTTTTAATTACATTAGCATTATCTATAAAAAAGTACTTACTTCAGATATTGTGGCACTTAAGAAAAGCCAAAAAGTCATTCCAGTAGCTAGATGCAGTAAATATGTATCAATCGGTCTATTAAAAATAACCCCATATAATGGACCAACAGCAAATATAATAACTGCAACAGTGCCGGTTACCCATAATGGTCCTAAAAAAGTTCTCCTATATTTATTTTTAATATCTAAATATCCTAACTTCAACCAATATCTCCAATAACTAAATGAAGTTAAAATATCTCTATTTAATTTATTGCTGTACATCATCACTACCAAAGTTTCAAAATTTTATTAGTTTTTTGTTTTTCTAATTTCTGACTATTTTTTTTAATATTGAAATTCTTTCCAAATATTTTTTTATAATGACTAACTCTTCTGTATTAATAAAATTAAAAAATAAAGTATCTAGAATTTTTATTCTTACTCTATTTAAAAAAAGAGCTATTAAGGCAAAAAATTTATAATTATTAATTAGATGGTATCTATAAATTGTCCTAAAACTAATACAATTAAATATTATTGGAATTTTCCACTTTTTTTTGAAAAATTCCAAATCTTCATTTACAGCTAAATCAATTTTACTTTCATTACTCAAATTTTTATCAAAGTGACTTTCAATATCTTTAATAGTTCTTAGGGTTCGATCTTCAATATCTGACATAAATTCTAAAGCAGTATTTTTAGCTTTTGAACTTAATGTTTTTGAATCTTCATATATTTTTTCTAAATCTGATGGCTTAAGGTTGTAATATAAACCATGTAACTTAAAATCAAAGTTATCATAAAATTCTTTAAAACAGGAATCATATACATATGCAGGAGTTCCAATTAAAGTTGATTCATGTATTAAACTTGTAAGTGGATCAATGGAAACAAATAAAGAGCTTTCTGCTATTTTTTATACAAATCTTTGGAATTTTCTGGATAATGTCTATGTATAATTTCCACTTCATCAAATTCTTTACTAATTTTTTTTAAATTTTTAAAACATATGCCATATCTTACTTTTCCGTAATAAATAACTAATTTTATTTTTCTTTTTAATTTTTCCTAATAAAGTATTAATATTAAGAACATTATCATTAATTATTAAATAACTAGGAAAAATTCTAGATACTGCATTTGAGTAAGATAAGCCATAATCATTATTAGACATTTCCAGCAATTCTGCTGATAAAATTAATGACCTGCACATTAAGATATCTTACAACTCTGCTTTCATTATTACTGATATTTAAATATTTCAAAAAAGTATCCATGGGGGTCATCAGGAGTAACTATAATAGCTTCATCAGAAGGTTCAAATTCTTTTAAATCTTTATAATAACTATAAAAAGTATTTTGCCCCTCGCGCATATATATCTATATTGATGTATCGATTTTCAGGGTGTTACTAAATTATCAGATATTATTATAGTAACATTACGAAATGAAAAATAATTGATAAGCTGCTTCCCATATACAAACTAATACCATTTGAATTTTTTTGATAACTAGGCAGATGAATACATAATTGTTTATTTAAATTTCATTATTATAATTAATTATCGTTTTTCCAGGGTTTTATTATCATATTAGATAAGAATTCATCTCTGTCAAGGAAAGGAGCCATATCTTCAAGTGGAGGCGATATAATTTGTCCATTCTTTAATTTTTTTGAGGCTAACCTTGGTTCAAATAATTGATTTTTATCTACAATAACTTCTGTTAAGGTTGGACCAGAATCTTTAAGCACATTATCAATATTTTTTTCTAAATTTTTTAATGAATTTATTTGGTATGATTTAATACCGAATGATTCAAAAACTTTTTTAAAATTTGGAAAGGAAATTCCGCTTGATGGACCACATCCTATTTCTTTTCCGTTGTAGTAATTTGCTTGACTTTGTCTAATAGAGTGATATCCATCATTATTAATTACAAATATTTTTATTGGTAATTTATGATGAACAATCGTTTGTAACTCTTGTAAATTTAACATTATGCTTCCGTCACCAGTTATACATATGGTTCTATTTTTTTTTGATGCAATAGATGCGCCAATTGCGGCAGGCAAATCCCAGCCCATAGATGCACAACCTTTATTATGAAAATATCTTGTTCTATTTTTTATTACAGCTGTTTTATACGAAACGACTACTGCTGTTCCGTCTCCGGTAACTATTATTTCATCGTCGTCAAATTTCGAGAAAAGTTTCTCCATCATAGCATATGGATTAATAGTATTTTTTTGAGATTTATAATGATTTGATTGTAAAACGGGATATAAGTCTTTTCTTTTTTTGCTCCACATTAGATAGTCTTTATGATCTGCCTTTGGTTTATACTCTTTTATCATAGAAAGCATTTTTGGTAGAAAATTCTTTAAATCAGCTTGTATTTTCAAATCTATATGTAGGTTGGGTTTATTCATTTCAGCCTTATCTACATCAATCATAATTTTTTTGCCTCTCGCGCAAAAGATTCTGAATTAAAGCCAACTTGTCTTATATGCATTCTTGCACCTAGAATAATCAAAAGGTCAGAATTTTGCTGAACAAAGTTTCCAGATCTGTCTCCATCAGCACCTGGCCTTCCACAATATAAAAAATGGTTACTTGGTATTAGGTCAGTTGAATTAAAAACAGGTAATACAGGTATAGATAATTTTTTAATAATTTTTAAAAACTCTTTATATTTTCCAGAGAATCTGACCCCATTACCTACTATCATAACTGGTCTTTTTGCGCTATGTAAGGCATTTAAAACTTTACTAATCTTTTTTTCAAGATAATTTTTTTCATTGTAACTATGTTTTATTTTTGGTTTTTTGTAGTCTGAAGTCTTAGGCTCATCTATGAGCATGCTTTGAACATCAATTGGCATATCAATCCACACTGGCCCTGGTCTTCCATCTACTGCAAGAGAAAGTATTTTGTGAAAAATTTTTACAAAATTATCTTTTTCTTTAAGCGAACAGATAGTTTTGTAATTGGTTTTGCCATACTTATGATATCAACTTCTTGGTCTCCAAACTGCCTTAGACCTGGAGCTTGTAAAGGAGCAATATTATCTGTTCTGGCTTGGCCAGATACTACTATCATTGGAACAGAATCTACATACGCACCGAAGACTCCATTTAGTGCATTAATGGATCCTGGCCCTGCGGTAACACATACTGCAGCAGGTCTATTTGATATTCTAAAATATGCATCTGCTGCCATTGAACAGCTTTGCTCATGATGAAGTATATATTTTTTTATTTTTTTATTTTTTCTAAAGGAATCATTTAAATGCATTGCTGCACCGCCAGTCAGCATAAATGAATCTTTGACCCCATATAATTCAAGAAATTTTAAAAAACAATCTGCAACTGTAATTTTATTCATTCTTTAATTCTTTTATAACGTTTTTAATTGAATGAATCATAGTATAATTTAGTTTAAAACCTTTAGATAGTAATTTATCTATATTAGGTACATAGATATCTGAATCCAATTTTTTATTTGCTTTAATATTGCCAGAAATTTTAAATTTATAATTATTTGAAAAAAACTGAGCTAACTCATGCAATTCTGCAACTTCATTTGAACCAATATTAAAAATTTCACAGTCTGTATTAGAATAGTTATTAATAAATAATAAAGATCTAACTAAATCATCCGCATGCATATAGGATCTAAAAACCTGATGTTCAGATTTAATATGGTGTTCTTTTTCTTTTATAATAGAGTTAATCATATTACCAATATAAAAATGACTATCTAAAGGAAGATATTTTCCAACAAAAGCGTAGCATCTGGCGATAGTTGATCTAACAGAATTTAATTTTGAGTACTTTATAATAGTATTTTCAGCTTTAATTTTTGCAGTTGCGTAGTGTAGTTTGGTTCCATTGAGCATAACCATCTTATTTTTTTCGTCTTCTAAAAAACTATTGTTTTTATCTAGATGTTTACCATACACTGCGCCAGAACTAATATACATAAAATTTGTATCCTTTTTTATTTTTTTTATTATGTTTTCTGCTCCATTCAATAATATTATTTTTTTCAAATTCTGGATTATTAATGTAGTCTTCTTCAGAAGTCGAAGTTGCTGCGTGAATAACTAAATCAGCATCTGGAATATTTGAACATGATGTAACATCAATATAGTCTAAATATATTTTTTTATTAAGTAAGTCTGGATTAACAATACTTTCAATGTTTTCTATATTTCTTGAAGCAAGAATTAACTTGTATTTAGATTTATTTTGATAAAAGATATTTTTTTGAAAATAATCGACAAACGATTTCCCAAAAAAACCTGATCCGCCTAAAACTAAAATTTTCACTGATTCTATTTATTTTTTTTTATAAAGTCTTCTATTGTACTATGCATATGAGATAACATCTGATCATTAAGTCCATGGTGACAAGCTAATAAAACAGCGTTTTTCATAATATTGTCAGAATTTTTAAGACTTTCTATTTTTCTCATTTCAATATCTTTAAATCCTGGCTGTTTTGTGATGTTTCCAGTAAATACAGTTCTTGTTTGAATATTATTTTTTTCTAAATATATTTGAAAATCTCTTCTATTAAACGGAGCATCTTCTTTTATTATAATAGGGTAGGCAAGCCACGCTGTGTGAGCTTTATCAGTTACACTCGGTGTTACAAAATATTCACTATATGAATTAAAAAATTCTGTTTGTATATTAAAATTTTTTATTCTTTCTGCAATATTCTTATCTAAATCTTCAAGCTGCGCTAAACCGAATGCAGCACCTATCTCCGAACCTTCTAAGTTGTATCCAATTTCTTCAAAAATAAATTTAGCGTCATAGTCTATATCTTCTATTTTTACATTAAATCTATTTTCTATTGCCTCACTTTTTTCATCAAATATTGATGAAGATCTTCCCAAGACCTAAGAAGTTTTGCTTTTCTATATATTTCGTCATCATTGATGCAAAGCATTCCTCCATTTCCAGCGCAATTAATGATATGTGATCCGTAAAAACTTGTTATAGACCAATCTGTGAAAGATCCAGAAAGCTTACCATTAAGTGTAGAGCCTAAAGTATCTGCTGAGTCTTCAATAACCATCAAATTATATTTATCCGCGATATTTCTAATTGTATTCCAGTCGCATAGATTACCCATTAAATTAGGAGCAAGAATGGCTTTTGTTTTTTTTGTTATCATTTGTTCGATTTGACTAACATCAATACAGTAATCACTTTCTCCAACATCCACGAAAACTGGTATAAGATTATTTTTTACAATAGAACCAACAGTTGTGGAAAAAGTTAAAGCAGGGGTTATAACTTCTGAGCCAGCAGCTAAGTTTGAAGCTTCCATGCCAAGATATAAAGCAGAGGAGCCAGAATTTACAAAAAGACCATACTTTTTATTAAATAACTTTGAAATTTTTGATTCAAATTCAGAAGCATTTTTGCTCATTTGGGTGCTGTTTTTTAAACAGGAAACAACAGCATCAATCTCTTTTTTTCCGTATACTGTTTGAGCGTAAGAAACTTTTATCATACTAATTTAATTGTGTTTATCTATTTTTTAGGATTATATTATATATATTAATTTAATTGTTCCAAGTATTCATTTATCTGCTGAATAGTGATTTCTTGTAAATTTCCGTCAGATATATAAGTTTTGTACCAATTACATGTTTCTTGTATTGTTTTTTCAAAACCCCACTTTGGCAACCAATTAAGATTTTCTTTCACTTTGGAAATGTTAAGTTTTAAGGTCGATGTTTCATGGAGGTTGGTCGTATTTTCATATTTAATGTGCTTTATTGAGATATTTTTAGAAATTTCGTCAACTATATCTTTAACTGTTCTAATATTTTCATTTTCTGGACCAAAGTTCCATGCTTCTGAATATTTTATTGGATCTTTATATGCATTTTCAATTAATAATAAATAGCCAGTTATAGGCTCTAAAACATGCTGCCAAGGTCTTATTGCTTCAGGGCGTCTTATTTCTAAATCTTTATTCTCAATAACAGATTTAAAGATATCTGGTACCAGTCTATTTTCTGACCAATCACCACCGCCTATAACATTACCAGCTCTTGCAGTAATACAGGCTATACCAAGCTCTGAAAAATATGATTTTTTATAAGATTCCGAAATCAATTCGGAACATGCTTTACTGTTACTGTAGGGATCGTGGCCACCAAGGATATCATTTTCTGTATAACCTTCTTCAGATTCAGTATTTTTGTAACACTTATCTGAAGTAATATTAAGAACAACCTTTGAAAATTTATTGGACTTAGTTGCGTCCAAAACATTTACAAGACCAGTTAAATTTGTTGTATAGGTTAGATATGGGTCCTCGTAAGATTTTATAACAAGTGACTGTGCTGCTAAATGAATGATTATTTCTGGGCTTATTTGATCAAATTTTTTAAGAAAATTATTTCTATCTCTTATATCTATAATATTGGAGTTACAAAATTTATTTATATCTATATTTCTAGATAAACTTAATTTTTCGTCTTTATCCGATATTCCATAAACATTAGCTCCTAATTGATTGAGTAAAATAGTTAGCCATGATCCTTTAAAACCAGTGTGCCCTGTTATTAGAACTTTTTTTTCTTTCCAAAAATCTTCAGATATCACCATACTCTCCATGGTGGCTTTCCACTTTCCCAATAATCATCAAGAAGCCTTTTGTCGCGAAGAGTATCCATAGGCTGCCAGAAACCATCATGATTATAAGCAAACAATTCACCATCTTTAACTAAATTTTCTAAAGGTTCTTTTTCCCATATAGTTTGAGATTCTTCTATATAGTCTTTGATTGCCTTTGGTTTTAAAACAAAAAAACCTCCATTAATAAAACTATTGTCACCTGCAGGTTTTTCAATAAAGTTTTCAACTTTATTATTTGTAATTTCAACAGAACCAAATCTGCCAGGAGGTTTTACAACGGTCATAGTTGCAAGTTTTCCATGTTGAATATGAAAATCATATAAATTTTTTATATTCACATTTGATACGCCATCACCATAAGTCATAAAAAAATTTTCTTCATCTTTTATATATTCGTAGATATGTTTAAGTCTTCCTCCAGTCATAGTATCAAGACCTGTATCAATCAATGTAATTTTCCATGGCTCAGCATAAGATTTTAAGGTAGTAAATTTATTATTTGAAAGATCAACTTCAATATCACACATATGACTAGCAAAATTTAAAAAATAATCTTTTATCATGTAGCCTTTAAAACCGCAGCAAACAATGAAATCCTGATGACCGAATGATGAGTAAAGTTTCATAATATGCCATAAAATTGGTTTCCCACCAATTTCAATCATAGGCTTAGGCTTAGCATCTGTTTCTTCAGATATTCTCGTGCCAAACCCGCCCGCTAGAAGTACCGTTTTCATAATTTATGTCTTTTTTATTTAGTATATTGAATATATTATAATAAAAGTATTTATGACTTTAAAATAATAAATTATAACATAAAAAGGATCTACATACGTAGTATTTAACTATGAAAAGAGTTGCTTTATTTTTAGATAGGGATGGTGTTATAAATATTGATAAGAAGTATGTTTTCAAAATTGAAGATGTAGAGTTCTTGGATGGAATCTTTGATCTAATTTCATACGCAAAGAGTCTTGGTTATTTAATAATTATAATTACAAATCAATCTGGCATTGGTCGAGGGATATTTTCAGAAAAAGATTTTCAAATATTAAATAATTGGATGTTAGATGAGCTAAAAAAAAACGGAGCTCAAGTAGATAAAGTTTATTATTGCGCATCACATCCAACAAAGGGAATTGGAAAATATAAAAAATTTGATGATAGAAGAAAACCAAATCCCGGAATGTTTTTTGAGGCAAAAAAAGATTTCAATATAGATTTATCAAAATCAATTATGCTTGGAGATAAAATTTCTGATATGAAAGCTGGATTTTCATCAGGTATAAAAAATTTACTTTTACTATCAGACAAAAAGAGATACTCATATTCTAAGAATATAAAATCTTTAAAAGACGCAATAATTTACTTGGAATAAATTAAATATTAAAAATTTCTTTTTCAACTAGCTCGCATATTAACTGACCAACAGCAATATGAGACTCTTGAATATGATTTGTTTGATCACTTTGTGCGTGTATACAAATATCAGATAACTTAGAAAGCGTTGTCTCTTTGTTTCCAGTTAAACCAATTACAGATATTTTTCTTTTTTTTGCTTCTTCTGCAGCTTTCAAAATATTTTTACTGCTGCCGCTTGTGGAAATAGCTATTAATGTATCTCCCGAATTGCCGAGTGCAGATAATTGCCTCGAAAAAATATTTTCAAAACCATAATCATTTCCAATAGCAGTCAATGCAGAAGTATCTGTTGTAATCGCAATTGCTGGCAATGCTGGTCTGTCTTTTTTATATCTTCCAACAAATTCTGTCGCAAGATGTTGCGCATCAGACGCAGATCCACCATTTCCACAAAAAATTAATTTATTACTAGATTTGAATGACCTAACTATTTGATTAACAGCGCATATAATTTCATCAGATTGATTTTTAAGTTTTAAGAAATTATCTGAAACCCTATCAAAATATTTTTCTATATCATTTTTCATTCTAACTTTCTTTTTATTTTAGATGTGTTAAATCATAGCATGTTTTAATAACTCTATAATACAATTGTTTATCTTACCTATTCAATAAAAAAAGCGACTATTTTACCTATTAATTTTATCTTTTTTAGTATATTTAATGTTAAAGCTAATTCCTTCTAGGCTATAGATAAATCATAAGCTATGTATAAAATAGCTTAATTAAACTATTAATTAATGTATAATTATATCTCGCAAATGATTTGAAAAAAAATGAAAGATAATATTTTAATAATAGGAGGTTTTGGAGATATAGGGTCATCAATTTCCAAAAAATTTTCTGAAAAATATCAAGTAACTTCTACTTCTAGAGATGATTTAGATTTATCTTCAAAAAAAAGTATATCAAAATTTTTAAAAGCAAATAAAAAAAAATTTAAACATATTATTTTTTGTGCAGCTGAAAATTATCCAAATTATTTTAAAGAGATGAAATATGAGGAAATTTATAATTCCATACAAGTTAATTTGTTATCTATAACCGAAATCTTACATTTCTATTATAAAAATAAAATGATTAGTAATAACGGAGCAATAGTTATAATTTCTTCAATTTATTCATATCTTGGAAAAATTAAAAGATTTCCTTACTCTGTTAGTAAACATGCCCTGAATGGCCTGGTCAAAAATTTAGCAATAGAAATGTCGCATGAAAATATTAGAGTAAATAGTGTGACCCCTGGATTTATTGATACTAAGCTTACTAGAAGAAATCTTAGTAATGAAGAAATTTTAGAAATAAAAAAAATCATACCTTGTGGAGATTTAGGGACTGTTGATGATATTGCCAATGTTGTTACTTTTATTTCAAGTGACCATGCTAAATATATAAATGGACAAGATATTATCGTAGACGGTGGATTTTTATGCGGTGGTTTTTTAGGACTGGAGTAGTCAAAAAATGAAAGCTAATTTTAAAATAGATAATGAAAAATTAGAGACTAATATAGATCTTGATATTGAATCTTTTATTGTTGATTCAAGTCCTAGGCCATATGAAATAAATTTTACAAATAATGTTTTTCAAAAAATAGAAAGCGAGATTGACTTAGAAAATTTCAGCTATGTCTTCTTCATTGACGAAAATATAGCGAATATATATAGAGAAGAAACAAAATTTATGAGAAATTTTACTTATAAATCTTTTCATGCTGTAGAAGATTTAAAGACCGTTGACGCTGCATTTGATCTTTGTGATGTATTATTAAAATGTAATGCAAATAGAAAAACAATTTTGTATGTTATTGGTGGGGGAATCATGCAAGACATAGGAGCATACGCCGCCGCCACATTTAAAAGAGGTATACCCTGGGTATATGTTCCAACAACTTTATTAGGCCAGTCTGATAGCTGTGTTGGTGGAAAGACTGGTCTAAATTATAAACACACAAAAAATTTGATTGCATTATTTTCCGCTCCTAGACAGGTATTGATCGATCCAATTTTTATTTCTACTTTAAGTCCAAATGATATCTATTCAGGGCATGGTGAAATTTTGAGGTTAGTATTAACAGGTGGACCAGAAGCCTTCAAAATATATAAATAGCTTATTAAAAAATTAAAATCAAAAGGTGAAGATTTTTTAAATCCAAATCTTGAAACTATAGAGAAGTTAATAAAGTTATCTTTATTAATTAAAAAATCAGTTGTAGAAAAAGACGAGTTTGAGATTAATTTAAGAAAATCTATGAACTACGGGCACAGTATTGGGCATGCAATAGAAATATTATCTAATCATGGAATTCCTCATGGGCAAGCAGTTGCTATTGGAATTCTAATAGAGAATTTAATTGCAAAAAAATATTTATCGTTATCAGAAAATGTTATAAAAGAAATACATGATATAGCTAAAGATATTATTTCGAAGGAATCACTAATTAATTTAAAGAGTATTTCTAAAAAAAGCATAATAGATGTAATGAGAAGAGATAAAAAAGTTGAGGGAAAATATCTAAAGTTAGCAACTATCTCTGAATATGGAAATATGCAATTTATTGATTTTCCACTTAATGATGAATCTGAAAAATTGGTTAATGGGTTTATTAATGAAGTAATTAAATAAATATGAATTTTTTATTATTTGATTTCGGCGCAAGTAGAATAAAATCTATTTTGTATAATGTCAAAACAGACAAATTTTCAGAAATATATTCAACACCAGGGGCTTCATTGAGCAATAAGAACGAGGTGCCAATGGAATTTTTTATAGACTCATTCCAGAAACATCTTTCTTACAGGAAGTCAAAAAACAAAAAAATTGACGCAATAAATATTTGTAGTGAAATGCATGGCTTTTGCTTAACAAAGGATTTAAAAAATATAGAAAAAGAAAATTATGTGAGTTGGAGAATAGATAATTGTCAAGATTTAAAATCTGAAATAGAATTTTATTTCCCAAAAAATGATTTTAAAGAATGCACTGGCATGCAAGAAAAAAACGGCTTACCAATTTTTAATTTAAGAAGTCATGAAAATTATAATCACCAGTCTTTTTTTTTAACATTACCAGAATCTATAATATCAATATTTGGAGAATGGAACGGAACTATGTCTAAAAGTTTGGCAGCTAGTACTGGTCTATATAATATATTGACAAATAAATGGTTAGAAACAGTTAAGAAAAAACAAAACATACAATTTCCTATTATAAATTCAGAAATTAGACATGGCTATGGCCACATAAAATTTAATAACAAAAATATTCCGGTTTATGGATGCATAGGCGATTTGCAATCATGTTTTCTATCTCTAGATTTAAAAGAAAATGAAATAAACGTAAATCTCGGAACTGGATCACAAGTTTCTAAGACTTTTCAAAAATATGATAAAGAATTTGAAATTAGACCTACATTCGGTAATCAAATTTTCTCCACAATTTCACATATCCCATGCGGAAGAGCTTTAAATATTTTTTCAAATATAATTGAAAAAAAATTTGAAGAATATGCTAGGAAGACAGATGATACCCAAAATATTTTTTGGGAAACTTTCTTTAAGAAATCTAACAAAAATTGTAAAAAAAATATTGATATTGATTTGAATGTATTTAAAGGGTCATATAAATATAAAGATGGTGGTTCTATAAAATTTTTAGAAGAAAATAATTTTGATTTACATATTTTAATAGATAATATCAAATTCTCACTTGTAAAACAGTATTCAGATATAATAAATTCTTGCAACAAAAGTAATGCTAATTCTATAAATAAAATTATATTAACTGGAGGACTTGCAAATAAAATTACGGATTTTAAAGATCTTCTAAGTTTAGAAACAAATATTGAAGTTGAAATAGAGCATAATAAGATTGATTCTTCTTTGATAGGATTGTCGAAAATTTCAAAAAAAATTTTTGATAAATGAAAAAAGTCACTATATATAAAAAATGTTATGAATAATAAAATATCCTTTATTGGATTTGATCTTGACGGCACGTTAATAGATAGTCATAAAGCTGTTTATGATTGTTTAAGCGAGTCTTTGCCAAACTACGTTAATGAAAATGTAGATAACATAATTGATATTATCTTCCCGTTAACGATGAGCCAGTTTCCAGATTATATAAAATTTAAAAATCCAGAGTCTTTTAATTTATTTAAAGAAGAATTTATTAATTTATTTGATACTAAATATTATAAGAGAATTAATTTAATGAAAGATTGTCTCGAGTTATTAAAATATTGCAAAAAAAATTTTGGCGATGAAAATATTTTTATTTTAACAAATAGAAGAGAAAAAAGTGCATTACAAGTTTGCCATCATCTTAATATAACTAATATCATCAGCACTAATAAAATATTTAGTACAAAATTTGATGGTTCACTAAATCCAAAAATTACCAGCTTAAGAAATGTAATTAAACTACTAAAAATTGATAGCAAATTAGGTTATTTCGTTGGAGATAGCTCAGCTGACATAGATTCTGCAATCGCTAATGAAATAAAGCCTATATATATTTCTGGAAAAGGTACTTCATCTGATATAAGATTAAAATTAGGAAAAATTGATAATGCACATTATTTTAAAGATTTATCCGGCTTTTTAAGATTTTTAGACTAATAATAATTAAAAAAAGGACTTCTCGATGATATCACAGATTTGTAAAGATTTATTTGTTCTTGAATTAGCAAATAACCATTGGGGCGATGTTGATAGGGGTATTAAAATAATTCGAGATTTTGGCGCCATTGTTAAACACAACAATGTTAAAGCTGCCATTAAATTTCAAATCAGAGACGTTCAAAATTTTGTTCATAAAGATTTCAGAAATCATCAGTCTAGGTATATTCAAAAAACACTAGCAACTGAAATGTCTTTTGAAGATTATGCAAGAATGGCAGAAGAGGTCAAAAATGTAGGTTGTATACCTATGGCAACACCATTTGATGAAAATTCGGTCGATGTTTGTATGCAGCTTGGCTTTGAAATTATTAAAATAGCAAGTTCAGATGCAAATGATTGGCCATTAATCCAAAAAGTTGCAGAAACAAATAAGCCTGTAATAGTTTCAAATGGTGGTCTATCTGAAAAAGACTTAGATGATCTAGTGAAATTTTTTGAAAATAGAAAAATTCCTCTGGCAATTAATCACTGCGTTTCATTATATCCCTCAGAAGACTCGGAGTTGATGTTAGATCAAATTGATTATTTAAAAAATAGATATCCAAATAATCTTATAGGGTTTTCATCTCATGAATATCACGATTGGGCAAGTTCAATGTTTATTTCTTATTCTAAAGGCGCAAGAACTTGGGAGAGACATATTGATGTAAATTATGAAGGCAAAGATTGGGAAGGAAAGAAAGTATCGACTTATTGTTCAAAACCAGAAGATACAAATAGTTGGTTTGAATCTTATCATAAAGCAAAAGAAATGTGCGGCGGTGTAAATTCTTCAAAAAGAGTTATATCAAATAAAGAGATAAAGTATTTGGATGAATTAGTAAGAGGAATATATGCAAAAAAAGATATAAAAATTGGCACAATTATAAATAGCGAGAATTTTTCTGATTTTTTTTATTTAGCTATACCATTATTAAAAGGCCAGCTCTCTTGCAGAGAAATTATAAACGGGGTATCCATTATAAAAGAAATCAGCGTTGACAAGCCATTAACTGTTGAAGATATTGATGGACCATATAATTCAAACGATAAACTTAAAAAAATGATAAAAGAAAGAGGTTTTGATACCTAAATTTAGGATTTAAGTTTTCTATGAATCTAGATGCATTCGATTATTTTTTGCCTGATAGTAAGATTGCGCAAAACCCAAAAAAAAATAGAAGTTCTTCAAAGCTTCTTTTAATAAATAGAAAAACCCATGAGTTAAAAGATGAAATCTTTTCAAATATTCATAATTATTTTTCAAGCAAAGATTTACTAGTTGTAAATGATACAAAGGTAATCCCCGCAAGAATATTTGGATATCGAAAGCATACGAATGGTAAAGTTGAAATCTTCATTGAGAGAATAATTTCTAAAAATAAATTTATTTGTCAAATACAATCCACTAGAAAAATTAAAAATGAAAATATAATTGTTATTAATAATGAAATAGAGCTTAAGATTTTAGATAATAATAGTATTACATGTGAAGTAGAAATACTAAACTCTAATATAAATGATCTTTTGGAAAATTATGGTGAAATACCGCTCCCACCTTATATTAACAGACAAGCAACAAAAAAAGATAAATTTTATTACCAAACAATATTTGCAAAGAAAGAAGGTTCTGTGGCATCTCCTACAGCAGCATTGCATTTTGATAAAAAAACTTTGGAAAATTTAAAAAATAAAAATATAAATATTGCAAGCATTACGTTGCATATAGGCATGGGAACTTTTTCTTCAATAAAGAAAAAAAATATAGATTCTCATAAGATGCATCCAGAAATTTATTGTGTGCCTCAAAAAACTGTAAATCTAATTAATTCTCATAAAAAAAATGGTGGAAATATAATCGCAGTCGGAACCACAACAGCAAGAGCTCTAGAAAGTTTTTATTCTAAGAAACATTTGGCAGATAAAGTTTATGAAACAGATATTTTTATAAAACCTGGGTATAAATTTAAAATCATTGATAATCTAATCACAAACTTTCATTTGCCTAAATCGACTTTATTAATTATGGTTTCTGCTTTTTATGATAGAGAAAAAATTTTAAATGCATATAATCATGCTCTAAAAAATAATTATAAATTTTTTAGCTATGGAGATTCTACATTAATTTTATGACAATTGAATTTAAAAATGAGTTTTTTTCCGGCAAAGCAAGATCAGGTAAATTTATAGTTAACAATAATATAGTTGAGACCCCATGTTTTATGCCTGTTGGCACTGCTGCTACAGTTAAGACTATGTCTGCTGCTGAGGTAAGTAAATTAGGTTATAAAATAATTCTAGCGAACACATTCCACTTAATGTTAAGACCTGGCATTGATATTATAAGTAAGCATAAAGGACTACATGGTTTTATGAATTGGAATGGAGCCATTATTACAGACTCTGGTGGCTATCAAGTTTTTAGTTTGGCTAAATTAAGGAAAATTACAAATGAAGGTGTCTTTTTCAGTTCGCCAATTGACGGCGCTAAAATATTTTTGGATGCTAAAATATCAATTGGGCTTCAGGAAAAATTTAATTCTGATATTATAATGCAGTTTGATGAATGTACTCCTTATCCAGCAGATAAAAAAACTGCAGAGAGATCTCTAGACTTATCATTAGCTTGGGGAAAACAATCAAAAAGCTCAATTACCAAAGAAAAAAGTAATTTATTTGGAATAATCAAGGAGGTATTTATGATGATTTGAGCGACAAATCATTAGAGGGCTTGTTAGATATCGGTTTTGATGGTTATGCTATTGGAGGATTATCTGTCGGAGAAACATCAGATGAGAGGAACAGAGTATTAGATAACATAGCATGTAAAATGCCTTCAAATAGGGTTAGATATCTCATGGGAGTTGGAACTCCTGAAGATATTGTTGAAGCAGTGATAAGAGGCGTAGATATTTTTGATTGTGTCATTCCAACTAGAAACGCAAGAACTGGATTTTTATATACAAGAAGAGGCATTTTAAAACTTAGAAATAGCAGATATAAAGACGATATGAGTCCTATAGAGGAAGGCTGTGAATGTTACACATGTCAAAATTTTACAAGATCATATTTAAAACATTTAGATAATTGTAAGGAAATTCTTGGATTAAGACTAAACACAATACATAATTTGTATTATTATCACAATTTAATGTTTAAAATAAGAGAATCTTTGAAGGCCAATAGATTTGATGACTTTGTAAAAGAATTTTATTCTCAGAGAAATTTAGGAATTTAGATTACAATATAAACAAGAAAATAACAGGAAGAATAGTATGAATATTATAAATAACGCATATGCTCAATCAGCAGGGCCTGCAGATGGCGGCATGAGTATGCTAATAATGGTGGTCTTATTTTTTGTTATTATGTACTTTATGATAATTAGGCCACAAAATAAAAGAGTAAAAGAACACAAAAAATTAATTGACACATTATCAAACAATTCTGAAGTAGTCATTTCAAATGGAATTATGGGAAAAATTAAAAATATTAAAGATGACACATTAGAATTAGAAATTTCAAGTGGTGTAAATATAAAAGTTAGAAAAAATTCCGTTACTACTGTACTCCCTAAAGGATCTATATAATTTTTAAAATGAAAATTCTATCCATTAAAAGAGTATTTGTTGTTTTAATTTTACTTTTGAGCATAACTTATTCTTTACCAACATTTTTTAGCGAAGTACCAAATTGGTTAACATCTATAAATGCTAAGAAAATGAATCTAGGTTTAGATTTAAAGGGCGGAGTTCACTTTTTAATGGAAGTTGATTTAGATGAAGTTGTTTTAAATAGATCTAAAAAGTTATCAAGCGATATAAGATCTCAATTTAGAAAAGAAAAAATACGATATAAAAATTATAGTAGCGAGAAAATAAATACTTCAATTGAATTTCTTAATTATAGTGATTATAAAAAAGCGGAAAAATTGATAACTAAAAATTATCAAGATACATTTGACATAACAAGAGTTAATGATGTGGAAATGAGGCTGAAAATCTCTGAAAAATTCCTTAATGAAACAAGAATTGCAGCTATTAAACAAAATACAACTACACTTAGAAATAGGGTAAATGAGCTAGGTGTGGCAGAACCAATTGTTCAGCAAAGTGGAAAAACTAGAATCGTTGTAGAGTTGCCAGGAATTAAAGACACGACTCGCGCGAAAGAAATAATCGGTGCCACCGCAACCCTAGAATTCAAAATGGTTGATGAAGATTCAGACCCATATGCTGCCGAAGAATCGAATTCATACTCTTTAAATTCCAAACTATATTATGACGATCAGGGCCAGCCAGTTTTGCTCAAAAGAAATATAATTTTAACTGGAGAAAATATAGTTGATGCATCTTCTGGTTTTGATAGAAATTCAAGACCCTCTGTAAATATAACTTTAGATGGCCCAGGCGCAAAAAGATTCGCTAATGTTACAGACGATAATATTGGTAAGCTTATGGCTGTACTTTTTATTGAGAGTAAATCTGAGCAAAAGGTCATTAATGGTGAAAGTAAAAGAATCACAAAAAAATACGAAAAAATTATTAGTATCGCTACTATACAAGAAAGGTTGTCAAAATCTTTTCAAATCACAGGCTTGGACAGTCCAAAGCAAGCTAGAGATTTAGCCCTTTATTTAAGAGCAGGCTCAATGGCAGCCCCAATGTATATTGTTGAAGAAAGGACAGTTGGACCTAGTTTAGGTGCTGATAATATTGAAAAAGGTAAAATTTCAGTGATAATTGGACTTATTCTTGTAGTAATTTTTATGCTTTATTATTATAGAGTATTTGGTATATTTGCAAATTTTGCATTAATAATAAATATTCTTATTATAGTTTCCATAATGTCTTTAATTCCAGGTGCGACATTAACACTACCAGGAATTGCTGGAATAGTTTTAACTGTTGGTATGGCAGTAGATGCAAATGTTTTAATTTTTGAAAGAATAAAAGAAGAAATTAGAAATGGATCAACTCCAATAGCTTCAATAGAACTTGGTTATAAAAAAGCTTTTTCAACAATTGCTGATGCAAATATAACTACTTTAATAGCTTCAATAATATTATTTATTTTTGGGACAGGGCCTATAAAAGGTTTTGCCGTAACCTTAACTATTGGCGTAATCTCTTCGATGTTTACTGCAATTATTGTTACTAGAATTTTTGCTGAACTAGTTTATGAACATAATCTTAAATTAAAAATAAAAAAATTAAATATATGAAACATATAAATATCAATTTTAATTTTATGAAAGTGGCACAAAAAAGCTATTTATGTATCTTTATTTTTAATTTTTATTTCCGTATTAAGTATTTTTACTAAAGGTCTGAATTATGGAGTAGATTTTAATGGAGGTACTTTAATAGAAATAAGCTTTAAAAATAGCGCTCCAATTGAAGATATAAGAAATTTTTTACAACAAAATAATTATGATAAATCTTCAGTACAGTTTTTTGGTTCAAGTGAGGATATTTTAATAAGAATCCCAAATATAGCTTCTTCAAATGAATCAACGCTAAGCAATACTTTAATAAATGAATTAGGCCAAAAATATTCTTTTGATTTAAAGAGAGTAGAATATGTTGGGGCCCAAGTTGGAGAAGAATTACGTGATCAAGGAATTCTAGCAGCATTAATTGCTCTAGCACTTATCACTATTTATATTGCTTTACGTTTTGAATATAGATTTTCTATTGGAGCAATACTGGCATTAATTCATGATGTGATTTTAATAATTGGAATCTTTTCTATTACGCAAATTGAGTTTAATCTCAGTGTATTCGCTGCAATACTTGCAGTAATAGGGTATTCTTTGAATGATACTATTGTTGTTTATGATAGAATTCGTGAAAATTTCAAATCATCTATTATTGAAAATGTTAATACTACGGAATTAACAAATCAATCCATTAATCAAACCTTATCAAGAACTTTAATTACATCTCTTACTACATTGCTAGTATTGATATCACTAATAATTTTTGGCGGGGAAATACTCTTTGGATTTGCTTTTGCTTTAATATCAGGCGTTATTATCGGAACTTACTCATCTATTTATATTGCTAGCTCAACATTATTAGTTATGAAAATATCTGCTAAAGATGTGATTATAGAGATAGATGAAGACAGGCCATAAACCTATTTGAGCTTTTCTTCTAAATTTTTTATAACATTTTGATGAAGATTTATATTTGCAGCTAAAATATTTCCTGAATTTAAATACTCTTTTGAATTTTTAATATCACTGACATGTCCTCCAGATTCTAAAATTATAATTGAGCCTGCAACTATATCCCATGGTTTTAGATTAAATTCCCAAAAACCATCTAATCTTCCAGATGCAACATAGGCCATATCTAAGGCAGCAGCGCCTAATCTTCTTATGCTACCGCATCTTGCATCCATTAATGTCCTTAGGGTTTCAATATACAATCCCGAATAGTCTTGTTTTCTATATGGTATGCCCATTCCAAAAACTGCAGATTTAATGGAAGGGCAGTTAGAAACACGGATTTTTTTATCATTCATTAATGCTCCTTTACCTTTTTCAGCGCAAAAAAGTTCGTTTTTAAAAGGGTCATAAATCACACCAAGAATTGGCTCACCCTCTTTGCACAATCCAATAGAAACTGCAAATTGAGGGATACCATGAATAAAATTTGTAGTTCCATCTAAGGGATCAATAAACCATTCATATTCTGATTTTATATCATTCGAGCCGCTTTCTTCCGCTGTAATTTTATAATTTGGATATGCTTTATTAAGAACTTCTTTTATAATAATTTCTGCTTGCTGATCGGCTTCAGAAACATAATCGTTATGACCTTTTGACATAACTTTTAAATTTTCTAATCTTGAGTAAAATCTCATAATGAGTTTACCTGCTTGAAGAGCAGCATTTATAGCAATGTTTAGCTGGGGACTATAATTATTGTTCATAATTTCTTAGTTTAAGATAATTAATAGGTGTTACTATAATACATAATCGGTACATAATCATATAAATGTATATAAGCGTAAAAATAAAAACAAATAAAAATGAATTCTTTTTCAAAAGTTAAGATTATATTGTTAGAAACAAGCCATCCGGGAAATATTGGATCTGTTGCAAGAGCTATGAAGACAATGGGTTTTAGTAACTTAAATCTGGTTGATCCACAGTGCGAAGTAAATGAAATATCATATGCAATGGCATCCAATGCAGGTGATGTTTTAGATAATATAAAAATATATGATGATATTCATGAAGCTTTAAGTGAATGTAATTTCATTATTGGCGCAACAGCAAGACAACGAGACATTCCGTTAGAAATAATAAATCCTAGAGAATTTGCATCTCAAGCAAAGCATAAAGGCTATGAAAAAATTGCAATATTACTTGGAAATGAGGCAAGAGGGTTAACGAATGAGCAGTTATCATTGTGCACAATTGGTTTACATATTCCATCAAATAAACAATATACAAGTCTAAATATTGCAGCATCTTTACAAGTTATATTGTATGAAATGCTTTTTGAGTCTGAGTATAATGCTTCAAATATTAATAAAATTAATAAAAATGACAAAGCTTCAAATAAAATGCTTAATGGCTTTCTTCAGCATATGAATAAAGTACTTAAAGATATAAATTTTATAAAAGACGACAGGCCAATGATATCAAGAAAAATTCATCATATTTTTAAAAAAGCAGACCTATCTGAGGAAGAAATAAATATCTTGAGAGGAATTCTTTCTGCAATTGAGAATCATTCTCAATAAAATCAACAACATATAAATAAATAATAGTTGACAATATTACTTGGTTTAACCATCATTGGTATATTATTAAATATTAAGATTGATTAAATATGAAATTAACAACTAAAAGTAGATATGCAGTAACAGCTATGCTTGATATCGCATATTATGATAAAGGTAAGCCAATATCTTTACCTGAAATAGCTGAAAGACAAGGCATATCTCTTTCGTATCTTGAGCAATTGTTTGCAAGATTAAAGAAAAATGGTCTCGTTGAAAGCATTAAGGGCCCTGGTGGAGGATATAGATTATCAAAGGATGCTAATGATATTGTGATTTCAGAAGTTATTAAAGCAGTAGATGAAAGTGTTGAAACAACAGCATGCAACGGTAAAGCAAATTGTCATAACAATCAGCAATGTTTGTCGCACAATTTGTGGGAAGACTTAGGAGAAGAAATTAATAATTTTTTATCAGATGTAACCTTGCAGCAAGTTATATTAAGAAACAATAATGAATTGAAAGAGATGAAACTATCGGAGTATTAAATGAAGGAGAATAAAACACCAATATATTTAGATTACGCTTCTACAACACCTATAGATAAGAGGGTTGCAGATAAAATGTTTGAGTATATGACAATGGATGGTATGTATGGTAATCCTGCCTCAAGATCACATAGCTTTGGTTGGGATGCAGATGAAGCGGTTAGCCAAAGTAGAAAACATATTGCTGATTTAATTAATGCGGACCCAAGAGAAATTGTTTGGACAAGTGGAGCAACAGAGTCAGATAATTTAGCAATCAAAGGTGCAGCCCATTTTTATAAGAAAAAAGGTAAGCATATTATTACAGTAAAGACAGAACATAAAGCGGTTCTAGATGCATGTAGACAGTTAGAGAGAGAAGGCTTCGAAGTTACATACATGGAACCTCTAGAAAGTGGGCTTGTAGATTTAAATCAACTTGAGTCAATTATTAGAGATGACACTGTCTTAATTTCTATAATGCATGTAAATAACGAAATTGGAGTCATCCAGGACATTGAAAAAATAGGAGAGCTTTGTAGAAGTAAAAATATTATTTTTCATGTGGATGCTGCGCAAAGTGCAGGCAAAATTGAAATTGATTTACAAAAAATGAAGGTAGACCTTATGAGTTTTTCTGCTCACAAAATATATGGCCCAAAAGGTATTGGAGCTTTATATGTAAGGAGAAAACCAAGAGTAAGCTTAGAAGCTCAAATTCATGGTGGTGGGCATGAAAGAGGCTTACGCTCCGGCACATTGCCAACACACCAAATTGTTGGCATGGGAGAAGCTTTTAGAATAGCCAAAGAAGAAATGAGTCAAGACTTTGAAAAAATTTCAAAGTTAAGAAATAGATTGTGGAATGGAGTCAAAGATATGGAGGAAGTTTATTTAAATGGAGACTTTGAAAATAGATACCCAGGAATAATGAATATTAGTTTTAATTATGTTGAAGGAGAATCTTTAATTATGGCAACAAAAGATATAGCTGTTTCAAGCGGTTCTGCCTGCACTTCTGCATCATTGGAACCTAGTTTTGTTTTAAGGGCCATAGGGAGATCAGATGAGTTAGCTCATAGCTCCTTAAGAATGTCTATTGGAAGATTTACAACTGAAGAAGATATAGACGCAACTATAAATACCGTTAAAGTTGCAGTTGAAAAACTAAGAGCGCTATCGCCTTTATGGGAAATGTATAAAGACGGTATTGATATAAGTAAAATTGAGTGGGCTGCACATTAAAGATTAAATATTAGGAGATTAAAATGGCATACGGAAAAAAAGTTTTAGATCATTACGAAAATCCAAGAAATGTTGGTACATTAGATAAGGATGATAAAGCAGTTGGAACAGGTATGGTTGGAGCACCTGCTTGTGGTGATGTAATGAAACTTCAAATTAAAGTTAATGATGAAGGAATAATAGAAGACGCAAAATTTAAGACATATGGTTGCGGTTCCGCTATTGCATCATCTAGTTTACTTACAGAGTGGGTTAGGGGAAAGTCTGTTGCTCAAGCGCAGGAAATAAAAAATAGCGAAATTGCAGAAGAGTTGGCATTGCCTCCTGTTAAAATTCACTGTTCAGTCTTAGCAGAAGACGCAATTAAAGCAGCTGTTAATGACTATTATGAAAAAAATGATAAAAAGAAAGAAACAGCTTAGATTAGATGGCGATTACAATAACAGAAAGTGCAGCTAAAAGAGTTAAGACCTTTTTAGATGATAGAGGCAGAGGGATCGGTCTAAGAGTTGGAGTTAAAACAACAGGCTGCTCTGGAATGGCTTATGTAATAGAATTTGCAGACGAGGTAGAAACTGAGGACACAATTTTTGAAGATAGAGGAGTGAAGATAATTGTGGACCCCAAATGTTTAATATATTTAGATGGAACAGAGCTTGATTTTGCTAAGGAAGGTCTTAACGAGGGTTTCAAATTTACAAATCCTAATGAAAAAGCAAGATGTGGTTGTGGTGAAAGTTTTAGTGTTTAAAAGAATTAAATAAATACAAAGTTTTTTAGGAACTTCTCATGACAATTGATTTTAACCAAAATTACTTTCAGCTCTTTGATATAGAACAGTCCGTTTTAATTGACTATAGTGAACTTGAAAAAAAATATCTTGAGTTACAAAAAGAATTTCATCCAGACAAATATGCTAATGCGACTGATCAAGAAAAACGTTTATCTCTTCAAATCACATCATATATAAATGAAGCTTATAATACTTTAAAGGATGATTACTTAAAAAGCTTGTATCTACTAAAAATTACAGGTTACGAAATAGGAGATCAAAATAGCACTATTTCTGATCCGGAATTTTTAATGCACCAAATGGAACTAAGAGAGGAATCTGAGAAGATAGCAAATCATGAAAATTCCAAAGAATTTGAGAAATTTTCTACAAAAGTTAATGATCTAAAAGTAAATTGTATTCAAAAATTTAACGAAAACTTTGAAAAAAAAATGTATGATAGCGCTGCAAGTAAAATAAAAGAAATGAAGTTTTACATTTCAATTGAAAATGATTTTAATAAGGAAATTCTTTAATTATGGCTTTATTACAAATATCTGAACCTGGAAAATCACAAGAGCCTCATAAAAAAAAATACTATATAGGTATTGACTTAGGCACTACAAACTCTTTAGTAGCTGTTTTTAGGAATGGCTCATCTTCAGTTTTAAAAGACGAAAATGATCAAGAATTATTTCCATCAATTGTAACATATAACAAGGATTCAATAAATATAGGTGAATGCAGCTCAACAAAAGAATCAATAACATTTAGATCTATAAAAAGATTAATTGGAAAAAATGCGAATGATTTTAAAAAAGATGATTATTATTTCCCATGCGAATATTTTGATAAAAATAATATAGTTAAATTTAAAGTTTTTGAAAAGCTTGTCACGCCAATTCAGATCTCTGCTGAAATACTAAAAAATTTAAAAAGAATTGCTGAAGAAACTCTTGATGGAGAAATAGAAGGTTGTGTAATAACTGTGCCAGCATATTTCGACGACGCTCAACGGCAGGCCACTAAGGATGCTGCAGCGTTGAGCGGATTAAAAGTTCTAAGATTACTAAATGAGCCAACAGCGGCAGCTATTGCTTACGGCCTTAAAAGTAAAAAAACATCAAAAATCATGGTTTATGATTTAGGTGGTGGAACTTTTGACGTATCAATTTTAGATCTAAGTGATGGTGTATTTAAAGTTTTGTCTACCGGCGGTGACAGTAATTTAGGTGGAGATGATATTGATCACCTTTTTGCAAAATATATTGAAAAAAAATTAAATTTAAATCTTGAAAAAGACGTGCGAAATGATCTTTATTTACTATCAAAAGAAATTAAAATTATGTTGACCAAAAACGAAGTTGTCAGTATAAATTTAGACAAAATTAGTATGAGTAATATAAACTTAACTGTTACGAGAGTTGAATTTAATAAAATAATAGAAGAGCTTATTGATAAAACATTATCTATTTGCAAAAAAGTTTTACTAGATGCAAAATTATCAATTGAAAATATAGATGAAATTATTTTAGTAGGTGGCTCAACAAAAACTCCTTTTATAAAATCAGCAATCGAAAAAAAATTTAATAAAAAACCTTTAAGCAGTATAAATCCTGATAACGTAGTAGCTATTGGCGCTTCTATACAAGCTGATATATTATCTGGAAATTCCTCTGACTCACTTTTATTGTTAGATGTAATTCCATTATCTTTAGGTATTGAGACAATGGGTGATCTTGTCGAGATCATTATTCCAAGAAACAGTACAATACCAACAAGTAAAAGCAAAGAATACACAACTTTCAAAGATGGTCAAAATGCAATGAGTATTCATGTTGTTCAAGGTGAAAGAGATTTAGCTAGTGACTGCCGTTCACTTGCTAAATTTACATTATCAGATATTCCTCCAATGCTCGCAGGTTCGGCAAGAATAAAGATAGAGTTTCAGATTGACGCCGATGGTATTTTAAATGTAAGCGCAAGAGAAACAACAACAAATCTAGTTACTAATGTTGAAGTGAAGCCTTCGTATGGTATTAGTGACTCAGAGATAGAAAAAATGTTAAGAGATTCTTTTGATAATGCTAAAGAAGATATTAAAATTAGAAACTTAAAGGAATCAATAGTTGAAGCGGAAAGAGTAATTTTATCAATTAATTCTGCTCTTAATATTGACGGTAAAGATCTTTTGAGTGATAAAGAGTACGAAAAAATTTGTATTGCAAGAGATAAGTTGTCAGAGTATATCAAACAAAATGATAGAGAAATAATCATTAACTCAATCAAGAATTTAGAAAGAGTATCTGAAGAATTTATTTCAAGAAGAATGAACTCGAGTATTCAAAAGATTATGAAAGGAAAAGACGTTAAGGAGTATAAATAGCATGCCCAAAATAACTTTTTTACCGCATGAGGAATTGTGTCCTGACGGCTTAGTAATAGATGTAGAAGAGGGTATTAGCATCTGTGATATCGCTTTAAAAAATAATATAGATATAGAACATGCATGTGAAAAGTCGTGCGCTTGCACTACGTGTCACGTTTATGTAAGAAGTGGTTTGGATTCACTAGAAGAATCAACCGAAGAGGAAGATGATATGCTAGATAAGGCATGGGGACTTGAGCCAGACTCTAGATTAAGTTGTCAAACTGTCACAGGTAAAAGTGATTTAGTTATTGAAATACCAAAATATACTATTAATATGGTCTCTGAAAACCATTAAGGAGTTTTAATACATGAGTTTAAAATGGGAAGATAGCTTAGACATAGCTTTTGAATTGCTTGAAAAATATCCTGATATAGACCCTCAATATATTAGATACACAGATTTACATGAATGGATTTGTGCATTAGAAGAATTTGAAGATGACCCAAACAAATCAAATGAAAAAATTCTTGAATCAATACAAATGAATTGGATTGAAGAAGCAAAATAAAACAATAGGAGTATAAAATGCAAATAGAAAGAACATTTTCAATAATTAAACCAGATGCAGTAAGAAAAAATCTTATTGGAAAAATTACAGAGAGGTTTGAAGAGAATAATTTAAAAATAGTTGCTTCAAAAATGGTTCATTTAACAAAAGAAAAAGCTGAAGGTTTTTATGCAATACATAAGGAAAAACCTTTTTTCTCAAAATTAGTTGAATTTATGACATCAGGCCCAGTTATCGTACAAGTTTTAGAGGGTGAAAATGCAATATTAAAAAATAGAGAAATCATGGGAGCTACAAATCCCGAAGAAGCAGAGGTTGGAACAATAAGAAAAGATTTTGCAACAAGTATTGATGAAAATGCAGTACATGGATCAGATGCTCCAGAAACTGCTAAAGTTGAAATATCTTACTTTTTTAGTGAAGATGAGATTCACAAAGAACTAGATAATTAGCTTATATGAAAAATTCTGATTCTCTAAAAATTGCTGGTAAATTATTAAAATCAAAAAGAGAAGAAAAAGAGTTATCGGTAGAAGAAGTTTGCATAGAGCTTAGGCTAAAGAAAGAAATAATTTTAAATATTGAAAATTCAAAATTTAATGCCTTTAAAAGCTATTTATTCCTTAAAGGTTATATTAATAATTATGCTAATTTCCTTGGCGTTAAAGTAAGTCTACCTGATATTGAAAAATTCAAAAAAATAAAAAAACCCCTAGTAAAAAAAATAATAAAAAAAAGATTTTTACAAGTAAAATAAAGATAATAATTTTTCTCTCTTTTCTTATAATTTTTTTAATTTTTTCTCTATTTTTTTACAGCAAAAGTGAAGATACAAAAAATGACACTTCGTCACTAACATATGAATCAAATGTTAATGCTAGCAACAGCAAAAATGTAGAAAATGAAAATGAGAAAGTAATTACGAAAGAAATCACCATAAATGAAAATAAAATATTTATAGATGAATCGTCAGATAAAAATCATGATAAGTCATTTTCCGAAGAGTCTGAAAATAATATAAATAGTAAGAGTACTGAAGCTGATGTTTCAGAGCGTACTACAGGAAAAACTTTTTTAGAAATTGAATATAGTGCGGATTCTTGGACAGAAATTATTGATTCTAATCAAGATATCGTTTTTTTTGATCTTGTTAAAAAAGGAAAAACGCTAAAAATCAATATTTTAGCACCTTTTGAAATATTATTTGGTGACGCAACTGTAGTCAATATAAAGTATAATAATAGATTAATTAGTATCCCTTACTTTAATCCTGATACTAATGTAGGAAAAATAACAGTTAAAGAATAATTAAAAATGAAAAAATTTCAGTCTGTTAGAGGAATGCGAGACATCTTACCAAATGAAGCAAAATCTTTTAGAGATCTTGAGAATTGTCTAATTTCTTCAGTAAATCAGTTTGCCTTTAAAGAGATAAAGACACCTATTCTTGAGGATACAAATTTATTTGTAAAATCTATTGGCGATGGAACAGACATAGTTGAAAAAGAAATGTATACATTTCGTGATTCCAAAGATAATCCCATATCAATGAGACCAGAGGGAACAGCTGCATGCGCAAGATCATTAATAGAAAACGGACTAAACGACTCAATTAATAAGATATGGTATTCTGGCCCCTTTTTCAGACATGAAAGGCCGCAAAAAGGAAGATATCGTCAATTTCATCAATTTGGTGTTGAGTACACAGGCATAATTAGTTTTGAAGCTGATTTTGAAATAATTAACCTAGCGAGTTATATATGGGAAAAACTTAAGATAAATCCTAAACTTGTGATTAATTCAATTGGAGATAACGAAGACAGAAAAAAATATATTGACGTACTTGTTAATTATTTAAAAAAATATGAGGCTGACTTTGATGCTAATGAAAAAAATAAGTTATACAATAATCCTTTAAGAATATTAGATACCAAAAATAAAGACACAAAAAAAATTCTAGAAACAGCTCCAAAAATTAGCGACTATTTGTCTACTGATTCTAAATTTCACTTTAATAAACTTCTCGAAGCTCTTAATGATAAAGATATATTGTATGTACAAGACGATAATTTAGTTAGAGGTTTGGATTATTACAACAGGACTGTTTTTGAGTATTTAGATGACACAGATAATGCGCAAAATACAATTTGTGCAGGCGGTAGATATGATTATTTATTTGAAAGTCTTTGTGGTAAAAAACTGCCCGCTTTAGGCTTTGCAATTGGAATTGAAAGATTGCTTGAATATACAAATTTTGTGAAGTCTAATAATGAAGAAATAAATTTTTATATTATAGTTTTAGATAATAAAGATTATTGTTTTAGCGAAACAATTTCAAAAATTATCCGTAGTGTTTCAAAAAGATATATTGTATCAAGCAGTTATAGTTATAAAAATTTGAAGTCACAGTTGAAAAAAGCTGATAAATTATCACCAGACTATTGTGTTATAATAGGAAATGACGAAAGAAAGAGAAACATGTGTCAGCTTAAAAATATGGACACAGGTGAGCAAGAAAACATTAATATTGATAAACTTGCTGAGTACCTCAAGAAAATTTAACAAGGATAAAATATGAGCAGCGAAAATATTGATTTTACAGATAAAATACTAATATGGTGTCGTGACAATTCAAAATATTTATTAATTGGAGCTTTATTGGGCATATCTATACCTTTATCTTGGAATTATTACCAGCATATAGAGAGAGATAAGAATTTAATGGCGTCTGATCTTTATAGCGAACTAGTGAATTCTATAAATATCGATGAAGAGTATATTGATATAGAAAAGAAAATGTCTGAAGAATATGAAAACACTATATACGAAGTTCTGTCATATTTTATTTTATCAAAGCAGGAATTTGAAAAAAAAAAATTACGATAAAGCAAAAAAATATTTAGAAGATATTGTAAATACTAACATTAATCAAACATATAACAGCCTTGCAAAAATTAAAATATCTTTAATAAATATACAAGAAAAAAAATATGACGATGCACTCATTAATCTTGATGAAGTAGAATCAAAAGATGCTTTTAAGCATGTATTATTTGAATTAAAAGGTGATATATACAAATTTAAGGGCGATAAAGAAAAGTCTTTTAATTTTTATGATAAGGCACTAAATGCTTCTGCCATTGATAATGAAAATTTAATAATGAAGAAAAACTCTGTTAAGAACTAAAATGCATTATGAAAAAGATATTACCCTTTTTAATTATTTTTCTAAGTTCTTGCTCATCTGTTGAAAGATTCTTTCCAGAATTAACTCCTGAATTTGTAAAAAAATATTTTGAAGATGAAATTCTTCCATATAACGAATTACCTGATTTTGTTTCAAAAACTGAGGTTTCAATACTTTGGGAAAAAGATATATCTGGTGAAATTGAAGAGGAATATTCTTTCTTAAATATTTATAAATATGAAGATAAAATTTTTGTTCCTACAAACGAAAGAGAAATTATAATCGCATCTTCAGATAGCGGAAATGTAATTGAATCCTTAAAAATTGATTTAGATATTTTTTCTGGAATTGTAGTAGATTCTAGCTTGATATATTTTGGTTCTAAACAAGATACTATTACTGCTTTGGATTATAAAAATAATAAAATTTTATGGCAAAGAATAATGTCAAGTGAGGTCATGTCAATATCTAAAACAAATAATAATCTAATTTTTATAATGACAAATGATAGTAAGATAACAGCCATTGATATTTCTACAGGAAAATTTGTATGGATAAATTCCCAAATGCCGTCTGAACTTTCGATTAGAGGATCAAGCACTCCAATTATTTATGACGATAAGGTTTACGTAGGATTTGAAGACGGAAAAATTATTTCATACAACACATCAAATGGCGATGTTGTTTGGGAAATTCAGATCCCAGCTACAAAAACAGAGACTATTATTGACAGATTAAACGATATTGACGGATCTGTATTAATAGATGACGGAATAATCTATGCTGTATCATATCAGGGAAGCGCGGTTGCAGTTGATGGTTATAGCGGTCAAGTTTTGTGGAAAAAAGAGGCGTCCTCAATTAACAGTTTAATATCAAATTATGAAAATATTTTTTATATAAATAATGAAGGAGTGCTTGTTTGTTTAGATAAGTACACAGGCAGGACCAAGTGGAAACAAAATAAATTTTATAAAAGGCTTATTGGTTCTCCAGTTTTTTATAATGACTATATAATTGTAAGTGATATCGAAAATTATTTACATATTCTAGATGCAAATACTGGATCGATATCAGGCCGAATGAAAATAAAAAATAAAATTCAATCAATGCACGTAGATATGGACTCGATTTATATGCTTGATAAAGATTTTTCTTTAAAGAAAATTAACGTTTCAAATACTGAATAAAAAATGAAAAGCATAGTGACCTTAGTGGGCAGACCAAATGTAGGAAAATCAACTATATTTAATAAGCTCACAAAAACAGACAATGCAATTGTTGCAGACATTCCCGGATATACTCGAGACTGTCAACAAGGAGTTTGTAATTTTGAAAAGAAAAGTTTTTTTGTTGTTGATACAGCCGGCCTATTTTTTGAAGATGACGAAATAAGCAATATAAGTGAGTCGAATACCTATGAGTCAATTAAGGAATCTGATCTTTTATTGTTTATTGTTGACGCAGAAGAAGGGTTGGTTTCATCTGATATAGAAATTGCTAGTAATCTTAGAAAAATACATAAAAAAATTTATTTGTTAATAAATAAGATTGATAAAACACAAAAAGAGCTTTCACGTGGCGAATTCTCTGAGTTAGGCTTTAAAGATATATCTCTTGTTTCAGCAAAAAATGGCTCAGGCATTAAAGACGTTCTAAGCAAGATATACTCTGACATAAAAGAAGAAATGACTTCCTCTGATGATAATCAAAGATTAGATCTAGCTATACTTGGAAAGCCTAATGTTGGCAAATCTACATTAGTAAATTCCTTGATCGGAAAAGAAAAGCAAATAACTCAAAATAAACCTGGAACAACAAGAGATTGTATAAAATTACCAATATCAAAATATGGATATGATTTTAATATTGTTGATACACCTGGTATTAGAAAGAAAAGTAAGACAAAAGAGCACATTGAAATTATAGGTGTTATTAAAACTCTGAAAACAATTGAAGCTTCGGATGTTGTGATAATTTTAATCGACTCTATTGACGGAATAACAGATCAAGATTTATCTTTAATAAGCAGAGTTATGGAATTAGGAAAGCCAGCTTTAATTGGACTCAACAAAACCGACGCAATTGATGATTATGAAGAACATACATTATGTTATGGAATTGATACAAAGTTAAAATTCATAAACTATATACCAATATATAAAATTTCAGCTTTAAAGAGTACTGGTCTTAAAAAATTAGTCAGTTCAGCTATAAATATATTTAAGCAGAGTAAACAATCTATTAATACCTCTTTATTAAATAAATTAGTACAAGATGCTGTATTTAAACATCAGCCACCAGCATATGCTGGAAAAAGAATCAAAATAAGATACGTGCACCAAGGTGGTAATAACCCAATACGATTGGTAATACATGGTACTTATGTGGATAAGCTTTCAAAAGACTACTTAAGATATTTATCAAATTATATAAGGAAGAAAATAGACTTAACAGGCATCACAATGTTTTTTGAACTAAAAAATAAGTTCGAAAAGTAAAAACTATTTTTCATGTGTTGCATTAACAGCAGTATAAATCCCACCCCTTACATTGAATTCTGCGTTAATATTTATGAATTTTGGATCTAGAAGATTAACTAAGTCATCTAGAATTTGATTTGTAAGGTCTTCATGAAACCCTGGCTTATCTCTAAAAGATACAAAGTATAGTTTCAATGATTTTAATTCCACACAAAGTTTGTCTGGTATATACTCTATCAATATATTAGCAAAGTCTGGTTGTCCTGTTTTTGGACAAAGACTAGTAAATTCAGGTATTTCAAAGTTGATAGTATAGTCCCTATCTATATTTGGATTTTCAAATGTTTCTAATATATTATTACTCATGATGTATGCATTATATGTAAGTAATTTAACAAAACAACTCATTATTATCAAAAGGAAATACATTGAGATTAACAAATATTAAGATTTCAGGATTTAAGTCCTTTGTTGATAAAACAGAAATATCATTATCAACAAAGAGAACAGGAATTATTGGACCTAATGGTTGTGGTAAATCTAATATTATAGATGCAGTTAAATGGGTTCTTGGTGAAACATCAAAGCATATTAGGGGTGATAGTATAGATGATGTAATCTTTAATGGAACAGATACTAGGCAGCCAAATGATTATGCAAATGTAGAGCTTCTTTTTTCCAATACGGAAAATAGAATTGGCGGACAATATGCTCAATATGATGAAATCTCAGTTAAAAGAGAGGTTACTAGGGATGGCGCATCAAAATATTTTTTAAATAATAGTCATTGCAGAAGAAGAGATATTTTAGATATTTTTCTTGGTACTGGTCTTGGCCCAAAAAGTTATGCGATTATAAACCAAGGAACAGCATCAAAATTAATAGAATCAAAGCCCGAAGAATTCAGAGTTTATTTAGAAGAGGTTGCAGGAATATCTAAATACAGAGAAAGAAAAAGGGAAACAGAAAATAAGATATCACACACAAAAGAAAATTTAGACAGACTCAACGATGTTATTAGCGAAGTTCTAAAGCAACTAAAGACATTAGAAAGACAGGCAATACAGGCAGATAAGTTTAAAAAATTATCAAATGAAAAGAAATCAATTAAATCAGAAATATTGGCCATAAGCATAAGAGATTTCCAAGAAAAAATAGAAAGTAAAGATAAGAAGATAGAATCAAAAAAAACAAACCTCGAGAAGCAGAAATTAAAAATAAATACAATTAATTCAGAAATAGAAAAAATAAAAAACAATTACCAGGTACTTAATGAAGAAATGAATAGAACTCAAAAAGATTACTATGATGCATTAAGTGAAGTTGGAAGGACCGAACAGGCAATAGAATATGAAAAAGATGGCGCTCAAAGAAATAAGCAGCAGTATGAAGATGCTTTAGCCTCGATAGAGAAAATAAGAAGAAGGCTTGATGAAGATAATAGTGAGTTAAAAAATTTAAATAATGAAATTTTAGATTTAGATAGCAAGAAAAAAGTATGTCTTAGAAATATTCAAGATTTAGAAAAAGATAAAAAAAATTTTACCGATAAATTAGAAAATAATAAACAGATTCTGGAAAATGATAGAAAAAAATTATATGAATCTAATCAATATATTGAAAGTCAAAAATCGTTAATTAAAAATTATGAAGATGATATTGCTAGAATTAAAAAAGATGTGGATGAATATAAAAGTACATCTTAAAAAATCTTTACTGAGCTAAAAAAAATCGAATCATATGAGCTTGATCTTAAAATAAAAGATTATCAGAAAGAGATTGAGTTATTTAATAAGCTTTTAAATGAATCAGATGACAGTAAAAAATTATTAGAATGCTCAAATAAAATAAATAAAATGCTTGAAGGAATAAAAGATATAGTTAGAAAAATTCAATCTGATGAATATGAGTTGGCTAAAAAAAATGAGCAAATAAAAAAAGATATTGATACTAAAATTTATAGCGAATTAAAAAGACATGAAGAAATTAGTGAAGAACTTAAGTCTATTGAAGAAAAAGTTAACCTATTAAGCAAGGATATTCCTAATATAGAAGAATTTATAAATAAAAATGAAGCTCAATTATCGCAATTGAACTCAGATTTAAGTAATTTAGAAAATATTTATAATGATGCAAAAAATACTTTATATGATTTGGATCTTAATAGTGAAACAAAAAAGGTTAAAGTAAGTAATCTCCAGAATAATATCAATTTAAATAATAAAGAACTAGAATCGATGTCTGGCAATGTTGAAGTGTTAAAAAATGTTAGTGATTCACCCGATAATAAGTTGTCAGAATTAGAAAAATCATTAAACGAAAGTTTAAAAATTCAGAATTTGAAAGATCAAGAGCTTAAAAACCAGAGATCTAAGATAACGGAACTTACAGATCAAATATCATCGTTAGAAAATAATAAATCTGAAATTTCATCTTTAATCGAGAATATTAGGTATGAAATTTCAGAAGATGAAAAAAATATTCAAGAGATTGTTGGTCAAGTCAAGAGTACAAAAGAACAGTTAGAAGAATTAGGTATTGATAATATATCTATTCTTGATGCAGACATAAATTATGATTTAGCAAAATGGAAAAAGAGAGAGAGCGAGTTAACATCAGCTATCGACCGAATGGGACCAATAAATCTTGCTGCCATTGAGCAATTTAAAGAATATGAAGAAAGAAAATCTTATTTGGCTATGCAAAAAGAAGATTTACTATCTGCATTAAGTTCTTTAGAAGATGCAATTAAAAAAATAGATAAGGAAACAAAGGAAAGATTTAGAGATACATTTGAAAAAGTTGATAAAAAACTTCAAGAAATTTTTCCTAAATTATTTAATGGTGGAAAAGCATATTTAAAAATGACTGAAAATGACTTACTAAAAACAGGCGTTGAAGTTTATGCTAGCCCACCTGGGAAGAAACTCACATCAATAAATCTTTTATCTGGAGGTGAGAAAGCTTTAACTGCATTGTCTCTTGTATTTGCATTATTTTCGTTAAACCCATCTCCATTTTGTATGTTGGACGAAGTTGATGCGCCTTTAGATGATATTAATATTGAAAGATTTTGTGATCTATTTACAGAGATGAGTGAAAAGATACAATTTATTGTTATAACACATAAAAAAATTACAATGGAATATGTTGAGCAACTAATAGGTGTTACAATGGGAGAGAAAGGAGTATCTAAATTAGTAAATGTAAGCATGCAAGATCAACTGTAAAAATTATATAGGTTATGCAAGGTGTATGATAATGAATTTAGATTAATAATTCTTCTAATAGGATTTTTTATTGTTTTTTATATAATTTTTTCAAGTAAAAATAATAGAAAATATAAAGTATATAAAACAAAGAATTACGATATAAAAAAACCCATAGAAATAAGATCTAATAAGCAATTAGATGTAAATAAAAATGTAAATATTTCTTTAACTAGTTCTAGCGCCTCTCAAAAATTAAAAAAAGATATCACTTTATCATCAGGAAAGCCTAGACAATTGTCCTTATCATTAGGAAATAATGAGAGTAAATCTCTTTTAGTGATATATTCAATAGCTGAAAATTACTATAAAATAAAGGATATTTATTATTACATGGATAAAAAAAATATATTTATTAATGATCATGGTTACTTCGAAAAATACTATGCTGATGATCGCTTAAGATGTTTGAAATATTCTATAACAAATATGGAAAACCCTGGCTATTTAGATAGAGAAAAAATAGATAATTCTAAAGTGACTGGAATAAGTTTTTTTATGCAATTACCTATGAATATAGATCCTTTGGCAGTCTTCAATGAAATGTACTCTGATGCAAAAGAATTTTCAAAAAAGTATAAGGGTGCACTATATGACTCAAATAAAATGAAATTAAGTGGAAAAGCTATAAAAAATCTTAAAAATAAAGTGAATTCATATAAAAATGAGTATTAAAAATATAAAAGTAATTAAAAAAGATTTAGAAGATTTAAGAGACAAAATAAATTTATTAAATCATTTTTATTATGTTTTAGATGCTCCAAAGGTTTCTGATCATGAATATGATACTTTATTTAATAAGCTTATTACTCTAGAAGATTTATTTCCTGATTTAATTACTAATGATTCGCCTTCACAAAGAGTTGGAGGAGCACCACTTGAAAAATTTGAAAGTGTTGAACATAAGCAACAGATGTTATCTTTAAATAATGTTTTTCATTTAAAGGATTTAGAACAATATATGGAGAGACTAGAAAAAAAATTACTAATTGATAGAAAAAAAATTCAATTTTCTGTTGAGCCAAAATTAGATGGGTTAGCTATAAATTTACTTTATGAGAAGGGAATTTTAAATATAGCAGCCACAAGAGGAGATGGAACTACTGGTGAAAATGTTACTAAAAATATTAAAACTATAAAATCTATACCATTAAAACTAATTGGTAACAACATTCCCGAGGTTATTGAGATAAGAGGCGAAGTATTTATTTCTAAAAAAGGTTTCATGTCTATAAATTCTTCAAAACATGAAAAAAAATTCGCTAACGCAAGAAACGCAGCAGCAGGAAGCTTGAGACAACTTGATTCCAAAATAGCCGCAAGCAGACCTTTAGATGCTTTTTTTTATGCAATAGGATATACATCTAAAAATATAAATATAAAAACACAATCGCAGGTTCTAAAGAATTTATCAAATTGGGGATTTAAGACATGTAATTTAAATGAGTTGGTAGTCGGAATAAATGGTTGCGATAAATTCTATAAAAAAATATATTCAATGAGAGAAGAAATACCATACGATATTGATGGAATAGTTTATAAAGTTGACAGTCTTGAGTATCAAAAAGAACTTGGTTATGTTTCGAGAGCGCCAAGATGGGCAATAGCACATAAGTTTCCAGCAGAAGAAAAATCAACAGTAATTGAAAAAGTAAGATTTCAGGTAGGAAGAACAGGCGTTTTAACACCAGTTGCAAGTTTAAAATCTGTAGAAGTTGGAGGAGTCATAGTAAGAAACGCTACCCTTCATAATATGGATGAAATTAACAAAAAAGATATTTTTATTGGAGATACTGTAGTTGTAAGAAGAGCTGGAGATGTTATACCTGAAATTGTGAAAGTAGTTAAGAAGAATTCAAAAAGAAAAAAAATACAACTACCTAAAAAGTGCCCAGAATGTAACTCAAAAATTGAAAAATTGAAGGAAATGGCATTTGCAAAATGTAGTGGTGGGCTTAAATGCCCTGCTCAAAAGAAAGGAGCTATTAATCATTATGTGAGTAAAAAAGCCATGGATATTCAAGGCATTGGAGAAAAATTAATAAATAGATTGGTTGATGATAAAAATCTTATCAAATATATCTGATCTATATAATTTAGATAAAAAGGTGTTAAACGACTTTGTTATGAATACAGCAATAAGAGAAGATAGTGGAAAAGAATATGAAATAAAATTAGGTGAAAAATCAATAAAAAATATTTTAGATTCAATTAACAGTAGAATGGAAGTTAAATTAAGTAATTTTATATTCTCTTTAGGAATTGGTGAAGTAGGCGAAGTAACTGCAATGAGTCTTGCAAAAAAATATCAATCTATAGATAAGTTATCTAAGGCAGATTATGATGATATTTTAGAACTAAAAGATATTGGTCCTGTGGCAGCATCAAATATATATAATTTCTTTAATGATAAGAGTAATATAAATATTCTAAATAATATTATTAATAAAGGTTTAAAGTTCACTAAAAATAGATCACAGAGATCAAACATATTAAATAATCAAACTTATGTAATAACAGGGAAGCTCAATAATATATCCAGACAAAAATTAGGAGAGCATATCATTAGTAATGGAGGCAATATATCCAATACTGTTAGTAAAAAAATTTATGCTTTAATAGTTGGTTCAGATCCAGGATCAAAAGTCGAGAAAGCAGATAAACTTGGTGTTAAAATAATTGATGCGAATGAATTTCTTAAAATATTAAAATTATGAATAATAATATAGATAGAACGGCAATCATTGACAAGAGTGCAGAAATAGGTAGCAATGTAATAATAGGCCCATACTCTGTTATTCATCCAAATGTTAAAATAGGAGATAATTCTGAAATTCGCTCTCATTGTGTTATATATCAAGATACTGAAATTGGTGCTAACAATAAGATATATGATAATGTGATCATAGGTTCAGATCCACAAGATTTAAAATTTAATGTTAATAAAAAAACTTTTGTCAAAATACTTGAAAATAATATTATAAGAGAACATACATCAATTCACAGATCTACAAACGAAGATAAACCAACAAGAATTTTTAGTAATATTCTCATAATGGCTAATAGTCATGTAGGACATGATTGCATTATAGGAAATAATGTTATTATAACAAATGCTTGCCTTCTTGGCGGGCATTGCATGATTGAAGATTATGCAGTATTAGGTGGAAACTCATTAATTCATCAAAATGTACGAGTTGGAAAAATTTCTATGGTAGCAGGCGGTGCAAGAGTATCAAAGGATGTAATCCCTTATATGTTACTTGGTAGAAATCCGTCAAAACACTATTGTTTAAATAAGCTAGGATTAAAAAGATATGGAATAAGCAACGATGACTACAAGATACTTAGCAAAGCATTTAAAATATTGAAAAAAGGAGAAGATATTACAAATTTAAAACCAATAACCGAAGACTTGCAATATTTAATAAGTTGGTTTAGTGTAAAAAGCGAAAGAGGTCATCATTCGTTTATATAAATATTGGAAAATTATTAAAAAATGTTAGTAGTAATATCGCCAGCAAAAAAACTTAATGAAAATTGTAATAAAGATATAATTTCAAAGGTTACAATCCCTCCTTTTTTAGAAGATTCAAAAAAAATTGTCAATACGCTTAGAAAATATTCAACTGACAAACTATCTAAACTTATGAATATTAGCGAGAAAATTTCATTATTGAATTACGAAAGATATATAAAGTGGTCATTGCCATTCAATAAAAATAACGCTCATCCTGCATTATTGCTATTTCAAGGAGATGTTTATAAAGGCATATCAGCAGATGATTTTAAAAAAGAAGATTTTTTATTCGCTCAAAACTCATTAAGAATTTTATCTGGACTGTATGGAATTCTTAAACCTCTTGATTTAATTCAGCCATATAGATTAGAAATGGGTACACAAATTAAAATAGGAAAGCATAATGATCTTTATGATTTTTGGGGTGAAGAAATTACGAAAGTCATAAATAAAGATAAAAATAGTGATTATTTAATAAATTTAGCATCAGTTGAATATTTTAAATCAATAAAAAAAGATAAGTTAAAAGCAAAGTTGATAAATATAATTTTTAAAGAAAAAAGAAATGGAAATTATAAAATTATTGGCATTAATGCAAAAAAAGCTAGAGGTTTAATGAGTAGATACATTATTAAGAATAAAATCAATAACCCAGAAGATTTAAAAAAATTTAAAGAAGAAAATTATATTTATAATAAAAATCTTTCATCTGACTCGGACTGGGTGTTTACCAGGTAATAATTTGCATATTCATATATTAGGAATTTGTGGAACATTCATGGCTGGATTGGCAGGATTAGCTTTGCAAAAAGGCTTTAAAGTTACAGGTCAAGATAAAGCATATTTTCCCCCAATGAGTAATCAGCTCAAATCGTTGGGCATAAAAGAAAATAAAACAGAGGATCCAACAGAAGATTTGAAAAAATCTGATGCTGTAATTATTGGTAATTCACAATCAAGAGGCAACAAATCTGTAGAATATATTTTAGATAATAATCTTGAATATTATTCTGGACCGGAATGGATCAAAAATAATATTTTGAAAAACAAGTATGTTTTTGTAGTTTCAGGAACTCATGGAAAAACAACGACAACATCAATGTTGATAAAGATTTTAGAAGATAATAGCAAAAATCCATCATTTTTAGTCGGAGGAATTTATAAAGAAGAAAATGTCAGCTATAGATATACTGATTCAGATTTTTTTATTATTGAAGGAGATGAATATGACACGTCTTTTTTTGATAAAAGATCGAAATTTTTTCATTATAAACCTAACGTTTTAATTATTAACAATTTGGAATTTGATCACTCTGATATATTTGAGAATATTGATCAAATAAAAAAACAATTTCATTTTTTAATTAGGACAATGCCAGGAAATTCTAATATTATTTATAATGATGATGATCCAAATATAAAATCTCTTTTGTCAATGGGGTGTTGGGCAAATAAGCAATGTTATAAAAGAATAGAAAGTATTTCTAATATTTTTGGCGATCATAATCTAAAAAATGCAAGTGCATCCATTGCTGCAGCAAAATTAATTGGTATTAGTGAAATCGACTCTATCAAAGCTTTAGAAAAATTTTCAGGCGTAAAGCGAAGGTTAGAATTAGTAGAAAATAAAAAATTTATTTTATATGATGATTTTGCCCACCACCCAACTGCTATATCTTCCAGTATTGAAGCTGTGAAATCCATGCACCCAACAAAAAAAATATCTGTTATTTTTGAAATTCGTTCTAATAGCATGGTTTCTGGAACTCATGAAAAAACATTTCTAGAATCATTCAATAATGTCGATGAACTGTATATTTATTCAAAAAGAGAAATTTCTTGGCTTAAAAAATACTCAGATATTAAAATATATGATAATTCGAAAAATATTGTAAATAAATTAAATGAAAATATAGACAATGTTGATATTGTAATTGTAATGTCAAATGGTGATACTAGCGTTATATTAAAACAATTAAATTAAAAAAATGAAAAACAATATTCCGATTTTTCCTCTAAGCTCAATTACATTTCCTGGAGGATACATGCCTTTAAGAATTTTTGAAACTCGTTATCTTGACATGGTAAAAGATTGTGTGAAAAATAATACTGGCTTTGGAATATCTTTAACTAAGCCAAATAGTGATGATTACTATAAAGTAGGAACGTATTGTAAAATTACAGACTGGGAACAAATGCGAGATGGCTTACTAGGAATTACTATTCGAGGTAAGTGTAGATTTAAAATTATAGAATCCGAGATTCAGTCAGACAATTTGATACGGGCTGAAGTTGAGGAAATGCAAGAACCAGAATTTATAGACATACCAAAAGAATTAATGCCTTATTCAGATTTTTTAAAAAATATTTTGGATCAATACCCAAAATTTTATCATGATGATGCTCCAAAGTACTATACAGAATCTGGCTGGGTAGGTTCAAGACTAGCAGAAATATTACCAATGTCGCTTGATGAAAAACAAGTAATTTTGGAAATTGAAGATTATTTAGTAAGACTATATCGTATAAAAGATTTTATTGATTCGAAGAAAAATATGTAGTCAAACTACAAGTTACCTCTAGATATCTCTTTAAATGCTTCTTCTGCAGATTGTATTGTGTAATTTATGTCTTTCTGCGAATGTTTGCTAGAAATAAAACCTGCTTCAAATAAAGAAGGAGCAAAATAGACTCCTTTTGAAAGCATAATCTTGAAAAAATTTTCAAACATTATGCTATTACATTCTTTTACATCATTAAAATTTTCTATCTTTTTCTTATCCGTGAAAAAAAATCCAAACATTCCTCCTGCATAAGAAGTTTGAAAATCTATATTATATTTTATTGCTGCATTTTTAAGACCATCCATCAATTTTTTAGTATTGCTTTCTAACTTTGCATGAAAATTATTATTGGATAATAGTTCTAAAGTTTTTAATCCTGCTGTCATTGCTATAGGATTTCCCGATAGAGTTCCTGCATGATAAATTGGTCCAGAAGGTGAAAGTTTATTCATATACTTGCTTTTACCTCCAAAGACACCAACAGGCATTCCACCTCCAACAATCTTTCCAAGAGTTGTTATATCTGGAGTTACTTTAAAAATTTCTTGAGCTCCACCTTTAGCTACTCTAAATCCAGTCATAACTTCATCAAAAATTAAAATAGATTTATACTTATTACACAAAGATCTAAGTTTTTTAATAAATTTTGCATCTGGCAAAATGCAATTCATATTTCCTGCAATTGGCTCAACTATAACGCAAGCTATTTTTTTTCCATTTTTTTTAAAATAATTATCAATATTTTCAATATTGTTGTATTCAAGAGAAACAGTATTTTTTATTAAATCTTCTGGTATCCCTGGAGAAGAGGGAACCCCAAATGTCGCTGACCCTGATCCTGCATTTACTAATAAAGAATCTACGTGTCCGTGATAACAACCTTCAAATTTAATAATCTTGTCTCTCTTTGTATAGCCTCTAGCTAGCCTGATGGCACTCATAGTAGCTTCTGTTCCTGAGCTCGTCATTCTCATTTTTTCCATGGAAGGAAAATTATTTTTTATTAAATTTGCTAATTTTGTTTCTAATAATGTTGGAGCACCAAAACTAGTACTATTTTTTATTGCTTTTTCAATAGATTTGATAACAGATGTATTAGCATGACCAAGTATCATTGGCCCCCATGATCCTATATAGTCAATATACTTATTACCGTCTAAATCATATATATAAGCTCCTTTACCTTTTTTGATAAAAACTGGAAGAGAATTTACATTTTTAAAAGCTCTGACAGGAGAATTAACTCCACCAGGAAAATTTTTGAAGACTCAATAAAAGCTTTATTAGATAATTTTATTTTTTTCATAATATATTTTTGAAATAATTTCTACATCTTTTTTAGATGATAACCCTTTTGAAATAGCAATTAAATCACAATTTAGATTAATTACATCTTGAACATTATTAGTATTTATACCGCCAATCAAACATATAGGTATTTTTAAAATATTTTTTGCTTCATTAAATGTTGAAATATTGAGTTTTACAGGATTAATTTTAGTAGAGGTTTTAAAACCTGAGCCAAAGGAAACATAAGAAGCTCCATATTTTTCTGCTGTAAGTGCATCACTTAAATTGTCATAACAAGACACCCCGATTATTTTATTATTACCAAGAATTTTTCTAGCTTCAATAAAATTTAAATCATCTGATCCAATATGAACACCATCCAAGTTAAGCTCATCAGCAAGCTTCACATTATCATTTAGTAATAAAATACAATTATTTTGTTTGCATAATGCCTTTAAAGATATTATTGTATCAATATGAAAACTGTTAAATTTTGATTTAACTCTAACTTGAAAAATTCTAATTTTAAAATTTATCATATGCTGAACGCAATTTTTAAGATTAGAAAAATCAAAATTATTTTCATCTAAGATTACATATAAACCTTTCATAAAAAATTCCTATTTAAAAAAGATTGTTTTTTACCGCTTATATTGGATAAAAGGATCGTTTTTTTCATATACCTAAGAGATATTTTAATAGAGTTTTCAATATTTTTTTGATTGGCAATGTTGCAAGCGATTGCTGCAGCAAAAGTGCATCCTGTCCCATGATAAGTTTTTTTATATTTTGTAATTTTAAAATTTTTTTCAAAATTATTTTTATTATTAATTAATTTCAAAATTAAAAAGTTATTTTTTATTTCATAATCAGTGATTATGATATTCTCAATCTTATCTTTACAATCTTTTTTTTAAAATTTTTCAATAGTTTAAATTCTTGTAAATTTGGTGTTAGTAATTTTGCTTTAGGGTATATATTTTCTAATAAAAAATTTAGATTATTATTTTTTGTTAATATTTTTCCATTGCCTGATTTTATAATTGGATCTATAACAACTGGAGTATTTTTTATTTTTGTACTATTTAACAACTCTAAAATTTCTTTTGAAGCTTGAATATTTGGTATAAGTCCAATTTTTATAACATTAATTTTAAACTCACTTATTAATTCTTTAAAACCATTAATAATATAGTTTTTTGGCATTTTATTTACTTTAAATATCTTATTTGTATTTTGAATTGTTGTGCAGGTGAGCAAAGATATAGCATGACAGCCAAAGTGAGATGAAGTTTCTATATCTGCAGAAATGCCTGCACCACTTGTAGGATCGTGACCACCTATGATTAGTATTACTTTCTTCTTTTTCATTTAAATTTTCAAATAGCTTTATATATTTATTCAATAGTATATTATAGCTTGATTAATTTTAGTAAATAATTCTTGGTAATACTTATGAAAGCTGTTGTATGTGGTTCATTCGCCTATGATAATATTTTAAATTTTGAAGGAAATTTTGAACATCATTTAATTGAGTCTGAACTCAATAATATTAATGTATCTTTTCTATGTACTAATATGAGAAGAGAGTTTGGTGGCTGTGCAGGAAATATTATCTACAATTTATCAGGAATTGGAGCTGACTCTATAGTTATTGGAACAATGGGTAATGATGCAGAACCATATATAGAATGGATGAAAAAAAATAAAATTGACACGGATCATATTAAGATAATTGATGATAGTTATACAGCGCAGGCATATATAACAACGGATAGAGAAGCAAATCAGATTACAACATTTCATCCAGGTGCAATGCAGTATGCCCATGAGGTTAAAATTCCTACTGATGAATCAATATCGCTTGGATTAATATCACCCGACGGAAGAGATGGAATGATACAACATGCAAAGCAACTTATTGAAATGAAAGTTCCATATATTTTTGATCCAGGCCAAGGAATGCCAATGTTTAATAAAAATGAATTAGATTTTTTTACTGAAAATGCATCATGGATTGTAATGAACGATTACGAATTTAAGATGTATAGTGAAATTACAAGTTTATCAACAAAAGATATAACAAATAAAAATAAAATATTGGTTATTACTAACGGAGATCAAGGCTCTACAATTTTGACTGGTAATGAGGAATTAAACATCCCAACCCCAAAAGTTGATAACCCAAAAGATCCAACAGGATGTGGAGATGCATATAGGGCTGGAATAGTTTATGGAATAAATAAAAAAATGACATTAGAGCAAATAGGAGAGCTTTCTTCAGAGCTTGGTGCATTGAAAGTAGCAAGTTTTGGAACACAAAATCATACTTTTGATAATAAAATCAAAAAACTTTTGAAATAATTCATAATTTTAAACTAATTATTTTCCAGTTGTTCTTGATTGATATTTCTCTTAAGGTATTATCAGGATCAACAGCAACAGGTATTGTACAAAATTCAAGTAATTCTATATCATTATGTGAGTCTGTATAAAAATACATTTCATCTATATCTATATATTTATTTAATTTTATCCATTCTTTTACTTTGTTGACTTTTCCTTCTTTAAAACAGGGTTCCCCAGATAATTCACCAGTAAATGCACCATTTTTAAATTCAGGCTCAGTTGCCAAAAGATTATCCATTTTAAAATAATCAGCAGATAGCCTTGATATAAAAGAATTTGTTGCTGTAACTATTGCTAAAACATCATCATTATTTTTGTGCAGGTTTACAAGGTCTTCTGCTTTTGAGCGTATTATTGGTTTAATTTTTTTCTCAAAAAATATTTCTCTTATCTCAAGGAGAAATTTAATATTATATTTTTTTAAAGGTTCGTAAGAAAATTTTGCGAACTCTATTGGACAAAGAGTACCATTTCTATATTGTTCAAAAAAAACATCATTCTTCTTTTTATAATATTTTGGATCAACATAGTTATTCTCAACTAGAAAGTTCCCCCACTCGTAATCACTATCTCCGTTGATTAATGTATTATCTAGATCGAAAAGGGCTATATTCATAATGTTTATTTTATAACACATCTAATATAATATGTATTAATTAATAATTTTTAATGCATATTATGATTGATAATGACGGATACAGAAAAAATGTTGGAATTATTTTGTGTAATTCACAAAATAAACTCTTAATTTGTAAAAGATTTGGAGAAAAGTCATGGCAGTTTCCTCAAGGAGGATTAGAAGAAAATGAAAATGCTGAGTCTGCAATGTTCAGAGAATTATTTGAAGAGATAGGGTTAAAAAAGAATGATATTTCAATTCTTGGTATTACAAAATCATGGTTAAAATATGATTTACCCAAGAAGTACCAGAGGAGAACAAATAACAAGCTATGTATTGGGCAAAAACAGAAATGGTTTCTATTAAGATTAAATACTGATGATTCAAATATTAATTTCTTAAACTCAAGTCGACCTGAATTTGATTCATGGCGTTGGGTAACTGAAGAAAAACCTATGAAAATTGTTATAGATTTTAAAAAAGATGTTTATAGAAAAGCCATGGAAGAACTTCTTCCAATTATTAGAAATTAATTAAATGGTTTATATACAACTAAAACTACTATAAATATTAATATAATGACAGGAATCTCATTAAACCATCTATACCAAACATGAGTATGCTTATTTTTATTTTTTAGAAAATCTTTATACAAATTAATGCACCATATATGATAAAAAATTAAAGTTGCCACAAATAGGATCTTTAGCACCAGCCAAGTTTGCTCTAAGTAAACAGGATAATAGAAATATGTTAGTAAAAAACCAAAAACCACAGTTAAAATTCCACTTGGAGTCATAATTCCATAGAGGAGTTTTCTTTCCATTATTAAGAATCTATCAAGACTAATTTTATCATCCGCCATAGAGTGATATACAAACAATCTTGGAAGATAGAAAAGTCCAGCAAACCATGCAGTCATAAAAATAATATGCAACGTTTTATATAGCATCATACTTATCATTATATGTATAATTATATATAAATTAATAGAAAAAATTAATTATTATTAAGTGTAAGAAATATCTTCAGATTTAGGCATATTTTGAAATGAAAAAAGTTGAAAGAGCAGATTTAGTATTAAAAATATTAAATAAAATTTATCCTGAAACTCCAATTCCTTTAAATCATAAAAATATATATGAGCTTTTGATCGCAGTTCTTCTAAGTGCACAGTGCACCGATAAAAGAGTAAATCAAGTAACTCCATTATTATTTAGAAAAGCAAATAATCCATACAAGATGAAGGATCTCAAAGTTGATGAAATATATAAAATTGTTAGGCCTTGTGGGCTTGCGCCAAAAAAATCAAAAGCTATCAAAGGATTATCTAAAATTATTTGCGAAAAATTTAAGGGTAAAGTACCTGAAAGTTTTGATGAGCTAGAGAACCTCCCTGGAGTAGGGCATAAAACAGCAAGTGTTGTTATGTCACAAGGCTTTGGCCATCCTGCCTTTCCAGTAGACACACATATTCATAGATTAGCTCAACGTTGGGGTCTAACAAGTGGAAAAAATGTATTTCAGACTGAAAAAGATCTTAAAAATTTATTTGATGAAAAATTTTGGAACAAACTTCACCTTCAAATAATTTTTTATGGAAGAGAGTACTGTACTGCAAGAAGTTGTTATGGGCTGACATGTAAAATCTGCACTTCTTGTTATCCAAACAGAAAAAAGCCAATTTATACCTCTAAATCTTAAAAAAAAATTATTTTTCTATAATGTAACAAAACTTTAGAAGCTCAAATTGTTTTAATTAGTATCTTAGTTGCTGTAATATGTATAATTATAAAAATTTTATACATATATTGAGACGACATTATGAGTAAGGTAGCAATAGTAGGCGCCACTGGGTTTACAGGAATAGAATTATTAAAGCTATTAAAGGTTCATTCTAAAATCAGCAATATTGACTTATTTTCATTTAGTAATGCAGGAAAAAAAATTAATGTTTTTTCTTCAGAGTTGGATTGCGAAGATATATTACATGATTTTTCTGAAATAGTTTATTCCGATTATGATCTAGTTTTTTTTGCTTGTCCTAATGGGACGGCAATGAAAGCTTATTTTGACTTTAAGGATTCCGGCACCAAAATAATTGATTTAGCAGCTGACTATAGACTAGATGATGAAAGTTTATGGGAAGAGTTCTATGGTGAAAAACACATGTGTCCTGATTTACTCTCAAAGAAAATTTATGGGTTAACTGAATTAAATAGAGAAAAAATTAGAAATTCAGATTTAGTCGCAAACCCGGATGTTATCCAACAGCAGCCATACTTTCCTTATTTCCGCTGCTAGAAGAAAGATTAATAAACCAGGAAACAATTATCATAGATGCAAAATCAGGATATAGCGGTGCTGGTAGAAAAAAATTAGAGTCGGGCCTTAAAAAAAGAATTGATAATAATTTTATACCATATAATTTCTATAAACATAGACACTGCCCAGAGATTACACAAGAATTAAATAAAGCATCAAATTCAAATGTGAATATCACTTTTTCTCCTCATATACTCCCGACATATAGAGGAATACTTGAAACAATATATGTTGATTTAAACAAGAGCATATCAAGTGAAGAAATACTTGATGTTTATGATAAATTCTATGAAAACGATCAATTTGTAAAAACTTCAAATTCAAAAATATATGAAATTTCTGATGTAGTAAACACAAATAATATTGCTATATCGATTCATGAAGGAACTAATAATAAAATCACAATAATTTCTGCAATAGATAATTTGATTAAAGGTGCTGCAGGTCAAGCAATACAAAATATGAATATAATGTTAGGATTTGATGAAGCTGAAGCATTGAAATGAACAAAAATTTTATAAAAAAAGATAAATATATTGTAGCGTCAAAAAAGAATTTTTATTTAAAGTTGGGCGCTATCTTTTTAACAGCACTAGCTCTTTCAGTTATATTTTTAATTTATAGTAACAATTATATTCTCAAAATACTCAAGGACTCATATGCTTCAAATCTAGAGCTGAATAATAAAATAATGTTATTAAAAGAAAAAATAATAAAAAATAAAAATTATATAGAGAAGTTAGAGATAAATAATAAAGAAGCAAATGATGTATTCGAAAAATATACTGATGCCATAAAATATAAGCTAGCAACTGCTGAAGAAATTGAATCAGAGCTTTTTAAAAGAGAAGAAGAGAAATTAGAGCTGCAGAGAGAAATTAATTATTATAAATTTTTATATAATTCAAAACACTTAAATAATTTAATCTCAATTGAAAAATTCATTATTAAGCCATCTATTAACGAAAATTTCTATGAATACTCTTTCTTAGTTTTATCTAATAAACCCGACATGCAAATAAAAGCAAAGTATAATATATATTATTTAGAAAATAATAATATCGAAAATAAAAAAAGTAATAGAGTAAATTTTGATATAACGAAAAATACAATTAATTTTAAGAATTTTCAAATGGTTAGTGGATAAGTGAAAATTAATAAAAAAAAAATATTTAATAATATATACTTAGATATCAACTATAAGGGAAAAGTTTATAATTTCAATTTCGAAGTTAATTAAATAAGAGAAATACTAAAATAATGAGCAACAATATTAATACTTTAATTGGAAAGGATATTTTAATTACCGGAGAATTAAAATATGAAGGTATTGTTCATATTGAAGCGACTGTAAATGGCTCACTTGTTGCAATAAAGAACAAAGAATCAAAACTATATATTAACAAATCTTCAGTTGTTAAAGGTTCTGTAGACGCTTTGAATGTAGCAATAAATGGTACCATTAATGGGAATGTTTACGCATACGGCTTAATTCAATTAGGATCTGATGCTACTATTAATGGCGATATATTTTATAAGATCTATAGAAATGGAAGTTGGGGCCAAAATTGATGGCAGAATGATAGTGTGCGATACAGACGAAAAAATAGAACTATACAAAATAGATATTGAATCTAAAAAAAATAGTACTACAATTGAAGATTAATAAATATATTATTGGAGAATTAAGTGTCAGAATCAACTCAAGTAGATTTAACAAACTATGATAGTAATGACTTGCTGGTATTTACTGAAGCTGCAGCAAATAAAGTGAAAAATCTTATAGAAGAAGAAAAAAATGACTCTTTAAAATTAAGAGTTTTCGTTTCGGGTGGTGGCTGTTCTGGTTTTCAATATGGATTTACATTTGATGAAAATATCCAAGATGGTGATACAAAAGTTGAAAAAAATGGAGTGACTTTATTAGTTGATCCGATGAGCTTTCAGTATTTGACTGGCGCTGAAATTGATTATAAAGAGGACCTAGAAGGTTCACAATTTGTAATTAAAAATCCTAATGCAACTACAACTTGTGGATGTGGTTCTTCATTCTCTACATAAAGTTATATATATTTCCTAAAGTACAGGGTTTTTTTGCACCAGTAACATTTGTATAATCTAATTCAATATCGTTAATTTTATTCATCGCAAGCCAAGCAAAGAGACCAGCTTCTACTGATTTTGGATTAAATCCTAATGATTCTGTGTTATTAACAGTTATTTTATTAGGAAAAACTATACTAACATTCTCCATAATATTTGAAAATAAAGTTTTATTGAAAGCGCCACCACCACTTAAAAAAATTTCATCGCAATCATAATAGTTATCTTTAATACTATCTACAATAGTTTTAGCGGTAAGCATGGTTAAGGTTGATAAAACTTCACCTTTATCATATGAAATTTTATTTAATTTAATTTTATTCATTATCCAGTCGTAACAAAAGTATTCGGTGGTTGTACTTTTAGGCACTTCTTTTTTAAAGTAACTATCCTTTAAAAAAATATTTAATAAATTATCATTTATTTGGTGTTTGCTAGCTATGATTCCGTTTTCATCATAGTCAAAATTAAAATTATTCTTTGTCCATGAATCTATTAGAGTATTTCCAGGACCAGAGTCAAATCCAAAAATTTTATCATTTTTGTAATTTGTTAATAAAGAAACATTTGATATTCCACCAATATTTACAACAACTCTTTTTTTTCTAGAATCTCTAAAAACATAATCATGAAAAAGAGGAGCCAATGGAGCTCCTTCACCACCATTTTCAATATCGTGAATTCTAAAATCTGAAATCACTTTAATTTTTGTTTCTTTCGCAAGATTTTTTGCACTTCCCAGTTGAATTGATACGTTTTTATCACCATGCTTGAGATGTGATATGGTTTGGCCATGCATACCAATAGCCTCTATTTCCTCAAATTTAATTTTCTCTTTAATTAAAATTTTATTAACTATCTTACTATATTCATTTGATAGCCTTATATGAAGTTTACTTTTAGTGTGATTTTCTTTTAAATTATTAAAATCTTTTTTTATTTCATTTTTGATATCTCTAGGGTATGCACTTTCATAGAAAGCTATTTCTCTAAATTTATTTTTTTGAAAACAATATATACCACAATCTATTGAATCCATGCTTGTGCCAGATAGTATACCTATATAAAGTCTTTCATTTTTCATATTCTATTTATATGCCTCTTTAAACCACGAGTAAATACTTTGATTGGTATTATGTATTTCATGCATTTTTTTTATATTTTTCTTATTAAGTTTTTTTCCTTTTTTAAATTTTATTGTACGAGAATTCTTATGCTTACCCCTAACTCTGAATTCATAGTGGACATGTGGCCCTGTTGAATAGCCAGTTGAGCCAACATACCCAATAACTTCCTTTTGTTTAACTTTTTTACCGACACGGATACCTTTTTTATATTTTGACATATGGGCATAAAGTGTAGTGTATATGTTTCCGTGTTTAATAATAATGGTTTTACCATAACCTCCTTTTGTTCCTTTAAAAATCACTTTACCATCACCAGTAGAATAAATAGGAGTTCCAGCTGGAGCTGCATAATCTGTTCCTAAGTGAGGTCTTACTGTTTTAAATATTGGATGCAATCTTTTTCTATTAAAATGTGATGATATTCTATAAAAATCTATAGGAGCTCTTAAACCTTGTTTTCTCATAGAATTACCATTAAAAGTATAGTATTTTCCGTTAAAATAATATGCTTCAAGTGTTTTTTTTCTGTTTTTAAAGAAAGCATATTCTATTAGACTGTCTTTAAGAATATTGTTTGAATAATTTCTATTAATTACAACTCCAAATCTATCGCCATTTCTTATATCTTTCACAAAATCAATATCCCAGCCAAATATATCAGCAAGAGACATAATTTCATTTGGATTCATGCCGGAACTTAAAGCAGAATTATAAAAAGAACTGTTTATGTCATTAAAGAAAACTAATTGCTTTTCATAAATATTAATTTTTGTGGAAACTTTTTTAATTGAATTACTTTTTGCATCATATACACACTCATTAATTTTGTTCTTTTTTATTATCAAAGTTATACTTTTTTTAGAATATGTTATTTTTATTTCATCATTTACTTTAATATTATAAAAGCAATTAAATTTTTTGATTTTTTAAGGACAACATTTGGCGTTTTAAAGTTAATCTTTTTAAGAATTAGGCTAATATTTTCATTTTTTTTAACTTGAAAAGTTTTTGATGTAAGATCAGTAGCTTTCTTTTTATGGTTATCTACTAGAATTTTGTAATATTCTTTCGTACTTTGTACGTCTAAGTCACTCAGAAGATTTAATTCGATTAATTTCAAATAAGCTATATGGCTTATTGTTATATAGATATATAGCAGTAAGAATAACCACGACTATAATGATTAATTTATTTAACTTATAAGAAGTTTTTTTCATATCAAAATATTTAATGTAAAATAATTGATCAACTTAACATATAT
>JAYQIN010000002.1:1102500-1105664 GCA_038141665.1 Thiothrix sp.
TTTAAGCGTGTAGGGAGTGTTTTTAGGTAAATCCGGAAACACACTATCCTGAGACGTGATGACGATCACCTTATGGTGAGAAGTAGTTGATGCCATGCTTCCAAGAAAAGCCACTAAGCTTCAGGTATTATAGAGCCGTACTCTAAACGGACACACGTGGGTGGGGTGAGAATCCTAAGGCGCTTGAGAGAACTCTGGTGAAGGAACTAGGCAAAATGGCACCGTAACTTCGGGAGAAGGTGCGCCCTTGTCGGTGATTAGACTTGCTCTATGAGCTAATAAGGGTCGCAGTGACCTGGTGGCTGCAACTGTTTATTAAAAACACAGCACTCTGCAAACACGTAAGTGGACGTATAGGGTGTGACGCCTGCCCGGTGCCGGAAGGTTAATTGATGGGGTTAGTCTTCGGACGAAGCTCTTGATCGAAGCCCCGGTAAACGGCGGCCGTAACTATAACGGTCCTAAGGTAGCGAAATTCCTTGTCGGGTAAGTTCCGACCTGCACGAATGGCGTAATGATGGCCACACTGTCTCCACCAGAGACTCAGTGAAATTGAAATCGCAGTTAAGATGCTGTGTACGCGCGGCTAGACGGAAAGACCCCGTGCACCTTTACTATAGCTTTATACTGAACTTTGAACCTATCTGTGTAGGATAGGTGGGAGACTTTGAAGCTTGGGCGTCAGCTCAGGTGGAGTCACCCTTGAAATACCACCCTGGTATGTTTGAGGTTCTAACCTAGGCCCGTTATCCGGGTCAGGGACAGTGTATGGTGGGTAGTTTGACTGGGGCGGTCTCCTCCTAAAGAGTAACGGAGGAGCGCGAAGGTACTCTAAGCATGGTCGGAAATCATGCGGTTAGTGCAAAGGCATAAGAGTGCTTGACTGCGAGACAGACACGTCGAGCAGGTGGGAAACCAGGTCTTAGTGATCCGGTGGTTCTGAATGGAAGGGCCATCGCTCAACGGATAAAAGGTACGCCGGGGATAACAGGCTGATACTCTCCAAGAGTCCATATCGACGAGAGTGTTTGGCACCTCGATGTCGGCTCATCACATCCTGGGGCTGAAGCAGGTCCCAAGGGTATGGCTGTTCGCCATTTAAAGTGGTACGCGAGCTGGGTTTAGAACGTCGTGAGACAGTTCGGTCCCTATCTACCGTGCGCGTTTGAGAATTGAGAGGATCTGCTCCTAGTACGAGAGGACCGGAGTGGACGAACCTCTGGTGTTCCGGTTGTCACGCCAGTGGCATTGCCGGGTAGCTATGTTCGGAAGGGATAACCGCTGAAAGCATCTAAGCGGGAAGCCTACCTCAAGATGAGTTCTCACTGGAACTTTAAGTTCCCTAAAGGGCCCTAGTAGACGACTAGGTTGATAGGCTGGGTGTTGAAGCGTAGTAATATGTGAAGCTAACCAGTACTAATTACCCGTGAGGTTTGACTATATAACATCCAAGTATATTGGTTGTTAAAACGCTAAGTACTAAAGATTGCATTGTGAAAAGAATTGCCTGATGGCCATAGAGCACTTGAACCACCTGATACCATTTCGAACTCAGAAGTGAAAAGGTGTATCGCCGATGGTAGTGTGGGGTCTCCCCATGTGAGAGTAGGACACTATCAGGCTTTATTTTTTATCCAAATTTTTTTATATTTTTTTCACTTTTTTAGCAGAAGAGCATTTTTTAGAGCAATACTTCACTTCATCCCAATTTAATTTCCATTTTTTTCTCCATACAAAAGGTCTTTTGCAAACCAAACATATTTTTGATGGAAGATTTTCTTTTTTCATAAAGTATTTTCTTTAATAAATTTTTCAGCCTTATCTAAAATTATTTTTTTTCTTTCTGGTTTCATTTTATCAAAAATTCTTACCATCATTGCAAGCCGCGCATTACTTAAAAAAAATTTTCTATTTTTATTTATAAAGCGCCAATACAAACCATCCATAGTGTCGCACCATTCTCCCTTTTTGAAATCCATCATTTTAAGAAAATAACTTGAACCACAAATATATGGTTTAGTGGAAAATATTCCTCCATCACTATACAAGCCCATACCATAAACATTTGGCACCATAACCCAATCAGAAGAATCAACAAACATTTCCATAAACCATTTATATACAATCGTTGGTTTAATTTCACAAAGGTTCATTATATTTGAGAGAATCATAAGTCTTTCAATATGATGTGACCAGCCATATCTATCAGCATTTTTAATTGCGTGATCTAGTGGTGGTAATCCAGTATTACCTTCATACCAGGTTTTTCTCATCTTATTAGTATGGTTAAAATAATTTTTATTTTCCATATCATGACTATAATTTTGATAAATTCCGCGCATAAACTCTCTCCACCCCAAAACTTGTCTGATATAACCTTCAAGAGAGTTTAATTTAATTGGAGTTTTATCATGATGTAACAATATTTTTTTAATAATTATATCTGGTGTAACAAGACCTAAATTTAAATAGGGACTAAGAGCACTATGAAAAACTATATTATCTTGTTGTGTTACCGCATCCTCATAATCGCCAAACAAATTTGATTTTTCTTTAATAAAGAAATTTAAAAGTTTATTTACATCATTAACATGGGTTGCAAGCCAAAAGTTATCCGTATTTCCTGGATGCTTAGGAAACATATTTTCAATAATTGGCTTAAGGGCTTTTGTATGTTTGGTTTCATTAATTTTAGGAAACAAAGGTATATTGGTATTTTTAGGAATCTTTTTTCTATTATCTTTATCAAAGCTCCATTTACCTCCAACAGGCTGACCATTGCTTTCAATTAAAATATTATTCTTTTTCCTAATGTATTTATAAAAATTTGCCATTAAATTATTTTTATTTAATTCTATATGTTCTTTAAAATCTATTCTTGAACACATAAACATTGGTGAAGAAATCATATTTATTTTTATATTCAATTTTTTCATAAAACTTATAATTCTTTTTTCAAATTTTTTATCCTCAATCTCAAAAAAAGAGACTTCTTGAATTTTATTTGATGAAATTATTTTTTTTAATTTATCTTCATATGAATCTTTAAAATCTCTATCCTCAATTTTCTTATATATAAATTTATATTTATTTGCCTTTAAATCATCTGCGTAAGACCTCATAGCAGATAAAAAAAGTAAAATTTTATGTTTATGGTGTTTTTC